>NZ_JBIBUK010000033.1:0-71558 GCF_043079345.1 Streptomyces sp. NPDC015220 | reverse complement strand
TGAACTGATACGACGTCAAATGAACTGGTTATATGAGTAATTGACTGGGCATTGGGCCTTCAAGGTGATTTCCTGATGCCTGGTCACCCTTTGCGCGGGCGTCCCGGCGGAGACTCACGGCGCGTCGCTGCTTGACATGACGCGCGTATCGGCCAACGTGAGGGATCCGTGCGGGACTGTGGCACTGCGACGTGTGTCGCTGCGCGGTACGGCATTGGCCCTCGCGGTCCGGCGACCGGTACCAGCCGGGGCACAGTGGTGGCAGGTCTGCGGCACGTTCCGATCGCACGGCGTCCGGAGCGGGACACCGCTGCGGCCTCACCGGCCCGTCGCGTCGGGTACTCGGCGTGACCGGTGTCGCCCGGCGTGCTCGTGTTGGTCGTGGGCGGGCGGTGACGGGATTCGGCTGGGTACCGCCATGGTGGTGCCCCAGCGTGCGTGGTCACGCGGGAATACCCTCCTGGAGTCGCCTCCAGTGCCGGTCTGGCCATCGGCACTCGCCCCGTTCCTGGAGCGCCGCTGAAGGTGAGCGTGTTCCTTCTGATCCCCCGGCTGGAACGACGGCCGCCCGCTGGGACCGGAGACCAGGGGCGGCCGTGAGTGCTTCCGGCGGAAGCCGGTGAATGCTGTGAGCGGCGGGTCGGACGCGTTCGAAGAACAGGCCGCCCGGTGCGCATGGCAGGGAGGCCCGGAAGAGGACTGGGGCGGCCGGGGCGCGGGATGTTCGGGCCCGCTTGTCCTTCGTCGGATCGCTTCGCCACGGACGGAGCGACCGGGTGCCCTGGTCCGGGCGTCCCGGCGCGGTGCTCCCGGGATCGCGTTCACATGCACGAGAGCCCCGGCCCGATTACGGCGGGCCGGGGTTCTCCGTTGTATGGCGTGTGTCGTGGTGGTGCGCCGGGTCAGTACTCGCCGCCCTTGTGGCGCTCGATGACGCGGAAGCTGCCCACGACGCCGTTCTTGACGTGGACGCCGCCTTCGACGTGGCCGGTCCGGACGCCGTCGCTGGAGCTGCGGGGGCCGACGGTGGCGATCGGGGCGCCGTTGTCGCAGGTGGCGCCGCGGAAGACCTCCACGGTGCGGCGGCTGTCGTTGCGGATGTTCAGGCTCTTGGCGCCCAGGCCGCTGACGACGGTGATGCAGCCTCCGGGGCGGGCGGAGTAGGACCGCTCGTTGATGTGGATCCAGCCCTCCTCGAAGTTCTTGCCGCCGCGCTCGTTGCCTTCGTTGCCGCCGCGCTCGTTGCCGCCGCGCTCGTTGCCCTCGTTGCCCTTGCCCTCGTTGCCCTTGCCGGCGTTGCCGCCGGTGTCGCCTCCCATGGGGGCCTGGGCGGGGGCGGGGGCCTGGACGGGGGCCTGCTGGACGACGGCCGGGGCCGTCTGCGGCGCCGGGGCGGCGGTGGCGTAGGTGATGCCGGTCGCGGTCAGGGCCGCGGCGGCCGCGACGGCCGCGGTCAGTGCGTGGGAACGGGTCATGATCATGTCTCTTGTTCTCCTGTCTCAGACTCAGAGAGAAGCCGGCTGTGACAGCCGTTGCGTAATTGAACGTACTGACGCCTCCCATAGCTGTCATATCGGGCGGATCGGGAGGACCGGCGCCACAGGGCCGATCGGGGGACACACAGCGCCCCAAACGCCACCGGCGACGAACTGAGGCGACGTCAAATTCGTGCAGCCCTTGCCGGATTGAATGACTATTACTCCTAAAAGGTGATCTTCTGACAGCCGCTCACCCTTCGCGGCCGGGGTCGCCGGGAAGTGTCGGCGAGTCGATGCTTGACATGCGGGACGTCATAGGTTTCACGCGGGGCGTGCGTTGGCTGGGCCCTCGCGTTCACCGGTCCGGTCATCGGCGCCGAAGACCCTCCGGCGCTGTGGGGCCCGGCTGGGCAGCCGGGGATCTGCGCGGTCGCCGCGATGGAGCCCGGCGTCACCGGGTGGTGTTTCCACCATGACGGGTGGAGGACCGCCAATCGATGACACCGGCTCGGCTACGTTGTCGCCGGTCGCCGGTCGCCGGTCGCCGGTCGCCGGTCGCCGGTCGCCGGTCGCCGGTCGCCGGTCGCCGGTCGCCGGTCGCCGGTCGCCGAGCCGGCTGTGCGAGCGCGCCGCCGACCACCGAGGTCGGCGTCCTCGGGGGAGTGCCGGAGTCGAGACGGGCCGGGTGGCGGGACCGTCAGAGATGTCCGGCCCGGCGGCGCGGGTGTGTGCACCGTGGACGACCACGTCCTCGGCTCGCCGGTCGGCGGGAAAACGGGATGCGACCGCTTGCTCGGGCTTGGGAGCATGCCGGAATGGTCCACCGACTCGAACCTCTGGTCGTCCGGCACGCTCACCGCATCCCTTCCCCCGCGGGGCCTGCGGGGCAAGGCGCCGCCGCGGCACGACAGTTCGACGCCGCGCTGATGTCGGTGGGCTTCAAGCTCTCGGCGGAGCTGATCGAGCATCTGTCCGGGCTGTCCGAGGGCACGGTCGTCGACACCGCGGTTCGGACGCTGGGCACGGTGCGTGAGATGGTCGGCGACCATGTCCGGCACAACGTGTACTTCGCCGACTTCCCGGCCGACGTGCCCCACACCGTCGACTTCTGGATGCGGTGCATCGCCGAGGCCCTCGCCGACGACAGGACTCGGCCGAGCGCCCTCGAGCAGCTGAGCTCCGGTGTGGTGGACCTGCTCACCCTCCCGTCGTACGGCGACTACCGGCACACGTATGCCGAGATGCTCGCTCACCACGACGAGCTGATCGCCGCGGCGGGGGACCGTATGACGGTCCTGCACCTGGGGGGTTCTCCGGACGAGGAACTCACCGCCCTCTACCTGACGTGGGCGGGCAGCAGCACGCCCCTGAGCGAGGACGTCCTGCGGGACCTCGGGGACCTCGCCGGTCACTGCGTGGACGGACCGCAGCCCGAGGAGATCCCGGTGCGGGAGAGCCGGGCCGTGATCAACCTGGCCCGGCTCATGGCCGGTGCCGGCCCGCTGCTGGACACGGTCACCGATGTGCTCCGGCTGGCCTGTGCGGTCGCGGGCGGTGACGTGACCCTGCGGGAGCCGACGCGGCTGCGGACGCTGCCCCGTGCGGTGCGCCGGGCGCTGCTCGCGGGCCTTGACACGGTCGTCGCCGCGGCGCCGGCCAAGCTCGCCGACGTACACGCGCACCGCGAGATGTGGAAACGGCTCGGTGAGCGACTGCATCCGCACGAGTACCCGCAGTGGCCGCACGCGGCCGACGTGTTCGCCGTCGCCCGGGGCGAGAAGGCGGCGCGCACCTTGGACGGCCGAGTGGAGGAACTGCTCGCCATGGGCGACGTCACCGGCGCGGTCGGGCTGCTGAAGGCCGCGCCCGGCAGACTCTTCCGCTCCCTGGACCGGCTGCTGCGCGACGCCCCCACGCAGGACGAGCGCGACGCGGTCGTGGCCGCCGCCGAGCAGGTAGCCCCCGATGTCTCCGGCCGGGTCGTGCTGTCGGTGCGCCAGCACCTGCACAACCGTGCGAAGGAGACCGGCGAACGCCGGGTGTTCGTCAACCGTCTGGGCCGGGCCTGGGTCACCGAAGACACCCGCCCGCCGGTCCTCGCGCCCGAGCGCGAGCGGCTGGTCGCCGCCCTGGACGCGGAGCTGCGCCGCCGGCTGCCCGCGGCGGACCACCTGCTCATCGACCCGGACGTCCTGGACGTGGCGCTGCCGCTCAGCGGCAGGGCGACCGCGTCCGGGCTCGGTGTGCTGCCGCGCGGCTCGGTGTCCCCGGTCGACGGGGAACTGCTGCGCTTCTTCGTGTACTGGAAGCAGACCGAGCGCACCACCGACTACGACCTCTCGGCGCTGCTGCTGGACGCCGACTACGCGACCGTCTCCTGGCTGTCGTACACCAACCTCCGTGCCGCCGAGGGCGAGCACTCCGGCGACATCACGGACGCGCCCGAAGGGGCCTCGGAGTTCATCAACCTACGGCTGGGCGCCGTGCGGGGCGCCTGTGTCGTCCCGCAGGTCAACATCTTCTGCGGGGAGGGCTTCGAGGAGGTCGAGGAGTCGTTCTTCGGGTTCATGCTGCGTGAGGCCGAGCAGAAGGGCCGCTCGTTCGAGCCGCGCACGGTACGCATGAAGTCCGAGCTGCGCGGTCCGGGCCGGGTCGCTCTGCCGCTGGCGTTCCTGCGCGGGCCCGACGGCCGGTGGCGCGCCAAGTGGCTGCATCTGTACCTCAAGGGGACTCCGACGTCCAACCGGGTCGAGGGCAACCGGGTGACGGTCGCGACGCTGCTGCGCGGCATCGTCGAGCGCGAGCAGCTCACGGTCCGCCATCTCATCGACCTGATGACCGGCGGCGCGACGACCACCACCATGTGGGACGGCAAGACGATCCCGGCGGGCCCCGTCACCTACATCGGTCTGGAGCGGCCCGACGGACTGCACCCGCAGTCGCGGATCGTCACTCCCGGAAATATGCGCGACCTGATCCCGGCCTGACTGTTAACGTAGCCGTGGCGAGGCCATGAAGGGGCTTCCTTCTCACCACACTTCTAGCGTCCAGTCCCTTCGCTTTCCTCGCCGCGGACCTGAGGCTCCCGGCCGTCCCGCCTTACGCGGGACGGCCGGGAGCCTTTCGCGCCCCGTGCGATCCCGTCGCGCGCCCTGGAAGTGTCCAGCGGTCGTCGCCCGCCGACCCACGCCCCGCGGTTGCCTGTGCCTACCACGTCCGGTGCCGGGGCAGGCCGCGAGCGGCCCGCCGGCGGTGGGACCCGGCCGGGTGCGGGTGGTCCCACGAGGGAGCGCACCGGCTCGGACCACCCGTCGACTTCACGCCGCCTTCACTGTCACCATGAGCCCCATGACGAACATCACCAAAGGGGCCAACGTCCCTGTTCCCGCAGGTGCGTTGCGGGTCGCCGTCTGCCGGCTGAGTGTCCCCGGGACCCCGCTGGTCGACGCCTCGGCCCTGCTGCTCGACGCCGGGGGCAAGGTCCGAGGCGATGCCGACCTCGTGTTCTACAACCAGCCCGCACACCCCTCCGGGGCCGTCCGGCACACGGGGGCGGGCCAGGGCGGTGGGATGCTCGCCGAGTGGCTGGAAGTGGACCTGCCCCGCGTAGAGCCCGGGATGCAGCGGGTGCTGATCGCGGGCTCCTGCGACGGCGGGGTGTTCGGGCAGGTGCCCGGGCTGTACGTACAGGTGCTGACGGCCGAGGGCGCCGTGGTGGCGCACTACACGGTGACCGACGCCACGAGCGAGACGGCGTTCGTGCTGGGGGAGTTCTACCGGCGCAACGGGTTGTGGAAGTTCCGCGCGGTGGGGCAGGGGTACGACTCGGGGCTCGCGGGACTGGCGACCGACTTCGGGATCGCGGTCCAGGACGGACGGTCCGGGTCCGAGCCGGTCGCGCCGGCGGTGCCGCCCGCTGCGGCGCCGGTGCCGAACACGGCCGTGTCCAAGACCGCGGGGCTGCCGCCGTCCTCGGCCGGCCCGGTGCCGCAGGCCGTCCCGGGCCCGCCCGCGCACCCCGCGCCGGCACCCGTGGCCCCCGCTGCCGCCATGGTCCCCGACCGTCTCCCCATCGGCACCGACTTCGTGCCCCACGTCCAGAGCGGCTTCGGCAATGGCGTGGTCGCCGTGGAGGCACCGCTGCCACCCGGCCCGGTGATCGTGGAGGCCAGGATCGAGGGCGACGACTACCTCTTGGTGGAGACCCTCGACCGCCGCAACAAGAAGGACGACATCGTCTTCAACACGGAGTTGCCCGACTTCCACGGCCGCGCGCTGGTGCAGCCCCCGCAGGGCCGCCCGCTGCGGCTCAACGTCGACTATCCGGGAGCCTGGACGATCACGGTGCTCCCCCTGTCGTCGGCCCGCCGGCTCGGCACGCGGGAACTCACCGGGCGCGGCGCCGACGTCGTCGCGTACACCGGAGCCGCGGCCGACGTGACGGTCCGGTTCGACGGCGGTGCGGACCGCGGCCAGTGGTTCCTGATGAACTGCCACGAGGCCGCCCACCTCGACGACCTCGACCGGCACGACATGCTCGTCAACGAGACCGGCCGGCTGGCGCAGACCGTCCCGGTGCCCGACGGCCCGCTCCTGCTGGTCGTCGAGAACGCCGAGGGCGACTGGGGACTCACCGCCAGACCGCTGCCCGTCCACACGCCGTCCACGGATCAGGAGACCGGCGAGGCCCCGCGCACCCCGGCCCCGGACGGGAAGGGCGGGACCGGGCTCCGTGCCCTGTTCAAGGGCCGGCCGACCAGCGTCTACGAGGGCCGGGGCGAGAAGACGATCACGCTGGTCAACCCGTGGCCGGGGCGTCCGGCGCTGGTCCGGTACGACTTCCCGCGCGCCGAGGCCGACTACCGCCTCGAGGTGAAGAACGTCGACGAGTACGGTGACGAGAGCGAGTGGCTCACCGGCGGGGAGTGCGGGACGCGTGGCGTGTCCGTGGCCTTCAGGGCGGGCCAGGCCGAGCAGACCGTACGCGTCCGGCACACGGGTGAGTGGACGCTGCGCCTGCTGCCCGAGGAGGAGGCCCCGCTGCTCACGGGCCCGGTCGAGGGCAAGGGGTCCGCGGTCCTGCGCTACCAGGGACCTCCCACACTGATGACCGTACGACGGACGTCGCTCGGCAAGGACGAGAGGCTGGTCGCGCTCTCCCTGAACCACCCGTACGGCAAGTGGACGAACATCGCGGACACCAACCGTCGCCGCCGCCCCGTACTCGGCCCGGTGTGGGTCGATCCGGGCGGCTCCTGCTTCGTGGTCGTCAAGGCCGTCCAGGGCACGAAGTGGCGGCTGGAGCCGGAACCACTCAGCGCGGCGCCGGTGCTCGGCGCGCGGACCCATGGCGGCTGGTACGGCGTCGTACGGCACGACGGGCCCGAGCGGGAGCTGGTGATCGCCGGGTCGAGCGGCGTGATCCATGTCTTCGAACTGGACGAGAACCTGTTCCCCTACCGAAAGATCACCGCGTCTTCGGGCCCGTACCGCATATCGAGCTCACTCCTGCACGTCAGGTCGCTCGGAGACTGGACGCTCGAACTGCGCGACTGACCGCGGCGCCCGCCGACTCCCAGGGCGAACCGGCCGGGGCCGGGCCCCCGAGGCCATCCGCTGCGACGCGGTGCTCCCGGGGGCGCCGACACCGGCATCGGACGGCGTCGCGGACTGCGCGGGCGGCCCGTCAGCCGCGCAGGGCCTGGCGCAGGACCTCGCTGGTGCGGGCGACCGCGTCCTTGGCGGACGGGGTGTCGCGCAGGGCGTCGAGCATCATGAAGTCGTGCACGATGTGCGGGTAGTCGAGGTGCTCCACGTCTACGCCGGCGGCACGGAGCTTGCCGATGTAGGTCTTGGCTCCGTCGCGCAGGACGTCGGAGTCGGTGACGACGAGGGCCGGGGGCAGGCCGCGCAACTGCTCGGTGGTGGCCTTGTTGGGCGAGGCCAGCGGCTGCTCTCGATCGGCGGCGTCGGGGGCGTAGGCGTCCCAGAACCACTTCATGTTCGCGCGGGTGAGCCAGCAGTTCTCCGCGAAACGCCGGTAGGAGGCGGTGTCGAAGTTCGCGTCGGTGACGGGGTAGAGCAGGACCTGCTTGCGGAACACCGGCCCGCCGCGCTGCTTGGCCATCATGGTCACCGCGGCGGTCATGTCACCGCCGACGGAGTCGCCGGCGACGGCCAGGCGCCTGCCGTCGACGCCGATCTCCTTCCCGTGTTCGGCCACCCACTTCGAGGCGGCGTAGGCCTGTTCGATGGCCACCGGGAAACGGGCCTCGGGGGAGGGGGTGTAGTTGACGAAGACGACCGCTGCGCGGGCTCCGTGGGCGAGCTGGCGTACCAGCCGGTCGTGCGTCTTCTCGTTGCCGAGCACCCAGCCGCCACCGTGGATGTAGACGAGACCGGGGAGGGTGCCCTTGACTCCGGCCGGGCGGACGATCCGGAGGGAGACCTGGCCGGTGGGGCCGCCCTTGATGGTCTTCTCGGTGATGTCCGCGGGCAGTTCGGGCACGGGTCCGGCCTGGAGCTTGTCGAGGACCTCGCGGGCCTGTGCGGGGGTCTGCTCGAACAGGGGTTTGCCGTCCTGGGCGGCGAGCTTGTCGAGGAAGCGCTGTGTGGTGCTGTCGAGTGTGACGGGCGGCGTCCCGCAGGGGACGTCGCCGCGGGACGTGCCGCCGCCGGCGGTGCCGCCGTCCGTGATGACGGCGGGCTGGGCGAAGGACGCGGCGCCGGGTGCGGCGGAGTAGACGGTGAGGACGGTGCCGGCGGCTGCCGCCGCCACTACGGCCGGCAGGATCCTACGGCGGCCTTGTCGATGAGCTGCACGCATACGCCTCTCCTTCTGAGTGAATTCGTTCCCCCCGCGCATACCTTCGCGGGTGGGTCGCCCTGTCGGCCAACAGGAGGAATCCGCGTGGGTGGCGCCGCACGGCCGATGGGGTGACGTTGGACTCGAGAAGGTTTCGGACGGTCTCGCGCGGGGCTTGCGGCTGCCACGGCGACTGGAAGCGGCCGTCGTGAGCACACGTCCCCGGCGCGCCGGCGACGCCGGCTCCGCTCGGGCGGGTTCCCTGGTCGGGGCCCGCCGCGGCGCTACGCCGAGGGCCGTTCACCGGCCGGGATCGAGGAGGGGGCGTCCGCCGGGCGGTCCTGTGCCGGTGCGGGCGTCGAGGGCGCGGGCGTCGGCCCGCCGCGTCGTCCGGCGTTGACGACGACGCTGGTGAGAGCGCCCGCGAGCAGTCCCCAGAAGGCGGAGCCGATGCCCAGGAGGGTGACGCCGGACGCGGTGGCGAGGAACGTGACGACCGCCGCCTCCCGCGACGTCCTGTCGGACAGAGCCGTGGTCAGGGAGTTCTCGATCGTGGCCAGCAGACCGACGCCCGCCACGGCGAGCACGAGGGCGTGCGGCATGGCGGTGAGCAGCGATGCGACCGTGGCCCCGAACACGCCGACGCAGAGATAGAAGACGCCGGCCCACACGGCGGCGACGTAACGCTTGTCCCGCACCGGATGCGCCTCCTCGCCGGTGCAGATCGCGGCGGTGATGGCGGCGAGGTTCAGCCCGAACGCGCCGAACGGGGCGAGCAGCGCGTTCACCGCCCCGGTCCACGTCATCAGCGGCGACACGGGAACGTCATAACCCGAGTTGCGGAGCACGGCGACTCCGGGCAGGTTCTGCGAGGCCATGGTGACCACGAACAGCGGCACGCCGACGCTGACGAGGACCTTCCAGTCGAAGTCCGGCGCGACGAAGACCGGCGCGGCGAGTGAGACGTGCAGCTTGTCCAGCCGCCATCCGCCGGTGAGGACCGTGGCGAGGACACCGCCGGCGAGGGCGACCAGCACCGCGTAGCGCGGTGCCGACCGGCGCGCCACGAGATAGAGCGCGAACACCGGGAAGGCGACGGCGAAGTCCTCCTGCATGGTGCTGAACAGGCCGGTGCCGAACCGCAGCAGCACCCCGGCGAGCAGGGCCGCGGTCAGCGGCACGGGGATGCGGTCCATGGCGCGGGCGAACCATCCGGTCACACCGGTGACGAGGACGAGCAGTGCCGAGAAGACGAAAGCGCCGACGGCCTGGCCCATCGGCACGCCGGTGAGACTGGTCGCGAGCAGGGCGGCGCCGGGCGTCGACCACGCGGTGACGACGGGAGCGCGATGCCGGAGGGAGAGGCCGACGCAGGTGGCGGCGAGCCCGACGCCCAGCGCGAGCATCCACGATCCGATCTCCCGGTCGTCCGCGCCCGCGGCCTTCGCCGCGGTGAACACGAGCGCGGCCGAACTGGTGACGCCCACGGTGACGGCGATCAGACCGGCGGCCACGGCCGAAGGCGGGGCAGCCGCGCGTATGCGGTCGGTGAAGGAGGACATACGGGGCAACTTCCGAGGAGGCGGTCCGGGGGGATGCCGGCGGGATCGGCAGGATGTTCCATAAACAGAACGTTCTGTTTGTGGAACACTAGAGAGGAGGGCCGAGACCCGTCAACCACGGCAACGAAGAGCGGGAGCGCGATCCGGCGATGGGGCTGAACGACGAAGTGGGGCGCAGGCTCCGGGAGCTGCGCACGGCTCGGGGTTGGTCGCTCTCGGAACTGGCGCGGCGCTCCGGTGTGGGCAAGGGCACGCTCTCGGAGCTGGAGAGCGGTACGCGCAACCCCACGCTGGAGACCCTCTACGCACTGACCACGGCGCTCAACCGGCCGCTCAGCGCGGTACTCAGCGACGACCCCGCACCGCCTGACGAGCGGCGGGAGGCCGCCGTCTCCGGCAGCGCGGTCACAGCCGTCCTGATCGAGCGGCACGAGGACGGCGACGCGGTCACCGACGTCTTCCGGATCACCATCGCCGCCGGCGCCACGCAGGAGTCGGCGCCGCACGTCGCGGGCACGACGGAGAGTCTGATGATCCTCAGTGGCACGGCCGTCGTGGGAGTCCTGGACGCGCCGAGCAGCGTCGGGCCGGGCATGTCGGTGTGCTGGCCGGCCGACACCGCGCACCTGTACGGCGCCCCGCACGGCGACGTGCACGGCATTCTCTTCGTGCGCTACCCGGCGGCCGCGCTCTGACCCATCTCGCGGGCCGCGAGCCTTCCCCGACGAACCGGGCCCGGCCGGCACCGTCCGCGGTCCTGGACATGGAGGGCGGCGGAGGTGCCAAGAAGCCCGAAGCGGTGGCCGGCCGGCGGCGACGTGGGGAGGATTGTCGTCATGACGGATCACCGCTCCTCCATCGACCCCAGCAGGCCCAGCATCGCCCGCGTCTACGACTACCTGCTCGGCGGCAAGGACAACTACGCCGTCGACCGGGAGATCGGCGACGTGTTCAAGCGGGACCTGCCCGGTTCGGTGGCGATCGCCTTCGCCAACCGCGCGGCCCTGATCCGGGCCGTCGGGGAGATCGTGACGACCACCGGCATACGGCAGTTCATCGACCTGGGCAGCGGCCTCCCGACCACCGACAACGTCCATCAGGTCGCACAACGGCACGCTCCGGAGTCCCGGGTCGTGTACGTGGACATCGATCCCCAAGTGCTGGTCCACGGACGTGCGTTGTTGGAGGAGAACGACCGGACGCGGGTCGTCCCGGTCGATGTACGAAACCCCGAGGGCATCCTCACCCATCCGGACACCCTGGAACTGATCGACCCCACCCGCCCCGTCGCCGTCGTCTTCAGCGCCATCCTGCACCACGTCAACGACGAGGAGGATCCCGCCGGAATCGTCCGGTACTGGCGCGACCACGTTCCCTCGGGCAGCTACTTCTTCGTCAGCCACTTCCGTTCCGGCGACAACCCGGAGACGGCGGAGGCCGAGAGGGTCCTCCAGCAGACGTTCGGCCGTGGCAGGTGGCGCACCGACGCGGAGATCGAATCCTTGCTGGACGGCCTGGAACTCCTGGCCCCGGGGATCGTCCCAGCGTCCCTGTGGCGTCCCGAGGCGGTCGACGACCCTCGGATCGGCGGCGGCGAACAGGAACTCACCGTCTGGGAGCGTCTCATCGCCGCCGGTCTGGCCCGCAAGCCCTAGCCGGAACGGGGATTCGGTTCACCCGTGCCGGAAGGAGGGGCCGGGCGGCGGCGTTCCGTGCCGCGGGCGTGGGTCGTGCGGTGCCGCATCTCCCCGGCCCGCGTGGGCGGGGCAGGCCGCACGGCTCGGTTCGACCCCGCAGGCGGTGGCCGCGCCCGGCAATCGCGACGGCCCCGAGGGTTCGTCGGCGGATTGTAGCCCGGACGGCGCCCGGGCCGCCCGACATCGGAGATCAGCCGCGGAAGATCCTCCGCACACGGCATAGTGCTCCCGTGACCGGACGCCGCCCGCGGTGGTCGCACGAGGAGGAACTCTGTGTCGTCGCCCTGTGCCCCCGAGCACGCTTCCGCCGGCGATGTCGGCGCGGTGCTCATGATGATCGACTCCCATCTCAAGGCCGTGTACGACGGCAGGACCGAGAGGGGAGCCGAACAACAAGCCCTGACCGACCAGTTCGCCGCGTCCATGGACGCAGAGGGGTTCGACGACGTACTGGACGGCGCCTGCACGCTCATCTACATGTTCATGAAGTGGCTGGGGATGGCCTACGAAAGCCACGGCAAGGACGTCCTCGAGTATGTGGTGCCGAGCCTGGTGGCCACGATGCGCATGATGCCCAAGAGCTTCCCGCCCGAGGTCATCCCCACCATGACCGGCCTGGTCGTCGCCGCGGGAACCGATCTGAGCCCCAGCCTGTGGCGCGGGCAGTACGGATACTGGACCAAGGAGGAGATGACCCCCCTGGAGGCCACCGCCTTCCTGCTCGCGGAGCACATCAACCGCCTCGCCGACGACCGGGACTTCGCCACCCGCCTGATCGCCGAGGCCCTGACCGACGCGGGCGAAGGCTGACGGCCCGATCCCGCGAAGGTTTCTCGTGGCGGACGGCGCCCGGTCCATGTCCGGCGGCGCTCCGATGTGCTCCGAACCGACCGCCCCACGGGGCACGGCGCCGGCGGTCGACCGTGGCAGATCGGGCGCGGTCCGGTGAAGTGCCCGCCGCACACGGGAGGTGAGAGGGAACAGGCCCTCCGGCGTGCCGCGGGTGATCTCACTGGGCTCCGGTGATGGTCCGGCCCGGCATCGGCTCCGCGAGCGCGGCCCGCCAGGCCGGGGCGCCGAAGGGGTCGGCGAAGTACTGCGTCTCGTGCACCACGTGCCGGCCGGCGAATTCCATGATGCTCACCGAGTACGAAGGCACACCGTCGTAGGTGATGACGCATTCGCTCACCCACAGATCCGCGCGGCCGGTGATCCGCTGGACGGTGAAGTGCCGGTCGGCGGGGTGCCCGCCGCGTTGCGCCGTGATCGCCGCGCGGCCGCGGAACCGTTCCCCCGACTGTGGGTAGTCCAGGATCGCGTCCGTGGCGTAGACGGCGTGCTCGGCTTCGGTGTTCCCGCGTTCCGAGGCCCGCCAGTGTTCCTCGATCGCGGCCCTGGTCCAGGAGTCGGCATCCATGGCACCGCCCTTCCGTGTCGGTGGCAGCCTAGGCACTCCGGGCGGCAGGCTGCCCGGGACGGGGCAGGAGCGGGCGGTCAGGTCCCCCTGTCGGCCGGACCGGGGGCGCCGGCCGACGACCACGGCAACGACGTCGAGCGACCGCCACCCGGCTCACCCCGTCCTCACCTCACGTCGCCGTCGGTTCCGGGTCCGGCCCGGTGCGCTTGAAGGGAATCCAGCGGACGCAGTGGTTGAGTAGTCCCGTAAGTGGCTTTCATACCGATCCTGAGGGGCCATCATGCCGCACCCCGCTCACGACGTGCCGGCGCCGGGCACTCCCGAACGCCTGGACGCCGTGATCCGCGACGTCGTCGAACCACTCGCCCAGGACGTCGACCGGGAGGGCAGGTTCCCCCGGGACGGCGTCCGAGCCCTGGCCGCCGCGGGAGGGCTCGGTCTGCTCAGCGCAACGGAGCACGGGGGAGCCGGCGCGGATCTGCGACAGGCCGCCGCGGTGGTCGAGCGGCTGGCCGGCGTCTGCGGCTCGACCGCCATGGTGCTCCTCATGCACTACGCGGCCGTGTCCGTCATCGAGGCACACGGCCCGGCACACGTGCGCCGCGCGGTCGCCGACGGACGGCACTTGAGCACCCTCGCCTTCTCGGAGAAGGGCTCACGCAGCCACTTCTGGGCGCCCGTCGGCACCGCTGCCCAGGACGGCACCGACGACGTGCGGCTGAACGCCCGCAAGTCCTGGGTCACCTCGGCCGGCGAGGCCGACAGCTACGTGTGGTCGAGCCGGCCGCTCAGGGCCGCGGGCCCCATGACGCTGTGGCTGGTACCGAGCGACAGTGCGGGCCTGGACGTACAGGGCGACTTCGACGGATTCGGGCTGCGGGGCAATGCCTCCAGTCCCGTCGGCGCCAAGGACGTACGCGTTGCGGAGACGGCCCGGCTGGGCGCCGACGGCGAGGGCCTGGCCACCGCCCTGGACCTGGTGCTGCCCCGCTTCCTCGTACTGAGCGCCGCATTCTGCATGGGGGTGACCGAGGCGCTCCTCGCCCTTGCCGCGGGCCACCTGCGCACCACGCGCCTGGAACATCTGCGGCAGAGCCTGGCGGAGCAGCCGGTCGCCCGCCGTGAGTACGCCCTCATGCGGCTGCGCGCCGACGCCGCCCGGGCCTTCCTCGACGACACCCTCGCCGCCCTCGACACCGCCCGCCCCGACGCGACCCTGCGGGTGCTCCAGGTCAAGGCGCTGGCGGCCGAGACCGCCGCCGAAGTGGCGGACGGCGCCATGCGCCTGTGCGGCGGCAGCGCCTACCGCCGCGACCTGGGGATGGAACGCCGCTTCCGGGACGCACTGGCGGCGCGCGTGATGGCACCGACCACCGAGGCGCTGTACGACTTCTGCGGACGCGCCGGACTGGACCTGCCGCTGTTCGAGGAGGCCCGATGACTCCGCTGGTGCTGGGGGCCGTCGCCTACGACCCCAAGGTGGTGACCATCTGGTCCGGCTTCCGCGCCTGGCTGTCGCGGCAGCGACTCCCGTTCGACTTCGTGCTGTACGCCCACTACGAGCGGCAGGCCGAGGATCTGGTGGGCGGCCGGATCGACGCGGCCTGGCATTCGCCGCTGGCCTGGCTGCGCACCCGCCGGCTGGCCTCGGCGGCGGGCGTCGGCATCCGGCCGCTCGTCATGCGCGACACCGACCGGGACCTCACGTCGGTCGTGGTGGTCAGGACCGACGCACCCATCGCCACTGTCGCCGACCTCAAGGGCGAGACCGTCGCGGTGGGCGCGGTCGACTCGCCGCAGGCCACCCTGATCCCGCTGCACCACCTCCGGGGGCTGGGCGTCGACACGGACACCGGCCTGCGAGTCGAACGTCACGACACCGGCGTGGGACTGCACGGGGACCACATCGGCGGCGAGCGGGACGCGGCCCATGCCCTGCTGGCCGGCCGGGCGGCGGCAGCCTGCATGATCGACGCCAACCACCTCGCCTTCGCCCAGGACGGGACCCTGCCCCCGGACGGCACGCGGGTGCTGACCCGCACGGCCCCCTACGACCACTGTGTGCTCGCCGCCGGACCCTCGCTCGCCACCGAACCGGCCGAACACCTGACCGCACTGCTGCTCTCGATGTCCTACGCCGACCCGGACGTGCGCCACCTGCTCGACCTGGAAGGGCTCACCCGCTGGGTGCCCGCACGGGAGAGCGGCTTCGCACAGCTCGAGGCCGCGGTCGACGCGACGGGCTTCTACGACCCGGACGGCCGGATCACGGCCACCGGCTACCGGCCGTGACGGCGAGCGACCCGCGCTCCGGCGCCGCCCTGCCGCTCGACCTCGCCGGACTCGGCTTCGAGCAAGGGGCACACCTGCTGCTGCGCCGGGCGCTCGGCCACGTGGCGCCCGGCGGGCAGGTCGCCGTGTCGGGCACTCACCCGGCGCTCCTGCCCCATCTGGCCGTCTGGTGCCGTCGCGAAGGACACACGGTGACACCCGCGCCCGCCGAGACCACCCCACTGCGCGCGCATGTGCGCCGGGGCACCGCCGCCGGGGCCCGCTGGAACGGTGCCGAACGTGCCGGTGACCCCGGACCGGGCGGGGTGGTCGACCGGGCCCCGGCGCACTGGGGCCTGGCCGCGCGGGGCGCGCTCGTCGAGGCCGGCGGACCCGAGGTGCACTTCGCCGTGGCCGACCGGGACATGGCCTGGACGGACCAGGCGTCACGGCTCTACCGCCAGGCGACCGCCGCCCAGTGGGATCCGCAGTCCGCGATCCCCTGGGACACTCCCTTCGCTCTGCCCGATGACGTCGAGACGGCCGTGACGCAGGTGATGACCTACCTCGTGGAGAACGAGCAGGCCGCCCTGGTGGTGCCCGGGCGACTGCTGGCCCAGGTGCATCCGCACTTCCGGGAGGTGCTGCAACTGCTCGCCGTACAGGCCGCCGACGAAGCCCGGCACGTGGAGGTCTTCACCCGGAGGGCGCTGCTCAAAGGAGGCCGGATGGGCACCTCGTCGGTGGGGGGCCGGGCCTCCCTGGCGACCCTGCTGACCGAGCCGGACTTCTCCATCGCGTCCTTCCTGCTGTCCGTGCTCGGCGAGGGCAGCTTCCTCAACCTCCTCTCCTTCCTCGAGCGTCACGCACCGGACCCGGTGACGCGCCGCATCAGCCGGCTCGTGCGCCAGGACGAGGCGCGGCACGTCGCGTTCGGCCTGGGCCATCTCGAACACCGCGGCACCGTCGATCCCCGGCTGCGCGGCCGGCTGCGGGCCGCCGTGGAACGCCGTCACGAGGCGTTGACGCACACCGCGGGCCTGAACGCGGACGTGTTCGACGCCCTGGTGCTGCTCGCGGCGGGCTCCTGGGAACCGGAGGCGATCGAACGCGGCTGGCGCGCGGTGCGGCGGCTGCGGGCCGACATGGACGAGGGACGACGTCACCGGCTGTCCCGGCTGGGCTTTCCCGACGACGAGGCAGCGGCCCTCTCGGCACTGCACACCCGCAACTTCATGTGAGTCCCGAGTCGCCTCCGCCCGGCGGCGGCCCGCACGGTGGTTCTCACGGTGCGCGGGCCCGGCCACCTCGTCCGGCGCTATCGGGGCGCGATCGCACCGAGCCAGTCGTCGACGGTGAGGACATCCGCCCACTGCGGGAACAGCTTCTCCGTGAGCACCCGGTGCACCTCCGGGTCGAGGTCCAGGCAGGCGTCGGAGAGGACGGTCAGGCCGAAGTCGAGGTCGTTGGCCTGACACAGGGTGTACAGCACCACGGCGCTGGTGGCGATGCCGGTGAGCACGAGGCTGTCGATGCCGCGGGTCCTCAGCACCATCTCGAGGTCGCTGCCCGAGAACGCGCTCGCCCGTCTCTTGGTGACCACCACCTCGCCCGGCCGGGGCGCGACCTCGGGGTGGATCTCGGTGCCCGGGTCGCCCTCGACGTAGAGCCCGGCCCGCGCGATGGCGGTGAGAGCCCTGTTGTGCGGGCCGACCTCAGGGAAGCCGGGGCGCAACGCGATGACCACGTAGATCACGGGGATGCCGGCCGCCCGGGCTCCGTCGATCGCCCTGCGAAGGCGTGGCACGTATGCCGAGCCGTCGTCGGCGATGTCCACGATGGCCCGTTGGACGTCCATCACGAGGAGGGCCTTGCTCATACCGTCTCCAGGAACGAGGTCAGTCTGGCGTTGAAGCGTGCCGGGTCCTCCATGTTCGGGTAGTGCGCGGTGTCCGGCACGGTGACGGTGCGCCCGTCGCGGACGAGCCCGGTCAGGCGGTGGGCCATGGCCAGGTGGTCCGGGGAGTCCAGGGCGCCGTTGATGGCGCACACCGGGACGGCGATGCCGGCCGCGCGCTCCCAGGTGGCCGTGACCGGCACTCGGTGGTCCGGCTCACCGGGCGCGTGCTTGCCGAGCGTACCGAGTGCCATCTCCCGCACTCGGCGCACGACACCGGGATCGACCTCGGCCAGGTCGCGGTGCGGGCCGGCGGTGAACCGTTGGAACGCGTCGACCCAGGCGGCCGCGTCGCCCGCGGCCAGCGCCTGCCCCTGGGCGGCGAAGACGTCCAGCTCCCACGGGCCCTCGAAGACGGGCTCGCTGGTGCCGACACCGCTGACGACGACCGCGCGCACCAGTTCGGGGTGCTCCAGCGCGCAGTCGACGGCGGTGGCGCCGCCCATCGACACCCCGACCAGGACGGCCGGTGCCGCGTCCAGTGCCCGCAGCAGCGCGGCGAGGTCGTCGACGGGCCGGAAGGGACCGGTGGCGTTGTCCGAGCCCCCGTGTCCACGGGCGTCGAACGCGATGACCCGGTGGCTCGGGGCGAAGGCCGGGAGCTGCTCCTGCCACATGCGGTGGTCGACGAAGCCGCCGTGCAGGAACACCAAGGACGGCCCGGACCCGGTCTCACGGTAGGCGAGACGGCCGTCGGCGGTCGGCAGCGAACGGATCGGTAAGGAGGTGAGAGCGTCAATCATGACAACCAAGGTGTCATCTGCCCCGTGGTTTGGCAACCAAGGTGTCATGATGGCGCCATGACGGACGAACGCACCCCCGCCCTCTCCGCGCCCTGCCCGGACGAGATGGCCGAGCGTCTTGCGGAGGTCTTCGACCTGGTCGGGCCCCTCTACCGGCGGGTCCACCGCAAGGTGGAGCGGCAGGCGCCGGCCGAGGGCCTGTCGGTCGGGGTGCGCGCGGTACTCGATCTCCTGCGCACCGGGGGGCCGATGACGGTGCCGCAGATGGGACGGGCCCAGGCGATCAGCCGGCAGTTCGTGCAGCGCATGGTGAACGACGCCGCCCGGCACGGGCTGGTGGAGAGCCTCGCCAACCCGGCACACCGCCGGTCGGCGCTCATCGGGCTCACCGACGAGGGCCGCGCCGCGATCGGTGCGGTACGGGCCCGTGAGCGCGCGCTGCTGCGTCAGGTCGACGGCGACCTGACCATCGCCGACATCGACGCCTGCCTGCGCGTGCTCGGTGCGATGCACGCGCTTTTCGACGACGTGGACGTGGACTGAGCGCCGACGCGCCGGTGCTCGGACGTGCCCGGTCGACCGCGCGTACGGCGGCGTGCCGCGCCGCCGCGGCCACGACGCTGAAGGCCCGGGCGGTTCCGCCTGCGCGAGCCGCCCGGAACCGTCCGGCCGGTCCGGCCGTTCCGGTCCGCCACGGGTAGCCGGCCCCGAAGGGGCGGCGCGCCGGTCGACGGCCCGTGCCGGCGACCGGGGTGAGGTTTTCCGAACCCTGGATCCGGGGGCGGGCACGATCGACCGCCGTGCCCCGCCCGCCGAGGATGAGGGCATGGCCCAGACGACCACGGACATCAGAACGGCAACCACCGCCCGCGCGGAGGACCTGCACCGCGACTACGGACGCGGTACCGCCGCGGTGCGGGCGTTGCGCGGAGTGTCGGTGGCCCTCGCACCCGGGACGTTCACGGCGGTGATGGGACCGTCGGGCTCCGGCAAGACCACCTTGCTGCACTGCCTGGCGGGGATGGACCGGCCCACCCGGGGATCGGTCTGGTGGGGTGACACCGAGGTGTCCCGGCTGCCCGAGCGGCGGCTGGCGGAACTGCGGCGAAGCCGGGTCGGATTCGTCTTCCAGGCGTTCAACCTGATGCCGGCGATGACGGTCGCGCAGAACGTCGAACTCCCCGGCCGACTGGCAGGCGAGCGGCCCGACCGGGAGCGGGTGCTGGACGCACTGGCCCGGGTGGGACTGGCCGGGCGGGAACGGCACCGGCCCGGGCAGCTCTCCGGCGGGCAGCAGCAGCGGGTGGCGATCGCCCGGGTGCTGGTCTCCCGCCCCCAGGTGCTGTTCGCCGACGAGCCGACCGGTGCGCTCGACCGGGCCACCGGCCACGAGATCCTGGCCCTGCTGCGCGACGGTGTGGACCGCGAGGGGCAGACCTGCGCGATGGTGACCCACGACCCGGTCGCCGCCGGGTACGCGGACCGGGTGCTGCTGCTCGCCGACGGTGTCGTGGTGGACGAACTCGTCCGGCCCACCGCCGCCCGGGTCGGCGAAGCCCTCGCCCGGTTGGGCGGGTGAACGCGATGTCCTCGATCGCCCTCGGGCAGATGCGCCGGCGTCCGGCGGCCTTCGTCGGCCTGGCGGTCGCGCTCTTCCTCACCGTCGCCACCCTGACGCTGTTCGGCTCGCTGTTCGCCGCCGATGTCACCGCCCCGGCGGCCGCCCGGAAAGCGGCCGCCGGGCCCGGACTGATGGTGATCGCCGGTGCGTTCGGTGAGATCGCCGTACTGGTCGCGTTCCTCGTCGTGGTCAACGCGCTGGGCTTCGCTCTCCGTCAGCAGCACCGGGAGCTGGCGTTGCTGCGCACCATCGCCGCGACGCCCCGCCAGGCGCGACGGCTGGTGCGCGGCCAGGTCGTCGCGACCACGTTGCTGGTGACCGCGCCGGGCTGGGGCGCGGGCGCGGTGGCGGCCCGCCTCCTCCTCACGGAGTTGCAGCGACGGGGAATGGCGGCGCCCGGTGTACGGGTGCCGGGGACAGTGGTGCCGATGCTGGTCGCGCTGGTCGCCGTGCTCGCCGTCGGCCTGGCGGCCACGGCCGTCGCGGCCCGGCGGATCTCCCGGATCGCGCCCGCGGCCGCCCTCACCGCGAGCTCGACCGAACAGGGACGGACGGGCGCACCGCGCCTGCTCGCCGGAATCGGCACCCTGGTGGGCGGCGGCCTGCTGCTGCGACTGGCCGCGACGCGGCCGGCCGAACAGCCGGACGAGGCCGGGCAGGCGGCGCTGCTCGGTTCGCTGGTGCTGCTGGTCGCGGTCGCCCTGGCGGGGCCGCTCGCCGCGCGCGTCCTGGCGGCCGCGTTGGGCGCACCGGTACGTGCTCTGGCACCCGGCGCGGGCTGGCTGGCCGACGCCAACCTGCGCGGGTACGCGCGGCGGCTGTCGTCCGCGGTCACGCCGGTTGCGCTCCTCGTGGGACTGTCGGGCACCATGCTGATCATGACGAGTACCGCCGGGCGGGCCACGAGCGCGACGACCGACGCCGCCGGCGCCGCCACCGACGTCTGGCTGCGCCAGGCCGAGTTGGCGCTGCTGGTCTGCTTCGCTGCGGTCTCCACCGTCAACACCTCGGTCGCCGTGACCGCCGGCCGGCGCCGCGAGTTCGCGCTGCTGCGGCTGGTCGGTGCGACCCGGCCGCGGCTGCTGCGCATGCTGGCCGCGGAGGCCGTGCTGACCGCGGCGGTGGGGGTCCTGCTCGGCGCGGCGGTCACGGGCGCAGCGTCGGCGGCGTTCAGCACGGCGGTCAGCGGAACGCCGGTGCCGTCCGTCCCGGTGGCCGCCTGCGGGTGGATCGTCGCGGGCGCGGCGGCGCTCACCGTCCCTGGCATCGTCATCACGGGCCTGTGGGCGGTCCGCGGCCCGGCGGCGGAGCTGGTCGGCGGTGGCCGTGACTGAGCACGGCGACGGGGCGGCTGCCGCGGACGCGGCCCGGGAACGGACGGACCGACCGCGCCGGCCCTCCACCCGTGCCGGGCGCGCCGCCCGCCGGCTCGGCGCCGTCACTCGCCTCGGAGCGGCCGAGGCGTCCAGGGCCGGACATGGCTGAGCGGCGGCGGTACCTCTCCGTCCGGGGCGGCGAATGGGCCTTCGCCGTTGTCGGGCTGCCGCCGGCACTGCTCGGCGGCGCCTACGCGCTCGCCGTCCTGTACGCGGGGACGCTGCTCTCGCTCACCGTGCTCGGACTGCCGTTCGTGGCCGCCGCGCTGCTGGGAGCACGGGGACTCGGCGCGCTGCACCGCCGGCTGGCCGGCCGCTTGCTCGGTGAGCGCGTCGAGGCGCCGGCCCGGCCGCCCCGCCCGGCGGGAGCGGTCGCCCGCGTCCGTGCCGTGCTGACCGACCCGGTCGCCTGGCGGGCCCTGCTCTATCTGGTGCTGCGGTTGCCGCTCGGCGTGCTCGGGTTCGCCGCCGCCGTACTGCTTCCACTCGGCTGCGGCTGGCTGATCGGGTTTCCGCTCTGGGTCCGCCTGGTGGGACCGGGCCCGCGTCCGGCCGGCTGGCTGGACGCCGCATCCGTTACGCTCGGCCTGATCGTCCTTTCCGCGGTGCCCGGCGCGGTCCGGGCGCTGAGCGGAGCGAATCGGCGGCTCGTCCGGCTGCTGCTCGGCCCGGTCCGCGCCCAGCGGCGCGTCCGGGAGCTGGAGACCGCCCGCGCCACCTTGCTGGCGCAGAGCACCGACCACCTCCGCCGTCTGGAACGCGACCTGCACGACGGCACCCAGGCCCGGCTGGTCGCCCTGGCCGTCACCCTGTCGCTGGCCGAGGACGCGCTGGCTCCCGCCGCCGGTCCGGACCTCGCACGGCTGCGCAGCCTGGTGGACCGCGCCCGCGACCAGACCGACGACACCATCACCGAGCTGCGACGGCTCACCCGGGGCATCCACCCGGTGGCACTGGACGCCGGCCTCGGCGAGGCGTTGCCGGGACTGACCGCCACCGCGCCGCTGCCGGTCACCGTCCGTCTGGACCTGCCACAACGCCTGGACCCGGTGGTCGAACGGGCCGTCTACTTCTGCGCAGCCGAGCTGCTCACCAACGTCGCCAAGCACAGCGGCGCCGACTCGGCCGAGCTGGAGGCCAGCGCGGCCGGTGGCCGGGTCCGCCTGATCGTGCGCGACGACGGCCGCGGCGGCGCGGCACCGGGCACCGGCACCGGCCTGACCGGTCTCGCCGAGCGGCTCGCGGCGGTGGACGGCGTCCTGCGCGTCGACAGCCCGCCCGGCGGGCCCACCGCGGTCACCGCCGAGCTGCCGACGCACCTGTGACGGGACGTCACCCGCCGCTTTCCCTCAGAAAGGTGAGGACGGCCTTCACCCGCCGGTTGTCGGCGTCCGTCGCCCGCAGACCGAACTTGGTGAAGACGGCGGCGACGTGCTTCTCCACCGCCCGCTCCGAGACCACCAGCAGCGCGGCGATGGAACGGTTGGAGTGCCCCTGTGCCACCAGCTCCAGCACCTCGCGCTCGCGCGGCGTCAGGGTGTCCAGACCGCTGTGCCGGCCACCTCGCATCAGCTGCGTGACGATCTCCGGATCCAGTGCCGTGCCCCCGCCTGCGACGCGGTGCAGCGCGTCCACGAACTCGGAGGTGCGGGCCACGCGTTCCTTCAGCAGGTACCCGACGCCCGCCGCGCCGCCCGCAAGCAGCCGGGAGGCCCAGGCGGTCTCGACGTGCTGGGAGAAGACCAGGATGCCGACCTCGGGTGTCCTCGCCCGGATCTCCACGGCGGCGCGAATGCCCTCATCGGTGTGCGTGGGCGGCATCCGGATGTCCACCACGGCCACCTGCGGCCGGTGCTCGGCCACCGCGGCGAGCAGTTCGGGCGCCGTCCCGGCGGTGGCCACCACCTCGCAGTCGCGGGCGCCGAGCAGCTCGACCATGCCGTCCCGGAGAACGACGGAGTCCTCGGCCAGTACCACGCGCAGACGCCTGTTGATCACGACGCCATTATGGAGCTCGCCCGACGGCTGCCGCCGCCCGGTGCCGTGTTCCGAAAGAAGCCATGTGGAGAGGCGGGCCCACCGCTCCCCGGACGGCAACGGTCCGAGGCGGCCGCCTACGTGAGTGCCCAGCCGCTGAACCCGACGGTCCCGCGCGCCCCGTTCCCGCCGTTCGTCGCCGTCATGAACAGGCCCACGTCCTGGACCGCCGCGGCGCCGGGCACCGACACGGTCGCGACGGTGCGCCACGTGATCCCGCCGTCCGTGGAGCACGCGCCGGTGTACGCACCGCCGGACCGGCTCAACCGCAGCAGCACCGGCGCCTTGATCCCGGTGATCCGCCGGTAGGTGTCCAGGGTGCCGTCACCGGTGGCGTCGTAAGAGAGCACCACCCCGTTCGCAGGGGTCACCGACAGGTTCAGGAAGCCCGTCGACCCCGGCGCGGCCAGCGAGTCGCGGACCATGATCCCGGCCCGCGCCCACGCACCCGTCACCGCCTGGGCGTCCACCCGCAGCAGCACCGACGAACCGTCCCGGAAGGCGCCCTCGCGGTACGCGGCGCCGAACTCCGTCGTCGCCTTCCACAGGTCGGCGCCGCCGCCGTCGATCGCGAACCGGTCCGCCAACTGTCCGAAGACAGCGGCGTTGTTGCTGTACGTTTGCCAGCCCTCGGCCAGCGGACCCGCCTCGAAGAGCGTGCCCCGGTGCCGGTGCGTGACCCGTTTCCCGCCCCGCGGCCCGTACCGCACGTCGATCGTGTACGGCAGCGGGCGCAGCGGCTCGTCGAGCGGCGCGGCCGGTGCACTCGTCTGCCAGGAGACCACGCCCTGGCCGGCCGCCGGCACGCTCGGCAGGGACGTGCCGTGCTCCGGCGCCGCGTCGACGCCCTGGAGCGTGAAGTCGACACGGCCGGTCGCGCGCAGCCCGTTGACGTTGCGGAAGGCGGCGGTCAGGCGCGCGTGCCCGCCCGGCGGGAACGCGGACGGCTCGGCCGTCACCGTGACGGTGCCCTGGTAGGGGGCCCGGGCGAGCACGTCCCGTACCCGTGAGGCCGTCCGCCAGGCGTCGCCGTACGGTCGCAGCGGGTAGTCCTTGCGCTGCCGCGTCCACGGCTCCTCGATCGCGAACCAGTCGACGGCCTCCGGCTCGCGCCCCGACGCGAGCGCGTCCTGCAACCGGTCCAGCCACTTCTGCCAGCGCGGCAGGTAGAAGTCGCCCATCAGGCCCTGCCACTCGCGGTTGGCGTACTCGTGCAGATTGCCCGCGTCGGCGACGGACCGGTCGCCCCAGGTCGTGATCAGGACCTTGGCGCAGCGCTCGAACTCGGCGCGCTCGGCGTCGCCCGTGCCCATGGCCCGGGCGTCCTGGATCCACGGGCCCAGCAGGAAGTCCGGGTCGGTGCCGGTCACCTCGTCCGACAGCCGCATCAGCGTCAGCCACAGCGTGGCGAGCTCCTTGAAGGCGGCCCGGTCCGCGGCGTCGTACGCGGCCCGCAGTTCGGGCAGCAACTGGCGGCTGCGGTTCGCGAGGGCCTGCCGGGCCACGTCGACCAGGTCGTGGCGGTACGCGGTGCTGCGCCTCAGGTCCTCGGCCACATCGAGGAGTCCGGCCAGCGCGGCGTCGAAACGGCCCGGGTCGAAGGTGAGGGCGCGCGGCCCCCAGTAGTTGGCGCGGTCGGTGGTGAGGTCGGGGCGCGCGGCGAACAGCGAGTCGTGCGGGTCGGAGTGCTCGACCGCGGAGTGCTGGTACGCCGTCTCGTACAGCGCCCGCCAGGCGTCGCGGGCGCCGTGGTCGCGACGCCCGTAACGGAAGTCGGCGTACCCGGCGAACCAGTCGGCGCGGTCCACCTTCTCCGCGGTCCAGGCCAGTTCGGACCACAGCTCGAAGGCGGCCGGGTCGCGGTGCGTGGCCTCCGGCAGGTAGGCGGTGCCGACGAGCGCGCTGTGCGGCTTGTCGCGCCAGGCGAAGAACTTCTCGTTCCAGATGTGCGCGCGGGCACCGATCGTGGTGCGCCCGCCGAAGTTGGGGATGGTGCCGATCGCGTACGGGGTGCCGCCCCAGTCCTTCTCCCGGTCGGTCACCGACGAGTAGCGGTCGGAGACGCCGTCGACGATCAGCATCTTCTTCCTGTCGACGGCGTCGAGCAGCGCGGGCAGCGGGTTCGTCTGCCAGCCGAGGATGACCCAGAGGGCTCCCGGCCGGTTCTTCCGCAGGGCCGCCTCCACGCCGCGCGCGGCGCCGTCGATCGGCACGTCGCCGGCGGTGCCGCCCTCGTGCAGCAGATCCATCTTGAAGGCGTCGATCTCGCCGAACAGGTCCCGCTGGTGCTTGTAGAACGACTCGGCGACCCGCGCGAACGACGTGGTACGCGGATCGAGCCAGTCGGGCCGTTCGAAGCCGCCCGACCAGGTGCCTTGCGGTACGACGTGCGCGTCGCCGCCGTTGCGTTCCACGAATCCCTTGGGGACGTGGCCGTAGTAGCCCGGCAGGACGGGTCTCATCCCGAGCGCGCGCAGCCGGTCGACGATCCGGCGGCCCAACTCGGCGCGCCGGGCGATCAGTTCGGGAGAGAGCGGGCCGCCGTAGCCGTACAGGTTCTGCAGCAGCCACCACGGCTGGTGTGTGGGGGCGGGGAGCCAGGCGCGGGCCTCGGCTTCGCTGTACCCGAAGTCCCGCAGCACGCGGTGGTAGACGGCCTCGGTGCCCGGTGTGATCAGCACCTCGTTGCAGCCGTGCAGCGCGAGCACGTCGATCAGGCGCTCCCAGTGCGCCCAGTCCGCGAACGGCGCCGTGTAGCCGTCGTGGGTGTCGTTGAGCGCGAACCGGTGGGGCAGCGCCGTCGACCGCTCCAGGACGCGGGCCGGTGCGGGCAGTGTGCGAGGCAGGTCCAGTTGGCTGCCGTTCCAGGAGATGTGTGCTCCGGCCACGTACTTCAGGTACCAGTGGACCCCGGTGAGCAGGACCGCCGGGGTGGTCCCGCGCACCTCGATGCGACCCCGTGTTCCGAACACCCTGAAACGGTCCGCGCCGTCGCTCGCGGTCATCAGTTCGAGCCTGAACTGGTCAGCATGGCGCGGGAGTTGCCTGTCGAGCGCAGCCAGGGCCTGAGCCGTGTCGAAGCGTGTGCCGGAGTGTGCGGCGGGAACGTCCAGGCCGCTCAGGGCCGTGCCGAGCCCGAGGGCGCCGACCGCGCCGAGAACCGTGCGTCGCGTCGGTGCGGACATGTGTGACCCCCATGCGTCGCGGATGGTGCGGCGCACGCTATCCGGGGCGCCTGCTTCCACTCAACGGCGCGTATCTGTCCGCCCGGCGAACAGTGGCTGACCGCGGGCTCGTCAGTGACCTCCGCAGAAGGGACGGCCGCACCGTCTGCGGGCACGGCAAGCCGGTGGGTCCCGTGGGCCGCTGTCCGCGCGGTGCTGCCGGACCCGGTATGCGCGGCGGCATGGGAACACGGTGTCGCCGCTGCCCGCGCCCACCATCGGCGAGATCACCAGCCGGTACGGGGCCGCGCGGAGCGGGCCCGCACCGGACGCCGCCCGGCAGGACGTCGCTGAGATGCTTGACGGACGCGAGTCCGTGAAACCCCCGGCGTCGTTTTCCGCGCTTCCGCGCGGAGACCTGGACCGTCAACTTCCGTCTGGCTGGATTCACTTGCCGCATGCGTCCTGAGGGCGCGGGTAGCCGGGAAGTCCAGTACGGCTGAGAGGAGTGACGGCTTGTGGAACCGCGGGAGAGGACCGGGGAACCCCCGATCGGCGCACTGCACCCCGGAACCCGGCAGCGTGCGCAGTTGCGTGTCCGGATCTCTGACATCGCGTGGACCGCTCTGTGCGTCGTCCTCGCCCTGTGGGCGGTGGCGAGTTCGGTCGGCGCCGTACGCGGGATGACGGCCTGGGCGTACTGCGCGGTGGCCTGGATCCTCCTGGCGATCGCGTGCGCCATGCGGCTCGGTGCCGTGCGGCGCAGGAAGCGGATCTGAGGAGGGGCGGCCATGGAACGGATCAATGTCTTCCTCGCCAAGCACCTGTGGGTGCAGCTCGCCCTGTCCGTGCTCGTCGCCGCCGCGCTGGTCACTCTGATCTACCCGGGGCGCTCGTTCCCCTCCGTGGTGGCGCGCACGGCCGTCGTCTCACTCGGCGCTGTCGGCGTCACGCTGGCGGCCCGCCGCAGGGAGAAGCGGGCCGCGGGCGGTTCGACGAACGCCCTGGTGACGCTGGACCGGAAGCTGCGCACCGGTGAGGTGCCGTCGGATCCGAGGGAACGCCGGGCGATGCGCGATCTGGTCGGGCAGCGGTTGCACCGGAGCCGGCACCGCGTGGCGGCACTGGTCTTCCTCGCGGTGCTCTTCAGCTCGGTCACCGTGCTGACGGCCCTCACCGCGGGAGCACGGCAGACCGTCGGCATGGCCGTGTTCACCGTCGCCTTCACCGGGTGGATGCTCTACAACAGCAGGCTGCAGCACCGCCGACTGCGCGCCATGGAGGCCGCGCTGCGGACCGAGAGCCCGGGCGGCACCACCGAAAGCACCACCGACGCCGGCTCGGCGACGCGCCCCACGGCGTGACGGCACACAGTCCCGAGACCATGTCGTGGTTCTTCGCGGGCTCGTCCCCGGCCCGGGCGATGCCGTCCCGTCAGCCCGGAACCCTCGGGGCGGCGCGAAGCTCGTCCAGCCCGGGGAGGGGATTGTCCGGCCGGAACCGGCGGTACGCGATGTCGACGAACGACAGCGGCGTCCACTTCGACGGCCGCTCGTCGATCTGGTGGACCACTGCCTCGAGGATGCGCTCACGCAGGTTCAGCCAGGGGAACGCCGCGTGCGCGGCGTCGAGCACCGCCCGGTCCACTTCCTCGGCTCCGAAGCCGAAGACGTCGGCGCTGATGCCTAGGTGGGCGAGGGCGACGACCGGCTGCTTGTGGACCGCGATCCCGGCGGAGGTGTTGACGCCGGCCGGGTCGGTCCACGCCGCCCCGGGCGGGCGTCACGACGCCGGCCGAGGCCGCTGCGGCTTCGGCTCCGCGGAGTCGCTGCGTGTCCACTTCACCGCGCTGAGCCGGACCAGCCCGTCGGCATACCGCCGTACCTTCGCCCATTGAGCGCGTCCCGCCGTTCCGGCGCGGACCCGTCCCGGCCGGATCCGCGCCGGGGCCGCTCCAGGACGGCAAGCACGGCTCCTTCGTGGCCCACGCTCCGCGATCGCGCCGACCTGTTCGTTCGGCGGCGGCCGGCGCGCAAGCGTCCGGTGCGCGGGCCGTCGACGAAACCGATGACCGCACCCCGTCGTGCCGGCCGGGGTGCGCGCTCCCTCCGGATTGTCAGACCCCTGGGGGAGTATGACCCGCATGACGACTTCTCCCGCCGTTGAGGCGTTGACCACCCCTGCCCGGTACCAGGACGCCATCGCCCGCGTACGCGAGGCCGCCCGGGCGTACTACGGCGGCGACGGGGACTTCACGACCGACAGCGTGATGGACGACGCCACCTACGACCAGTGGCTGCTCGCGATCGCCGCCTACGAGCAGGCCCACCCGGCCGAGGCCGCCCCCGGATCTCCGACCGACCAGGTCGCGGCCGGGGCGGCACCGGCCGGCGAGGTCGCGCACACGGTGCCGATGCTGTCGCTGGACAACGTCTTCTCCGCCGAGCAACTGTTGTCGTGGGGGGAGGGGCTCGAACGGCGCCTGGGACGCCCGGTGGAGGGTGGCTTCACCGTGGAGCCCAAGCTGGACGGAGCGGCGATCGCCGCCCGCTACCGCGACGGGCGCCTGGTCCAGGTCGTCACCCGCGGCGACGGCCGGTTCGGCGAGGACGTCAGCCATGTGATCGGCACCATCATCGGGCTGCCGGAGCGGCTGGAGACGGCGGACACGGTCGAGGTGCGCGGCGAAGTGCTGTTCACCCAGGCGCAGTTCGAGCGTGCCAACGAGATCCGCGTCCAGCACGGCGCGACCGTGTTCCGTAATCCGCGCAACGGGACGTCCGGCACCCTGCGCGCCAAGGACCGGCCCTACCGGCTGTCCATGACGTTCTGGGCCTACGGCGCCGTCAACCTCGACGGCGGAACGTTTCTGCCCGACGGGGCGTCGCACACCGAGGTACTGGCCCTGCTCTCGGAGGCCGGGGTGCGGACCACGCGCGACAACCAGGCAGCGGTCCAGTACGTGAGCACGGTCGAGCAGGCGCGGCAGCGGGTGGTGGAGATACAGGCGATGCGGCCCCGACTGCCGTTCGGGATCGACGGCGTGGTCGTCAAGGCGAACAGCGCCGCCGAGCGGCGGGCGGCCGGGTTCGGCTCACGCTTCCCGTACTGGGCGGTCGCCTACAAGCTGCCCGCGGTCGAGCGGACCACAGTGCTGCTGGACGTGGAGTGGAACGTGGGCCGGACCGGAGTGATCGCGCCCCGCGCGCGGCTGGAACCCGTCGAGGTCGACGGCAGCACCGTCGAGTACGCCACCCTGCACAACCCGGCCGACATCCGGCGTCGCGACCTGCACATCGGCGACACGGTCACCGTGTACAAGGCGGGCGACATCATCCCCAGGGTCCAGGCGGCAGTGGTGGGTCTGCGCCCGGCCGGCACCGTCGAGGTGCCGTTGCCCGAGGTGTGCCCGAACTGCGGCGGCGGCATCGACAGGAGCCAGGAGAGGTGGCGCTGCGTCAAGGGCGCCGCGTGCCGGCTGCCCGCCCTCATCGCCTACGCGGCGCAGCGCGACTGCCTCGACATCGACGGCCTGGGCAGGACGTACGTCAGTGCGCTCGTCGACTCCGGCGCCGTCACCGACATCGCCGACCTGTACACCCTCGACCTGGCGACTCTGTCCGAGGCCGCCGGGAGCGACAAGCGGGGCGCCAAGCTCGTCGAGCAGATCCGGGCCGCGAAGGCCAAGCCGCTCAGCCGGCAGCTGTGCGCGCTCGGCATCCGCAACACCGGGCGCCGTCTCTCCCAGCGGATCGCCGCCTGCTTCCACACCATGGAGGGGGTCCGGGCAGCGGACGCGGAGGCGATGCGGCAGGTCGAGGGCATCGGCGCGGAGAAGGCTCCGGGCATCGTCGCGCAGATCGCCGAACTCGCCCCGGTCATCGACAAGATGGCCGCCGCCGGAGCCACCATGACCGAGCCGGCCGACGACACGGCGGGCGGGGGCCCTCTGGTCGGCGAGGACGGCCGGCCCATGAAGATCGTGGTCACGGGCAAGATGGCCGGCCCGCTCGCCGGCCTCGGCCGTACCGGTGTGAAGGACCTCATCGAGCGTGCGGGCGGGAAGGCCGGCGACGGGGTCACCGCAGAGACCGCGTACCTCGTCGCCGCGCCCGCAGCGGGCGGCAGACTCAGCAGCAAGGCGGCCAAGGCCGAGAAGCTCGGCGTGAAGGTCCTCACCCCCGAGGAGTTCGCCGAGCTCGTCGCCGAGTACCTCGACCGACCGGCCTGACCCCGGTGGTGAGCGGCCCGCACCGGCTCGGTGCGGGCCGCTCGGTGTCGTCCGCGGCGGACCGTGACGAGCGCCGCCCTCTCCTCGCCGCGCCCGCGAGCGCCCCGACCGCCGCGCCCCCGTCTCCCGGTCCGGCACCGGCGGTCGAGCGGCGACGACACCCTCCCGGCGGTGGCCCGCACCACCGTCACCGCACCACCGCCGTGCACGGCCCCTGCGGAGGTCCCTGGCCGTGCTGATGTCCGACGGCACCTCAAGCGCGACGGGGCCGGTGGGAGGCCCGGGACCGACAGGGGCGGCCGGTTCCCGGTCCGGAGCTGCCCGCGGCCACCGGGGACTGTCAGTGGGTGCCCCTAGTCTTTCGTTGTCGCGGAGCAGCGGTCCGGTCCGGACCGTTCGGCACCCCGCGACACCTTCCGGACGAGAGAGGCAGGGCGCCCATGGGCTGGCTTGCGGCGGGCGACGACTACGAAATCGCCCTCGACGGAGGGCGGGTGGTGGCGCGGCCCGCGTCCGAGCCGTCCTCGGCGGCACGGTCGGAGAGCCTGCCGGAGAAGATACGGGACCGTCCCGAGGTGATCGAGCTGCAACGGTTCGCCGAGTGGCTGGACCGGCACGCGGCAGACTGCGCGGCGCGGGTCGACACCTGGATGGTGTCGTCGTTGCCGGTGCCCACCGCACTGCTGGCCCAGGTGTGGCCCGACCAGGCGTGGCGGTCGGCGCTGCGTGACCTCGTCGTGGTCGGCGAACGCCCCGACGAGGTGGGGTTCCTGCGGGACGCCGACACCTCGGGTGGGCTGCGGCTGCTGACCTCGGACGGCGGTACCGTCCACGTCTGCGCCCGTACCGTGTCCATGCCGCACCCGGTCCTGCTCCCGGACCTGGAGGCCCTGCGCGCACAAGCCGCCGAACTGGGCGCCGTCCAGGGCGTCGAACAGCTTCACCGCGGTGTGTGGCACAAGCCCGACCGGATCGACCCCGAAGCATGCGGGGTCGAGCAGTTCGCAGGCGCCGAGTACGGCTCCTGGTTCCGCCTGTCCGCCCGTGCCACCGCGCTCGGCTACAAGGTCGCCGGGCGGTACGCCACCGACCGGATACGGGAGGCGGGGCGGGTCGTCACCGCGTCGGTCGCGATCGGCGACCCCTACACCGAGGAGAAGGCCTGGACCGGCAGGCTGGCCTGGAGCGCTCGCCCCGGCGACCGCATACCTCTGGCCGATGTCGGCCCGGTGGCCTGGTCCGAGGGCATGCGCATGGCCGCCGCCCTGCACGCCGGTGGCCGTACCACCGGCGTGGACGGCGCGGTGTGAACGGTCTGCCGCCACGGACGGCGGCACCCCCGACGACAGCCCACGACAGGCACCGAACGCACGGAAGGCGCGCACTCATGAACGGCTCGGTCACCGAGGACGGAACGACCGCGGAGACGGAGGAACTGCTGGGCGCCGGCGCGGTGCTGCCGCGCGGAGCCGCCACCGGAGGCGCCCGCGCCGTGCCGATGCTCACCCAGGCCTATCGGCATCCCGCCCTGGACGACCAAATCGTCGTGCGCCTGGTCGCCGCGGAGCCCGGAGAGGACCCCGGTGCCGGCTTCCTCGGCCTGGAACCCGAAGGCGAGGCGGTCGAGGTAGGTCTCGGGCGGCCCCGGGCACTCGGCTTCCCGGAATGGGTGCTGGTCCACCACCCCGCCGACGGGCACCTGGCCATGTCCGTGGTCGAGGAGATGGACAGGATCGCGAGGACGGCGCAGTCCAGACCCAAAAGGGCACGCGCCGCCTACGAGGCGATCGGCGAACGACTCGCGGGAGCGGTACCACATCTCCTGCCGACCTTCTACGAGCAGGCCGGCCGGGTGTTCCTGGCCGCCGACGAGAAGACGTACGCGTCCCTGATGTTCGTCAACGCCCGCAAGGCCGAGACGGCGTACGCGCTGCCCTTCGACGAGGAGCGCATGGACGCCGTCTTCCTGGAGTTCTCCCTGGCCGAGGCCGTTCCGACGCGAATTCTCTCCAGCTATGCCAAGGGACTGTCGGCCCGAGTCCCGCCGGAGACGGCGTACCGGCACATCCGCAGGCTCTTCGTCCGGCTCGCGCGGCACGGGCTGGCTCCGTCGAGCCCGGGCGCGGGCGATCTGCGCCGGTTGGCGAAGGAGGCCGCGGGCAAGGACGCGTTCGCCGAGGAGGTGGCCTATCTGCGCGAGATGCTGGTGCAGCCCGGTACGGAGAAGGCGCCGCCCGGCTGGTGGAAGGCCCACCGGCGGGCGCTGCTGGAGCTGACCCGGCAGGAGCCCGCTCTCCGCGGGGTGCTGCTGGGGCTGATGCCCGAGTGGGAGAGGGAGGAACTGCCGCAGTGGCTGGACCTGCTGGAGGGGACCGGTGCGGTCGCCGGACTGTGCGACGCCGCGCTGCCCGCCGAAGTGCGTCCCCCCGACGGTGCGTCGGGATGGGCCCGCAGGCTGCTGCGGCTGGTGGGGACGCATCCGCCGGCCGAGGTGCATCCGCTCGTCGAGCGCATGGCCGGCGCACTCCGCGCCGAACTGGGCGACTCCGGCGACGCGTTGCCGGCCGTCCATGACGTGAACCTCCTCGACCGACTGCTGGCCCTGGGCATACCGGTGGCGGACCCCGGGCCCCGGCACTCCCTCTCCCTCAGCCGCTGGGCGGCCGACGAGGATCGGCGCGACCTGCGCGCCGTGGAGGCCGACACCCGCTTCCGCGGCGCGTTCCGGCGCAGCTGCCCCACCCACCAGGGGAAGGACGACGTGCGGACCCTCACCGCGCTGGCCGAATCCCCGGGCGGACGTCCGATGCTCGCCGAGTGGGCGGGCGAGGTGGCCCGCAAGTACATCCCGGTGGAACTGGCCGGGTTCTCCGACCGGTCCGACCGCCCGCTCGAACCGCTCGGCTGGCTGCCGGGGGAGACCCTGGCGCTCGGCGAGGAGGCGGTACGGGACGCCCTGGGCACCGGACTGGCGCCCGCGCTGGCCCGCAGCCTGCGGTCGGGCATCATCGACGAACTGGGCTGGCCCGCCTGGGAGGAAGCCGTCGCGGCGGCCGGTGAGCACGACCCGACAGGACACATCCACGTCACCGACGCCTGGCCCCACCTCGTCGTCCTGGCCGGCACACAGGCCCGGGTGATCGATGCGCGGGGCCCGGTGCACACGCACGAACTGCGCCTTCCGCCCGAGGTGACGGACCGGCGCTCGGTCTGGGGCCTGCGCGCCGTCGGCTGCCGCTACGTGGACGGTGAGCTGTTCGTCTGGTGGAGCCCGTCCTGGCCGGCCGAGAAGCGGGGCTACTGGGAGCGCAGCGCCCCGTCCCCGTTCCCGACCGACCCCGATGCCCTCCGGTGCGACTCGATGCGGGAGTACGGTCGGAACATGCCTCCGGTCGCGCTTCCGCTCCCCGGTGGCGGACTGGCCACCGGTACGGGGGTGCTGCGCAGGGGGGACACCTCAGTCCCGGACGGACTGTCGGTGATCAGCGACGGGACGTCCTACTGGGCACGGCCCGGCGAGTGGCACGAGTACGACCCCGCCGGCGACAGGCTCGGCGGACCGGGCCTGCCGGACTGGTTCGCCGAGGGCCTGCGCGACGCCCCGCCCGGCAGCACCATCGCCAGGTACAGCAGGCTGCTGCCCGCCCCCTCGGCCGAGCCCGGCCCGCTGTGCGCCCCGGTCGGCGGACTGGTCGGCTGGCGGGTGGTGGAGCTGCCGGACGGCTGCCTGCGGGGCGAGGACCTGGCCGGACGCTCGGTCGTCGTGCGGCAGACGTCACCGCGTCGGTGGACCCGAGAACTGTGGCACGCGCTGGAGTTCCCCGGCGCCGACCGGCCGCTGGCGGTGTTCCAGGACGGCGCCCCCATCAGCCTGCTCGACACGAACGGCACGCTGATGGCCGAGTTCCCGGAGCAGGTCCCCTCCTCGCTGGAGAAGGGCCTCGGGGCGAGCTTCTCCGCGGGCACCGCGCTGCTGCCGCCCCTGCGCTACTGGCACCTGCTCCAGCCGCGCGACCCGCAGGGCTCCGCGGCGCTGCGCCGACTCGACGAGGACACCGCGGCGGCACTCCTGGAAGCGGCCGTGGCCGAGCCGCCGGAGGAGGACGTCGCAGCGGGGGACGATCCGCGGACGGAGCAGGTGGGATCGGACGGCCGGGACCGGCTGACCGAACTGATCCGCACGCTGCTGCCGCAGGTCACCAATGAGGCACTGCGCGCGGGCATCGCCGGGGTGGCGCGGCTCGCCGCCCGCCATCAGCGCACCATCGACGCGGCGCTCGCCCGGCTCGACGCGGCGGTCGGTCATGCCAGGGGGCGGGATGGCGCGGACGCGGAGCAGCCGGTCCCGGGGGAGAGCACCAGGGAGGAGGAAACCCGGCGGGAGCAGCCGGCCGGTCCCGGCGACGCGACGCTCGCCGCCGCGCTGGACGGCCTCGGCCTCCTGGGCACCTTCATGGGCCGCAGCGTCTACTACGACCTGCACCACCACCTGATCGATGCGCTGCGACTGATCGGCCGGTCGCTGCGGGGCCGCGCCGAGCCGGTCCCGGCGGGCCACACGCACGTCTCCATCGCCCGGACGGAACCGCTGGACTACCTGAACTGGTGGGGCCTGCCCACGCTGCCCGCCACGCTGGCGCTCCGGGCCGTCTCGGCGGCCACCGGGGAAAGCCACCGGGAAGCACTGGACGCCTACCTCGCGGAGCTGGACGCCCAGAACCTGTCGGCGCCCGACCCCGGCCACTGGCGCCGCGCCCGACTGCGCCTGGCGACCAGCCTGTTCGAGGGACCCGACGCCCTGCCGTCGGTTCCGTCCTCGACAGCCGTACTAGACCTGGGAAGCGGCGAGTTCGTACTCTTCCCCGGTCACTGGTTCCGGTTCCCCGACCGGCCGCCCATGCCCGCGACCGAGGGCAGGGAGTTCGAGGTGGTCCACCACGATCCGCGGGGCCGGTTCCGGGTGCCCGCTCCCTACACCCTGGTGCACGCCGAGCCGTTCACCGTCGGACCGGCGCGTGCGCCCGGCTGGCTCGCGGCCTTCCGGGCCGAGCTCGCCGAACGCGGCCCGGCGCCGTGGTGGCCGAAGACCGCCGAGGAGTTCGCCCGGCTCACCGGGGTCACCCCGACCATGGCCCGGCTGGTGGTCGCCGGACTGCCCGTGATCGACGACGCGCGCGAGCCCGTGCCCGCCGGGACGCTGAAGACCATCGGCGTGAAGACGGCCGACGCGCAGATCGGCAAGGACATCCTGAGAACCGTCGACGCCGACGCGCGCCGGGCGGTCGTGGCGGCGCTGCTGCCCGCCGAACCGTCCCGGCTGTGGACGGACGGCCCCGACGCGGTCGCCGCGGCGGAGGTCTGGAACGAGCGGGTGGGCCGGCGGACGCCCGTCGCCGAGGAAGTGCTGCACGACACGGTCCGCACCGTCTCCCCGTCGTGGTGGGACCCGTACGAGGCGCTGCACGGTTTCCTCCACGCGGACACCGAACCGAGGTTGACCCGGGATCTGGAATGGAGCCCGGCCGGCTACAGCGTTCGGCCCGCCGAGAGCCGCGGCTTCGGCTCCGACACGCTGAAGGGCTCGGTGGCCCTGACCGCCTGGCTCGCCCACCGTCTCCCGTCCGGCGACCCGCTCCGCGCCACCCTCCCGGGGGTCCTGACCGCGGTACGCGAGCGACTGGCCCATCCGGGCCTGCTGATCCGCATGGACAGGTGGAACGGCCTGGACGACCTCCGCCGCAACCTCGGGGATCCCACGGAGACCGGCGAGGGCTTCGAGCGCTACGGCGCGATCGTGCTGAACACCAGGACCCTGAACACAGGGAGCACAGCGGTCCATCCCACGATCCGCCCGGTGCTGCTGGACGAGGCCGGCAGCGACCCCCGCCTGCGGCTCCTGTTCCCCGAGGAAGGCCCGACCGCCGAGGAGACCGCCCTGCGCGTCGCCCATGACGAACGGTTCGCGGAGCTGCTCGCCGACCCCGGGGAACCGGCGGCGGGCGGGCGCGACGAGGACGGTCTGTGGTGGCCGCAGAACCCGGCCATGTCCGTGCCCGACCTGGTAGCCGACGCGGCCGGACGGCTAGGCATCGGCGAGGACGCGGCCGTCCTCTACCTGATGCTGCTGGCCATGCCGGACCCGACCGACCGCAACACCGCCCGCTGGACCGGCTGGGCGAAGCAGCGCGCCGGAACGGCCCGGCTCCGCGCCGCGCGCGCCGAACTCGCCGCGACCGACCTCGTGGTGGAGGGCGCCCGTACCAGAGCCGGACGCTCCCAGTTCCTGCCCGGTGGCTGGCTGGCTCTCGCGAAGCCGCACACACCGCTGGAACGGTGGAAGCTGCCCCTGTACGACCTGCTCCACGGCGAGAAAGCCCCCCTGGGCGTCGTCGTGCCCACCCGGCCCGCCGCCGGCCTCTACCGCCAGGCATGGCAGCGGGTGCTGGACGGGGACGGTCCCCGCCTGGAGGAGATCGACATCCCGCGCCCGCGCGACCGTCGCGGTCGCGGCTGACGCCGCCCCCGCGGGCGGGGTGGCCGTCATACACGGCCGGCCACCCCGCCCCCGGCCCGAACGTCAGGCGGACGCCGAGGCGAACGAGTCCAGGGTGAAGCCGGTGACCAGTTCGGCCATCCGCGCGATGTGCTCCACGATGAAGAAGTGGCTGCCGGACAGCACCTCCAGCCGGAACGCCCCCCTGGTGTGACGGTCCCACGCCCGTGCCTGTGCCACGTCCACCCAGGGATCGGCGTCACCCGTCACGGCCAGCACCGGCGCCGACAGCGCCGCGTACGACCCCCCGTACCGCTCGATCGCGGTGTAGTCGCCGCGCAGCGCCGGCAGGATCATCCGGACGAGTTCGTCGTCGGACAGCAACCGCCCGTCCGTGACGCTGAGTGCGCGCACCTCGGCGAGCAGCCCCGTGTCGTCCCGCAGGTGGATGTTCTCCTCACGGTGGACCGACGGCGCCCGGCGCCCGGAGACGACCAGCGCGAGCGGCCCCGCCCCGTCGGCCTCCAGCCGCCGCGCCACCTCGAAGGCGATGACGGCGCCCATGCTGTGCCCGTACAGTGCGAGCGGCCGTCCGTCCGTGGGCAGGGCCGCCCGCACCCCGTCGGCGTAGGCGGCGATGTCCTCGATCACCGGCTCCCGCAACCGGTCCTGACGCCCCGGGTACTGCACCGTCAGCACGTCCAGGCGCGGGGCCAGGAGCGCCGAGAACGGGCGGTAGAAACTGGCCGATCCGCCCGCGTGCGGCAGCACCACCAGCCGGGGCACGGCGGCACCGGCCGAGATGGGATCGGCGGGATGGAACCGGCGCATCCACCGCGGGTCACCGGTGTCGGCCGCGAACGGGGCCATGGAACACGTCCTCTCAGACGGGGAACGGACGGGGACGCGGCCGGCTGCCGCGCCCCCGAGGCGGGTCAGCGGCCGCTCGGCGCGCGCAGCAGGTCCGTCAGCACCTTCGGCAGCTCCGACGCGGACTCGGACGTGCGAGCGCGCCAGGCCACGTGGCCGTCCGGGCGCACCAGGACGCAGCCGTCCGCCTCGACCCCGCGCAGCCGCTCCCACGTCCCGTACGGGTCCCGCAACCCCCCGGCGGTTCCGACCGCCCGTACGGTGACGTCCACCCCGGTCAGCCGCGCCGCCTCCCGGGCCGCGTCGTGCCACGGCTCCCCACCCAGGCCGGTGAGCAGGACGAACCTGCCGCGCCCGGTGACGTCCAGGGTGGAGCAGCGGCGCCGGCCGTCCTCCAGCCAGGCGTGCGGCAGCCGCGCACCCGGCCAGGTCGTCGCCTGGTAGTACAGCTCCGGGTCCCGCTCCTGGACCGGCTCGGGCGTACCGTCGTCCACTCGCGCCCCCGCGCGGTAGCGGTAACCGATCTCCACGCCGTGCGCGTTGACCTGGTAGTTGATCCGGTCCGTCGCCGCGGCCAGCGCCTCCCGGCGGGCCGCGGCGGCCGGCGTGTCGTCGGCCAGGCCGCCCAGCAGCTCCCACTGCTCCTCGGCGCTCTGCCCCGCCGCGTACCCCAGGGCGGCCGGGATACCGAGGAAGTCGAGCATGCTGCGCACCGCCCGGTCCACGACCTGCCCGCCCACCGGAAGGCGCTCGCTCTCGTACGTCGCGAGCAGTTCGGGACCGGCCGTGCCCGCCAGGACCAGCCGCAGCTTCCAGGCCAGGTTGTAGGCGTCCGCGACCGCCGTGTTCAGGCCCAGGCCGTTCGTCGGCGGCATCTGGTGCACGGCGTCGCCGACGCAGAACACCCGGCCGCCGGAGTACCGTTCGGCGACCACCGCGTTCACCTGCCACGGCGAGACGCTCTTGATCCGGACCGCCACCGACGGGTCGCCGATGCTCTGGCGGATGTGCGCGGCGATCTCCTCGTGGTCATCCGGGTCGAACGCCCCGGGGTCGTCGTCGTGGTCGAGGAAGCGCAGGTACACCCACTCGTGCCACGGCCGGATGCTCACGAACACACGCCCGTCCTCCGGAGGACGGCCCGGAACGCCGCCGATGTAGAGGATCGCGGGCCGGTCCTCGCAATAGCGCGACAGGTCGGCCTCGAACCACACCGACGCCACCCGGGCGATGCCCTCGGAGCCCTGCAGAGCGATGCCGCACTGCTCCCGCACCCGGCTGCGCGCCCCGTCGGCGCCGATCACGTAATCGCAGCGCACCGTGTACTCCCGCCCCGTCTGCCGGTCGGCGAGCACGGCGGTGACACCCTCGTCGTCCTGCTCCAGGCGCAGGAACTCCTGGCCGCCGCGCAGCTCGCCCACCCGGGCCCGCTCCACCTCGTCCACCAGGATCGGTTCCAGCAGGTGCTGCGCGAGGTTGCACATCCGGCTCGGACTGGCCGCGAGGTAGTCCCCGATCCGGTCCGGGCCGTTGCCGTAGGCGTCCAGCCTGCTGACCTCGGGGCCGGCGAAGGTCGACATGAAGACGTGGTTGGCGAACAGGTGGCTGGGGGTCGCCTCGGCCAGCACCCTCTCCTCCACGCCCAGGTCGCGGAAGATCTCACCGGTGCGCTGGTTGAGGAGGTGCGCGCGCGGGGTGTGGGCGCTTCCGTGGTAGCGGTCCACCAGCAGGTGGCGGACGCCGTAGCGGGACAGCGCGAGCGACGCCGTCAGCCCGGCGGGGCCCGCCCCCACGATCAGCACGGGGACGCGCAGGGCCAAAGTCGCGGGAGCGCCCGCCGCGCCGGCGCTCATCGGGCGGCCTTCTTCGCGTAACCGGCGTAGATCACCGAGGTGTCCTTGTGCACGCCGAGCTGGAAACGGCGCCCCAGCTCACCGTAGGTGATCTCGCCCCGCGCCCGGCTGCGCATGTCCCGAAGCAACTCCAACTGTGGCCTCCTGGAGGCGAATCCGATGGTCTCCCGGTTGTCCAGCCCGTGCTTGCTGAACAGCGCGTACAGCTCCGCGGGCTTGATGAAGCTGTTCCAGTCGTGCAGGTTCCTGGGGGCGAAGCTGACCGACTTCCAGTCCTGCGCCATCTTGATCATGGCCAGCTTGGAACGGAAGGTGCGGTTGATCGTGTCGTAGAGGTAGTGGCCGTCGGGCTTGAGCACCCGCACCGCCTCGGCGACGGCCCGGTCCGTGCTGGTGACGTGCTCCAACGTGTCACAGCAGTACACGAGGTCGAACGAGCCGTCCTCGAAGGGGAGTTCCTCCGCGAACGCCTGCCGGTAGACGATGTCCAGTCCTTCCCCGCGGGCGTGCTCGCGCGCCGACTCCAGCGAGGGACCGGACGGGTCCACGCCGGTGACCCGGGCGCCGATGCGGCTGAAGCGCTCGGCGAGCAGCCCACCGCCGCAGCCGATGTCCAGCACCCGCAGGCCCGCCGGGTCCAGCCGCAGCCGGGTGGTCAGCACATCGTGGAAGTAGTCGAACCGCGCCGGGGTGAACGCCTCCAGCGTCGCGAACGGCTGGTTGTCGTCCCACCAGGAAAGTTTGTCGTATACGTCGTTGTCGACTGCCATGGTCTCGATGGTTCCTCGGGGGAGAGAAGAGGTGGATGGGGACGGGAACGGCGAAGGTGTTCAGAGTTTGACGGCCGGGCGATAGGTGTCGAGCCAGACGGCCAGGTCCAGGACGCGCTCGAACGCCTCGCGCTCGTCGCGCTCCACGGCGCCCGGCTCCCCGTGCACGGCCTTGGCGAGGGCGGCCCGGTCGAAGAACTCGACCGCGTGGTGGCCGCCGGTCAGCAGCTCGCCCACCTGGCGCTGCAACTCCTCGACGTAGCGCAGCTCCTGAGTGTGCGGGTACAGCGCCTTCACCCGCTCCACCACCGAGGAGGGCAGGGTGTCGCGCACGGCGGCCCGGAGCAGGCTCTTCTCCCGGCCGTCGAACGTCTTCATCGCCCACGGGGTGTTGAAGACGTACTCCACCAGCCGGTGGTCGCAGAACGGCACCCGCACCTCGAGACCGACGGCCATGCTCATGCGGTCCTTGCGGTCCAGCAGCAGGCCGAGCAGGCTGGTGAGGTGGACGTAGCAGAACTCCCGCATCCGGCGTTCGTGCGCGTCCTCGCCCGGCACGACGGGCAGTTGGGCGACCGTGTCGGTCCAGCGCTGGGCCCAGTAGCCGGGCACGTCGAGGGTGCCCAGCAGCAGTCCGGGGTCGATCAGCTTGGTGGGGTGGGACTTCGGGCCCAGGCCGGCGGCCGTGACCCAGGGGAACATGGCGGTCTCCTGCACCGCCGGCAGGTGGAACCACGGGTAGCCGCCGAAGACCTCGTCGGCCGACTCGCCGGACAGGGCCACCGTCGAGTGCTCGCGGATCGCCTTGAACAGCAGGTAGAGGGAGTTGTCCGCCTCGCCGAAGCCGAACGGCAGATCACGCGCCGTGACCGTGGCGCGGCGGACCTCCGGGTTCGCCAGCTCCTGGTGGTCCAGGCGGATGTCGCTGTGCAGCGTGCCGACGTGCCCGACGACCTCACGGGCGTACGGGGCGTCCTGCGAACCCCGCAGCTCGTCCGGGCGGAAGGCGTCCGGCTGCTCGAAGTCCACCGTGAACGTCCGGGCACGCTCACCCTGTTCGGCCAGCTTGCGCCCGGCGAGGGCGGTCAGGGCGCTGGAGTCCAGTCCACCCGACAGCAGGACGCACTGGGGCACGTCCGCGACGAGCTGGCGGCCGACGCTGGCCTCCAGGAGTTCGCGCACCCGGCGGACGGTCGTCCCGGTGTCGTCCCGGTGCTCGGCGACCTCGAGCCGCCAGTAGGTGTGCTCCCGCAGCCCGTTCCGGCCGACGGTCACCACACTGCCGGGTCTGACCTCGCGCATCCCCGCCCACACGGCCCGGCCCGGCTCCTTGACGAACCCGAACAGCTCGCGGAAGCCGTCCGTGTCCACCACGGCCTCGACCTCCGGATGGGCGAGGATCGCCTTGGCCTCCGAACCGAACAGGACGCCGTCCTCGGTCTCGTACACGTACAGCGGCTTGATGCCGAGCCGGTCGCGCAGCAGGACGAGCTTGTCGGACCGGCCGTCCCAGATGCCCAGTGCGTACATGCCGTCGAGGTGGTCGGCGACCTCCTCACCCCACTCCAGATAGCCGTGCAGCACCACCTCGGTGTCGCTGGCGGTGCGGAACGCGTGGCCGCGGCGGCGCAGCTCCTCGCGCAGCTCCCGGAAGTTGTAGGCCTCCCCGCTGTACGTCATCGCCACCGGCCCGTCCGGGGTGTCCACCGTCATGGGCTGGACACCGCCTTCGAGGTCGATGACGGACAGCCGTCGGTGGCCCAGGACGGCGGACCGGGACAGCCAGGCGCCCCCGGCGTCCGGGCCCCGGCAGACCATCGTGGCGGTCATCGCGTCGAGCGCGGGCCGTTGCTCCTCCAGGTTCCGCTGGAAGGCGATCCATCCGGCGATCCCACACATGTGCGTCTTCTTCCGTTCGATTCAGGGGGACGGTCGTCGGCGGGGCGCGTCAGCGCCGGGCGGCGGCCATGTGGGCGGCGAGCCCGTCGATGTGCGAGCGGCCGGTCGGGGCGAAGGAGAACCGGTCCAGCGGGTGTTTCAGCAACGACCACGGCCGGTTCAGCTCCGCCGCCCAGCGCCAGCTGAACCGCGAACCGCCGGCGGTCGGCTCCACCACGTAGTCCTCCACCAGGTGGCGGAAGATGGGCCGGGTCCCCTCGACCGCGGTGAACGTCTTGCGCCGGCCCTCCTCCCAGCGGAAGAAGCGCTCGCGCAGTGTGAAGTCACCGCCCATCTCGATCTCCCGGGTGGTGCCCACCCCGAACGGCCGCGGCGAAGTCCAGGTGAGCCGTTTCATGCCCTTCGTCCAGCTCGACACCTCGTCACCGGTGAGCGCCGCCCAGGTCTCCTCGACCGGGTACGGCACCTCGACGGACCGGGCGTGGTAGAGGGAGGCCGTCGCGAACAGCGAGTCGTCGGCCTCCTCGACGGGGTACCAGCGTGTGGGCATGGACGTCCTTTCGCGAGGGGGAGCGGTGGCGGGGGCGGGAGGTCACGTGGCCTTGCGGGCGCGGAACAGAGCGACGCTGCCGCGCGTGACGAGGTCGAAGTCGTCGAAGTTCTGCTCGAGCTGGGCGCGCAGGTCCGCCAGGGTGTCCTGGTCGTTGTGGAACACGCCCTTGGCGTTCAGGTCGTCCATCAGCCAGCGGCCCGCCCGCGTGACGGGGACGCCGGAGGACAGCACGGTGCTGCCGAAGACGGTGCCGCCCGGCCGGACGGCCGCAGCGGCGTGCTTGATCGCCACGCCCTTGTCCCGGAGGCTGCCCGGTATGCAGTGCAGCAGGAAGCTCAGCGCGGCCGAGTCGTGACTCCCGTCCGGCACCGGCAGCGGCTCCAGGGCGTTCGCGACGACCTTGGTCGTCTCGAAGAAGCGCAGCCGCTCCGCGGTGAAGTCGAGGGTCGCCGGGTTCAGGTCGGCCAGCGTGATCTTCGGGTTGGAGACCGGGAAACGGGTGCGGGCGAGCAGGTAGCCGGTGCCGACGCCGATCTCCAGGTGCTTCGCGCCGATGCTCGTGTTGTACATCTTCTCGAAGTCGCGCGGTGAGCAGCGCCAGAACAGCGGCGCGCTGCCGCGGAACACGACGAGGTCGTAGAAGGTGAGGGCGCGCCGGTGGTAGGGGGCCTGGCCGTCCAGGACCGCCTGGTCGATCCCGGTCGGCAGCTGTCGGTTTTCGTCGGTCATCTCTGTGCTCACTCTTGGTCGGTGTCGGTGTCGGTGTCGGTGTCGGGAATCAGATTCGTTGCAGGGGCAGGGGCAGGGGCAGGGGCAGGGGCAGGGGCAGGGGCAGGGGCAGGGGCAGGGGCCGTGGTCTGGACCTGGCCGGTCAGGAGCCGGAGCCGGTTCGGGCCGCGAGGTGGTCGCGGACCGCGTCGAGGGTGGTCGTGGCGTGTTCGGTGGTCACCGTGAAGTGGTCGCCCGGCACGTCCACCACGACGGGGGCCGCTCCTCCCAGGCCCGGCCAGCGGGCCTGCCAGTCGGAAGCGGGGAACCCGGGCAGCGGCTCGGCCGCGCGGACCAGGAGCGTCGGGCAGCCGAGGCCGCGCGGTCGCCAGGCGGCGAACAGCCGCGCGTATCCGCCCATCGCGGTCAGGACGGTGTCGTCCCACCCCGCCCCCTCGGGCTCCCCGGCCGGAGCGGCCGCGAGGTGGTCCTGCACATGCCGGAGGACGGGACTGCCCGGCTCGTAGCTGTCCACCAGGACGACGGCCGCCGGACGGACGCCCCGCGCCTGAAGGCGCTCGGCCACCGCGTGGGCGATCCAGCCGCCCGCGGAGTGCCCGAGCAGGACGAACGGCCGCCCGTCCGCGCACCGTTCGGCGTCCTCGGCGTGCAGCAGCGCCAACGCCTCGACGTCCGCGGGCAGTGGCTCGTCCGGGCCGAAACCGGGGGCGGACAGCACCCACACGTCCCGTTCGCCGCGTGCCCCCGCTGCGAGCCGGGCGTACTGGTGCGCGCCGGACCTGCCCGCGAACGACGGGAAGCAGATCAGCACCGGCTCCCCGGCCCCGTGCGCCAGCCGTACGGGTGCGGGGCGCCGCACCGCCCCCGGCTGCTCCGCCGCGTCGAACGTCTCCCGGAACCGGGCCGCCTCCTCCAGGAAGGCGCTGAACTCCGCGGAGCGCCCCCCGCGCGCGGCCCGGTCCGCCAGGGCGGTGAGGAACCCGGGCGCGGCCCCGGAGGACGGGACCGGACCGGCAGCCGCGGCGGCGTCGGACGGCAGCCGGGAGGTCTCCACGAGCAGGAGGTGGATGTGGGCCGCCAGGGCGTCCACAGTGGAGTGCTCGAACACGGTCGCCCCGGCGAGCGGGGCCCCGGTGGCCGACCGTAGCGCTTCCCGCAGCTCGACGGCCGTGAGCGAGTCGAAGCCCAACTCCGGCAGCCCGAAGGCCGCTTCGACCTCCGAGGTGTCGGCGTGGCCGAGCACCGCCGCCACTTGGCCGATGACCAGTTCGCGCAGCACGCCCTGCCGCTCGGCCCCGGTCAGCGGAGCGAGACGCCCGTACAGCGCCGCCACCTTGTCGGGCGCGCCGGAGGCGTCCCGAGCGCCGTCGGACCCGTCCGGTGTGTCCTCCACCGCCGTCGCGTCCCGTGCGTCCCCGGCCGCCGTGGCGGGACCGCCCGGCAACGCCGGCCAGAAGCGGCGGCCCTGGAAGGCGTACGTGGGCAGCTCGACGACGGCGCCGTCCGGGGCGCCCAGCAGGGCCTTCCAGTCCACCGGCACGCCCCGCACATGGAGCTGGGCGAGGGCGGCGACCGCGCTCTCGGGCTCCGGACGGTCGCGCCGCAGCAGCGGAAGCGCCACGACGTCGGCACCGGGACGCTCCGCCGCCGCGTCCCGCACCAGCGCCGACAGCACACCGCCCGCCCCCGGCTCGACCACCGTGGTCACCCCGTCGTCCAGCATCCGGCACACCCCGTCGTGGAAGCGGACCGCCTCCCGGATGTGCCGCACCCAGTACGCGGGGGAGCACACCTCCTCGGCGTCGACCGGCCCGCCCGTCAGATTCGAGAGCAGCGTGATGCGCGGCGCCCGGAACGACAGCCGTCCCACCACCTCGCCGAACTCCGCCAGCACCCCGTTCATCAGCGGCGAGTGGAACGCCCGGGACACGCGCAGCCGCTTGGTGCGGCGGCCCCGGTCCGCGAACGCCTTCACCACTTCGTCCACCGCGCCCGACTCGCCGGACACCACCGTGGCCCGCGGGCCGTTGACGGCGGCCAGACCGATGCGGTCGGCGTCACCGCGGGCGGCGAGCAGCGCGACCACCTCGTCCTCGGCGGCCTCCAGTGCCGCCATCGCCCCGCCTGTCGGCGACGCCTGCATCAGCCGGCCGCGCGCGGCGACCAGACGGCAGGCGTCCTCGGCCGACAGCACCCCCGCCACGTAGGCGGCCGTCAGCTCACCGATCGAATGGCCGCCCACGACGTCGGGGACGACGCCCCAGGACTCCAGCAGCCGGAAACCCGCCGCTCCGACGGCGAACAGCGCCGCCTGGGTGTGGACCGTCTCGTCGAGCAGGGCCGACTGAGCCGTACCGGCGTCCGCGAACAGCACCTCGCGCAGCCCGGGCCCGCCGGAACCGGCCGCAGCGGCCCGCTCCTTGTCGAGCAGACCGCACAACTCGTCCAGCGTCTCGCCGAACACCGGATACCTCACGTACAACTCACGGCCCATCCCGGGGGTTTGGCTGCCCTGTCCGGGGAAGAGGAAGCCCACCCGGCCGGTGCCGGGCCTGCCGCGCACCACGCCCGGTGCCGCCGTGCCCGCGGCGAGCGCCGCCAGCCCGGCGTCGAGCGCCGCCCGGTCCGACCCGACGACCACGGCGCGGTGCGACAGCGCCGACCGGGTGAGGGCCAGCGCCCGGGCGACGGCCACGTCGGAGGCCGCCGGGTCCTGCCGGGCCAGGTGTTCGCGCAGCCGCTCCGCCTGCGCCCGCAGCGCCGCCTCACCGCGCGCGGACAGCAGCCACGGCACGACCGCCGGAGGCTCGGGAGCCGCACCGGAGCCGCTGTCCGCCGGGGTCCCCGGAACGGAGTCGGGCCCGGCCGGGGACGCCGCCGAGGCGTCGGCGGTCTTCGGGGCGGACACGGCCGCCGCGGATCGCGGAGGCTGCTCCAGGATGACGTGCGCGTTGGTCCCGCTGATGCCGAACGCCGACACCCCGGCCCGCCGGGGCCGCTCCGCCTCCGGCCACGCCACGGTTTCGGAAAGCGGCGTCACGGCGCCCGCGGACCAGTCCACGTGCGGCGTCGGTTCGTCCAGGTGCAGGATGCGCGGCAGCACCCCGTGCTCCATGGCCTTCACCATCTTGATCACCCCGGCCACGCCCGCCGCCGCGGCGGTGTGTCCGATGTTCGACTTCACCGAGCCGAGCCAGAGCGGCTGTTCCCGGTCCTTTCCATATGTGGCGAGCAGAGCCTGCGCCTCGATCGGGTCGCCCAGCGGGGTGCCGGTGCCGTGCGCCTCGACCGCGTCCACCTCGGACGCCGCCAGCCGCGCGTTGGCCAGCGCCTGGCGCAGGACCCGCTGCTGGGACGGACCGTTGGGTGCGGACAGACCGTTGCTCGCGCCGTCCTGGTTGGTGGCGCTGCCGCGGACGACCGCGAGGACGGGGTGGCCGTTGCGGCGGGCGTCCGACAGCCGCTCCAGCAGCACCAGTCCTACGCCCTCGCCCCACGCCGTGCCGTCGGCGCCGGCCGAGAACGGCTTGCACCGGCCGTCCGGGGCCAGACCACGCTGCCGGCTGAAGCCGATGAAGGCCTGCGGGGTCGCCAGCACGGTGACACCGCCGGCCACCGCCAGTTCGCTCTCGCCGGAGCGCAGCGACTGCGCCGCGAGGTGCAGGGCGACCAACGACGACGAGCAGGCGGTGTCCACGGTCACCGCCGGTCCCTCAAGGCCGAAGGTGTACGAGAGCCGCCCGGACAGCACGCTCGCGGCGTTGCCCGTCATCAGATAGCCCTCCACCTCCTCCGACGCGCCCAGCGCCAGCGGGTAGTCCTGCCCGCTCAACCCCGCGAAGACACCGGTGCGGCTCCCCCGGAGAACCGCCGCATCGACGCCCGCGCGCTCGAACAGCTCCCAGGACGTCTCCAGCAGCAGCCGTTGCTGCGGGTCCATGGCCAGGGCCTCGCGCGGGTTGATACCGAAGAAGGCAGCGTCGAAACGGTCCGCGTCGGCGAGGAAACCGCCCTCGCGTGCGTAGGTGTGCCCGGAGCGCTCCGGGTCCGGGTCGTACAGGGCCTCCAGGTCCCAGCCGCGGTCGGCCGGGAACGGGGCGATGGCGTCCGTGCCGTCCACCACCAGCCGCCACAGGTCCTCCGGGCTCCGCACACCGCCCGGGTAGCGGCACGCCATCGCGACGATCACGACCGGGTCGGTGTCCGGGCCGGCGCCGTGACGTTCGGCGGTCGCGGCGCCATCGCCGTCATGCGCGCCGGAGACCAGGGCGAGCAGACGGCGGCCCAGGAGCTGCGGCGTCGGGTGGTCGAAGACGACGGAGGCGGGCAGCCGGGCGCCGGTCGCCGCGACGAGACGGTTGCGCAGTTCCACAGCGGTCAGCGAGACGAACCCGGACTCCTGGAAGGGCCGGTCCGGCGCGACCGGCTCGTCCAGCCCCAGCACCGCCGTGGCGTGCTCCACCACCAGGTCCGTCATCAGCTTCTCCCGGCCCGCCCCGGGCAGCGCGGCCAGCCGTCGGTGCAGTTCCGCCACGACGGGGTCGTCCTCGCCGTCCCCGTCGTCGTCCGCCGATCGGTACGTGGACACCGCACCGCCCGGGACCGTGTCCACCCAGTAGCGCTTGCGCTGGAAGGGGTAGGTGGGGAGGTCGATGTGGTGTTGGGTGGTGTTTTGTGTGGTGGGCCAGGTGATGGGGATGTTGTGGGTGTGGAGGTGTGCGGCGGAGGTGAGGAGTCGGGTCCAGTGGCCTTCGTCGCGGCGGAGGGTGCCGGTGATGGTGGGGGTGTGGCCTGTTTGTTCTGCGGTGTCTTGGATGGCTGTGGTGAGGATGGGGTGGGGGCTGCATTCGATGTAGGCGGTGTGGCCGTGGTTGAGGGCGGTGTGGAGTGCGGGTTGGAGGAGGACGGTCTGGCGGAGGTTGGTGTACCAGTAGTCGGGGGTGAGGGTGGTGGTGTCGAGGAGGGTGCCGGTGACGGTGGAGTAGAAGGGGATGGTGGCGGGTTTGGGGGTGATGCCGGTGAGGAGTTTCTTCAGTTGGGTGTGGAGGGGTTCGACGTGGGGGGTGTGGGAGGCGTAGTCGACGTCGATGCGTCGGGCGCGGATGTTGTTGGTTTCGCAGTGGGTGAGGAGTTCGTTCAGGGCGTGGGTGTCGCCGGCGATGACGGTGGTGTGGGGGCCGTTGAGGGCGGCGATGTGGAGGTGGTTGTGCCAGGGGGTGATCAGTTCGCGGGTGTCGTGGTGGTTGAGGGGGAGGGAGGCCATGCCGCCGTTGCCGTTGCCGTTGCCGGTGCCGGTGCTGGTGCTGGTGCTGGTGTGGGTGTGGATGGTGTGGCTGCGGAGGGCGGCGATTTTGGCGCCGTCGTGGAGGGTGAGGGCTCCGCAGACGACGGCTGCGGCGATTTCGCCTTGGGAGTGTCCGATGACGGCGGCGGGTTCGACGCCGAGGCTGCGCCAGAGTGTGGCGAGGGAGACCATGACGGCGAAGAGGACGGGTTGGATGATGTCGACGCGGGTGAGGGGTTCGCCGCTGCGCAGGACGTCGGTGAGGTTCCAGTCGACGTGTGGGGCGAGGGCTGCCTCGCATTCGGTGATGGTGTGGGCGAAGACGGGGGAGGTGTCGAGGAGGTCCAGGGCCATGCCGGTCCATTGCGAGCCCTGGCCGGGGAAGACGAACACCGGGCGCTCGGCGTCCCCGTGCCCGGTGACGACACCGGGCGCCTCCGACCCGGCGGCCAGTGCGTCGAGTCGGGTGAGGAGTTCGTCCGGGCTCGTTCCCAGTACCACCGCGCGGTGTTCGAGGAAGGCGCGTTGGGTGAGCAGGGCGTGGCTGGTCTGTCGGATGTCCGGGGACGACGGGGAGCCGGTGCGCAGGTGTGCCGCCAGACGGCCGGCCTGTGCGCGCAGGGCTCGGGGGGTGCGCGCGGACAGGACCAGGGGCACCACGGGCGGCGATGACACGCTCTCCGGGGCCGGGTCTGGGGCCGCCGGGGTGTCCTCGGGTGCCTGTTCGAGGATGACGTGGGCGTTGGTGCCGCTGACGCCGAAGGAGGAGACGGCGGCCCGGCGGAGGCGGTCCAGGTCGGGCCAGGTGTGCTGCTCGGTCAGGAGCCGCACGGCTCCGGCCGACCAGTCGACGTGTGGTGTGGGCTGGTCCACGTGGAGGGTCTTGGGCAGGATGCCGTGGCGCAGGGCCATGACGGTCTTGATGATGCCGCCGACGCCGGCGGCGGCCTGGGTGTGGCCGATGTTCGACTTCAACGACCCCAGCCACAGGGGCTGTTCGGCGGGACGGTCTGTGCCGTAGGTGGCGAGCAGGGCCTGTGCCTCGATCGGGTCGCCCAGTTTGGTGCCGGTGCCGTGCGCCTCCACCGCGTCCACCTCCAACGGAGCCAGCCGGGCGTCGGCGAGGGCCTGACGGATGACCCGCTGCTGGGCAGGACCGTTGGGGGCGGTGAGCCCGTTGGAGGCGCCGTCCTGGTTCACGGCGGAGCCGCGTACGACCGCCAGCACCCGGCGACCGTCGCGCCGGGCGTCCGACAGCCGCTCCAGCAGCAGTACGCCCACGCCCTCGCCCCAGCCGGTGCCGTCCGCGGCGGCGGCGAACGCCTTGCAGCGGCCGTCGGGGGCGAGCCCGCGCTGCCGGGCGAACTCCACGAACATGCCGGGCGCCGCCATCACCGCGGCCCCGCCCGCCAGCGCCATCGCGGACTCGCCGCGCCGCAGCGACTGCACGGCCAGGTGCAGCGCGACCAGCGACGACGAGCACGCCGTGTCCACGGTGATGGCCGGGCCCTCCAGCCCGAAGACGTACGACAGCCGGCCCGAGATCACGCTCGCGGCACCGCCGGAGAGCAGATAGCCCTCCAGGTTCTCGGTGGCGCGCTGCACGAGGGCGGCGTAGTCCTGCTGCCCGGTGCCCATGAAGACGCCCGTACGGCTGCCGCGCAGCGCCGTCGGATCGACACCGGCGTGCTCGAACGCCTCCCAGGAGGTCTCCAGCAGCAGCCGCTGCTGCGGATCCATCGCCAGCGCCTCACGCGGCCCGATGCCGAAGAAGCCGGCGTCGAACAGGTCGGCGTCGTCGACGAAGCAGCCTTCGCGCCCGTACGTCTTGCCCGGCGCGTCCGGGTCCGGGTCGTACAGGTCCTCGATGTCCCAGCCCCGGTCGGTGGGGAAGGGAGCGGCCGTGTCGCGGCCCTCGGCGACCAGCTCCCAGAGCTTGTCGGCCGAGTCGGCGCCGCCCGGGTAGCGGCACGCCATTCCGACGACGGCGATCGGCTCGCCCTCGACGGACTCCAGTTCCTGGAGCCGCCGCCTGGTCTCCTGAAGATCGGCCGTCACCCGCTTGAGGAAGTAGCGGAGCTTGTCCTCGGTCTCGCTGCTCGCCACGGTGGCGCCACCCTCTCTGTTCCGTACGGCTCAGGAGATCCCGAGTTCGTTGGTGATGAAGTCGAAGACCTCTTCGTCGTCCGCCGAGTCCAGCTCCAGTCCGGAGGCGCCCGGCTCCTTCCCGCCGGGCGCCGTGGACCGTTCGCCCCAGCGGCCGACGACGGCGCGCAGCCGTTCGGCGATCCGGGCGTGGTCCGGGTGGCCGGGTGTGATGTCCGCCAACGCCTCCTCCAGACGGTCGAGTTCGGCCAGCACCGGATCGGCGGACGAGACGTCGTCGCGCGGCACCGCGTCCTCGAGGTGTCGGGCCAGCGCCGCCGCCGTCGGATGGTCGAAGACGAGCGTCGCGGGCAGCCGCACTCCGGTGACCGCGGTCAGCCGGTTGCGCAGCTCCACCGCCGTCAGCGAGTCGAAGCCCAGGTCGGTGAAGGCCCGCCCGGCGGCGACGGCGGTGACGTCCGTGTGTCCGAGCACCTCGGCCACCGTGCCGCGCACCAGCTCCAGCAGGATCCGCCGCCGCTCGGCCTCGTCGGCTCCGGTGAGCCGTCGGCGCAGCGCCGCCGCGGCACTGCCGTCCTCCGGGCCGCGGGAACCGGCGGCCGAAGTGGGGGAGGGAGCCGCGAGTCCACGCAGCAGCGGCGGCAGCCCGACGTCGGCCGAGCGCAGTGCGGCCGGGTCGAGCCGGACCGGTACGAGGGCAGGCGGGAGGTGCGCCGGGCCGGAGAGCGCGGCCGTCAGGGCCGTGTCGAACAGCTCCAGCCCCTCTTCGGCGGACAGCGGCAGGACACCGAAGCGGCGCATCCTGCGCAGAGTCGGTTCGTCCAGCCCGGCCGCCATGCCGCTCTCCTGCTCCCACAGGCCCCAGGCCAGTGACACGGTCGGCAGTCCCAGGGCCGCGCGGTGGTGGGCGAGGGCGTCCAGGAAGGCGTTGGCCGCGGTGTAGGAGCTCTGTCCGGCGCCGCCGAGGACGGCCGTCGCCGAGGAGAACAGCACGAGGGCCGGCTTCGCGGCCCGGGTCAGTTCGTGCAGGTGCCAGGCAGCGTCGATCTTGGGGCGCAGCACGGCGGCCGTGCGCTCCGGCGTCAGCGCGTCGAGGGCGCCGTCGTCGAGGACCCCGGCCGTGTGGATCACGGCCGTCAGCGGGTGCGCCGCGGGTATCCGGGCCAGAACGGCGGCGAGCGCGTCCCGGTCGGCAACGTCGCACGCCGCCACCGTCACGTGCGCGCCCAGCGCGGTCAGCTCCTCCGTCAACTCCGCCGCCCCGGCGGCGTCCCGGCCGCCACGGCTCAGCAACACCAGCCTGCGCACGCCCTGTTCAGCCACCAGGTGACGGGCCACCAGCGAGCCCAGCGCTCCCGTGCCGCCGGTGACGAGGACCGTGCCGTCGGGGCCCGGCGAGGGCGGGGCGGTGGTGTCCGGGGCCGCGGCGGGCAGCGCCGCCTTGGTACGCACGAGGCGGGGCACCATCAACGTGTCGTTCCGGTGGACGAGTTGGGGTTCGTCCGAACCGGCGGCCGCGTGCCATCCGTGCGCCGACCCGTCGGACACGTCCAACAGGACGAACCGGCCGGGGTGTTCCGCCTGGGCCGCGCGGACGAGTCCCCACACGGGGGACCGGCGCAGTCCTGAGACGCCGTCGCCGGTGACGGCGGCCACCGCGTTCCGGGTGACCACGATGAGCCGCGTCCCGGCGAGCCGCTCGTCGGCCGCCCACTCCACGAGCGCGGACCGGACCGTGTGCACGGCCTGGTGCGCGGCTTCGGGGACGGGACCGCCGGGCTCCTCGACGGCCGTCAGGAACACGGCGTCGGGCACCGGCCTGCCGTCGGCCACGGCGGCGGCCAGCGCCGCGGTACCGGGGAACCGCTCCCGTACCGCGCCCTCCGGCACCGGTCCCGTGCCCACGGCGACCAGGTCGGCACCGGGTGCGGGGTGCGTGCCGGCCGCCGTCCACTCGATGTGGAACAGGCTGTCCGCCGACCGGCCCCGGGACGCCGCCCGCAGTTGGGCGGCCGAGACCGGGCGGGCCCGCAGCGACTCCACCGAGACCACCGGGTTCCCGTGCTCGTCCGTCACGGTCACCGACATCGCGTGGGGACCGACCGGTGACAGGCGCACGCGCAGCGCGACGGCGCCGGTGCGGTGCAGCCGCACACCGTTCCAGGCGAAGGGCAGCAGCACCTCGTCCCCGACGGTGCCGACCAGCCCCGCGTGCAGCGCCGCGTCCAGCAGCGCGGGATGGACGCCGTGACGAGCCGCCTCCGCGCGGAAGGGCTCCGGCAGGGCCACCTCGCCGAACACCTCCTCGCCCGAGCGCCACACCGCGACCAGCCCCCGGAAGGAGGGCCCGTAGGCGAAGCCGTCGAGCGCGGCGGAGTCGTAGAAGCCGTCCAGGTCCACCGGAACGGCACCGGCGGGCGGCCAGTCCCCGGCCGGGTCCGGCGCCGCGCCGGGGTTGTCCGCCGCGTTCGCCAGCACGCCGCTCGCGTGGCGGGTCCAGGGCCGGTCGGCGTCCTCGCCGGCCAGGTCCGCAGCGGGCCGGGAGTACACGGCGACCGGGCGGCGGCCGTCCTCGCCGGCCGGCCCCACGGTGAGCTGCACGTGCACGGCCGCGTCCCCGGCGAGGATCAGCGGACTCTCCTGGTCCAGCTCCTCGACCGTGTCGCAGCCCGCCAGCCGGGCGGCGTGCAGGGCGAGTTCGAGGTAGGCGGTGCCCGGCACCACGGTCGTTCCCAGGATGACGTGGTCGGCGAGCCAGCCGTGGGTGCGCGTCGAGAGCCGGCCGGTGAGGACCAGCCCGGCGCCGTCGGCCGGGGCGAGCGCCGCGCCGAGCAGGGGGTGTCCGGCCGGAGCCAGCCCCAGCTCGCCCGGCTCGGCCGGGGCGTCGGAGCCGTCGGCCGGCCAGAACCGCTCACGCCGCCAGGCGTACGTGGGCAGGTCGGGCAGGGCCGCTCGCGCCGCCCCGTCCGGCTCCGCCAGACAGGCGCGCCAGTCCACCGCGACGCCCCGCACGTGCGCCTCGGCCAGCGCGGTGAGCAGCGTGCGCGTCTCGGAGCGGTCGCGGCGGAGCACCGGGACCGCGAGGACCCCGTCCGAAGCGTCCCCGGCGAACGGGGCGGCGGCCTCGCGCGTCAGCGCGGACAGCACCCCGTCGGGTCCCAGCTCCAGGAAGGTGCGCACGCCCTGGCCGAGCAGGGTCCGCACGCCCTCGTGGAAGCGCACGGGCTCGCGCACGTGCCGGCCCCAGTAGTCGGCCGACCGGATCTCCGCGCCCGTGACCGGCCGGCCGGTGATGTTCGAGATGATCGGAATGTCCGGCTCGCCCAGGGTGAGCGTGGACAGCACCGCGCGGAACTCCGCCAGCATGCCGTCCATGCGCGGGGAGTGGAAGGCGTGGCTCACCGCGAGTTCCTTGGTGCGCCGCCCCCGGGCGCGCAGTGCGGCGACGACCTCGCGCACCGCGTCCTCGTCGCCCGAGACGACCACCGACGAGGGGCCGTTGACGGCGGCCAGGCCGACCCGGCCGGCCCGTCCGGCGAGCAGGTCCGCCACCTCGGCCTCGTCGGCCTCGACGGCCGCCATCAGCCCGCCGGCCGGCAGTTCCTGCATCAACCGCCCGCGCGCCGCGACCGCCGTCACCGCGCCCTCCAGCGAGAACACGCCCGCGACGTGCGCGGCCGCCAGCTCGCCGACGGAGTGACCGAGCAGGTGGCCGGGGCGCACCCCCCACGACTCGACGAGCCGGTAGAGGCTCACCTCCAGGGCGAACAGCGCGGCCTGCGTCCACGCCGTGCGGTCCAGCAACGCCGCCCGCTCCGAGCCCGCCGCGGCGGACAGCACCTCGCGCAGCTCCAGGTCGGTCCGCTCGGCGAACAGGTCGCAGATCCGGTCGAGACAGTCGGCGAAGACGGGATACCGGCGGTACAACTCCATTCCCATGGCCGCACGTTGGGCGCCCTGACCGGTGAAGAGGAACGCCGGGGCGCCGGTGTGCGCCACCGTGCCGGTGACCGGCCGCACGGGCCGCCGCGCCCCGGCGCCGCGCAGCACCGCCAGCCCGTCGAGCAGGTCATCGCGGCCGGAGCCGAGCAGGACGGCCCGGTGGTCCAGGTGCGCCCGGGTGGTGGCCAGCGACCGGGCGAACGCGGCCGGGTCCGGGTCGGGGTGCGCCAGGACCGCCTCGTGCAGCCGCTCCGCCTGGGCGCGCAGGGCCAGGGGGTCGGCGGCGGACAGCAGCCAGGGCACGAGCGGGGCGTCTTCCGGGACGGCCCCGCCGGGCTCCGCCGCACGCAGCGGCGACGGCGCGGCGGAAGCGCCCGCCCCGGACCGTACGGCCACCGGCGGCTCCTCCCGCCGGGCGGCTCCGGCCGGTTCCCCGGCCTGTTCCAGGATGACGTGCGCGTTGGTGCCGCTGATGCCGAAGGAGGAGACGGCGGCCCGGCGCGGCCGGTCCACCGCGGGCCACCCCCGCTGCTCGGTCAGCAGCGCCACGGCCCCGGCCGACCAGTCCACGTGCGGGGTGGGCTCGTCCACGTGCAGGGTCCTCGGCAGGACGCCGTGCTCCAGCGCCAGCACCGTCTTGATCACTCCGGCCACCCCGGCGGCCAGCTGGGTGTGGCCGATGTTGGACTTCACCGACCCCAGCCACAGGGGCTGTTCGGCGGGACGGTCCTTGCCGTACGTGGCGAGCAGGGCCTGCGCCTCGATCGGGTCGCCCAGCTTCGTGCCGGTGCCGTGCGCCTCCACCGCGTCCACCTCGGACGGAGCCAGCCGGGCGTCGGCGAGGGCCTGGCGGATGACCCGCTGCTGCGCGAGCCCGTTGGGCGCGGTGAGACCGTTGCTGGCGCCGTCCTGGTTGACGGCGGAGCCGCGCATGACCGCGAGCACCCGGTGGCCGTTGCGCCGCGCGTCCGACAGCCGCTCCACCAGCAGCACCCCGACGCCCTCGCCCCAGGCCGTGCCGTCGGCGCCGCCGGCGAACGCCTTGCAGCGGCCGTCGGGCGCGAGCCCGCGCTGGCGGCTGAACTCCACGAACATGTGCGGCCGGGCCATGACGGCCGCGCCGCCCACGAGCGCCAGCCCGCACTCGCCGCCGCGCAGCGCCTGCGCGGCCAGGTGCAGGGCCACCAGCGACGACGAGCAGGCGGTGTCCACGGTCAGCGCCGGACCCTCCAGCCCCAAGGCGTAGGCCAGCCGGCCGGAGGCGACGCTCACGGTGGTGCCGGTCAGCAGATACCCTTCGCCCCCCTCGGACACCGCCCGGAGCCCGGCACCGTACCCGAGGGGCGCCACGCCGACGAACACGCCGGTACGACTGCCGCGCAGCGCCGTCGGGGCGATGCCCGCACGCTCGACGGCCTCCCAGGACGTCTCCAGCAGCAGCCGCTGCTGCGGGTCCATCGCCAGGGCCTCGCGCGGGCTGATCCCGAAGAAGGCGGCGTCGAAACGGTCGGCGTCCGACAGGAACGCACCGTGGCGCACGTAGCTCTTGCCGGGGCGGTCGGGATCCGGGTCGTACAGCGCCTCGACGTCCCAGCCGCGGTCCTCGGGGAACGGCGTCACGGTGTCCCGGCCCTCGGCCAGCAGCCGCCAGAAGTCCTCCGGCGAGGCCACCCCGCCGGGGAAGCGGCAGGCCATGCCGACGATCGCGATCGGCTCGTGCCGGGCCTGGTTCAGCTTCTGGTTCTCCTGCTGGAGACGCTTGTTCTCCTTCAGGGAGTGACGCAGCGCTTCCATCATCCGCTCCGACCGGCCGCCCGCGTCCGGCGCCTTCGGCGTCCCGCCGTCCCGTGCCACCGGGGTTCGCTCTTCACTCATGGTCGTCTCCGTGGTCCGTCCGTGCGCGCTCAGTGGTCGCCGGCGCCGAACGCCAGGTCGATGAGGTCGTCCGCGTCCAGGTCGTCGATGTCGTCCGTCCCGTCGTCCGCTCCGTCGGACGGGCCCGTCCCGTCGCGCCCGAGCGGGGCGGCGGCATCCGGACCGGCCAGCTCCAGCAGGGCCGCGAGCAGCCCGGACGAACGCAGTCGGGCGGGCGGGAGCGTGGCGAGCAGCCGGCGGACGTCCTCGTCGGTGAGGTCCGGGGCGTCTTCGGCCCCCGGCCCCGGGGCCAGCTCCCGCAGCAGGTGCCCGGCCAGGGCCGCCGGGTTCGGATGGTCGAAGACGAGCGTCGTCGGCAGCCGCAGCCCGGTGGCCGCGGTCAGCCGGTTGCGCAGCTCCACCGCGGTCAGCGAGTCCAGACCGAGCTGCTTGAACGCCTGGTTCGGGCCGACCGCCGCGCTCGACGCGTGCCCCAGCACCAGGGCCGCCTGGTCGCGCACGAGGTCCAGCAGCACCCGCTCCCGTTCCGGCGCCGGCAGCCCGGCCAGCCGGTCGGCGAGCGACTGAGCGGCGGACTCACCGCCCCCGGCGGCCCCCGCGGACACCGTGCGCCGCACCGGCGCCCCCACCAGCTGACGCAGCAGTGGATGGACCTGCCCGAAGGCGCGGACCGCGTCGGTGTCCAGCCGCACCGCCACCACCTGGGCCCGCCCGGCCGACAGCGCCGCGTCGAACAGGGCCAACCCCTCGGCGTCGGACAGGCCGCTCATGCCGGCCCTGCGCAGCCGGGCCAGATCACCCGCGCCCAGGTGGCCGGTCATGCCGCTCGCCCGCTCCCACAGGCCCCAGGCCACCGACACCCCGGGCAGGCCCTGAGCCCGCCGGTGCTGGGCGAGGGCGTCGAGGAAGGCGTTGGCCGCCGCGTAATTGCCCTGCCCCGGGCCGCCCAGCACCGCCGCCGACGAGGAGAACAGCACGAACGCGGCGAGGTCGGCGTCCCGCGTCAGTTCGTGCAGGTTCCAGACCGCGTCCACCTTGGACCGCAGTACCGCGTCGACCCGCGCGGGCGTCATCGAGGCGAGCACCACGTCATCGAGGACCCCGGCCGCGTGCACCACACCCGTCAGCGGATGCCCCTCCGGCACCGTGGCCAGGACCGCCGCGAGGGCCGCACGGTCCGCGCTGTCGCACGCCGCCACGGTCACCTCGGCGCCCGCCGCGGACAGCTCGGCGCACAGCTCTCCGGCGCCCTCGGCCGCAGCGCCCCGCCGGCCGAGCAGCAGCAGGTGCCGCACCCCGTGCTCGGCGACCAGGTGCCGGGCCACCAACCCGCCCAGCACCCCCGTGCCGCCCGTGATGAGCACCGTGCCGTCCGGGTCCAGCGCGGCGGACGGCATGGTGAGCACCACCTTGCCCACGTGCCGCGCCTGGCTCATGAACCGGAAGGCGTCCAGACCGTGCCGGACGTCCCACGACGACGTCGGGATCGGCCGGAGCGCGCCACCGGCGAACAGAGGCATCAGCTCCGCCATCATCCTGCCGATGCGCTCATGACCCGCCTCGATCAGGTCGAACCAGAGGTAGGAGACGCCCGGATGGTCGGCCGCGACCCGACCGGCGTCGCGGATGTCAGTCTTGCCCATCTCCACGAACCGGCCGCCGCCGTCCGCCAGCAGCCGCAGTGACGCGTCCACGAACTCGTTGGCGAGCGAGTTCAGCACCACGTCCACCCCGCGCCCGCCGGTGGCCGCCCGCACCCGCTCCTCGAAGTCCAGGGACCGGGACGAGGCGATCCGCTCCAGCGGCACGCCGAGCGCGCGCAGCGTCTCCCACTTGGCGGGGCTCGCCGTGGCGAAGACCTCGGCGCCCAGGTGCCGGGCCAGTTGCAGCGCCGCCAGGCCCACCCCGCCGGTGGCGGCGTGGATCAGCACCGATTCGCCGGCCCGCAGGCCCGCCAGGTCCACCAGGCCGTAGTACGCCGTGAGGAACGCGATCGGCACCGAGGCGCCCTCCGCGTACGTCCAGTGCTCCGGCAGCCGCACGAGCAGCCGCCGGTCCACGGTGGCGACGGGGCCGAACGAGCCCGGGACCATGCCCATCACCCGGTCGCCCGGCGCCAGGTCCGTGACGTCGGACGCCACCTCCAGCACGACCCCCGCCGCTTCGCCGCCCATCACGTCCTGATCGACCATGCCCAGGCCCAGCAGCACGTCACGGAAGTTCATCCCGGCCGCGCGGACCGAGATCCGCACGTGCCCCGGCGCGGGTGGCGCCGACGCCTCCGGACAGGGCAGCAGGGCGATGTTCTCGAGCGTCCCCTTGCCGGTCGTGTCCAGCCGCCAGGGCGAACCGTCCACCGGCGGCGCCAACGTCCGCTCCGCCGAAGCCCGTACGAGCCGGGGCACCGACAACCGCCCGTCGCGCAGCGCGAACTGGGGCTCGCCGGACGACAGCGCACGCAGCAGGGCCGACCGGGACGACGTCCGCCCGTCCAGATCGGCCAGCACGAACCGGTCCGGATGCTCGGACTGCGCCGACCGCAGCAGCCCCCACAGCGGCGCGTGCACCAGGTCGGTCACGGTCTCGCCGTCACCCGCCGCCACCGCGCCCCGCGTGACCAGGACCAGCCGCCCCCCGGCGAACCGCTCGTCGGCCAGCCACTCCCGCACCAGCGCGAGCACGTCGTGCAGCGCGGCCCGGACGGCCCCGGCCGTGTCGCCGCCCTCCACCTCCGGCGCGGGCCCGCACGTCACCACCAGCGTGTCACCCGGTGCGGCGGCGTCGAGACCGGGCCGGGTCCCGAGGCCGAGGCCGAGCCGGTCCGTCCCGAGAACGGCCACGTCCGCCGACTCGTTCCCGGGCAGCGGGAGCCCGACCCACTCCAGGTGCAGCAGGGGGTCCTGCCCGTCGGCGCGGGCGGAGGCGATCCGCTCCTCGTTCACCGGCCGGCTGACCAGCGACGCGGCCTCGATCACCGGCACGCCGTCCTGGTCCGCCGCGAAGAGGGCGAGCCCGTCGGAGCCCCGTGGTGTGAGGCGCACCCGCAGCGCGGTGGCCCCGGCGGCGTACAGCGCGACACCGCTCCAGGAGAACGGCAGCCGCACCTCGTCGACACCACCGACGAGGCCGCTGTGCAGCGCCGCGTCCAGCAGGGCCGGGTGCAGGCCGAACCGACCGGCCGCCTCGCTCTGTTCCTCCGCCAGCCCTACCTCGGCGAACACCTCGTCACCGCGCCGCCACAGGGCACGCAGCCCCTGGAACGCCGGCCCGTACTCGAGGCCCCGTTCGGCCAGCCGCCCGTAGAGGCCGGCCAGGTCCACCGGCTCGGCGCCGGCCGGCGGCCACTGCGCCAGATCCCAGTCGGGGCGGGCCGCGCCGCCGGACACATATCCCGTGGCGTGACACGACCAGACGGCCCCGCCCGTCTCCCGCTCGGCCCTGGTGTGGATGCCCACCGGCCGACGGCCCGTGTCGTCCGGCGCGCCGACCGAGATCTGGAACCGCACCGCACCGTCCTCGGGCAGCACGAGCGGCGCCTGGAGCGTCAGTTCCTCCAGGACGTCGCACCCGACCTGGTCGGCGGCGTGCACGGCGAGGTCCACGAGCGCCGTCGCCGGCACCAGCACCGTGCCCCACACCGCGTGGTCGGCCAGCCACGGCTGCGACCGCCGTGACAGCCGGCCGGTCAGTACCAGTCGGTCCTCACCGGCCAGCGGCACCGACGCACCCAGCAGCGGATGCCCGGACACGTCGAGCCCCACCGCCCCCGCGTCACCGGCCGGGCGCGTCGCCTCCAGCCAGTAACTGCCGTGCTGGAAGGGGTAGGTGGGGAGGTCGATGTGGTGTTGGGTGGTGTTTTGTGTGGTGGGCCAGGTGATGGGGATGTTGTGGGTGTGGAGGTGTGCGGCGGAGGTGAGGAGTCGGGTCCAGTGGCCTTCGTCGCGGCGGAGGGTGCCGGTGATGGTGGGGGTGTGGCCGGTTTGTTCTGCGGTGTCTTGGATGGCTGTGGTGAGGATGGGGTGGGGGCTGCATTCGATGTAGGCGGTGTGGCCGTGGTTGAGGGCGGTGTGGAGTGCGGGTTGGAGGAGGACGGTCTGGCGGAGGTTGGTGTACCAGTAGTCGGGGGTGAGGGTGGTGGTGTCGAGGAGGGTGCCGGTGACGGTGGAGTAGAAGGGGATGGTGGCGGGCTTGGGGGTGATGCCGGTGAGGAGTTGGGTGAGTTGGGTGTGGAGGGGTTCGACGTGGGGGGTGTGGGAGGCGTAGTCGACGTCGATGCGTCGGGCGCGGATGTTGTTGGTTTCGCAGTGGGTGAGGAGTTCGTTCAGGGCGTGGGTGTCGCCGGCGATGACGGTGGTGTGGGGGCCGTTGAGGGCGGCGATGTGGAGGTGGTTGTGCCAGGGGGTGATCAGTTCGCGGGTGTCGTGGTGGTTGAGGGGGAGGGAGGCCATGCCGCCGGTGCCGGTGCCGGTGCCGGTGCCGGTGCTGTTGCTGTTGCCGTTGTTGGTGCCGTTGTTGGTGCTGGTGCTGGTGCTGGTGCTGGTGCTGGTGCTGGTGCTGGTGTGGGTGTGGGTGTGGATGGTGTGGCTGCGGAGGGCGGCGATTTTGGCGCCGTCGTGGAGGGTGAGGGCTCCGGAGACGACGGCTGCGGCGATTTCGCCTTGGGAGTGTCCGATGACGGCGGCGGGTTCGACGCCGAGGCTGCGCCAGAGTGTGGCGAGGGAGACCATGACGGCGAAGAGGACGGGTTGGATGATGTCGACGCGGGTGAGGGGTTCGCCGCTGCGCAGGACGTCGGTGAGGTTCCAGTCGACGTGTGGGGCGAGGGCCGTCTCGCATTCGGTGATGGTGTGGGCGAAGACGGGGGAGGTGTCGAGGAGGTCCAGGGCCATGCCGGTCCATTGCGAGCCCTGGCCGGGGAAGACGAACACCGGGCGCTCGGCGTCCCCGTGCCCGGTGACCACGCCGGGCGCCTCCGACCCGGCGGCCAACGCGTCCAGACCGGTCAGCAGTTGATCCCGGCTCGTTCCCAGCACCACCGCGCGGTGCTTGAACCGGGTACGGCTCGTCGTCAGTGCGTGGGACACCTCGGCGGGCGACCACTCGGGGTGGCCGTTGACCGCGGTCCGCAACCGCTCCGCCTGGGCGCGCAGGGCCTCGGGGGAGCGTGCGGAGACCGGCCAGGCGACGGGGCCCCGCGGCGACGGTGCCGTACCGGACTCGATGTCGTCCGGTGTCTCGGTGTCCTCGGGTGCCTGTTCGAGGATGACGTGGGCGTTGGTGCCGCTGACGCCGAAGGAGGAGACGGCGGCCCGGCGGGGGCGGTCCAGGTCGGGCCAGGTGTGCTGCTCGGTCAGGAGCCGCACGGCTCCGGCCGACCAGTCGACGTGTGGTGTGGGCTGGTCCACGTGGAGGGTCTTGGGCAGGATGCCGTGGCGCAGGGCCATGACGGTCTTGATGATGCCGCCGACGCCGGCGGCGGCCTGGGTGTGGCCGATGTTCGACTTCAACGACCCCAGCCACAGGGGCTGTTCGGCGGGACGGTCTGTGCCGTAGGTGGCGAGCAGGGCCTGTGCCTCGATCGGGTCGCCCAGTTTGGTGCCGGTGCCGTGCGCCTCCACCGCGTCCACCTCCAACGGAGCCAGCCGGGCGTCGGCGAGGGCCTGACGGATGACCCGCTGCTGGGAAGGACCGTTCGGTGCGGACAGGCTGCTGGTGGCGCCGTCCTGGTTCACCGCCGAGCCGCGCAGTACGGCGAGCACCGGATGCCCCAGTCGACGCGCCTCGGACAGCCGCTCGACCAGCAGCATGCCCACGCCCTCGCCCCAGGCCGTACCGTCCGCCGACGCCGAGAAGGACTTGACGCGGCCGTCGGGCGCGAGCCCGTCCACCCGGCTGAAGTCGACGAAGGTGGACGGGGTGGACATCACGGTCACCCCGCCCGCCAGCGCCATCGCGCAGTCTCCGCGTCGTAGCGCCTGTGCGGCCAGGTGCAGGGTGACGAGCGAGGACGAGCACGCCGTGTCCACGGTGACCGCCGGCCCCTCCAGCCCGAGCACGTAGGAGACCCGCCCGGACGCCACGCTGCCCGCGTTGCCGCTGCCCAGGAAGCCGGCCACGGTCTCGTCCACCTCGCCGAGCCGGGTGGCGTGGTCGTGGTACATCAGCCCCGCGAACACCCCGACGCGCCTGCCGCGCAGCGCCGTCGGGTCGATGCCGGCGCGTTCGACGGCCTCCCAGGAGGTCTCCAGCAGCAGCCGTTGCTGCGGGTCCATCGCCAGGGCCTCGCGCGGGCTGATGTCGAAGAACGCCGGGTCGAAGTCGGCGGCGCGGTCCAGGAAACCGCCCTCCCACACGTACGAAGTGCCGGGCCGCCGCCCGCTCGGATCGTGGAGGTCATCGGCGGACCAGCCGCGTTCGGCGGGCGGCGCGCCGATGGCGTCCCGGCCCTCCGTGACCAGCCGCCACAGGTCCTCCGGGGAGGCGACCGCGCCGGGGAAACGGCAGGCCATGCCGATGATCGCGATCGGCTCGCGGGCGGCCTCCTCCAGTTCGGCCGCCTTGCGCCGCGCCTCGCCCAGCTCGGTGGTGGCCCACCGCAGGTGTTCGCGGAACTTGTCCAGCTGCGACGCCGCGGCGGACGTCGGCTGCGCCGGAGCCTGCGGCTGCCGGGACTGTGCGGTCGATGACTCGTGCGACACGGGAACCCGCTCCTAAAGACGCTGCTGGTTCGACGGCGTCCCGCGATCGGCGGAGCGCATCTGCTGGAGGACTTCGAAGAGCTCTTCGTCGGACGCCGAGCTGAGATCGGACGGCTCCCGGTCGGCCGGGCCCGGACCGGCGTCCGGCTCCGGCCCGTCGCCGTCCGGCCAACGGGACACCAGGTCCCGCAGCCGGCGGGCGACCGTCTCCCTGGCACCGGCGTCGGCGCCCTCGGCGAAGGACGCCAGGAACTCCTCCACACGGTCCAGTTCGGCCAGGACCGGTGCCGCGGCGGAGCCGGAGCCCACCGCGCCGCCCAGCTCCGCGCAGAGGTGGTCGGCGAGGGCCGCGGCGGTCGGATGGTCGAAGATCAGGGTGCTCGGCAGCTCCACACCGGTGGCCTCGAACAACCTCTCCTGGAGATCCAGGTTGGACAGGGAGTCGAAACCGATGTCGGCGAAACCCCGGTGCGGCTCGATGTCCTCGGCCGACCGGTCACCGAGCACCACGGCGGCGTGCGACCGGACCAGGTCGAGCAGGGCGCGGCGCCGGTCGGGTTCGGCCATCGACCGCAGCCGCTGACCGTACGGGACCTCTGTTGCCACCGCCGGTTCCGAAGGCGCCTGCGCCACCTCTCCCCGCCCGGGTGACGACGGAGGTGTCCACACCGTGTCGTCCACCAGCAGGTTCAGGAGGGGCAGCAGCCGACCGGCCTCGTGCCTCTCCCTCAGCCGTGCGGTGTCGAACCGGAGTGGTACAAGCACCGGTTCGTCCTTCACCGTACGGGCGGCATCGAGGAGACCGAGGGCGTCCGCTGTGCTGAGCGCGCGGATGCCGTCCCGCTCCATCCGCGCCCGGTCGGCCCCGGACAGGGCGGCGGTGAGCGCGCTGTGTTCGGCCCAGGGCCCCCACGCGAGCGAACGGCCGGGCAGGCCGGAGGCGTCGCGGTGGCGGGCGAGGGCGTCGAGGAAGGCGTTGGCCACGGCGTAGTTGCCCTGCCCGGCACTCCCGAAGGTGCCCGCGGCGGAGGAGAACAGCACGAACTCGGCCAGGTCCAAGTCGCGCGTCAGCTCGTGCAGGTGCCAGGCCGCGTCCGCCTTCGGCCGCAGTACGCGAGCCAACTGCCCGTCCGACAGCGTCTCCGTCGGGGCGTCGTCGGTCACGCCCGCCGCGTGCACGACGGCGGTCAGCGGATGGGCCTCGGGCACGCCGGCGAGCACGGCCGACAGGGCCGCCCGGTCGGACACGTCGCACGCCACCACCGCGACCCGAGCCCCGTCGGCGGCCAGCTCGGCCGCCAACGCGGCCGCTCCCGGAGCCCGCTCACCGCGCCGACTGGTCAGCAGCAGGTGCCGGGCACCTCGTGCGACCAGGTGCCGGGCCACCAGCGCGCCCAGGGTGCCGGTACCGCCGGTGATCAGGACGGTGCCCTCCGGGTCGAACGCGCGCACGTCCCCGACGGCGCCGTCCGAGGCGGAGGCCGCCCCTTCGCCGGCGCCGTCCGCCGCTCCGGACAGGCGGGGCACCCACAACGCTCCGCCCCTGACCGCCACCTCCGGCTCGGCCCGTCCGGCGCGCACCGCCGCCGCGAACGACTCCGGCTCCGGCGCCGCCCCGCCGCCGACGGTCAACAGCCCGAACCGCCGGGGCCGCTCGGCCCGCGCGCTGCGCACCAGTCCGCGTACGGCCGCGCCGACGAGATCCGCGTGACCGGTGCCGCCGTCGCCGTCCTGCTCCCGCCACACCGTCACGAGCCTGCTCGTGGCCAGTCGCGGCTCGGCGAGCCAGGCCCGCAGGGTGCCCAGCAGGCCGGTGGCCGCCGCGTGCACGGCCGCCGGGACGTCCGCGCCGGGCGGCACCGGCGGTCGGCCGACCGGCAGCAGCACCACGTCCGGCGCGGGCGCCCCGGCGGCGAGGGCGGCGACGAGTGCGGCGAGATCGGCGTGGCGGGAGCCGACAGCCACCGGCAGCTCGTCCTCGGCGCCCAGCGCCGCGACCACGGCGGTGTCGTCCGGGCCCGCGCCGGGGGCGGCCAGCGGCACCCACTGCGGCCGCAGCAGCCCGCCCGGCCCGTCGGCGGCGGCCAGGGGACGGGACAGCAGGGCCGACACGGACAGCACCGGTACGCCCGCGGCGTCGGCGGCCGTCACGGACACCGCGTGCCCGGCGTCCGCCGCGTACCCCTCGGCCGGGGCGATCCGCACCCGCAGCGCACCGGCCCCGCCCGCGCCCGCCCTCACCCCGTGCCAGGCCCCGGGCACCAGGCGCTCCGCCAGGACCCGCGGATGCGCGACCGCCCACGCCTGGAGTGCGGCGTCCAGCAGTGCGGGATGCACGCCGTACCGTCCCGCCTCCGCCCGGAGTCCGGCCGGCAGCGCCACGTCCGCGAACACCTCGTCGCCCCGCCGCCACACGGACCGCAGCCCCCGGAACGCGGGCCCGTACGCGATGCCGTGATCGGCGGCCCGCCGGTGGAAGTCCTCGACGGCGACGCCCTCGGCCCGGGGCGGCGGCCAGGTCACGAGGTCGTGGCGGCTTCCCGCACCGGGGCCGGCCTCGCCCGGCAGGACCTCGGAACCGGCGTCGCCCGGCGCCAGCGTTCCCGTCGCGTGCCGGGTCCAGGCGTGGTCCGGTCCGGGACGGGTGGACAGGCTCAGCCGGCGCCCGCCGTCGGGGTCCGGCGCGGTGACGTGCAACCGGACCGCCCGGCCGGCGCGGACACCGGCCCGGCGGACCGGCAGCTCCACCGGGGTGTGCAGGGTCAGCTCCGCCACCCGGCCGCAGCCCGCGTACGCGCCCGCCCAGCGGGCCAGCTCCACCACCGCCGTGCCCGGCAGCAGCACCCGGCCGGCCACCGTGTGCTCCGCCAGCCATGGATGGTCGGCCGTGGACAGCACCCCGGTGAACAACAGGCCTCCGTCGTCCGGGAGTTCCACGACCGTGCCGAGCAGCGGATGGCCGGCGGGCGTGAGTCCGGCCGCGACCGCGTCCACGGTGGGCGGTCCGTCGTCCAGCCAGTACCGCCGCCGGAGGAAGGGGTACGTCGGCAGGTCGGCGGGGAAGGGACCATCCGGGCCCCCGGCCGGAAAGGCAGCCGACCAGGTCACGGTCGCATCGCTCACATGCAGCCGTGCCAGCTCCCGCCACAGCCCGTCCGCGCCGCCCTCGCCGCCGACCGGCGAGGTCACGACCCGCACCGGCCGCTCCGTCACGGCCGCCGAGAGCCGCGGGGCGACGACCCCCGGGACACCCACCTCCACGAAGAGGCCATGCCCGCGGCCGGCCAACTCGGCCACCACGCGCTCCAGTTCGCCCGGCGCCGAGGCGACGGCCAGGAACGGCACCCGGCCGGTGCCCGGAACCGGCGACCCGCCCCTCTGCGTCACCGCGCGGGCCCCCTCCTTCAGCGACAGCGCCCCGGCGACACAGGCCCCGGCGATCCCGGCGACGCCGCCGTCCGTCCCGTCCGCGTCGTCCGCCACGCCGACGACCGCCGTCGCGCACACCCCGAACGCCTCCCACAGCCCGCCGAGCGCCACCAGCACCGCCCAGCGCGCGGCCCGCTCACCGACGGCGTCCGGCCGGGCCCCGCCGCCACGCAGCACATCGCGTACCGGCCGGTCCACGGACGCACCCAACGCCTCCTCGCACTCCGCCAGCAGCCGCGCGAACACCGGGAAGGACCCGGCGAGCCGGTCGGCCCAGCCCAGGTCCGCCGCCAGGCCCCGACCGGTGACCACCAGCACGGCCCGGGCGGCCGAGACGACCCGGCCGTGGACCAGCCCCGGGGCCGCTTCACCCGCCGCCAGCGCGGTCAGGCCCGCGACCAGCTCCGTGCGGTCGCCGCCGAGCACCACCGCACGGTGCTCGAAGACCGACCGACCTCGGGCCAGAGCGGCGCCCACCTGCGCCACCGTGGTCTCGGGACGGTCCGCCAGGTGCGCCGCCAGCCGTCCGGCCTGGGCGCGCAGCGCCTCCTGCGTACGTCCGGACAGCACCCACGGCACGGGCCCGCCCGCAGCCCACACCGCGGTGGCCGACGGCGCGGACACGGTCACGTCCTGCTCCAGCACCACGTGCGCGTTGGTCCCGCTGACCCCGAAGGACGAGACACCGGCCCGACGAGGCCGGCCCGTGTCCGGCCAGTCGCGGCGCTCGGTGAGCAGTTCCACGGCCCCGGCCGACCAGTCCACGTGCGGATTGGGCGCGTCCACGTGCAGGGTGCGGGGCAGCACCCCGTGCTCCATGGCCTTCACCATCTTGATCACCCCGGCCACCCCGGCCGCGGCCTGCGCGTGCCCGATGTTCGACTTCACCGAACCGAGCCACAGCGGCCGTCCGGCGGACCGGTTCCGCCCGTACGTGGCGAGCAGGGCCTGCGCCTCGATCGGGTCGCCCAGCTCCGTGCCGGTGCCGTGCGCCTCGACCGCGTCCACGTCCGCCGCCGACAGCCCGGCCCGGTCCAGCGCCTGCCGGATCACCCGCTGCTGCGCCGGACCGCTCGGTGCGGTCAGCCCGCTGCTCGCACCGTCCTGATTGACCGCGCTGCCCCGGACGACGGCGAGGACGCACCGCCCGTGCCGCCGGGCGTCCGACAGCCGCTCCAGCAGCACCATCCCGACGCCCTCGCCGAGCGCCGTGCCGTCGGCCCCGGACGCGAACGCCTTGCAGCGCGCGTCGGCCGCCAGTCCCCGCTGACGGCTGAACTCCACCAGCGCCAACGGCGAGGCCATCACCGTCACCCCGCCGGCCAGCGCCAGTTCGCACTCGCCAGCCCGCAGCGCCTGCGCGGCCTGGTGCAGCGCCACCAGCGAGGAGGAACAGGCCGTGTCGACACTGACCGCCGGGCCTTCCAGGCCGAGCGTGTACGCGACCCGGCCCGAGGCCACGCTGCCCGTGCTGCCGTTGCCGAGATACCCCTCGAACTCACCGGGCGCGTTGCGCAGCCGGGCGGCGTAGTCCTGGTAGATGACGCCCGCGAACACCCCGGTACGACTGCCGCGCAATGCCGTCGGATCGATCCCGGCGCGCTCGACGGCCTCCCACGAGGTTTCGAGGAGCAGCCGCTGCTGCGGGTCGGTGGCCAGGGCCTCCCGGGTGCTCATCCCGAAGAACGCCGGGTCGAAGGCGGCCGGGTCGTCCAGGAAACCGCCCTCCTCGACGTACACCTTGCCGGTCCGGGCCGGGTCCGGGTCGTACAGGTCCTCCTCCCAGCCGCGGTCGGCCGGGAGGGGCGAGATGGCGTCCCGGCCCTCCACGACCAGCCGCCACAGGTCCTCGGGAGAGGCGATCGCGCCGGGGAAGCGGCAGGCCATGCCGACGATCGCGATCGGCTCGCGGGCGGCCGCCTCGGCCTCCCGCAGCCGCTGCCGGGTCCTGCGCAGGTCCACGGTCAGCCGCTTCAGCGCGTCGACGACCTTCGCGTCCGCGCCCTCGGCGCCGCCCGGGGCTCCGTTCGTCGCATCGCTCGTCATGATCGTGCCGTCAGCCTTCCGTGCGTCCGTGGTGGGTGTGGGGGTCTCGGCCATGTCAGGACTTCCGCAGCTCGTCGTCGACGATGCCGAGGAGGTCGTCCAGGGAAGCGCCCTCGAAGTCGTCCCCGAAACCGTCCTGTCCGGCGCCGGGGGACCCGGGGCCGTCGGAGGAGCCGGTCGCGGCGGCCCCGTCGGCGGGACCGGCCGGGGCCAGCCGGTCGAGCAGGCCGCGCAGCCGCGCCGCCAGCCGTTCCCGGTCCGCCCCGGCGGCCGCGTCGTCGGTCCCCGACAGCAGACCGGCGGCAGCCAGTCCTGCTTCCAGCGCCCGTAGTCCGGCTTCGGCGAACGAGCCGACCGTCTTTGGAGCGGGCCCCGGACGTCCCTGCGCCTCCGGTTCCCCGGCGGCGCCCAGCAGTTCGTCGATGCGGGCGGCGACCGCCACCGGCGTGGGATGGTCGAAGATCAGGGTCGCCGGCAGGCGGAGTCCGGTGGCCGCGTTCAGCCGGTTGCGCAACTCCACCGCGCGCAGCGAATCGAAGCCCGATTCCAGGAAGCCGCGTTCCACGACGATCGTGTCGGCGTCGGCGTACCCCAGCACCATCGCCACCTGCCGACGCACCAACTCTTGCACCACATGGGCCCGTTCGCCGGGAGTCAGTCCGGTGAGCGACAGGCCCGCGTCCGCCGGGGCCCCGGCGGCGCCGACGGTCCCGGACACCGCCGCACGCGGCAGGCCCACTTCCCGGACCAGGTCGCGCAGCAACGGCCGGACAGCGGCCCCACCGCCCAGCGCTCGCAGATCCAGCCGGATCGGCACCACCAGGGAGCGGTTCAGCCCGAGCGCGTGGTCGAAGAGGGCCAGCCCGTCCTCGCTCGACAGCGGCAGCACCCCGGCCCGCCGCATCCGCTCCAGGCCGGCCTGGTCCAGCCGGCCGGTCAGCTCGCTGACCTCCTCCCACAGTCCCCAGGCCAGCGACACCGCGGGCAGCCCCAGTGCTCGCCGGTGTTCGGCGAGCGCGTCCAAGTAGGCATTGGCCGCGGCGTAGTTGGCCTGTCCGCCATTGCCGAGCACCCCGCCCGCGGCCGAGAACAGCACGAACCGGGCGGGTTTGGCCTCCTGGGTGAGTTGGTGGAGGTGCCATGCGGTGTCGGCCTTGGGTTGCATGACGGTGGTGATGTGGTGGGGGGTGAGGGTGTCGAGGGTGGCGTCGTTGAGGGTGCCGGCGGTGTGGATGACGGCGGTGAGGGGGTGGTCGTGGGGGATGTGGTGGAGGGTCTGTTGTAGGGCGGTGCGGTCGGAGGTGTCGCAGGCGGTGATGGTGACGGTGGCGCCGAGGGCTTGGAGTTCGGTGCGCAGCCGGTGGGCGTCGGGTGCGTCGGGGCCGCGTCGGCTGAGCAGGAGCAGGTGGCGCACCCCGTGCCGCTCCACCAGGTGCCGGGCCACCAGGGACCCCAGCGTCCCCGTGCCGCCCGTGATCAGCACCGTCCCCTCGGGGTCCCACTGAGGGGCTTCCGGCTCCGCGTCCCCCGCCGCCGGGCGCAGCCGCGCCAGCCGGGGCACCAGGAGCTGTCCGCCGCGCACGGCGTACTGCTCCTCGGCGTCCCCGTCCGCCGCCACGGCCGCGACCACCTCGCGTACGGCGTCCGGCTCGTCCACGTCGGCGATCACCAGCCGGCCGGGATGCTCGGCCTGCGCGGAGCGGACCGCGCCCCACACGGCCGCCGCCGCCAGGTCCGTGACGCCCTCGTCCCGTACGGCCACCGCGCCCCGGGTCAGCAGGACCAGCCGGGAGGAGCCGAACCGCTCGTCCGCCGACCACTCCCGCAGCAGGGCCAGCGCCCGCACCACCGACTCGTGCGCGGAATCGGCCGTCCGCGACTCCTCCCCGGGCCACGACCAGGGGACCACCACGACCTCGGGCGCCGCTCCGGCCGCCTCGGCGAGCGACCCGAAGCCCGCGGCACCGAGCGCCGTCCCCAGCTCGAGCGGGTCCGGGCCGACGACGACCGTGCGGGCCGCAGCGGTGCGCGGTGACGGGACGGCGTCCGTCCACGCCGGCTCGAACAACGCGTCCGCCACCACGGCCGCGCCACTCGCGGCGGCCAACTGCTGCCGGGCCACGGGACGCACGGCGAGCGAGGACACCGTCGCGACCGGCGCGCCGTCCTGGTCCGCCACGTTCAGCGACAGACTGTCCGGACCGTCGGGGACGAGGCGCACCCGGAGGGCGGTCGCGCCGACGGCGTGCAGGGTCACCCCCCGCCAGGAGAACGGCAGCCGCACCTGATCGACGCCGCCGACCAGACTTGTGTGAAGAGCCGCGTCGAGCAGCGCGGGATGGATGCGGAACCGCTCCGCGTCCACGTGCAGTTCCTCCGGCAGCCGCACCTCGGCGAACAACTCCTCACCACGCCGCCAGACCGCGCGCAGCCCCTGGAAAGCGGGCCCGTACACCATCCCCACCTCGGCGAGCCGCTCGTACAGTCCCTCGATGCCGACCGCTACCGCACCGGCGGGCGGCCACACCCCGTCCAGCCTGCCCGTGCCCGTGTCGCTCACCGTTGGGTGGGGGGTGAGGGTGGCGGTGGCGTGGTGGGTCCAGGTGGTGTGGTCGGTGGTGGTGTGGATGGTGAGGGTGCGGTGTCCGGTGG
>NZ_JBIBUK010000032.1:0-72187 GCF_043079345.1 Streptomyces sp. NPDC015220 | reverse complement strand
GCAAGACGCTCGGCTGGGATACCCCAGCCGAGCGTCTACGTGATCTACTCACCACCTAAAACCCAGTGGTGTTGCGACGACCCCTAGAACCCAAGCACCACCGGGGCCCTGGCGCGTGTGCGGGCACGTCCTCGACCCCGGCTTCGGGTCCACCCGGCTGCCACGCGGCCCGCCGTTACCCACTTTCGGGTGACGACGCCGGCCCGGCCGGGGTGGCGCTCCATGGCGACGGGTGCCGGGAGGCCAACGGCGCCAAGGAGGCGTACGCCCGACACTCCGTCAACAAGGCGCATCAACAACGTGAATGGGACTTACACCCGAGAGTCACGGAAACATGCGCAATGGGTAACACGAGCCGCGTATCGCCGGTGTCCGCCGGTGCGCGCGGCCACAGTGTGGGGGCGCGGCCAACCCGGCCGCCACCAGCACACAGTGCGCTGCGCGGGCGGCTGGAATCCGCCGGCGGAGCGCGCTCGCACCGAGCAGGGAGAGCCCGTGTCCGTTTCTGTCTCTGTGACCGCCCGTCGCCTGACCGCAGCCGCCGCCGCGGCCGGAGCACTGATCGGGATGGCGGCACTGCCGGCGTCCGCGGCCGACCACACCCCGCGCTCGCACCGCGAGAGCGTCGTCATCAGCAGCGTGCACGTCGACGGCCAGGGCCGTGACCACCGCTCCAGCCGCTCCTTGAACAGGGAGTGGGTGGAGATCACCAACAACAGCCGCCGGGACGTCAACCTGAACGGGTGGATGCTGTCCGACAGGCACGGCCACACCTACACCTTCCACCACTACCGCCTCGGCGGCCGCGCCACGGTCCGCGTCCACACCGGCTACGGCCGCGACACCCGCACCGACCTCTACCAGGACCGCCGCGCCTCCGTCTGGGACAAGCACTCCGACACCGCCACCCTGCGCGACGACGACCACCGCACCGTCGACACGATCTCCTGGGGCGGCACCCGCCACGGCGGTCGCCACTGACCCCGGACCGACCCGGAGCAAGCCCCCTCCGCGCGGCAGGCCCGCGCGGAGGGGGCCGGGCGGGCCCCGCCCGCCGCCCGGCCCGATCCGACCCCGTCCCCGACGGCCCCGGTGACGGCTCCGGCACAGCGACGAGCCCCCTGCTCGCGGAGAACCCGCGGGCCGGGGGCTCGTCGTGCCGTACAGCGCCCGCTGTCGGGGCGGTCAGCCCTTGGACCTAAGCTGCGCCGATGTGGAAGGAAGCCGCTGTCGACGCCTTGCCCGAGGTCGAGTTCCACGCGCCCGTTGATGCGACCGCTCTGGCCGAGGCGGAGCGGCGCCTCGGCCGAGGATTGCCGGCGCAGCTGACTGCCCTGCTGATGGAGACCAACGGGATGGTCGGCGAGTACGGGACTGACGTCGTATGGCCTCTGGATCGGATCGTGGAGCAGAACCTGCTGTTCTGGTCCCCCGATACGTTCCCCGGCCTGTACATGCCCTTCGATCCGCTGCTGTTCTTCGGCGACAACGGCGGGGGCGACCGGTTCGCCTTCGTGCTGACGCCTGAGCGTCCGGACATCTTCGTCTGGGACCACGAGGATGACAGTCGGCTGTGGGCGGCACGCGAGCTGGAGGACTACCTGCACCGATCCCTAGCGGGCGATGACGACTGGTACCGGTAGCCACCCTCCATGCCCCTGGCCCGGAAGCGTGCGTACGCGGATGGCCGCTGAGCTGGGGGCCCGCTCACCAGCGACTACGCGCCTTCGTCTCCGCAGTTCCCCGTGAGTCCCCGTCGAAGCCCGCACTGTGGGGCACGGGTGGGGCACGCTATCCCCGAGGGCTGGGGACCTGCTTCCAGCCGTCGATCGACTTGGTCATGAACAGGACTCGATGGACCTCGCGGGTCCACACAGTGGCGCCTTCCCCGTACTCGTGGAGTTCCCCGAACGCTTCTTCCTCCGAGTCGTAGCTGTACTTCCGGCCCTTCGCGTCCTTGATCATCCACTCTCTGTCAGGCAGCCCTGCGAGTCCCATGGCCACGATGATCTCCCTCCCCATAGGTGTGGGCGAGATCGTAGCCGCCGAGGCCCCACGGTGGACGTCGGCAATGCCGTCCAGCCAGGAGCGGACCCGGAAAGCCTTAGCCGCAGTGTTCGCGTACAAGTTCTCTCGGCAAGAGTCCCGCAACAGACTTCCGCCACAGATGCAGAAGTAATAGTGGAGCGCGTAGCGATAAGCCTGGACGATGGAGCCGAATAGCAACGGCTAAATAGCTTCACCGATAGATGGCGGATTAGATCGACGCAGTGGCGAACGGACTTCAGGCTCCCGGAAGTGGGTACACCGGGCCCTCGGGCCCTTCGCCGGGACCTGGGGGCCGCAACACGCAGGCAGGGCCGCTGATAAGGCATCAAGGTCCGTCTGCCGGGCTATGCTTGACCGCCACGCGGTCAAGCATAGCCCGGCAGACGGACCTTCTCTCGACGCACTGGGCACGCTGGCGCCAGCGTCGTTGAATACCTCGCGACCGACATCCGCCACCACGTGTAAGAAGCTTCGACCGAGAACCTCACCCGCCACGGGCGGGGAATTCACTGGTCCACACCGCCCTCAAACGGCAATTTGCGCCGCGGCGGTTTTCCTCAATAAGGTGCGCTTGCATTTCGGGGCCGCTCCCGGCCAGGGGAGCGGCCCATCCCATCGATGCGTTTCGGTAGAGCGCCCAACGGGAGGAACCATGCTCGCACGTCCGCTTCTCGCCATCACCATCGCCCCGAACCCGGCGTCGCTGCCGCTGCTCGGCGGTTCCGTGGCCTCGCTCCCCCTCTGGTCGCACGTCCCGCAGACCGCCGCCTGGGCCGTGGGCTTCCTGGTCGCCTTCCGGGTGCGCGTCCGGCTGATGCGCCGCACCACTGAGGTCTGACGGGCCAGAGACGGCCCGGGCGCAGCAACAGGACCCCTGCCCGCGAGAGAGTCGCGGGCAGGGGTCCTGGGGAATGGAGGCTACTTCTTCTTGCCCTGGTTCTTGACCGCTTCGATGGCGGCGGCGGCCGCTTCCGGGTCGAGGTAGGTGCCACCGGGGTTGACCGGGCGGAAGTCGGCGTCGAGCTCGTAGGAGAGCGGGATGCCGGTGGGGATGTTGAGGCCGGCGATGTCGGCGTCGGAGATCTGGTCGAGGTGCTTGACCAGGGCGCGGAGGCTGTTGCCGTGGGCGGCGATCAGGACCGTGCGGCCGGTCAGCAGGTCCGGGACGATGGCGTCGAACCAGTAGGGGAGCATGCGGGCGACGACGTCCTTGAGGCACTCCGTCCGCGGGCGCAGCTCCGGCGGGAGGTTCGCGTAGCGCGCGTCGGAGAACTGGGAGTACTCGGCGTCGCGGTCCAGCGGCGGCGGCGGGGTGTCGTACGAGCGGCGCCAGAGCATGAACTGCTCCTCGCCGAACTCCTCCAGCGTCTGGGCCTTGTCCTTGCCCTGGAGGGCGCCGTAGTGGCGCTCGTTGAGGCGCCAGGACCGGTGGACCGGGATCCAGTGGCGGTCGGCGGCCTCCAGTGCCAGCTGGGCCGTGCGGATCGCGCGCTTCTGGACGGAGGTGTGGACCACGTCGGGCAGCAGGCCGGCGTCCTTCAGCAGCTCACCGCCGCGGACCGCCTCCTTCTCGCCCTTCTCGTTGAGGTTGACGTCCACCCAGCCGGTGAACAGGTTCTTCGCGTTCCACTCGCTCTCGCCGTGGCGGAGGAGGATCAGCTTGTACGGTGCGTCGGCCATGTCTCTGAGCCTAATCCACGCATTCGGCGCCTCGCCCCGTGTGCCCGGCAGGCGGACGGGCGGGGCAGCGGCGGACGGGCGGGCGGCTGGGACGCCGGGGGCGCGGTCCCGTCGGCGGCGGACGGGACGGGGGAGGCTCGGCCGGTTCGTGAGCACTCAACCGGTTGAGTGTCTTCGGTTCGGCGACGCACCCCCGGGCACCCCCGACAGTTGACGGCTTCTGTTAATTGACTGGCTCTCCCACGAGCGGCACTCGTAAGTTGTGCACATCGCCGCAGCCACTTACATCCGGGGGGCCGTCCATGTCCGTCACCACTTTCAGACGCGCCGCCCGCGAGACCGTCTCCGGGCTCCCGCGCGAGTTCTGGTGGCTGTGGACCAGCACCCTCGTCAACCGGCTCGGCGCCTTCGTCGCCACCTTCATGGCGCTGTACCTGACCCTCGACCGCGGGTACTCCGCCTCCTACGCCGGTCTCGTCGCCTCGCTGCACGGGCTGGGCGGGGTGGTCTCCTCCCTCGGCGGGGGCGTGATGGCCGACCGGCTCGGGCGGCGGCCCACCCTGGTCGTGGCCCAGACCGCCACGGCCGCCTGTGTCGCACTGCTCGGGTTCGTGCGGGATCCCGTCTCGATCGCCGCCGTCGCCTTCCTGGTCGGCATGGCCTCCAACGCCTCGCGGCCCGCCGTGCAGGCGATGATGGCCGACATCGTGCGGCCCGAGGACCGCGTGCGCGCGTTCTCCCTCAACTACTGGGCGATCAACCTCGGTTTCGCCGTCTCCTCCATGGCCGCCGGTTTCATCGCCGAGGTCAGCTATCGCGCCGGCTTCCTGATCGAGGCCGGGATGACCGCGGCCTGCGCGGTCGTGGTCTTCCTCAAGGTGCCCGAGTCCCAGCCGGACAAGGCGCGCGAGGGCGCCCCGGGGGGCGGGGCCATCCCGCGGATCGGGCTGACCACCGTGCTGCGCGACCAGCGGTTCATGGCCGTCGTCGGACTGTCCTTCCTCGTCGCCCTCGTCTTCCAACAGGGGGCGGTCGGTCTGCCGGTCGCCATGGGGCGGGCCGGGTTCACGCCCGCCGACTACGGCATGGCCCTCGCCGTCAACGGTGTGCTGATCGTCGCCCTGCAGATCCCCGTCACCCGGTTCATCGAGCACCGGGATCCCAAGCGGCTGCTCGTCGTCTCCTCGCTCCTGGCCGGGTACGGCTTCGGGCTCACCGCCTTCGCCGGATCGGTCGGCGTCTTCGCCCTCACCGTGTGCGTCTGGACCCTCGGCGAGATGGTGAACGCCCCGATCCAGACCGGGCTGGTGGTCCGGCTCTCCCCCACCCACGGACGCGGCCGCTACCAGGGCGTCTACACCCTGTCCTGGTCCCTCGCCGCCCTCGTCGCCCCGTTGATGTCCGGGGCCGTCATCGACCGCCTCGGCGCCGGATGGCTGTGGGGGACCTGCGCGGTCGTCGGCACCGTCGCCGCCGTCGGCTACGGGATGCTGATGCGGAGCCTGCCCGCGCAGGGTCCGGCCGCCGCGGCCCGCCCGGCCAGGGACGAGGCCGGGGCCGAAGACGCGGCCGGAGCGGGCGCCGGGGTCGGCGCGGCCTGACCCCGGGAGCCGCCCGGCGGGCCGGCCCTCACGGGTGCATCCGCGCCCCCTTCAGCACCTTGTCCACCGCGTTCCGCGGGCCGTACACCGCCAGCCCCACCAGATCCAGTCCGGCGGTCCCCACGGCCCGCACCGCTGCCCGGTTGTCCCGGTCGTTCCCGGTGGTGAAGAGGTCGGAGGTGAAGACGGCGCGCGGCAGGGACCTCGACAGGGCCCGTCCGTGCGCCGCCGTCAGCGTCTCCTTGGTGCCCTCGAAGACAAGCACCGGCTGGCGGAACATCGGCAGGTACGGCACCTCGTCGGCGTCCTCGTAGGGCTCCCCGACGACCTCGGGGACCACCGTCCCGAGGCCGCTGACCAGGAAGGCGGTGACGTTCAGGCGCTGCCAGGACTCCAGGTCGGCACGCAGCAGTACGGCGATCTTCGTGTCGAAGCGCAGGGGCTGTTCACTCATGCCGACAGGCTCCCGGACGCCGTGCGGCACCGTCTTGTACGTTCTTTGCGTGGCCGTACAGCAGCAGGCACCCCAGGGGAACGTCGCCGCCTGGCGCCCGCGCGTCCCGGGTGTCGTGGAGGTATTCCACGCCCACTTCACCGGGTACGCCTATCCCATGCACGTGCACGAGGCGTGGACGCTGCTGATCGTGGACGACGGGGCCGTACGCTACGACCTGGACCGGCACCGGCACGGCACCCCGCGCGACACGGTGACCCTGCTGCCGCCGCACGTGGCGCACAACGGCTCCCCGGCCACCGAGCACGGCTTCCGCAAACGCGTGCTGTACCTCGACGCCACCCGTCTCGGCGAGGACCTGATCGGGGCGGCCGTGGACGGGCCCGGCCTGCGCGATCCGGTGCTGCGGCGGCGGGTCGGGCAGCTGCACACCGCGCTCGCCCTGCCCGGTGACGAGCTGGAGGCGGAGAGCCGGCTGACGTTCGTCGGCGAGCGGCTGCGCGCCCATCTGCGGCCCCGGCTCGCGCCCGCGGTCCCGCGGCGCGACCCCGGCGTCGCCCGACGGCTGCGCGAACTCCTGGACGAGCGGGTCGCACGGGGGCTCACCCTCGACGAGGCCGCCGCCGCGGTCCACGCCCATCCGGCCCACCTGGTACGGGCGTTCAGCGCCGCCTACGGCATCGCCCCGCACCAGTACCTGATGTCACGCCGCGTCGACCGCGCCCGCCGGCTGCTCCTGGCCGGTGTGCGGCCGGCCGAGGTGGCCACGGCGACCGGCTTCTACGACCAGGCCCATCTCACCCGGCACTTCAGGAAGCTGGTGGGGGTGACTCCGGGCCGGTTCCGCGACGCCTGAGGCCACGGGTGCGCGGTCGTCCGACGGTCCCCCGCCGGGCGGTAGCCGGTCAGTCCTCCGTGCGCCGGGTCAGGTGCGCGAACGCCTCCAGGTTCCGCGTCGACTCGCCGCGCGACACGCGCCAGGCGTACTCGCGGCGGATCGCGGTGGCGAAGCCCAGCTCCAGCAGGGTGTTGAAGCTGCCGTCGGCCGCCTCCAGCACCTGACCGAGGAGCCGGTCGACCTCGTCGGCGGTCACCGCGGACAGGGGAAGCCGGCCGGTGACGTAGACGTCGCCGTGCCGGTCGACGGCGTAACCGACGCCGTACAGCTTGAGGTTGCGCTCCAGGAGCCAGCGGTGGACGCCCTGCTCGTTCTCGTCGGGATGGCGGATGACGAAGGCGTTCAGGGAGAGCGAGTGGCGGCCGACGATCATCTGGAGGGTGGTCGACAGCTTGCGGGTGCCGGGGAGCTTGACCACGTAGGTGCCGGACTCGGGGCTCTCCCACTCCACTTCGGCATCCTTCAGGACGGCCTCGACGACCTCTGCCGCGCGCTGCTGCTCCGCCTCACCCATGGTGGGAGCGTACGCGACGGCGGTGCGACTGCAGAGCGGCCGTGTACGCGTCCGCGGTGGCCGCCGCCGAGGCGTCCCAGCCGAAGGACTGCGCGTGCCGGGCGGCCGCGGCGCCCATCCGGGCGGCGAGGCCGGGATCGTCGGCGAAGTCGCTCAGCACCCGCGCGTAGGCGGCCGGGTCGTGCCCCTGCACCAGGAAACCGGTCTCGCCGTGCCGTACCGCCACCGGCAGGCCGCCGACCGCCGCGGCGAGCACCGGGGTGCCGGCCGCCTGCGCCTCTATGGCGACCAGGCCGAAGGACTCGCTGTAGGAGGGCATGACCAGCACGGACGCGGCCCGGAACCAGTCGGCGAGCTGTTCCTGCCCGACGGGCGGGCGGAACCGCACGACATCGGCGATGCCGAGCCGGGCCGCCAGTTTCTGCAGGCCCTCGGGTTTGGCGAGGCCGCTGCCGCTGGGGCCGCCGACTATCGGGACGACGATGCGGGAGCGCAGGTCGGGACGCTCGTCGAGCAGGGCTCCCACGGCCCTGAGCAGCACGTCGGGCGCCTTGAGCGGCTGGATGCGGCCGGCGAACAGGGGGATCAGGGCGGTCTCGGGCAGGCCGAGGCGGGCGCGGGCGGCGGCGCGGCCGTCGGCGGGCCGGAAGCGGTCGAGGTTCACCCCCGGGTGCACGACGGCGACCTTGCCGGGGTCGGCGGCGTAGTGCCGTACCAGCTCCTCGGCCTCCTCGTCGGTGTTGGCGATCAGCCGGTCGGCGGCGGCGACGATCTGGGTCTCGCCGATGACGCGGGCGGCGGGCTCGGGCGTGTCGCCGTCGGCCAGACTGGCGTTCTTGACCTTGGCCATGGTGTGCATGGCGTGCACCAGGGGGACGCCCCAGCGCTGGGCGGCGAGCCAGCCGACGTGGCCGGAGAGCCAGTAGTGGGAGTGGACGAGGTCGTAGTAGCCGGGGCGGTGACCGGCCCAGGCCTGCATGACGCCGTGGGTGAAGGCGCACAGCTGGGCCGGCAGTTCCTCCTTGGCCAGGCCCTCGTAGGGGCCGGCGTCGACGTGCCGGACGAGGACGCCGGGGGCGAGTTCCACGGCGGGCGGCAGGCCGCCGGCGGTGGCCCGGGTGAAGATCTCCACCTCGACGCCCTGCGCGGCGAGCCGCTGGGCCAGTTCCACGATGTAGACGTTCATGCCGCCGGCGTCGCCCGTGCCGGGCTGGTGCAGCGGTGAGGTGTGCACGGAGAGCATGGCGACGCGCCGGGGGCGGCGGTGCAGCCGCAGTCGCGCGGGGGCCGCCGCGGAGCGACGCCCGAGCCGGCCGACGTACTGGCTCACGTGGCGTTCCTCCTTGCTGCGGACGAGCCGGACGGAAGGCGCGGTGCGCCCCCGAAGCAGCAACACCGGGTTCGTCGGCTCCATTTCCACTGCCGGATCCTTTGCCGAATCATTACCGTAAGTCGCTCAACCGTTCGACAGCGACGCGCCTTCCCGGCCGGCCGGCGCGCGTCGCCGGGGCGCCGGGAAGGCGGTGCGCGTCCCGCACCGGGTTCCCCCATACCCTCGTATCCATGGCATCCCGCGCAGCGCCCCTCCCCCACTCCCGGCTTCTCCCGAGCGGGGGGATGCCCGTCGTGGGCACGGTGACGCGCGGGACGACCAACCCCAACCGGCTCCGCCGCATGGACCGCTGGATAGCGGCCGTGCACGGCGCCGAGCTGCGCCGTGCCACCGATCCGGTGGCCGTCGACCTCGGTTACGGCGCCGCCCCCTGGACGGCGGTCGAGCTGCTGCACCGGCTGCGCACCGTCGCGCCCCGCGCCCGCGTGGTCGGCGTCGAGATCGAGCCGGCCCGGGTCGTGGCGGCGCGGCCGTACGAACGCGACGGGCTCGTCTTCCGGCACGGCGGCTTCGAGGTCCCCGTCCCGCAGCGACCGCGCCTCATCCGCGCGGCGAACGTGCTGCGGCAGTACGACGAGGGCGCGGTCGCCGCCGTCTGGGAGCGGCTGTGCGCGCGGCTCGCCCCGGCGGACGGGCACTCGCGCGGGGGCCTGCTCGTGGAGGGCACCTGCGACGAGATCGGCCGTCGGCACGTCTGGGTCGCGCTCGGGCCGGAAGGCCCTCGCACGGTCACCTTCGCCACCCGCCTCGGGTCCCTGCGCCAGCCCTCGGACCTCGCCGAACGCCTGCCCAAGGCGCTCATCCACCGCAATGTCCCCGGCGAGCCGGTGCACGCCTTCCTGCGCGACTTCGACCGCGCCTGGGCAGCCGCCGCGCCCTACGCCTCCTACGGCGCCCGGCAGCGCTGGATCCGCGCGGTGCGCGACCTGGCGGTCGACTGGCCGGTGGCGGACGGGCCGGTCCGGTGGCGGCAGGGCGAAGTGACGGTGTCCTGGCGGGCGTTGGCACCGCGCGGCTGACCGGGGCACGCCGTCCCGAAGCTCCGCCGGCCGCCCCTGCGGCGCACCCCTCGGCCGGCCGGTCCCCGGTGCCGTCCGACCGCCGTTCACAGCTCGTCCGACCTGCGGGGAACGATGCTCGTGAGTCGTTCGTCACACAAGCGGCGGACCGTCCCGGGTGTGGCCCGAGCGGGGCAAGTGCGGACACGGAAGGGGACGGCCTCTGTCGTTTTGGGCGGCGGCATGGCACGATCCCCCAGACACCCGTAAGTTACTGACGGTAAATCAGGTGGGGGGCTGGGGTATGGGACGTGGCAGGCGCAGTGTGCTCGCGGCGGCCGTGACCGTGGTCTGCGCGGTCACCCTGCTGGGGGCATCGGGCACGGCGTTCGCGAGCGCGCAGCGGCCGGACCCGAATCCGACGCCCACCGTCGCCCCCTCCGCCTCCCCCTCCGTCACGGCCCCGCCGGACAAGGACCTGGAGGCCGTCCGCGCCAGGCTGGACGGGCTGTACCACGACGCCGCCGTCGCCACGGACGCCTACAACGCCGCCGGGGAGCGGGCCGAGAAGCAGTCCGCCGAGATCGCCGACCTGGAGCAGAAGATCGCCGCCGGTCAGGCGCGGCTGGACGCCCTGAAGGACCGGGCCGGCGCGGCGGCCCGCGCCCAGTACCGCACGGGCGGACTGCCGCCCCAGGCCCAGTTCCTGCTCAGCGCCGACCCGCAGGGGTTCCTCGACGGGGCCGGCCGGGTGCTGGCGGGACAGCGGGCGACCAGCGACCTGATCACGGAGACCACCCGCACCCAGCAGGATTTGCGGCAGTACGCCGACGACGCCGCCGACCGCCTGCGGCAGCTGGAGGCCAACCGCAAGGCCAAGGCCGCCGCGCAGAAGCGGATCAAGGAGCGGATCAAGGAGGCGGAGAAGCTCCAGGCCACGCTGGAGGCGCGGCAGCGGGAGCGGCTGGCGGAGCTGGAGAGGCAGGCAGCCGAGCGCGCGCAGACCGCCTGGCTGGGCTCCGGGGTCCTCAAGGACGTCCGCGGCAAGGCGTCCGAGGCGGACGAGAAGGCGGTGGAGTTCGCCACGGCACAGATCGGCAAGCCGTACGAGTGGGGCGCCGAGGGCCCGAAGACCTTCGACTGCTCCGGGCTGACCTCGCAGGCCTGGGCGGCGGCCGGCCGGCCCATCCCGCGCACGTCGCAGGAGCAGTGGAAGCAGCTCGAGCACGTGGCCGTCAAGGACATGCGCCCCGGCGACCTGATCATCTACTTCGACGACGCCAGCCATGTCGCCCTGTACGTCGGCGACGGCACGATCGTCCACGCCCCGCGCCCCGGACGGACGGTGACCCTCGCGGGGGCGGGCGAGATGCCGATCCTGGGCGTCGTACGGCCGGACGCCGGCTGAAACCGGGCCCACGCGCCTTTCGGACCGGGCACGGGCTGTACCCCGGCCCACGCGCCTCCCGGGCCGGACGCTGGCTGAACCCGGCCCACGGGCCTCCCGGGCCGGACGCGGCCGGGTCGGACGCGGCCGGGTCGGATCCGTGCCGAGCAGCCCCGCGGTCAGCGGCCGGACCGTGCCGCGAGCGGCGGTCACACCTTGGCGAGGACGGTGAACCAGCCGCCTCGCGACCGGCCTCCGGGGCACGTCCCCGGCGGCGTCCGGTCCCGGTGACCCGGACCATGTGACCCATCGCACCCCGGGTCCGCGGCAAACCACGGGCGGGCGTGACCTTCGTCATTCGGTCACCGCGGTCGTGGTGTCCAACTCCGTTATGGAAAGCGGCATATGACAATCGCCGACGCGTGAGCGACGTGCCTCACACCATTCCGCTGCGGCGCCGACTACCGCTATGGTCCCCGTCGGTGGGGCGAGGTCCCTCGTACCCACCATGCCCTCGGGGGGAGGGAAGGAACCCAGGACGATGCCCGTGCCCGTACCGCGGCAGAGAGCGATCCCGGCCGCGGAGAGTGACAAGGCGCAGACCGTGCCCCACGGCGACGGCCCCTCCTCCGCGGCACCGGCCCCGCACAGGGAAGCCACGAAGGACGCCACGGTAGAGAAGGACAGCCGCGCCGCCGGCCACCACACCACCCACAGCTCCCCACTCACACTGCTGCTGATCGAGGACGATCCCGGCGGTTCGCCGATCGTGCCCGAACTGCTCGACCCGTCCGGCAAGCCGATCCGGATCCGCACCGCCCGCAACCTCACCGAGGCCGGGCGGCTGCTCACCGACGACGTCCACTGCATCCTGCTGGACCTCGCGCTGCCCGCGCCGGGCCGCGCGGACGGCGGGGACGACGAGCTGACCGTGCTCAAGCACGTGCTCGAACTCGCGCCCCGGCACGCCGTGCTCGCGCTCACCGCCTCCGGCGACGCCGAGCGCGGCGCCGAGGCGGTGCGGGTCGGCGCGCAGGACTACCTGCTCCGCGACGAGCTGGACGGACCGCTGCTGAGCCGGGCCATCCGGTACGCGGTGGAGCGCAAGCGCTCCGACACGGCCGAGCGGCGGCTCGCCGAGGGCCGGCTGCGCGCGCAGGAGAACCGCCGCCTGGAGCGCGGTCTGCTGCCGACCCCGCTGCTGGAGGGGGCCACGCTGCGCTTCGCCGCCCGCTACCGTCCCGGCCGCTCCCGCGCGCTGCTCGGCGGTGACTTCTACGACGCCGTACGCACGCCCGACGGCACCGTGCACGCCATGATCGGCGACGTCTGCGGGCACGGTCCCGACGAGGCCGCGCTCGGCGTGGAGCTGCGCATCGCCTGGCGGGCGCTGACCCTGGCGGGGCTGTGCGGCGACGAGCTGCTGAACACGTTGCAGCAGGTGCTGGAGCACGAGCGCGCCGACGACGAGATCTTCGCGACGCTGTGCACGGTGGACATCGCGCCCGACGGGCGCCGCGCCGGTCTGTGCCTGGCCGGCCACCCGTCGCCGCTGGTCATCACACCCGGCCGACCCGCCCGGCTGCTGCCGTACGACAACAACGGCCCCGCCCTGGGTCTGCTGCCCGGCGCCCGCTGGCCCCGCACACAGGTGGAGCTGGGTGCCGAATGGGGTCTGATGCTCTACACCGACGGCCTCATCGAGGGCCGGACCGGCGTGGACGGCGAACGGCTGGGTCAGGACGGCATGGTGGAGATGGTCCGCCGCCAGCTGTCCCAGGGGCTGCGCGGCGAGGAGCTGCTGCGGGCGGCGGTGAACGAGGCCCGCGAACTCAACGGCGGCGAGCTGACCGACGACGTGGCGGTGGTCCTGCTGGACCGGGTGCCGTAGGCATCGGGCGCCGTGAGCGCCGGGTCCGTGAGCGCCGGGTCCGTGAGCGGTGGGCGCCGCGCGCCCTGGCCGCCGGCGCCGTGCCGAAACGGCGCCCGGGTCACCGGCCGCCGTTGTAGGGCCCGTACGGGCCGTCGCTGCTGCTGCCGCGCCGGCGGCGCTTCCAGCGGCCGCCGCCGCCGGAGACCTGCTTGAGCGCCGGGCGTACGTCCACGATGTAGACGATGCTCGCGACCGCGCCGATGGCCGGCAGGAACCTGAGGATCGAGAACAGGTAGCTCACGACGAGCGCCAGAGCGAGGATGATCAGCCAGAACACCTTGTTCTGCTTGTCCGCCGCGCGGAAGGCGTCCTCTCGGCGGAACGCGGCGTCGAACAGCCCGAACGCGGCCAGGGCCATGAGGATGATCTTCAAGATCCCCAGAAACCCCGCGAAGCCCAACATCAGCATGCTGTCCACCGCCCGTTCTCTCCGTCCCCTACGCGGCCACCGTACCCGGAGAACGGGCCGGGCACCCCAAGGGTGCCCGGCCCCGTGGCCCGTCACCCGCACAGGTGACGGGCCGTGGCTGCCCGTCCGCGCCTACTTGGCGGGCGGCGTCGTCTTCCTGTCGGTGGTGGGCGTGGTCCTGCGGGCGACCGGGGCCTTCTTCACCTGGGCCGCCGGATCTTTCTTCGGGGCGGGCGTGGCCTTGGCCCCGGCGGGCCCGGTCTCCTTGACCTCGATCGGCTCGGCGACCGGCTGCACCTTCGGCGCGGGCTTCGGCTCGGGCTCGGGCTCGACGGCCACGGCGAGCTCCTCCACGCCCTCGGCGATGTCCTCGATGCCCTCGGCGGCCTGGCCGCGCCAGGTCTTCACGGCCTGCTCACCGTGCTCGGCGACCTTCTCGTAGGTCTCCCGGGCCCTGACGGCGTACTCGGCGGCGACGCCGACGCCGCGCAGGGCCAGGTCCTGGGCGCTCTCACCGAGCTTCTTCAGGTCGGCGTCGAAGTTGGTGCCGAGCTTCCGCAGGTCGGTGTCGAGGGAGGTCAGGAAGCCGGTGACCTTGGTCTGGACGGTCTCCTGGGTCTCCTTGACGCGCGCGGCGGCCCTCTCCTGGACGACCTTCGGGTCGGTGTTGCGCACCGCGTCGATACGGGCCGGGGCCTCGGCGCGCAGCTGCTCGACCAGTGCGGGCACCTTCTTGGCCTGCCGCAGGGCCAGGTCCGCGGTACCCGCGGCGAAGTAGAGCGGCGTGGGGTCGCTGAGGGTCTTTCGCAGGTCGTCGGTGATGGCCATGGTGATGATCCTCCCGGATCGCTTTCGGCTGAGGGTTCTGGTCTGCCGCGGTGGCCCGCCCGGCCGTGGGCCGTGGGGCCCGGGGCCGTGAGGCCGTGGGATCAGCCGGCCGCCGCCTCCCGTGGATCCGCGTCACTGCCGCCGGATCCACGGGTACGGTGCTCGGTGGGGGCGGGGCGGCCACCGTCCGCGTCGGGGACGGTGGCGGACCGTATGGCGTCGCCTCCGCCGGCGCCCTCCGGGGCCGCGGCCGTCGCGGCGCCGTCGGCGTCGGCCGCGTCGGCGGCCCGCTCCCGGGCGTCCGCCTTGCCGGCCCCGAACCCGTTCTCCTTGCGGAAGGACTCGTAGATCTGGAGCAGCACCTGCTTCTGCTGCTCGTTGAGCGTGGGGTCGGCGAGGATGACGGCGCGCGTCTCGACCTCGTCCCGGTCCCGCTCGGCGTCGAGGATGCCGGCCCGCACGTACAGCGTCTCGGCGGAGATCCGCAGCGCCTTGGCGACCTGCTGCAGGACCTCCGCGCTCGGCTTGCGCAGCCCGCGCTCGATCTGGCTCAGGTACGGATTGGACACCCCGGCGGCGTCGGCGAGCTGCCGCAGCGACAGTTGCGCGTTGCGCCGCTGCTCGCGCAGGTAGTCACCGAGATTGCCGACGTTGAGCGATGCCATGCCTCCACCTTGCACCCATCTCGCTAACAATTGCAAGCAAGCCGCTTGCAAGAGTGCGCGAGACCACCCGGACGGGGGGCGGGCCGGGTGGCGGACGGAGCCTCGTCCCGCGCCGAGCCGGAGAGCAGGATCCGCCCGCCAAGGCCTGTTCCCGGGCCCTCGATCACGGCGGCGAGGGAGGCACGGCGGATGTCGTGATGGGCGGACTCGGCGCGGCGGCGGGCGCGTCGCCGCGAGTGGCAACGGCGGCGGGCGCGTCGCCGGGGGCGGCTTCGACGGCGGCCGGGTCGCCGGGAGCCTCTTCGGGAGACGTCATCCCGGACACCGCGCGGGAACGACGTCACCGAGCCACGGTTTCTTACTCCGTACCGGCTCGGTCGTCGCTCCGGTCCGGTGCGACGACCGCCGCCTCCGGCAGACCCGCTCGCAGTCGCGCGAACGCCTGCTCGGCCGCCGCCATGGCGTCGGCGCCCACGTCCGCCAGCGGCTCCCCGGCCGCGATCCGGCGCCAGTTCTCCCGGGCGAGGATGCGCTGGACGGCGATGATCTGCCCCGCGGCCAGCCGGGCGCCGAGGCCGCCGCCGAGCGCGGCGGCCAGTGCCGCCTCCGAGCGCTCCAGGTGGGTGTGGAGCCGGGCGACCAGGGCGGGGGTGCCGTAGAGGAGGGAGTGGAAGGCGAGCACTTCGGGGTGGTCGTTGAGTCCGGTGACCGGGTCGTGCCTCAGGAGTCCGTCGAGGAAGTGCCGGCGCAGGGCGTCGAGCGGAGCGCCGGGAGCGGCGGCGGCCACTCGCGCGGCCTCGTCCTCATGGTCCGCGATCCGGTGCAGGACGAGGTCCTCCTTGGCCGGGAAGTAGCGGAAGAGGGTCGGCTTGGAGATCTCCGCCGCGGCGGCCACCTCGGCGACCGACACCGCGTCGAACCCCTTCGCCAGGAAGAGCCGGATCGCGGTGTCGGACACGGCCTGGTACGTCCGCAGCCTCTTGCGCTCCCGCAGCCCGGGCCCGCCCGGCCCGCTCGCCCGGCCGTTCCCGCCGGTTCCGCCTGCCCGGTCCGTTCCGCCGGCTCCCCCCGACCCGCCCGTGTCGCTCATGGACCGAGCGTACGCACCCGGGCCGGCCACCCGGCCCGGCCGTCCGCACCGCCGCGCACACGGGACTCACGATTAGCCCTGCGCACCGCGCGCGCACGGGACCCACGGCCAGCCCTGCGCACCACCGCACACACGGGACCCACACCCAACCCTGCGCACCACCGCACACACGGGCCCCGTTTCCGGCCGGGCGCCGCGTCGGGCCACGTTCCGGCCCTCGCCCCGCGATGCGCCCGGCGTCACCGCGCGTCGGGGCCGTCCCGGCCCGCCCGCGCGCGGTGTCGGCGGGCGAGGGCGGCCACGACGTGCCGGGGCCCGGGCGCCGACTCCAGGCCCAGCGGCACCACGGCGGCCGCCAGGGTGCGGCTCAGCCGCGCGCCGGTGTCGGCGAGCCGCACCGGGTCGGGGTCGGGGTCCGGCCCCAGTGCCAGCGCGCCGCGGATGACGTCGGTGAAGACGGACTGGGCCTTCTTGAAGTCGATGAGCAGGCCCAGGTCGTGCTCCCAGCCGCACGAGCTGCCCGGGCGGACCCGTTCGGCGGTCCGGCACCAGGCCCGCGTCATCCGGCTCTCCTGCCGGCGCGGGTACCGCATCAGGTACAGGTGGGTGGCCAGGTCGTACAACGGGTCGCCGAGCATGGCCAGTTCCCAGTCGATGGTCCACAGCCGGCCGTCCGCGTCGACGATGAAGTTCTCCCGGTGCAGATCGGCGTGCAGCAGGCAGAAGGGCCGCTCCCTGAGGCCCTTCAGGTGCTTGCGCAGCCGCTTGAACGCCTCGTCGTCCAGGCCGAGGTCCGCGAAGAGCGCGCCGAACTCGGCGAGGTTGGCCGCGTAGACCCGCTCCTCGGCGAAGTGCACGAGCCGTTCCAGGAAGGCGTCCGTGTCCCCGTCGGCCGGCCGGTCCGCGGCCTCGCACCGGCGCTCGGCGCCGATCGTCCCCGGGGCCACCGCGATCAGCCGGCCGAAGAGGCCGGTGATCTGCCGGAACAGCTCCTCGGGCACCGGGTGGCCGGACCCGCACAAGGAACCCAGCGTCCGGCCCTCGATGAACCGCTGGAGGCCGATGCCACCGACCTCGATGAGCTCCGGAATGCCGGTGATCCTGCCTTGCAGGGCGCTCAGCAGCTGCTCCTCCGAGCGGAAGCACCGGCGGTCGAACCAGAGCAGGTCGCCGCGCGGCTCCCGGCACTTCCACCGCCCCGGCCGGGCGGCACCGGCCTCGCCCGGCAGCGGGAACGCGTACGTCTCGTGGTGGTAGCCCCGCAACGGCCCCTCGAGGGCGTCCGGGTCACCGCTCAGCCCGACCGCTCGGCGCAGGGCGGGGGAAGCCGGTTCGGGTGACATCGTGTGTTCTTTCGCCGTGCCCCCTTCCGCGGGGTGCGGAAGGGGGAACACGCTACCGCTGCGCCGGTGCCCTGGACGTCCGCGACCGCTCGGGTGTCACAGCGCGTCGGTCTCCCCACCGGCCCGGCTCGTCCGGAGGATCCGCAGCACGGGCTCCAGCGAGCCGACGACCACGGTGGCGCCCGCCTCCTTGAGCAGCCTCTCCTTGCGGGCGTTGGGTGCGTAGCCGAGGAAGGGGACGCCGGCCCGGAGCGCGGCCTCGTGGTCCGAGGGGGTGTCGCCGATCATCAGCGCCTCCGCCGGGGCGGCGCCCGTCGCGCTCAGGGCCCGGTTCAGGCAGTGCGGGTCCGGCTTGAGGTGCTTCAGGTCCCGGGTACGGCCGTAGACGTGCGGGGCGAAGCACGGGAGGAGTCCCCGGCCGTCGAGGTACCCGCGCACCACACGGGGCGAGTTGTTGGTGGCTATGGCCAGCCGGCGGCCCAGCGCCGTCCAGGTGCGGATCAGCGGGTCGGCGTACGGCGTCGGCCAGGCGGAGCCGGCGGCGCGCAGTTCCTCGTACGTGAGGCGGGCCTCCAGTTCCTCGACCAGGTCGCTGCCGGGGTGCCCGCGGTGCACGGCGCGGAGCACGACGTGCGGATCGGGCGACTCCAGTTCGGTCCCGGTCAGCAGGCCGTGCAGGCCCCGGCCCTCGAGCCACCGCGTCAGTTCGCCCGCCACGTGCTCCGCGGAGTGCCCGGCGAACAGACGGCAGACGGGACCGTCGAAGTCCCAGAGCACCGCCCGCGCACGGGTGACCAGTTCCCGCAGCCGACCGCCCTCGGTGTCGGTCCCGGTCCGTACCGCCACCGGAACGGTTCGCTTCGTCTCAGAAGTCACTAGGAGAGTGTCAGGTCCGTGGTGATGGTTTCCCAGAGGGCGTCGAACCACTTCTGGGATTCGGCCACGAAAGCCGCGTCCCGCCGGCCGGCGCGTCTGACGAAGGAGAACAGCAGGGACTTGGAGCCCAGGACGTCGTACATGTCCAGGGTCTCGTCGCCCCAGTCCTCCTCGCGCCGGGTGAGCGTGTAGTAGCCGAGCAGCGCCTCCTCGCCGTTGAGCAGGTAGAGCTTGACCGGTGGGGTGAAGGGCAGCGCGCGGAACGTCACCCGTACGTCGACGCCGTGGGTGGCGCGCAGGGACATCAGGTTGTGCCGGAGCACCTGGCCCTGGGCGTTGCGCATCGCCAGCCAGCGCTGGTGCACCAGGTCGCCCCCGTCGCCTCCCGCCACGGGGACGGGGAAGGCGAGGTTGATGTCCCGCGACGGCACCAGGACGCGGAGGTCGATCGCCTCCGGGCGCATCCGGCCCTCGTGGATCAGGCGGAGCGGCTCGCCGATGGCCACCATCAGCGTCTCCGCCGTGTGGCACACCACGTCTATGCGCGCGCGCCGCGCGGAGAGCGCGTCCGTCAGCCGGGGGGCGAGCGCCACCATGGTCGGCTGCGGCTCGTCCCGCACGGGCGCGGCCTCGGCGATCCTCGGGGGGCTGCCCTTGCTCACGTTGCTGAGCAGGCCGTCGTCCTGGAGCGCCCGCAGGGCCTGGCGCACGGCGCCGCGCTCCACACCGAACTCGTCGGCCAGTTCGGCCTGGGTGGGCAGACGGTCGCCCGGCCTGAGTTCGCCCGTGCGGATCCTCTCGCGCAGGGTCTCGGCGATCTCCTGGGCCGACGGGCTCCTGCGACTGCCGTTCACGGCCGCGTTCTCCTGGGTCACGACCAAAACGCTACAACTTTGATCCATCTCGCGGCAGTTGTTTGAGACTTGTTTAGGAGTGGTCGCCAAGTGGGGACAACTCCATCAGAGTTGGTTGCCAACTCGGGCCAGTTGGCGGAGGTTTTGCCTCCCGGTCCCGCCAACCATCTCCGCTCCCGCTCCGTCCACGCAGACCCGAAGGGGGAACCACCGTGCTCGCTCCCGCTCTTCTGTCCGCGCTGTCCGTCGCCGGCTTCGAGCAGGTCGTCCAGTGGAGGTACGGCACGTGGGGCGTCGTGGGCCTGCTGCTGACCTCCGTCGGCATCAAGGCCAGGAACCCGGCCATCGGCTTCGCCGGAGCGGTGGTGCTGGCGACGCTGTTCGTCGGACCCGTCCGGTGAGGCGCCGACGCCCCCGGCGCACCCCGGCGCACCCCGTGGGAGACGTCAGCCCGTGAGCACCAGCTCCGAGCTGATCGTCTCCCACAACGCGTCGAACCAGCCCCGCGACTGCCCTACGAACGCCGCGTCGTGCGGCCCTGCGCCCCGCTCGAAGGAGAACAGCATCGACCGGGTGCCCTCGACGTCGTACGTCTGGAGCGGCTCGTGGTCGACCTCCCGCTCGCGACGCCGCACGGTGTAGTACGCGAAGAGCGCCTCGGAGCCGTTGAGCAGGTAGAGCTTGACCGGCGGAGTGAAGGGCAGCGCGCGGAAGGTCACCCGCACGTCGATGCCGTGGGAGGCGCGCAGCGCCAGCAGACCGTGCCGGAGCACCTGCCCCTGGGCGTTGCGCTGGGTCAGCCACCGCCTGTGCAGAGCCGCCGCCGGGGAGTCCGCCGGCGATGGGTCCGCCGGAGCCGGGGAGTCCTCCGGTATCGGAGAGTCCGCGGGTGCCGAGGAGTCCGCCGGCACCGGCGCGTCCGCGGGTGCCGAAGCGCCCGCGGGTACCGGGAAGGCGAGATCGACGCCCCGGCCGGGCAGCAGCACCCGAACGTCGATTTTGGCCGGTTTCAGCCGCCCGGCGTGTATCCGGCGCAGCGGTTCACCGATGGCGAGGGTGAGCGAGACCGAGGTCAGGCACAGGGCGTCGATCTCCACGTGGGCGGTGGCGAAGGCGGCGGCGATCCGGGGCGGGAGTGCGGCCAGGGTGGGCAGCGGCAGCGCGGCGGGGCCGGCCGGGAACCGGTCCGGGCCGGCCGCGACGGTCGCCGGACTGCCTCTGGACACGTCGGTGAGCAGGTGCTCCGCCTGGAGGATGCGCAGCGCCTGACGCACGGCGCCGCGCTCGACGCCGAACTCGTCGCCCAGTTCGGCCTGGGTGGGCATGCGCTGGCCCGGCCGCAGCACACCGGACCTGATGCGGCGGCGCAGTTCGTCGGCCACCTCGCGGTGCGACGTCTGCGACCCATGCGGCCTTTTCGGCCCACTGGCGGAGGCGTGTCCCGGGTCCACGGCCGAAGAGTACAACTTCCCGCCATCTTTCGGCAGTTCATCGAAAGGTGGTTATGCATCGCACCCAAGCGGAGATAAGAAGGAGTGAAGTTGGTAGCCAACTTGAGCGACATGGTCAGACCTTCGGGGGTTGGCTACCCGGGTGACAGTCAGGACACGCAGGACCGTGGCGCCTCTCCGGAGGGGAGCCGGGTGCCCGGTCCGCGTCGCACAGCCACAACTCCACAGCCGCGACGCCGCGAACTCCACGGCGCGGGCACGCCGCACAGCCACAACAGAACACCGACAACCGGACACCCGCGCACAGCCACAACCGAAGACCGTCTCGCACAGCCACAACCGAAGACCGTCTCGTCCGCACAGCCACAACCGAAGACCGTCTCGTCCGCACAGCCACAACCGAACAGCCAAGCTACGGATGCGTCACCCCTGTCACCGTCACCGGCCGGAAGGAGCGTTCAGAAGATGTCCGGGCACCACGGCCGCCTGGACGCACGCAGCAGGGCGTCGGCCACACGGGCGGCGCCCGCTCGTTCTTCCTGGATCCGGCCGAGTGCCGCCAGCCGCACCGCCGACTCGTCACCGAGCCACAGAGCGGCCAGCTCACCCACGTCCAGCGTCAGATCGGCGCTCACGGTGGTCGGTGTGCACGACGCCCGGCCGGCCGAGACCTCCAGCCGCCGGCGCCCGCCGGTCAGCCCGGCCGGGTCGACCACCTCCAGCACCAGCGAGCCCTCCCCCTCGTACGTCCGCGCCTCCATGGCCCGCACCACGTCCAGGACCCGTACCCACAGCCAGTCGGCGTGCGTGGTGACCACGGCCGCGCGCGGGTTCGGCAGGAGCAGGGGCAGCAGGTCGTCCGGGGCCCGCCGGCCGCTCTTCACCCGCACCACCCAGTCGAGCGAGCACACGTGCAGCCACAGCGCGCGTTCGGCGGCGGGAGTCACCGCGATCAGGCTCTTCACCGTGGCCGTGTTCATCGGCTGCTTGGCGTCCGACCAGGTGTCGTCGCACACGTACGCCGCCAGGCCCTCGACGGTGCCGTCCGCCGCGCGGTACACGGCGTGGAACGGCTCGGTCCACCGGGAGAAGTCCGGGCGCACCACGCCGGTGTTGACCTTCCACCAGCGCTCGGACCGGTCGACCGCGCCGGGCTGGGCCCGACGCAGCCGGTCGTGCAGTTCGGGCCCGAACTTGCGCACCTCGTCGCCGTCCACGAGGTCCACGCTGCCGCCGTCGCCCGGCCCGGACCAACGGGGGTCGAGGCCGGCCCGGGGCACGTCGATCGTCCAGCCGGTGGTCCAGGTGGCGGGGCCGAAGCCGTAGCGGCCGTAGATCGGGTACTCGGCGGCGATCAGGGTGGCGACGACGTCGCCCCGTTCCCTGGCCGCCGCGAGGTCCTGGGCCATCATGCGGGTCAGCAGGCCGCGGCGGCGGTGGGTGGCGGTGACGGAGACGTTCGTGACGGCGTCGGCGGGCACGACCGCGCCGCCGACGGCGGTGAGTTCCTGCTCGAAGGAACGGAACGTCGCCACGCAGCGGCCGGCGTCGAAGGCGCCGAGGGTGCGCGCGGGGACGATGTAGGAGCTCCGGTCGGCCGCCTCCACGTCGGGCACGGTCGGAGGCCGCAGAAAACCGGTGTTCAGCGCCCGGCTCCAGTCGGGGATCTCGGCCTCGGTGATGGGACGTACGTCGATGTGCGAGCGGGCGCCTGTCATGGACCGACGGTAGGCGGACGGCACCGGGGGTGTCGCGGGATTTTCCCCCGACCCCGCCGCACCGGGCGGACGGGCCCTCCCGGGCCGACAGCCGCCCGGCACGCACAGGCCGTCCGGCACGCACAGGCCGCCCGGCACGCACAGGCCGTCCGGCACGCACAGGCTGCCCGGCGACACCCGCCCGCACGAGCGGACCGTCCCACCCGAGCGGTCCGGCTCATACGGGAGGCGCCGCCACGTACGGGAGCCACGCCGAGCGTGGGAGTGCCCGTACGGGAGCGACGGCTCACACGAGCAGGTCGTCCACCTGCGCTTCCCCGTCCCGGTACCGGCGGGCGATCTCCGCGCTGCAGTCGTCGGCCGTGCGCTGGAGGCGCTGCCGGCGCCGGGAGACCTGCTGCTCGTACCGCACCAGCCGGCCCATCGCCGCGCCCAGTTCCAGGTCGGTGCGGGCACTCAGGTCCGACAGCTCGACCTCGCCGAGCATCTCCGCGGCCAGCCGCCGGTACTCCTCGCTGTGCGGGGTGCCGAGGGTCACGTGCCGGGCCGAGCTGCGCTGCCGGGCGGGCGCGTCCCTGAGGATCTCCGCGAGCCGTTCGACGACCGGCCCAGCACCGGCGTGCACCACGGAGGTGAGCCCGGCCGCGGGCTCCGTCCCGGCCCCGGCCCCGGAGCCGCGCCGGGCCAGCTCCGCCCCCAGGATGTCGATCCGCCCCTGGAGCAGCCGCCGTACATAGCTGAGGTCGGCCTCGTCCCGTTGCGCCTGCCGGCGCAGGGAGCGCAGTTCGGGCAGGCTCGGCACGGTCAGGTCGGGCTCCGGCGGATCCACGGCCAGCAGCGAACCGACCTCGGACGGCGCACGGCCCTCCGACGACGGACGGCCCTCCGACTGCGCACGGCCCTCCGACGACGGACGGCTCTCGGACGACGGACGGCCCTCCGACGACGGACGGCTCTCGGACGGCGCACGGCCCTCGGCCCGCGGGTCGACGGCCGCCGCCGGATCCGCGGCCTGCGCCGGGCCGACGGCCGGGGTCGGCTCCACGGTCTGCGGTCCCGGTGGCAGTGACGGGCTGTCGGTGCGCTGCACCGGCGGCCGGTGGGTCTCCGCGACCGCCGCGCGGAGCGGCGAGATCGCCCCGGGCTGCGCCTGCTGCTCGGTACTCGATGTGCTCATGAGCCTCAACCGTCCCCTCGACCGGCGCGTACGGAAGCATCGTGCCACCCCAACCGGCAACTATGTGAACGAGTGCCCCCGATCACCCCCAGATGGGGGGTTACGGATCAGAAAGAAGCACGATATGGACGCACCGGCCCGCTGCGGGGGCGTGTCCGGTCGCCCGGCATCATGGTCGGCATGCGTGCAGTGGTGCAGAGGGTGGACGGCGCGAGCGTCGTCGTGGACGGCGAGACGGTGGGGGCCATCGAGGGCGAGGGACTGTGCGTCCTCGTCGGGGTGACCCACGAGGACACCAAGGAGAAGGCCGCACAGCTCGCCCGCAAGCTGTGGTCGATCCGCATGCTGCACGACGAGCGCTCGTGCAGCGACACGGGCGCCCCGCTGCTGGTGATCAGCCAGTTCACGCTCTACGGCGACGCCCGCAAGGGCCGCCGGCCCACCTGGAACGCAGCGGCCCCCGGTGATGTCGCCGAACCGCTCGTCGACGAGGTGGTCGCCCGGCTGCGCGCGCTGGGCGCGACGGTGGCGACGGGCCGGTTCGGCGCGCGGATGCGGGTGTCGCTGACCAACGACGGCCCGTTCACCGTCCTGCTGGAGATGTGAGCCGCGGGGGCACGGCGCCCTACGGCTCCACCACGACCTCCTGCGCCGCCGCCGTCCCGCCCGCCATCAGCCGGGCGTCCACGGGGACGTTCCGCTTGACGACGGCGAGAGCGACCGGGCCGAGTTCGTAGTGGCGTACGGAGGTGGTGACGACACCGATCCGGCGGCCGTCCGGGCCCTCGTCGGCGAGGTGGATGCCGGTGCCGGGCACCGGCAGGTGCACCTCGCTGCCGTCGAGGTGCAGGAAGACCAGGCGGCGCGGCGGCTTGCCCAGGTTCTGCACCCGGGCCACGGTCTCCTGGCCGCGGTAGCAGCCCTTCTGGAGGTGCACGGCCGTGCCGATCCAGCCCAGCTCGTGCGGGATGGTGCGGTGGTCGGTCTCGAAGCCGAGCCGGGGCCGGTGCTGCTCGACGCGCAGCGCCTCGTGGGCGAGGATCCCGGCGGGCGGTCCGGCCTTCTCCGCGTACGGCTCCAGGTCCGCGCGGGGCAGGAACAGGTCACGGCCGTGCGCGGTCTCCCGTACGACGACCCCTTCGGGCGCCTCGGCGATCGAGCCGGCCGGCAGGTGCACGACGGCGAAGTCGGCGGTCCGGTCGGCGACCTCGACCCGGTAGAAGAACTTCATCGACTCCAGGTAGGCGACCAGCGCCTCCTGGGTGCCGGGCTCCACGTGGGCCCAGACCGTCGCGCCGTCGTCGACCAGGTAGAGCGCGTGCTCGATGTGGCCGTTGGCGGACAGGATCAGCGCCTCGGTGGCCCGGCCGGCGGGCAGTTCGCTGACGTGCTGGGTGAGCAGCAGGTGCAGCCAGCTCAGCCGGTCCTCGCCGGAGACGGTGACGACACCGCGGTGCGAGAGGTCGACGAAGCCGGTGCCGTCCGCGAGGGCGCGCTGCTCGCGGAACAGGTCGCCGTAGTGTGCGGCGACGCCTTCGTCCACGCCCTCGGCGGGGACGGCGCCGGGCAGCGACAGCAGGGGGCTCTTCATACCGCAAGCCTACGACGCGGTAGTTGAACTCCTCGGGGAGCAGTCCTTGCAGCGGCCGAAGATCGCGAAGTGCTTCATGTCGGTCTCGAAGCCGAACTGCTCCCGCAGCTTCGCGGTGAAGTCCGCCGCCACCTCGACATCGGCCTCGATGACGTTCTCGCAGTCCCGGCAGACCATGTGCAGGTGGTGGTGGCGGTCGGCGAGGTGGTACGTGGGCGCTCCGTGGCCGAGATGGGCGTGGCTGACCAGCCCGAGCTCCTCCAGGAGCTCCAGGGTCCGGTAGACCGTGGAAATGTTGACCCCCGACGCCGTCTTCCTCACCTCGCCGAGGATGTCGTCGGGGGTCGCGTGCTCCAGGGTGTCCACGGCTTCGAGCACGAGCTGCCGCTGTGGCGTCAGCCGGTAACCGCGCTGCCTGAGGTCGCTCTTCCAGTCGGTGCTCACCACACCCAAGAGTCTAGGGCCTCCCGTTCGGGCGACGCCGGGCTCTCGGGTCCCGGCACCGCACCCTGATCCGGCCCGATCCGAACGGAAGGCCCCGCGACCGGCTACTTGAAGAAGGCGATGCCGTCGTCCGGCATGTCGTCCGGGAGGGCCTTGGCCCAGCGCTCGACGTCCTCCGGGGTGACGACCTTCTTCAGGTGGGCCGACATGTAGGGGCGCAGCTCCACCTCGGGGGTCTGCTTCTCGCCCACCCACATCAGGTCGCTCTTGACGTACCCGTACAGCCGCTTGCCGCCGGTGTAGGGGTCGGAGGCCGCGGTGCGCGCCACGGCATCGGTGACCAGGTCGATCTGCGGCTTCTTGTCGGCCAGTTCGCCGTACCAGATCTCGATGACGCCGTCGTCACGGGTCATGGTGACCTCGACCTTGCGGGCCGCGTCGATCCGCCAGAAGCCGTACTCGGACTCCAGCGGCCTCACCTTGTTGCCGTCGTTGTCCAGCACCCAGGTGTGGGAGTGGTACTCAAGGAAGTCCCGGCCGTCGTGGGTGAAGGTCACCTCCTGGCCGAAGTTGCACTTCTCGGAGCCGGGGAAGTCGTGCACGCCGGCGCCGGCCCAGTTGCCGAGCAGGAAGGCGAGCGGAACCAGGTTCTTGTGGAGGTCGGACGGAATCTCGATCATGAGCGGCGTTTCCTGGTCGTGGTCAGCGCTGGCCCTGGTACAGCTTCTTCACGGTCAGCCCGGCGAACGCGAGAACGCCGACGCAGACCAGAACCAGCAGGGTTTCGAAGAAGATCTCCACGGGGTGCTCCTTGTTGAGCGCGGTGCGGTAGGTACACAGGGCCGCACACCAGCTTAGTCGGCCGGGACCCGGCCCTCTCCGTGAGGTGCGCCCGCACGGGGAGGGTCCGCGGTGACGGCCGTCCGAGCAGCCGGCTCTGGACGGTCACCGTCCGCTCGAAGGGCAGGCCGGCGCGGCGGCCGCACGGGACCCGACGACCACCGCCACGGCGTCGCCCGGGTGGAGGTACGCCTGCCGGACCTGTCCGGCAGCCGTACGGCCCGTCCTCGGCGAGGACGAAGCGTTCGACGTCCTTGACCGCGGCCGGGCCGCGGCGGGGAAGGCCCCTTCCGGGTGCGCCCCGTGGGCCTCACCAGTCGATGTCGCCCGCCGTGGCGCAGTCGGTGTCGCCCGTCGTGGCCGCCTCCGGTCGGCTTCGGGCACGGCGGCTACCCTTCCGGTATGGCCAAGAAGCTCGTGATCAAGGTGACGGCGGGGGCGGACGCGCCCGAACGGTGCTCGCAGGCGTTCACGGTCGCGGCGGTGGCCGTGGCCAGCGGCGTGGACGTGTCGCTGTGGCTGACCGGGGAGTCCTCCTGGTTCGCGCTGCCGGGCCGGGCCGCCGAGTTCGAGCTCCCGCACGCGGCCCCGCTGCCCGACCTGCTCGACTCCATCCTCGCCGCCGGCCGCGTCACCCTGTGCACCCAGTGCGCGGCCCGCCGCGACATCACCGAGAAGGACGTGCTCGAGGGCGTGCGGATCGCCGGCGCGCAGGTCTTCGTCCAGGAGGCGCTGGGCGAGGAGACGCAGGCCCTCGTCTACTGAGCCCGTGCCCGGCCGCGCCCGGGGCGGACCGCGACAGTCCTCAGTGGCGCTTCTTGCCGTCCAGCTCGTCCCACCACTCGTCGGACTTCGGATCGCCCGACGGGTCGTCCCACCAGCGGTCCTCGGGGCCACGCCGGTTGGCGACCATGGCGGCGACCGGCGGGATCACCATGGCGAACAGGCACATGCCGACCGCGGCGGGCACCGACCAGAGACGCACGACGCCCCAGGCCAGGACGAACAGCGTGATGCAGGTGCCCATCATGGCGAAATACGCGTGGCGGCGGCGTGCGTACATACGTCCAGGGTAGGTCCGGGGCCACCTCGGCGCGCATGCCGAAGGGCCGCACCCCAGGCGTCCAACCCGAGGGATGCGGCCCTTCCGCGGTCTCAGCGGTCCGCGCGGTCTCAGACCGCGATCGCGACCTCCGCCAGGCCGCCCTGCTGAGCGACGACCGTGCGGTCGGCGGTGGCGCCGGGGACGAGGGCGCGTACGGTCCAGGTGCCCTCGGCCGCGTAGAACCGGAACTGGCCGGTCGCCGAGGTGGGGACCTCCGCGGTGAACTCGCCGGTCGAGTCCAGCAGCCGGACGTAACCCGTCACCGGCTCGCCGTCGCGGGTCACCTGACCCTGGATGGTGGTCTCACCGGGCTTGATCGTCGAGGCGTCGGGGCCGCCGGCCTTCGCTCCACACATGTCGTACTCCTGAAGAGAGGTCTTGAGAGGTCGGGGTCGGACTGTCCGTTACTTGCCGGAGCCGAGTTCGATCGGCACGCCCACCAGGGAGCCGTACTCGGTCCAGGAGCCGTCGTAGTTCTTGACGTTCTCCACGCCGAGCAGCTCGTGCAGCACGAACCAGGTCAGCGCGGAGCGCTCACCGATGCGGCAGTAGGCGATGGTGTCCTTGGCCAGGTCGACGTCCTCGGCGGTGTAGAGCTCCTTGAGCTCGTCGTCCGACTTGAAGGTGCCGTCGTCGTTGGCGTTCTTGGACCACGGGATGTTCTTGGCGGACGGGACGTGGCCCGGGCGCTGGGACTGCTCCTGCGGCAGGTGCGCCGGGGCGAGCAGCTTGCCGGAGAACTCGTCGGGCGAGCGCACGTCCACCAGGTTCTGCGCGCCGATGGCGTTCACCACGTCGTCGCGGAAGGCGCGGATGGAGGCGTCCTGCGGCTTGGCCTTGTACTCGGTGCGGGCGCGCTCGGGCACGTCGGTGCCGTCGACCAGCTCGCGGGCGTCCAGCTCCCACTTCTTGCGGCCGCCGTCGAGGAGCTTGACGCTGTCGTGGCCGTAGAGCTTGAAGTACCAGTAGGCGTACGAGGCGAACCAGTTGTTGTTGCCGCCGTACAGGACCACCGTGTGGTCGTTGGAGATGCCCTTCTCCGACAGGAGCTTCTCGAAGCCGGCCTGGTCGACGAAGTCACGGCGGACCGGGTCCTGGAGGTCGTCGGTCCAGTCGATCCGGATGGCGTTCTTGATGTGGTTCTTGTCGTACGCGGACGTGTCCTCGTCCACCTCGACGATGGCGATGCTCGGGTCGTCCAGGTGCTCCTGGAGCCAGTCGGCGTCGACCAGTACGTCGCTGCGGCTCATGCTCAATCTCCTCCGGGGCAGTTGCGGCGGGGTGTGCGAGTGCGAGGGGCGCGCGGGCACACGGACCGGCGTCGGCGTGTGCGGCACGCGGACGGCCCCGGGTCAGGTGCGGGGCCGATGACGCGGGAGGCGGGACTCCCGCTCAGAAGGAGCGACAGAGCATGGCGGCAACGCGGCACAGGTCTACTGCCCGCCGCTTCGTGAGATCCGCCTGTCGCTTCATACGCCCGATCGTAGGGAGGGACAGGCGGCCATGTCACCGGCATGTCGTATGGTGAGACGGGATCGTCCGTGATGTGGGATCGACGTGCCGTTCCGGACCGCTCCGGCCCGTCCCCCGCCCCTGGCGCCCACCGTCCCATCTGTCGTACGGACGTGGCCGTCTCGCCCCTCGGACACCAGTGCGCACGGGCCGCAGTGAACCACCGGCCACGACCCACCGGCCACGACCCACCCGGCCCCCGCGCCAGGGCCGCGAGCCACGATCCAGGGGCTCAGGGCCACGGGCCACGGGTCAATTGCCGCGGCGGCTCTCCTACCCGGCGAGCTTGACGTGCGAACCCTTCACCGCGATCTCGACCCCGTCCTTCACCGCCCGCACCGAGTCCAGCTTGATGCCGCCGGGCAACCGGTCGATCGCCTGCTGGAAGTCGGTGATCGACCGGATCCGGCTCTCGGCGAGGTCGAGCTCGCCGAGCTTGGGCAGGCCGTCGGCCGTGACCCGCACCTTGTCGCCCTGGACGGCGACCGAACTGAGCACGTAGACCGGCTGGGGCAGCACGGAGACCTTGAGGGCGACCTTGATCTTGCCGTTGCCGCCGTCCGACAGGCCGATCACCTGGGTGGTCACCCCCGGCAGGACCTGGTCCGGCTCGGACTTCGCGGTCTTCAGCAGCTCGTCGTAGGCGATGGTCGCGGTGCCGGTGGCGGTGGCCGCGGTGGCCGAGCTGTAGTCGCCGGAGAACGTCACGCCCCGCATGTGGGCCTTGAGGTCGTCGATACGGATCGTCTGCCCGGCGTCGCCGGTGGCCGCCTCGTAGTCCTTGATGCCGACCTCGACGTCGTCCAGTTCTCCGCTCGCCACCTGGGTGAGGAAGGGGAAGCCCTTGATGGACACGTCGGGGGTGCGCGCCAGGTTCTCCGTGCTCCTGAGCTTGTCCGCGGCCTGCCCCTGCGCGAAGCGCACCGCGACCCGGTCGACCACGACGAACAGCACACCCAGGATCACGACGACGATCAGCAGTGCTCGCAGCGCGCGCATGCGGTGTTCCCCCACATCAGCGGTCCCCGACGACCGGACGGCCGCCCTCCACGAGCCTAGCCCCGGGGACCGGCCGGGCCGGAGAATTGTCGATCACCTGTGACAGGGGACGACGGGGCGTCCGTCGCCGGGAGGGGGACGGCCGGGCCCCAGGGGGTCCGCCGCTCCGGCGGGCCCACAAGGCCCCGGCGCGCACGGGCCCTGCCCGGTGCGCGCCGGTCCCGCTCCGCTACCCGAGCGCCCGCCCCAGCACCCACACCACCGGTGCCGCGGCCGTCAGCGGCAGGGCCACACCGGCGGTGAAGTGCACGAAACGCGAGGGGTAGTCGTAGCCGGCCGCGCGATGGCCGATCAGGGCGCACGCCGCGGCGCCCGCGCCGAGCAGCGCGCCACCGGAGCCCAGGCCCGTCATGCCGCCGAGCACGATTCCCGCCCCCGCCGCCGCGAGCAGCGAGACGACGACCGAGGCCGGCGTGGGCAGCGGCAGTGCGCGCGCGAGGACGGCCACCGCGACCGCCACCGCACCGACCGCGACCGCGTCCGTGCCGCCCGCCAGGTACCCGGTCGCGATGATGGACAGCGCCGCCGAGGCCACGCTCGCCATCAGGCCGTACATCCGCTCGTCCGGGTCGGCGTGGGAACGCAGTTGCAGGACGAGGGAGAGCAGCACCCACACCCCGAGCGTGCCCAGGATCGCCGCGGGCGCGTGCTCCCGGCCCGCTCCCAGCACCGCCGCGTCGGAGACGAGCGCGCCGGCGAAACCGAGGGCGATTCCCTGCCGGGCGGGCCACATGCCGTTCAGCCGGAACCAGCCCGCGGCCGTCACGGCCTGGAGCAGCACCAGCGGGACGAGCAGCGCGTAGGTGCCGATCTCCGCCGCGCCGGCCAGCAGCAGCCCCAGCAGCGCGGTGAGCGCGGCGGGCTGCATCCCCGGTTCGATGATCGGCGAGCGGCCCTCGGCCCGGGCGCGCTGCGCGTCGGTGACCCGGGCGTTGCCGCCGAGGGTGGCGGGGCCGTAGGCGGGACCGGCCCCCTCCGGGGCGCCGTCCGGGGCGGCCGGAGCCTCGGCGGGGGCGGGCCCCGCCGGGCCGGGCGCCGACTGCGCGTACGCGGGCTCGGGCGGCGGCGTCCGCGAGGCGTGGGCCGGCGCGGGGTCCTGGTGGCCCAGCGAGGGCAGGTAGGCCGTCTGTGCCGCCGGTTCCGCCGCGGCGACGACCGGGCGGGCGTGGGTCTGGGTGTCCCACGTCTGCCCCTGCCACTGCTGGGTGTGCTGATGGTCGGCGTTCGGATCGTCGTACGCCTGCTGCTGCCCGGGCCAGGCCTGGGGCTGCTGCGGCTGCTGCGGCTGCTGCGGCTGCTGCGGCTGGTGGGGCTGCGGCTGGCGGTACTGCTGCGCGTACGGGTCGGAGTACCCCTCGTGCGGGGCTGCGCCGTACGAACCGCCGTGCGCGGAGCCGTACGAGCCGTCCTGCGGGGTCCCGTAAGCGCCGTCCTGCGGGGTCCCGTAAGCGCCGTCGTGCGGGGTTCCGTACGGCCCCTGGTTCGCGTTCGGGTACGCACCCCCGTGCGCGTTCGGGTACGCACCCTCGTCCGGGGTCCCGTACGAGCCGTCGTACGGCGGCCCCTCATACGGCCGGTCGGTCATCGCTCACCCTCCTGCGAACGGGGGGAGCACCTCGACCGTGCCGCCCTCGATCAGCCGTACCGTCTCATGTCCGCGCGTTCCCACCGGGTCGCCGTCGATGAGGAACGAGCAGCGCAGCAGGACCCGGGCGAGCTCGCCGGGGTGCCGCTCGCGCACCGCGGCGAGCGCCTCGGCGAGCGTCTCCGCCTCGTACGGCTCCTCGGCGACCCCGGCCGCGGCCTTCGCCGCCGCCCAGTAGCGCACCGTGACCTTTGCCATCCCGTCCCTCGCGTCACTAGTCACTCGGCAATGAGCCGACAATGAACTGGTTCAGGCTAGGCCCTGTGGTCAAATTCCCGTCGCCCGCCCTGCGGGCCGGGGCCCGGCGCCGGGCGGGCGGGAGTCCGGCCGCTGGTGCCGAGGCCCTGCTGTGCCAGGGTCCAGCGCGCGATGCGGTGCAGGAGGGCGTCCGGGGCGGCGTTCTCGGCGTGGCCCATGCCGGGCTCCAGCCAGAGTTCGCCCCGGTCGCCGGCGGCCGCGGCCAGCGTGCGGGGGTGGTCGAGCGGGAAGTAGGCGTCCCGGTCGCCGTGCACGATCAGCAGCGGCACGGGCGCGATGCGCGGGACCGCCTCCACCGGGGAGAGCGGAACCGGGTCCCAGTCGCGGTGGTGGATCCGGGTGCGGAAGCCGTAGCGGCCCACCAGGCGTCCCTCGGGGCGCGTGACCAGCCAGTGCAGCCGGCGCATGGGGGCCGTGCCCCGGTAGTACCAGCGCGCCGGCGCGCTCACGGAGACCACGGTGTCCGTCCCCGCCCCGGCCCGCGCCCCCGCGCGCCCCCACGCCTCCGAACGCCCCGACGCCTCCGCCACCGTCTCCGTCCCGGCGTCCGCCGGGTCGGCCCCCTCGCCGTACAGCGCCGCGTGCCGCAGCACCACCGAGCCGCCCATGGAGAAGCCGACGGTCGCCACCCGCGGGTGCCCGAAGCCGCGCGCCCAGGCCACCGCGGCCGCCAGGTCCAGCACCTCCCGGTCGCCGACCGTCGAGCGCCCGCCGGAGGACCCGTGACCGCGGAAGGAGAAGGTCACCACGGCCCCGTACCGGGCGAGCACCCGGGCGACCCGGCGCACGTGCGGCCGGTCGAGGTCACCCGTGAAACCGTGTGCGACAACGAACACCAGATCGACTGAGGGTGGCCCCGAGGCGGCGTCCGGACGGCCGCCGGAGCCCCCGCGTACGGCTGCTCCCGGCTCGTACACCACCTCCACCGGCACCCCGTCCGCCGTGCGCAGGAACCTCCTGACACGGGTGCGCGGCGGCGTCCCGGACCCCGGGACGTCCGTCGAACGCGCCACATGACCTGCCGAATCCGAGCCCATGTCGGCTATTCTGCTGCGAAGAGGACTCGGGCAGCGAAGCCCCCGGGTCCTTTCGTGCTTTCGGAAGCGTTGTACACGGCGCGGGAAACCGCGGGTGTACGCCGCGGTCGAACGCGCGGTGGCTCTTGGGGTTCCTACGGAGGCCCGGGATCCGCGGCGGGGCCCAGGGGCGCGGGACCCGCACCACGACGAAGCGACGATGAGTGCCGCATACGTCCTCGCAGGGACCCGAGGAGGAACCAGACGCCATGGACGAGCGAACCGTGCACGAAGAACGCGTGCCGACCCGGGCAGGTGGGTCGCGATGAGTTCACTGCTGCTGCTGACCAATGCCCTCCAACCGTCGGCGGAGGTGCTTCCCGCCCTCGGCCTGCTGCTGCACAACGTGCGCGTGGCCCCCGCCGAGGGACCCGCGCTCGTCGACACGCCGGGCGCCGACGTGATCCTGGTCGACGGGCGGCGCGACCTGCCGCAGGTGCGCAGCCTGTGCCAGCTGCTGCGTTCCACCGGGCCCGGCTGTCCGCTGGTCCTGGTCGTCACCGAGGGCGGCCTGGCGGCCGTCACCGCCGACTGGGGCATCGACGACGTGCTGCTGGACACCGCGGGCCCCGCCGAGGTGGAGGCCCGCCTCCGGCTGGCCATGGGCCGGCAGCAGATCGGCGGCGACGACTCCCCCATGGAGATCCGCAACGGCGACCTGTCCGTGGACGAGGCGACCTACAGCGCCAGGCTCAAGGGCCGGGTGCTGGACCTCACCTTCAAGGAGTTCGAGCTCCTGAAGTACCTCGCGCAGCACCCGGGCCGCGTCTTCACCCGCGCCCAGCTGCTCCAGGAGGTCTGGGGCTACGACTACTTCGGCGGCACCCGGACCGTCGACGTGCACGTGCGGCGGCTGCGCGCCAAGCTCGGCCCCGAGCACGAGTCGCTGATCGGCACGGTCCGCAACGTCGGTTACCGGTTCGTCACTCCCGAGAAGGCCGACCGTGCCGCGGAGGAGGCCAAGACCAAGGCGAGCCGGACGAATCGGGGCGATGCGGCCAAGACGGCGAGCCCGGCCCGTCAGGAGGCCCCGGCGGAGGCGTAGCGGGGGGCGTGGCAGGGCGTTGCGTCCGCACATCCAAGCTGTGAAACGCCCTGCCCGGAAGCGGGTCCATCCGCGTAGACTCCGCGCGTGGCCAAGGTGACTCGGGACGACGTGGCGAGGCTGGCGGGGACTTCCACCGCCGTTGTCAGCTACGTCATCAACAACGGACCCCGGCCGGTCGCCCCGGCCACGCGCGAGCGCGTCCTCGCCGCGATCAAGGAGCTGGGGTACCGGCCCGACCGGGTCGCGCAGGCGATGGCCTCGCGGCGCACCGACCTGATAGGCCTGATCGTCCCGGACGCCCGGCAGCCCTTCTTCGGCGAGATGGCGCACGCCGTGGAGTGGGCCGCCGCCGAGCGAGGGAAGATGGTCCTCGTCGGCAACTCCGACTACGTCGGCGAGCGCGAGGTCCACTACCTGCGGGCGTTCCTCGGAATGCGGGTCTCGGGACTCATCCTGGTCTCCCACGCGCTCAACGACCTGGCCGCCGCCGAGATCGACGCCTGGGAAGCCCGGGTGGTGCTGCTGCACGAGCGGCCCGAGGCGATCGACGACGTGGCCGTGGTCACCGACGACCTGGGCGGCGCGCAACTGGCCGTACGGCATCTGCTGGAGCACGGCTACGAGTACGTCGCCTGCATGGGCGGCACGGCCGACACCCCGGCGGTGGGCGACCCGGTCTCCGACCACGTCGAGGGCTGGCGGCGCGCGATGGCCGAGGCCGGGCTGCCGACCGAGGGGCGCCTGTTCGAGGCGCCGTACAACCGCTACGACGCCTACCGGGTGGGCCTGGAGGTGCTCGCCGGGCCCGACCGCCCGCCGGCCGTCTTCTGCTCCACCGACGACCAGGCGATCGGTCTGCTGCGGGCCGCGCGGGAGCTGCGCATCGACGTGCCGGGCGAGCTCGCGGTGGCCGGTTTCGACGACATCAAGGAGGCGGCGCTGGCGGATCCGCCGCTGACCACGGTCGCCTCCGACCGGTCGGCGATGGCCCGGGCGGCCGTGGACCTGGTGCTGGACGACGGGCTGCGGGTCGCCGGTTCACGGCGGGAGCGGCTGAAGGTGTTCCCGTCCCGGCTGGTGGTACGCAGGTCCTGCGGCTGCGCGTAGCGGCCCCACCGCGGGTCCGTGGCCGCGCGCGTCACCGCGCCGCGAGGCCCGCCTCCGCGCCTGCTACCGCCGTCTCGGCGAGGCTCCTTATATCGGGCATACGAGGTTCTGTCGGGCTTCTCAGCGGGCCCTCAGGAAGCTCTCATGATCACGGGGCACTCTCATTGACATGACCGAGAGCATCCGCCGCAGCGGCGAGTACGAGACCCCCCAGGGTGACGGGCCGGGCCCGTTCGCGTACCAGCAGCAGCACGCTTACAGCCCCGTGAACCCGGAGTGGCCGCCCCCGCCCGCGTACCCCCCGGCGCAGCCCGTCGCCGGCGCGCCGGACGCGCACGGCGGCCCCGGCCGGGACGGCGGCGGCTCCGCTCTCCCGCCGGCCGGCGGCCCGGCCCCGGTCGTACCCGCACCCGCCCCCAGGAAGCGCGCCAAGGGCCCGCTCGCACTGCTCGCCGCCGTGGCGATCGCCGCCGCGGCCGTGGGCGGCGGCACCGCGTACGCCTTCCAGGAGCTCGCCGGCAAGGACACCGTCGCCACCGGCGGCGCCGGCATCCATGTGGTGCCCTCCAGCCAGCGGGGCAGCATCTCGGCGATCGCCAAGGCGGTCAGCCCGAGCGTCGTCGAGATCACCGCCACGCTGAACAACGGCACGTCCACCGGCTCCGGTGTGGTCATCACCGGCAACGGCGAGATCGTCACCAACAACCACGTCATAGCGGGCGCCTCGACCATCAAGGCACGCACCAGCGACGGGAGGACCTACGGCGCGCAGGTCGTCGGCACCGACTCCTCCAAGGACCTCGCCCTGATCAAGCTGGACGGCGCCTCCGGCCTGAAGGCGGCCGCGCTCGGCGACTCCGGCGGCGTGGCGGTCGGCGACCAGGTCGTCGCCATCGGCTCCCCCGAGGGCCTGACCGGCACCGTCACCAGCGGTATCGTCTCCGCCCTGCACCGGGACGTGACCGTGTCCACCGACGAGAGCCAGGGACAGGACCAGGGCCAGGGCGACGGCCAGTGGCCGTTCCAGTTCGGCGGCCGGCAGTTCAACGGCGACACCGGCTCCTCCACGACCACCTACAAGGCCATCCAGACCGACGCGTCCCTCAACCCGGGCAACTCCGGCGGCGCGCTGATCGACATGAACGGCGACATCGTCGGCATCAACTCGGCGATGTACTCGTCGGCGGCGAGTTCGGACTCGTCCAACGCCGGCAGCGTCGGCCTCGGCTTCGCCATCCCGATCAACACCGTCAAGTCCGACCTGACCAAGCTGCGCTCCGGATCGCAGAGCTGAAACGGTCCGAACCGATCCGACTCGGTCCGCCTCGGCCTGGAGCGACCCGAAGTGCGACACCGGCAGGGCGTCCGGCACAGTACAAGGAGCACGTCATGATCCAGCAGGTTGCGCACCACAGCATCGAGAACGTCGAAGCGGCCGCCTCCGTCGGCGTCACCTTCCCCCTGGCTCCGACCCGGAAGCCCCTCGCCCCCGTCCACCGGACCCCGGACCCCGATGCCCTGGTCCCCCAGCTGATGGGTCTGCGCACCTCCGCCGCGCGGCCGCACCGCCACAAGGTGCCGCTGCGCCGGCTGACCGCGGTCGCGGCGTGAGCGACGGCTCGTACCGCCGGCCGGACCGGGACCCGTCGGGGGCGGTCGCGCCGTGAGCGACGGCGCGTACCGCCCGCCGGCCCGGAAACGTGCGAGGCTGACACCGTCCCGCCCACACCCCACCGCCTCCCGAGGAAGACCGAACGATGAGCCCCGCCGACGGCGACCGCGACCGTGACCGCGACCCCCAGCGCATCCTGATCGTCGACGACGAGCCCGCGGTGCGCGAAGCACTCCAGCGCAGCCTCGCGTTCGAGGGGTACGGCACGGAGGTCGCCGTGGACGGTGCGGACGCGCTGGAGAAGGCGACCGCCTACCAGCCGGACCTGGTCGTCCTCGACATCCAGATGCCGCGCATGGACGGCCTGACGGCGGCCCGCCGCATCCGGGGCGCCGGCGACACCACCCCCATCCTGATGCTGACCGCCCGCGACACCGTCGGCGACCGGGTCACCGGGCTCGACGCCGGGGCGGACGACTACCTGGTCAAGCCGTTCGAGCTGGACGAGCTGTTCGCCCGCATCCGGGCCCTGCTGCGCCGCAGCTCCTACGTGTCCGCCGTGGCGGGCGCGGCCGACGAGGGCGACGCGCTCACCTTCGGCGACCTGCGCATGGACCTCGCCACGCGTGAGGTCACCCGCGGCGGACGCCAGGTGGAGCTGACCCGCACCGAGTTCACGCTCCTGGAAATGTTCATGGCCCATCCGCGCCAGGTGCTCACCCGTGAGCAGATCCTGAAGGCGGTCTGGGGCTTCGACTTCGAGCCCTCGTCGAACTCGCTCGACGTCTACGTGATGTACCTGCGCCGCAAGACCGAGGCCGGGGGCGAGCCGCGCCTGGTCCACACGGTGCGCGGGGTCGGGTACGTCCTGCGGCAGGGCGGCGCCGAGTGATCCGGGCCGTGCGCCGCTACCGCACCCTCCCGATCCGCTCCCGGCTGGCGCTGCTGGTGGCGGCGGCGGTGGCGTTCGGCGTGGCCGCGGTGTCCGTGACGTGCTGGTTCATCGTGAAGGGCCGGCTGATCGCCCAGGTGGACGAGGACCTGAAACAGGCGACGAAGCAGCCGCAGCGCTACTCGGAGGTCGTGGGCGCCCTCAGCGACTGCACCCAGACCCCGCAGGGGGCCCAGGGCGAGCTGCGGACCCGGGAGAACCTCTACCTCGAACTGGTCCGGCCGGACGGCCCGCCCTGCGTCTCGTCCAACTCGGCGGGCGTGGTGTCGGCCACCGCCGCCGACAAGGAGGTGATCCGGTACGCCGCCCAGGGCCGGGGCCGGCTGGTCTCCCGCTACGGCACCGACGGCGACGGCAACGCCGTACGGGTGCTGACCGTGCCCCTGGTCGTGACCCAGGGCCTGGGCACCGAACCCCATCTGTTCCCCGGCGCCGCCCTCCTGGTCGCCACCCCGCTCGGGAGCACCCATGCCACCCTCAACGACCTGGCGCTGATCCTCCTCCTCGTCTCCGGCCTGGGGGTCGTCGGCGCCGGCGCGGCCGGTCTCGCCGTCGCCCGCGCGGGGCTGCGCCCGGTCGACAAGCTCACCGAGGCCGTCGAGCACGTGGCCCGCACCGAGGACCTGACCATCCGCATCCCCGTGGCGGACGACAGCGAGGACGAGGTCGCCCGGCTGTCCCGCTCCTTCAACTCCATGACCGCGTCCCTGGCCTCCTCCCGCGACCTCCAGCAGCAGCTCATCGCCGACGCCGGCCACGAACTCCGTACGCCCCTGACGTCCCTGCGCACCAACATCGAACTCCTCACCCGCAGCGAGGAGACCGGCCGGCCGCTGCCCGAGGGGGACCGCAAGGCCCTGCTGGCCTCGGTGAAGGCCCAGATGACGGAGCTGGCCTCCCTCATCGGCGACCTCCAGGAACTGTCCCGCTCGGACAGCCAGCGCGGCGAACGCATCCAGGTGGTCCCACTCCAGGACACCGTGGAGGCCGCGCTGCGCCGCGCCCGGCTGCGCGGCCCGGAGCTGACGATCACCGCGGACGTGGAGCCCTGGTTCGTACGCGCGGAACCGTCCGCGCTGGAGCGGGCCGTCGTCAACATCCTGGACAACGCGGTGAAGTTCAGCCCCGAGGGCGGCACGATCGACGTACGGCTCACCGACGGCGTCCTCACGGTCCGCGACCACGGGCCCGGCATCTCCGCCGACGAACTCCCGCACGTCTTCGACCGCTTCTGGCGCTCCCCGAGCGCCCGCGCACTGCCCGGTTCGGGCCTGGGCCTGTCCATCGTCGCCCGCACCGTCCGGCAGTCCGGCGGCGAGGTCGCCCTGTCCCCGGCCGAGGACGGCGGCACGGTGGCGACGGTGCGGCTGCCGGGGGCGCCGACCCCGCCGCCGGAGACGCCGGGCGCACAGCCCCGCCCGTGACGCCCGCGCCCGGCCACGGACCCACCCGCGACGCCGGGCCCACGGGCTCGCGTCCTGAGGCGCGTACGGCCGTCCCGCCTGCCACGGCCGGTCGCACCGCGGCCGTACGCCGGATGCGCGGAAGCCGGATCCCGTCCGCCCGCGGGCTACGGCGGCGCCGTCCGCGCCCGGTGCCCCGCGACCGTCCTGTCGCGGACCACTGCCGGACGATCGGTCCGGCTCTGTACGCTCTGAGCCATGACCAGCGACGACACCGCACCGATCGCCCGCAGCCTCGACACCCTCTCCGAACTCTCCGCGGACCAGGCCGAAGCCGTGCTCGACCTGCTGGCGGCAGCGGCCCGCGAGGACGGTCAGCAGGCGGTGTCCGAACAGGGCCGGCTGCAACTGCGCGGCGGCGCCCGCGAGGGCGTGTCCCACCTGCTGCTCAGCGTCGACGGCGAACTCGTCGGCTACGCGCAGCTGGAGGACACCGACCCGGTGGAGGCGCCCGCCGCCGAGCTGGTCGTCCACCCCGGCCACCGCGGGCACGGGCACGGGCGGGCGCTCGGCGCCGCGCTGCTGGCCGCCTCCGGCAAGCGGCTGCGGGTGTGGGCGCACGGCGGACACTCCGCCGCCCGCCACCTCGCACAGGTCCTCGGCCTCACCCTCTTCCGCGAACTGCGCCAGATGCGGCGGCCGTTGACGGACTTCGAGCTGCCCGAGCCGGTGCTGCCCGAGGACGTGACGGTCCGCGCCTTCGTCCCCGGCCAGGACGACGCCGCGTGGCTCGCCGTGAACGCGGAGGCGTTCGCCCACCACCCCGAGCAGGGCTCCCTCACCCAGCGGGACCTCGACGACCGCGAGGCGCAGGAGTGGTTCGACCCGCGCGGGTTCTTCCTGGCCGAGCGCGCGGGCCGGCTGGTCGGCTTCCACTGGACCAAGGTGCACGAGCGGGAACGGCTCGGCGAGGTGTACGTCCTCGGCGTCCGTCCCGGCGCCCAGGGCGGCGGGCTCGGCAAGGCCCTTACGGTGATCGGTCTGCGCCACCTGGCCGCGGCGGGCCTGCCGACCGCGATGCTGTACGTCGACGCCGACAACAAGGCCGCGGTGGCGGTCTACGAGCGGATGGGCTTCACGACGTACGAGACGGACCTCATGTACCGCACGGAGACGTGACACCGAGGCCGCGCGCCTCGGACACCGCGCAGGACGGGGCGCGCGCGCTTCAGGCGCCGCACGGCGACGGGAGGGGGCGCGCGCGCTTCAGGCGCCGCACGACGACGGGAGGGGGCCCGCGCGCTTCAGGCGCCGCACGGGGACGGGGCGTCGGGGCCGGGAGTGCGGGTGCGCGTCGCGTGCCGCGGCCGGCCCAGCGGTTCCGGCAGGCACGCGACGCACGTCACCGCCGCCGCGACCAGCAGCACCGACCACCACCGGTGCGCCACCGCCCAGCCGGGGTCGCCGGGCTGCACCAGCAGGTTCCACCTGCTCGGCGCCAGCACCGCGGCGGCGGCCGTCGCGAGCAGCGTGAGCGCCACGCCCGCGCCGGGGCTCGGTTCGGTCCGCAGCCGTACGGAGGCCGCCGCCAGGGCCACGGCGGCCGCGCAGATCGTGGCCGCCTCCAGCGTGACCGCGCCGGCCGGCGGCCGGGCCGCCCCGGGCACCAGGAACAGCGCGGCCGTCCACCACACCCCCGCGAGGGGCGCGACGAGCGCCAGCCGCAGCCCGGCCCGTACGGGTCGCCGCACCGGCACCGCCTCGGTGGTCCGCCGGGCGGGGTCGTCGAACAGGAACGCCAGCCCGAACCCGCCGACGAGCGCGGCCAGTCGGAGCACCAGGAGGCCGGTCACCGCCCCCGGCGCCTGCCCGGGCAGCCGGGTCCCGGCGGCGATCGCCGCCCCCAGACCGCCCGCGGCCCCCAGCACCCGCCAGGGCAGCACCCGCCACACCACCCCGGCCAGCGTCCGCAGCGCGGCCGTGCGCCCCGCGCCGCCGCGGGCCTCGTCCGTGTCCTTCGCCTCTACTCGTGGCACGAGTTCCCCGCCTCCCCGCCCAGGCCGGTGGCCGGGACGCTCAGCAGTCGCGCCACCCGGGCGGTGTCGACGCCAGGCGTGGTGAGCTCCGTCCAGTGCGCCCTGACCCGCGCCGTCACCTCGGCGCGCGGGCGGTGCAGCAGCTCGGTGACGACCTTGGTCTGGCCGGCGCTCATCAGCAGACCGGTCGTGGGCGTCAGGACGTACGCGCCGCCCTCGGTGCTGTCGTCGAGCCGGACGGCGCGCAGGCTGCGGAGCGGGTCGGGGTCGGCGCCCAGCGCCAGCCACATGATGGTGACCACCCGGCCGTCGCACACCCGGCCGGCCGCCTCCTCGTCCCCGGCGACCAGCACGGCGGCCAGCCCGGCCGAGAACTCGGGGACGCGGTTGCCGCCCCAGCGGGTGCCGACGGTGACGGCGCCGGGCGTGCCGAGCGGGTCGTAGGAGGCGTCGCCGTCGAGGCCGTAGCGGGCCTCCACGCGCTGCCGCACGGTCAGCGGCCGGGCGGCGGCGTCGCCGCGCGCGAGGGAGCGGACGCGGTCGACGGCCTTCGCCCAGTCGGCGGTCCGGCCGGTCCACTCGGGCAGCGCGCAGTACGTCGTAGCGCCGCGCACGGTGCAGGACTCCACGCTCTCCGGGTGTGCGGACACCTTGGTCCGGGCCGCCTGGAGCGCGGCGGACGGGCCCGGGGACTGGCCGGCGACGCCGGCGGCGGTGGCGGCCAGCGCCACGGCGGTCGCCACCCTGATCCGGACGGAGCGGCCGCCGGCGCGCAGCAGCGCGGCGCACAGCAGGAGCGCGGTCAGGCCGGTGAGGTAGAGCGCGTGCCAGGCGGCCGGGCGGCCGACCAGGTCGGAGGGGAGCGGGTCCGCGCCGGTCTCGGTCACGACCGGGGACAGCCACCGGGACCAGTGGGCGTCGTCGGCGAGCACCAGGAAGTCCAGGACGGCGACGTAGGCGGCGACCGCGAGGAGCGGGGCGGCGAAGGAGGAGGGGATCAGCCGCGCCAGCAGCACACCGGCGACGCCGCACAGCAGCACCGTCAGCGGGGCCACCGCGAGTTCGAAGAACGAGCCGTGGCCGACCGCGCCCGGCCTGAGCGCCGCCCAGCCGAAGCGGACGGCGACGACCAGGCCGGTGAACAGGGCGAACGGGAGGACCGAGAGGGCGTGCGCGAGGGTGCGCCGCCACGGTTCCATGACCAGGGTGTCGAAGTGCTGGTCGGTGCCCCGGCGGCGGGAGCGCAGCACCGCCCGGTTGGCGCAGACGAACAGGGCGACGCCGAGCAGCACGGCGCTGCCCTGGGTGGCCCGGTCGGCGTCCTGGAGGGCCGGGTAGTCGGCCATGCCCTCGCGGCCGGTGAGCTCGTGCCAGCCGGGGTGGCCGGAGAACATCTGCCAGGCGGCCGAGGCCGTGTAGACCACGAAGAAGAGCAGGACGACCGCCTGTTGGAGCAGTTCGCGCGCCTCGAACAGGGCGAGGGCGAGGACGGCTCGCGCGCGCGGGCCGCCGGCGACCGGGGCAGGGGTCACCGCGGTGGCCGGGGTGGTGACGGTCGTGGTCATCGGGCGCTCGCCTCCGCTCCGGTGCCGTCCAGGGTGAGCAGGTAGCCGTCCTCCAGGGTGGGTTCCAGCAGGTCGGCGCCCTCGGGCGGATCGCCGACGTTTCGGAAGGAGCCGGTGCCGGTGCGCCAGCCGGCGCGGGCGCCCGGGGCGCGCTCGGCGCTGGACCACACCCGGCCGGCCGCCCGCGCGGTCAGTTCGGCGGGAGTGCCCTCGAAGCGGATCCGGCCGCCGGCCATCACGATCACCCGGTGGCAGAGCATCGCGACGTCCTCGGTCTGGTGGGTGGAGAGCAGCACGGTGCGGCCCTCGCCGGCGCGGCCGACCAGGTCCCTGAAGCGCATCCGCTGCTCGGGGTCGAGGCCGGCGGTGGGCTCGTCCAGGACGAGGAAGCGGGGGGCGCCGACCAGCGCGGCGGCCAGCGCGACGCGCTGGCGCATGCCTCCCGAGAGCCGTTTGATCCGCCGGCCGCGCACATCGCCGAGATCGACCTCCTCCAGTACCCGCCGCACCTCGCGGTGGCGGGCCGCGCGGTCGGTGAGCTCCTTGAGGATCGCCACGTAGTCGACGAACGCGAAGGCCGTGAAGTCCGGGTGGAAACCGGGGTTCTGCGGCAGGTAGCCGAGGGCGCGGCGGACCGCCAGGCGGCCCGCGACCGTGGCCGGGTCGTGGCCGAGGACGGTGAAGGCGCCCCGGTCGGCGGGCACGGCGGTGGCCAGCACCCGCAACAGGGTGGTCTTGCCGGCCCCGTTGGGTCCGAGCAGCGCGGTGATGCCCTCCTCCAGCCGCAGCGCCACGTCGTCGAGGGCGGCGGTGCCGCCGTAGCGGAGGGTGAGCCCGGAGGCGGAGACGGTGGCGGTCACGAGGCACTCCCGTAGGAAGGGTCGAGGGTGAAAAGGGCGCGGGTCACGGCGGACCGCGGGGTGAGGACGGCGGCGGTCACGGCCGGTCCCGGTGCGGCGCGTCGGTGTACGGCGTGCGGGCGGTGGCGAAGTCAAAGCGGTCGCGCACCTGGAAGAGGAGCACGGTGGCGAGGGCGGCGACGGCGGCGGCGGCGCCCTGCCCGGCCGGGGTGAACGGCGGCAGCGGCGCGTCGCCGTGCCGCCGGACCACCGCCACCAGCAGGAACACCACCCAGGCGGCGCCGGTCAGGGCGGGCGCGAGGACCGCCCCCAGCCGGGGGGTGAGCGCGAGCCCGGTCGCGGTGAGGGCGAGCGCGGGCAGCAGCCAGGCCAGCGCCCGCAGCCCGTAGCCGGGCAGGGCGAGGGTGGCCAGTCCGTTCACGCCGAGCCCGACGGCCAGCACGGCCACCGTGCGCACCAGCACCAGCCGGAACCCGTGCAGCGGGGCGACCACGGCCATCTCGTGCGTCGGGTCGAGCACGGGCCCGTACGCCAGCGCCACTCCGGCCAGCGGCAGCAGCGGGGCGAGGGCGAGGAACAGGGTGGGCGAGTGGGCCGGGCGCAGGGCGTCCGACGCCGCCGCGGTCATGACCAGTACGGCGGTCACGGCGATCAGCCAGGAGCGGCGCAGCACCGGTGTGGCGGCCAGCAGCCGCGCGGTGTGGTCGGCGACGCCCAGCCGCAGCATCAGCCCTTCGAGCGGCCCCGGGCGGGGCGCGTCCAGCTCGGCGTCCAGCCGCGCCCATGCGGCGTCGAGCGCGGCCGGGTCGGCGAGCGCGGCGAGCCGGACCCGGCACTCGGCGCAGCCGGCGAGGTGGGTGTCGGTGGACCACAGCAGCGGCGGGGCCAGCTCGCCGCGGTCGTAGGCGCGCAGCTCCTCCTCGGCCAGGTGCCAGGGCCCTCGAGGGTTCGTGTCGCCGCTCATGCCAGCGCCTCCCGCAGTTGCTTGCGGGCGCGCAGGGCCCGCGTCTTGACCGTGCCGGGCGGAATGTCGAGCAGGACGGCCGCCTCCCGGGTGGTGAGTCCGTCGATCACCGTCGCCTGGAGGACGGCCCGCAGTTCCGGCGACAGGCGGGTGAGGGCGCCCGCGAGGTCCCCGTGCTCGACCCCCGAGAGCACGCGTTCCTCGGCGGACGCCTCGTCGCGGTGGCGCAGCCGGGCGAGCGCCTGGCGCAGCCGGCCGCGCGCCCCGTCGCCGCGCAGCGCGTCGATCAGGCGCCGCGCGCCGATCCGCCACAGCCAGCCGGCGACGTCGCCCTCCTGCCGGTAGTGGGCCTTGCCGCGCCAGACGGCGAGGAAGGTCTCCTGGACGACGTCGTCGACCATCGCGGGATCGGCGCAGCGGCCGCGCAGCCGCGCGGCCAGCCACGGCGCGTACCGCCGGTACAGCTCCTCGAAGGCGCGCCGGTCCCGGTCCGCCGCGATGGCCCGCAGCAGTTCCCCGTCGCTTCTCGTTCCGCTCACGTCCCCTCATCGGACCGGCCCGGCCGTTCGGTTCACGGCACGGGCGACCATTTTCCGGACCGGGCCCCGGACGCCTCGGCCGCCGGTCCCGTACGGTCTCCCCGCCGGCCGGAGGACGTCCGGACGCCCGCGGGCCGCACCCCGCTATCCCGCACGTCATGTCTCCGTAACCGGTGATTCAGACAGGCTTGCGACGCTCACTCAATGACGCCCGCCGTGCCAGAGCCTCCGCCGCCCGCAGAGGGGTCCGCCGCCGTGCTCCCGCCCGCGCTCTCCGACGCGCCTGTATCCCATCGGGCGCGGAAGAATGGGTTCATGAGCCAGCCAGACACCCAGGCAGCACAGGTCCAGCCCTCCGTGGGCTCGATAGCCGCCCACCGCCCGCACACCGTGGCGGCGCCGGTCTCCGACCTGGATCCCGACATCGACGCCGACCTCGATGCCTACGAGGAGTCGGCGCAGGACGCCGAAGCGCTGCCGCAGGGCCGGTTCCTCGACCGGGAGCGCAGCTGGCTCGCCTTCAACGAGCGGGTCCTCGAACTCGCCGAGGACCCGAACACGCCCCTGCTGGAGCGGGCGAACTTCCTCGCGATCTTCGCCAGCAACCTGGACGAGTTCTTCATGGTCCGGGTGGCCGGTCTCAAGCGCCGGATCGCCACCGGCGTCGCCACCCGCTCCGCCTCCGGGCTCCAGCCGCGCGAGGTGCTGGAGATGATCTGGGCGCGCTCGCGCGAGCTCATGGCCCGGCACGCCGCCTGCTACCACGAGGACGTCGCCCCCGCCCTCGCGGAGGAGGGCATCCACCTGGTCCGCTGGACGGAGCTGACGGAGAAGGAGCAGGCCCGCCTGTTCACCCTCTTCCGGCACCGCATCTTCCCCGTGCTGACCCCGCTGGCCGTGGACCCCGCGCACCCCTTCCCCTACATCTCCGGCCTCTCCCTGAACCTGGCCGTCGTGGTGCGCAACCCGGTCACCGGCCACCGCCACTTCGCCCGGGTCAAGGTGCCGCCGCTGCTGTCCCGCTTCCTGGAGAGCTCCCCGGGCCGCTACGTCCCCCTCGAGGACGTCATCGCCGCCCACCTGGAGGAGCTGTTCCCGGGCATGGAGGTCCTGGAGCACCACACCTTCCGGCTCACCCGCAACGAGGACCTGGAGGTCGAGGAGGACGACGCCGAGAACCTGCTCCAGGCCCTGGAGAAGGAGCTCATGCGGCGCCGCTTCGGGCCGCCGGTGCGCCTGGAGGTCGAGGAGTCCATCGACCGCGAGGTCCTGGACCTGCTGGTGCGCGAGCTGAAGATCTCCGAGGCGGAGGTCTACCCGCTCCCCGGCCCGCTCGACCTCACCGGCCTGTTCCGCATCCACAGCCTGGACCGGCCCGAGCTGAAGTACCCCAAGTTCGTCGCCGGCACCCACCGCGACCTCGCCGAGGTCGAGTCGGCGTCCCCGCCGGACATCTTCGCCGCGCTGCGCAGCCGGGACGTGCTCCTGCACCACCCCTACGACTCGTTCTCCACCTCCGTCCAGGCCTTCCTGGAGCAGGCCGCCGCCGACCCGGACGTCCTCGCCATCAAGCAGACCCTGTACCGCACCTCGGGCGACTCCCCCATCGTCGACGCGCTCATCGACGCGGCCGAGTCCGGCAAGCAGGTCCTCGTCCTGGTCGAGATCAAGGCCCGCTTCGACGAGCACGCCAACATCAAGTGGGCGCGCAAGCTGGAGGAGGCCGGCTGCCACGTCGTGTACGGCCTCGTCGGTCTGAAGACCCACTGCAAGCTGTCCCTGGTGGTCCGCCAGGAGGGCGACGACACGCTGCGGCGCTACAGCCACGTCGGCACCGGCAACTACCACCCCAAGACGGCCCGCCTCTACGAGGACCTCGGCCTGCTCACCGCGGACCCGCAGGTCGGCGCGGACCTCTCCGACCTCTTCAACCGGCTCTCCGGCTACTCCCGCCGCGAGACCTACCGCAGGCTGCTCGTCGCCCCCAAGTCCCTGCGGGACGGCCTGGTCTCCCGGATCAACAAGGAGATCCAGCACCACCGCGCCGGGCGGCCCGCCTTCATCCGCGTCAAGGTCAACTCGATGGTGGACGAGGCGGTCGTCGACGCGCTCTACGGCGCCTCGCAGGCCGGCGTGCCGGTCGACGTGTGGGTGCGCGGCATCTGCGCCCTGCGCCCCGGCGTGCCGGGCCTGTCGGAGAACATCAGGGTCCGCTCGATCCTCGGCCGCTTCCTGGAGCACTCCCGGGTCTTCGCCTTCGGCAACGGCGGTGAACCCGAGGTGTGGATCGGCAGCGCCGACATGATGCACCGCAACCTCGACCGCCGTATCGAGGCCATGGTCCGGGTCACCGACCCGGCCCACCGGGCGGCCCTGAACCGGCTGCTCGAGACCGGCATGTCCGACACCACCGCCTCCTGGCACCTCGGCCCGGACGGCGACTGGACCCGGCACGCGACCGACTCGGACGGCCAGCCCCTGCGCAACGTCCAGGAGATGCTCATAGACGCCCGGAGGCGCCGGCGTGGCACAGCGACACCTTGACCCGACGGACCCCACGGCCGCCGCGCCCGTGGCCGCCGACGCCCTCGCGGCCTATCTGCGGGCCCAGGCCACGGAGTTCCTCCGGGCCCTGCGCCTGCACCGCGAGACCGGCGGCGGCGCGGCGGGCGGCACGGCGGAGTCCGGCGACGCGGCGCGCGCCCTGCGCCACTCGGCCCGCCGCATCAGCGGCAGCCTGCACACCTTCCGCCCCCTGCTGGAGGAGGCCTGGGCGGAGGAGCTGCGCCCCGAACTGGCCTGGCTCTCCGGCACGCTGGCCCGGGAACACGCCTACCAGGCCCGCCTGGACCGCCTGTTGCTCGCCCTGCACCGGCTGTCGCCCCGGACCGATCCGGCTCCGGCCGGCAACGCCCAGGTGCCCGTCGGCCGGGCCGCCGCCGACCTGGCCGCGGCCGGCCGGACCGCCGCGGCGGTGGGGGTCTCCCCCGCGCCGGAGCCCGTCAGCGGCTCCCGGGGGAGAGCGGCCGCCGGGGGCATCCCCGGCCAGAAGGGCCTGGCGGAGGCGCCCGGCGACGCCCTGGCCCACCCGCCGGCACCGGGCCGCGGCAACCTCACCGTGGGCGCCGCCAAGGCCGGCGCCCTCCTGGACCGCCAGCTCACCCTCGCCCGCACCCGGGCGCACTCGACGGCCCTCCAGGCGCTGGGCTCCTCCCGTTTCCACGCCGTCGCCGACAAGGTCGCCTTACTCGCCAGCGACGTCCCCCTCACCGCCGCCGCGCACGGCATGGACCTGCGCCCGCTGGCCGCCGCCGCCGAGGAACGCCTGACCGACGCCGTGGCCGCGCTGCCCCTGGTCACGGCGGGCAGCCCCTACAACGCCGAGGCGCTGATCCACGGGCTGTCCCCCGACCCGGCGCCGCACCCGCAGGACGCGCCCTGGCACCAGGTGCGCCTGCTGCTGCGCCTGCACCGCTACGCCCAGGAGGCGCTGCGCGGCGGCGAGGAGCCCGACGCCCCGGCCGACCCGAGGCTGCCGGCGGCCGGCCGGGCGCTCAACCGGCACCGGGACGCCTCGGAGGCGGCGGCCGCCGCGTCCTCAGCGGCCCGCACCCCGCGTATCGCCCCGGCGACGGCGTACGCGCTCGGCGTGCTCCACGCCGACCAGCGGCACGAGGTGGAGGCGGCCCGGTTCGCCTTCCAGCAGTCCTGGCAGAAGCGCGCGGTCGGCGCCAACTGAGGAGGGGATCCGGTGACTTCACCGAAGGACGGCGTCGTCCGGGCGGCCGGCTGCGTGCTGTGGCGCCGCTCGCCGGCGACCGGCGCGCTCGAACTGTGCCTGGTGCACCGGCCGAAGTACGACGACTGGTCCTGGCCCAAGGGCAAGCTCGAACGCGGCGAGGACCCGCTCGCGGGCGCCCTGCGCGAGGTGGCCGAGGAGACGGGGTACACCGCCGTGCCCGGCCCGGAACTGAGCACCGTGACCTACACCGCGGACGGCCGCCCGAAACAGGTGCGTTACTGGGCCGCCGAGGCCACGTCGGGCCACTTCACCCCCAACAGGGAGGTGGACCGCCTCCGCTGGCTCGCGCCCGCCCCCGCCCGTGACCGGCTGACCCGGCCGCGCGACGGCGAACTGGTCGACGAACTCCTCGCCGCCCTGCGCCTCGCCTAGACCGGGATCCGCTCGTCCGGACCGGACCGGACCGGACCGGACCGGCTCAGGCGTCTCGCGCGTGTCCCTCCGCGTCCGTGCGCGCCAGACTGCGGGCCCGGCGCGCGGGACCGCGCCAGCCGCAGCTGCACCGGGCCAGACAGAAGCGGCCCTGTTCGACGGTGGTCGTCCGATGGTCCGGGGGTCCGGGGCGCTCGGGGTGTGCCGAGTGCCCCTGGTGTCCGGGGTGCGCCCGGTGTTCCAGGCCGTCCCGGTGCTGCTCCTGGGCGGGGCCGAGCCCCTCCTGCTGCGCCACGCGGTCAACGCTACCCACGCCGGGTGAACGGCCGGTTGCGGTTTCCTGTGGACCTCCCCCGCGTCCGGCGGCGCGTGACGGGGCCCCCTACTCGTCGTTAACCGGACGACAGGGGGCCCGTGACGGACGTACCGGCTGGGGGTAGGCAGGCGATGGCCAAGCGGCAGCGGCGGCAGAGGGACGGAGCGGTACTCGCGGCGGGACTCCTGCTCTGCGCGTGTGCCTCGGGGTGCGCGGGCGAGGGCGCCGCCTCCGAGGACGCCCGGGCCGCCACCGATCCGGTGCAGGCCCTGCGGCAGGCCCCCGAGGCGCTGCTCGCGGCGGGCAGTTCCGAGGCCCGTACGGCGATGGAGATGGCCACGGGCGGGACCCGGGTGACGATCCGCGGCGAGGGCGCCTACGACTTCCGCCGGCAGCTCGGACAGCTCACGGTGGTGCTGCCGCAGGACCCGACCGGCGCCGCCGAGCACGTGCCCATCGTCGAACTCCTCGCCCCGGGGGCGCTGTTCATGAAGAACCGGGGAGCGGGCGTGCCCGCGGACAAGTGGGTGCGGGTGGCGACGGCCACCCTCTCCGACGGCAACCTGGTCACCGGCGGCGCCACCGACCCGTTCACCGCCGCCGAGGTGCTGCGCGGCACGCGCAGGGCGACGTACGTGGGCCGGACCCGGGTGGCGGGGGTGGCGGTGCGGCACTTCCGGGGCACCGCGGACCTCGCGCTCGCGGCGCGCGGCGCGTCGGCGGCCGACGAGGCGGCGCTGCGGGCGGCGGCGAAAGGGTTCGCCACGCCGGACGTCCCGTTCGACGCCTACCTCGACGACCAGGGCCGCATCCGCAAGCTGAGGCAGAGCTTCGCCTTCGTCAACGGCCGCCACCGCGACACCGTGTCGGTCGACTCCACGACACTGCTGTACGCCTTCGGCACTCCGGTCACCGTGACCCTGCCGCGCGCCGCGGACATCTACACCGGCCGGATCGCCGAGGCGAACTAGCCCTTCCGTGCCATGCGCGGCACGCACACCGCTCCCTACTCTAGTGCTGCGACCGGAACGGTCCACCGGTTCGCGACGCCCGGCACGGCACTCCCCGTCCTTCGGCCGGGGGCGCCCCCGCGCCGCGTTGCCGCATCACCCGAGTACATCCGGTACGCGGGCGATGCTCCGCCTCGCGACGCACCGCACCGGACGCCGCGGACCTCACGGCAGGCCACTGGCGGTCGCAGCACTAGGAAGCCGGTGACGGCAGAGAAGAGGTGATGCGCGTGGCTCCGGCCGGCGGTACGGCAGTACAGGACCACGTGGCCCTCGCCGAGATCGAACTGTGCGGGGAACTGATCATCGCGGCCTCGGCGGCCCGGGAGCGGCTCAGCCTGGAGAGCATCGACGAGGTACTGAGAGTGACCGAGGAACGCCGCGACGGCACCGGCCGGTGAACCCGGCGCCCGTCGCGTAAGTCTGATTCGTCACAAACGTCATGAAGGTCACGTGACCGTCCGCGCCGCGGGAGCGGCATTCGGTCACGCGTCAGGTGCGCAGCAGCCGGCCGATCGCCTTGGTGGCCTCCTCCACCTTCGCGTCGGCCTCGGCGCCGCCCTTGACGGCCGCGTCGGCGACGCAGTGCCGCAGGTGCTCCTCCAGGAGCTGGAGCGCGAAGGACTGCAGGGCCTTGGTGGAGGCGGACACCTGCGTGAGTATGTCGATGCAGTAGGTGTCCTCGTCCACCATCCGCTGCAGGCCACGGATCTGCCCCTCGATCCGGCGCAGCCGCTTGAGGTGCTCGTCCTTCTGCTTGTGGTAGCCGTAGGTGGCGTGTTCCTGTCCGGCCTCTTCGCCCGCGCAGGGCACCGCCGTCGCGCCGGCCTCGGTGGTCGTCATCGCGTCCTCCCGCTCGGGACAGAATCAGGCAGACATACCCCTGCCCGGTATATCCTACCTAATTTCCCGGGGTACAGGACCCTTGGCCCGCCCCCGTGCCGAACACTCTGCCCGATGGGCGACACTGGGGACGGCCCCTTAGCCGTGGCCGGATGATGCGCTTAGCATCACCCTGACCGAAACCGAAGCACCCCGAGGACCCCACGTGCGCTTTCGTCTGACCCCCAGGGAGACGAGCTTCTACGACATGTTCGCCGCGTCCGCGGACAACATCGTCACCGGCTCGAAACTCCTGATGGAACTGCTCGGGGCGGACGCTTCCGCCCGGGCCGAGATCGCAGAGCGTATGCGGGCCGCGGAACACGCAGGTGACGACGCCACGCACGCGATCTTCCACCAGCTGAACTCCTCGTTCATCACGCCCTTCGACCGCGAGGACATCTACTCCCTCGCGTCGTCCCTGGACGACATCATGGACTTCATGGAGGAGGCCGTCGACCTGGTCGTCCTCTACAACGTCGAGGAACTTCCCAAGGGCGTCGAGCAGCAGATCGAGGTGCTGGCGCGGGCGGCGGAGCTCACGGCGGAGGCCATGCCGCACCTGCGGACCATGGACAACCTCACCGAGTACTGGATCGAGGTGAACCGTCTGGAGAACCAGGCGGACCAGATCCACCGCAAGCTCCTGGCCCACCTGTTCAACGGCAAGTACGACGCGATCGAGGTGCTGAAGCTCAAGCAGATCGTCGACGTACTGGAGGAGGCGGCGGACGCCTTCGAGCACGTGGCGAACACGGTGGAGACCATCGCGGTCAAGGAGTCCTGAGGCGTCCATGGACACCTTCGCTCTTGTACTGACCATCCTCGTCGCGCTCGGTTTCGCGTACACCAACGGCTTCCACGACTCGGCCAACGCCATCGCCACCTCGGTGTCGACCCGCGCGCTCACCCCGCGGGCCGCGCTGGCGATGGCGGCGGTGATGAACCTCGCCGGCGCCTTCCTCGGCAGCGGCATCGCCAAGACGGTCAGCGAAGGCCTGATCGACACCCCCACCGGCAGCCAGGGGATGGGCATCCTCTTCTCCGCGCTGCTCGGCGCCATCGTCTGGAACCTGATCACCTGGTACTTCGGACTGCCCTCGTCCTCCTCGCACGCGCTGTTCGGCGGCCTGGTCGGCGCCGCGCTGGCGGGCGGCACGGCGGTGCACTGGTCAGGCGTGCTGGACAAGGTCGTCACCCCGATGTTCCTGTCGCCGGTGGTCGGCCTGATCGTCGGCTACCTGGTGATGACCGCGATCATGTGGATCTTCCGCCGGACCAACCCGCACAAGGCCAAGCGCGGCTTCCGCATAGCCCAGACCGTCTCGGCGGCCGGCATGGCGCTGGGACACGGCCTCCAGGACGCGCAGAAGACCATGGGCGTCGTGGTGATGGCCCTGGTCATCGGCGGCGTCGAGACCTACGGCGACCCGATCCCGGTGTGGGTGAAGCTGGTCTCCGCGCTGATGCTGTCGCTGGGCACCTACGCGGGCGGCTGGCGCATCATGCGCACCCTGGGCCGCAAGATCATCGAGCTGGACCCGCCGCAGGGCTTCGCGGCCGAGGCGACCGGCGCGTCGATCATGTTCGGCACGGCGTTCCTGTTCAAGGCCCCGATCTCCACCACCCATGTGATCACCTCGGCGATCATGGGTGTGGGCGCGACCAAGCGGGTCAACGCGGTCCGCTGGGGCGTGGCGAAGAACATCGTCCTCGGCTGGTTCATCACCATGCCGGCCGCGGCGATCGTGTCGGCCGTCGCCTTCTGGCTGATCGACCTGGCGTTCCTGTAGGACCGCCGCACCACGCGTACGGGCCCGCCCCCGGGAGCCAGGGGCGGGCCCTTCCGCATCCTCACGGTGGCACCGCCATGCAGCACCATGAGGGGTCCGTGATCAGCCGAAGCGGCCGGAGATGTAGTCCTCGGTGGCCTGGACGGACGGGTTGGAGAAGATCCGCTCGGTGTCGTCGATCTCGATCAGCCGGCCCGGCTGGCCGACGGCCGCCAGGTTGAAGAAGGCCGTACGGTCCGAGACCCGGGCGGCCTGCTGCATGTTGTGCGTCACGATGACGATCGTGAAGCGCTCCTTCAGCTCGCCGATCAGGTCCTCGATGGCGAGGGTCGAGATCGGGTCGAGCGCGGAGCAGGGCTCGTCCATGAGCAGCACCTTCGGCTCGACCGCGATGGCGCGGGCGATGCACAGCCGCTGCTGCTGGCCGCCGGACAGGCCCGAGCCGGGCTTGTTCAGGCGGTCCTTGACCTCGTTCCAGAGGTTGGCGCCCTTGAGCGACTTCTCGACGATGTCGTTCAGCTCGCTCTTGCGGTACTTGCCGTTCAGCCGCAGCCCCGCCGCCACGTTGTCGAAGATCGACATGGTGGGGAAGGGGTTGGGCCGCTGGAACACCATGCCCACCTCGCGGCGGACCGAGACCGGGTCGATCCCGGCGCCGTAGAGGTCCTCGGAGTCGAGCATCACCTTGCCCTCGACCCGGCCGCCGGGGGTGACCTCGTGCATCCGGTTCAGGGTGCGCAGGAACGTCGACTTGCCGCAGCCGGACGGCCCGATGAACGCCGTCACCGAACGCGGCTCGACCGTCATCGAGATGTCCTCGATCGCCCTGTGGGAGCCGTAGTAGGCGGTGAGCCCGCTCACGTCGATTCGCTTGGCCATGACTACTTCACTTCCAAAAAGTCCGGGGGTCGCCGTCGGGCCCCGCGCGGCGGTGGCCTCGAGCCGAAGGCGTCGGCGACCGGCCGCGCGGCGGAGCCGCGGATTGTTAGCGCGGGGCCTTCCAGCGGGCGATGCCGCGGGCCGCCAGGTTGAGGATCATCACGAAGGCGATCAGGGTGAGCGAGGCCGCCCAGGCGCGGTCGTACGCCGCTCCGTAGCCCGCGCTGTTCGCGTACTGCTGGTAGATGTACAGCGGCAGCGAGGACTGCGCCCCCTCGAAGGGGTTCGTGTTGATGAACGGGTTGCCGAAGACCAGCAGCAGCACCGGCGCGGTCTCGCCGGCGATACGGGCGATGGCCAGCACGATGCCGGTGGTGATGCCGCCGAGCGAGGTCGGCAGGACCACCTTCAGGATCGTGCGCCACTTCGGCACGCCCAGGGCGAGGGACGCCTCCCGCAGCTCGTTCGGCACGAGCTTGAGCATCTCCTCGGTGGAGCGGACCACGACCGGCATCATCAGGATGGCCAGGGCCAGCGAACCGGCGAAGCCGAACGGCTGCGTCTTGGTCATCAGCATCAGGCTGAGGATGAACAGACCGGCGACGATCGACGGGATGCCGGTCATCACGTCGACGAAGAAGGTCACGGCCCGGGCCAGGGCGCCCCGCCCGTACTCGACCAGGTAGATCGCGGTGAGCACTCCGACCGGCGCACCGATCAGGGTGGCCAGGCCGACCTGCTCCAGGCTGCCGAGGATGGCGTGGTAGATGCCGCCGCCGGGCTCGGTGTCGGCGACCACGCCCATCGAGTGGGTGAGGAAGTAGACGTCCAGGACCTTCACGCCGCGCCTGACGGTCGTCCAGACCAGGGAGACCAGCGGCACCACGGCGAGCAGGAAGGCGACCCAGACCAGGCTGGTCATGACCCGGTCCTTGGCCTGCCGGCGGCCCTCGACGCGCGCGGCGACGGCGTACGTGCCGAGGACGAAGAGGACGGCGGCGATCAGCCCCCACTGGACGTGGCTGTCCAGACCGCCGGCCAGACCGACGGCGATCGCGACGGCGAGCGAGCCGGCGGCGATCGCCCACGGCGTCCACCTCGGCAGACTGGCGCCGCGCAGGCTGCTGGTCCGCTCGTCGGAAACTGCGGCGGTGCTCATGCGTTGGCCCCCGAGTACTCCTTGCGGCGGGCGATGATCAGCCGCGCCGCGCCGTTGACCAGCAGGGTGATGACGAACAGGACCAGACCGGAGGCGATCAGCGCGTCCCGGCCGAACTCCGTCGCCTCGCTGAACTTGCTGGCGATGTTCTGGGCGAAGGTGCCGCCGCCCGGGTCGAGCAGGCTGGCCTTGAGTTCGAAGGTCGGGGAGAGCACGGTGGCGACGGCCATCGTCTCGCCCAGGGCGCGGCCGAGGCCGAGCATCGAGGCGGAGATCACGCCGGAGCGGCCGAAGGGCAGCACCGACATGCGGATGACCTCCCAGCGCGTGGCGCCGAGGGCCAGGGCCGCCTCCTCGTGCATCCGCGGGACCTGGCGGAAGACCTCGCGGCTGACGTTGGTGATGATCGGCAGGATCATGATCGCCAGCAGGATGCCGACGGTGAGCATCGAGCGCGGCGCGCCGCCCTCCCAGGAGAAGATCCCGGTCCAGCCGAGGTACTTGTCCAGCCAGCCGAACAGGCCCTCCAGGTGCGGGCCGAGGACCAGCGCGCCCCACAGGCCGTACACGATGGACGGTACGGCGGCGAGCAGGTCGATCATGTAGGCGATCGGGCCGCTCAGCCGGCGCGGGGCGTAGTGGGTGATGAAGAGCGCGATGGCGACCGCGACCGGGACCGCGATGACCATGGCGATGACCGAGGAGACGACCGTGCCGTAGACCAGCACGGCGATACCGAAGGTCGGCGGCACCAGGCTGGTGTTCCACTCGAAGGTGGTGAGGAAGTTGCCGTGGTCCTTGCTGATGGCCAGGGACGCGCGGTAGGTGAGGAAGACCGCGATGGCGGCCATGATCACCAGGAGCAGGATGCCCGACCCGCGGGTGAGGCCGACGAAGACCCGGTCTCCGGGGCGGGTGGCGCCGCGGGCGGCGCGCTTGCGCTCGGCCGGGCCCGACGGGGCGGGAGGCGCGACGGCGTCTGTTTGCTGTGTGGATATGTCCATCGGGTTCTCCGGTCTGCGGAGCCGTACACGGCGTACGGCTCCTGGCGGCGGTGCACCGGACGGTGCGGCCCGGCCCCGTTTTGGGGGCCGGACCGCACGCGGATCAGCTCAGGCCCTCGATGGTGGTGCGGACCTTGCTGATGATCGCGTCGGGGATCGGCGCGTAGTCCTTCTCGGTGAGGATCTTCTGGCCGTCCTCACTGGCGATGTAGCGCAGGAACGCCTTGGTGGCGGGCAGGGTGTCGGCCTTGTTGCCCTTGTCGCAGGCGATCTCGTACGTGACCAGGACCATCGGGTAGGCGCCGTCGGCCTTGGTGGCGTAGTTCAGCTTCAGCGACAGGTCGCTGCCGGTGCCGACGACCTGGGCGTCCGCGATGGCCTTGGTGGCGTTCTCGACGGTGGCCTTGACCGGGGCCGAGGCGCCCGTGTCGATGGCGACCGTGGACATGTCCTTGGCGTACGACAGCTCGAAGTAACCGACGGCGCCGTTGGTCTGCTTGACCTGCTGGGCCACGCCGGAGGACTGCGGGGCGGCCTGGCCGCCCTTGGCCTGCCAGGCCTTGCCGCCGGAGTACTTCCAGTCGTTCGGGGCGGCGGCCTTGAGGTACTTGGTGAAGTTGTCCGTGGTGCCGGACTCGTCCGAGCGGTGGAAGGCCTGGATCTTCAGGCTGGGCAGCTTGGCGTCGGGGTTCAGCTTCTTGATCTCCGGGGCGTCCCAGGTCTTGATCTTGTCGTCGAAGATCTTGGCCAGGGTCGGGGCGTCCAGGACCAGGTTGTCGACGCCCGGGACGTTGTAGCCGACCGCGATCGGGCCGCCCACCATCGGCAGGTCGATGCCCTGGCCGCCGCTGCACACCTTCTTGGAGGCCGCCACGTCCTCCGGCTTCAGCGCGGAGTCGGAGCCGGCGAAGGCCACCTGGCCCTGGCCGAACGCCGTGACGCCGGCGCCGGAGCCGCCGCCCTTGTAGTTGATCTGCACGCCGCAGGCCCGGCTGAACTCCTTCACCCAGGCGTCGATCGCGTTCTTCTGCGCGGAGGAGCCGTCCGCGAGCAGCTGGCCCTTGGCTCCGTCGCACTTGATGGAGCTGTTGGAGGCCGCGGTGCTGCTGCCGCCGCCGGCGTCGTCCTTGCCGCCCGTGTCGTCGGAGCCGCACGCCGTGAGGGCCAGGGCGCCGGAGACGGCGAGAGCGCCGAGAGCGAGTGCCCGCCGGTTCTTGCGCTGAAGCTTCACTTAAGGGAGTTCCTTCCAGGAGCCGCCGTCCTGACCGGCGGCGTGCGAAGAGTGGTCGACACCGATGCGCCGACATGCGCATCAGCACCGGGTAAGGCCGAAATTAGGCAGAACAGGTGAAGCCGCCGATGGCCGGAAGTGAACGAGGGGTGAACCCCTGCCGTCGGCGCGGTGAGGTCACGGAATGCTCACGGGGAGAACACGTGCAGGTCCCGGAGCCGGGCGCTGCCGCCTCCCACCCGGTGGTGCCCTCCGGTGCCGGACCACCCGGAACCGGGCCCCGACCGTCCGCCGTCCCGCCCCACCCGGTGGTGCCCCCGCCACCGGACCGCCGACAACCCGGCCTCGGCCGACCGCCGTTCGACCTCATCCGGTGGCACCCTCCGCCACCGGACCGCCGACAACCCGGCTCCGGCCCACCACCAATCGGCCCCACCCGGTGGCACCCTCCGCCACCGGACCGCCGACAACCCGGCTCCGGCCCACCACCAATCGGCCCCACCCGGTGGCGCCCCCCCCGCCACCGGACCGCCCGGCAACCCGGCCTCGGCCGACCGCCGTCCCGCCCCACCCGGCGCACTCGCGCCCCTTCGGCGGCCGTCCCGGGAACCCGCCGGGCCCGGCGGTCGTCTCGGTCCACAGGAGCCGAAGGAGGCGCGACCATGGAACGGCGGGCGTTCATCTCGAGCGGTACGGCGGCACTCGCCGCGGTCGCCACGGCCGCGTGCGAGGGCGGCCCGGGCGGCGGCGAAGGCGCGAACGGAGCGTCCGGCGCGGGCGCTTCACCGGCGTCCGGGTCCGCCGGCACGGCGCTGCGCACCTCCGGCGCCGCGCGCACGGCCTCGAACTGGACCGCCCTCGCCCGTGCCCTGGACGGCACCCTGCTGCGTCCCGGCGACAGCCGGTGGACGACGGCCAGTCAGCTCTACAACACCCGCTTCGACGGCCTGAGACCGGCCGCCGTCGCCTATGTCGCCCACACCGGCGACATCCGCACGGCACTGGCCTACGCCCGCGCCCACCGGCTGCGCGTGGCGGTCCGCAACGGCGGCCACTCCTACGCGGGCTGGTCCTCCGGCGACGGCCGGCTGGTCATCGACGTCTCGCGGCTCGACCAGGTCAGGGCGAGCGGCACCTCGGCGGTGGTCGGCGCCGGGGCGAAACTGATCGACGTCTACCGCGCGCTGGCCGCGAAGGGCGTGACGATACCCGCCGGCTCCTGTCCGACGGTGGGCGTCTCCGGTCTGGTCCTCGGTGGCGGCCACGGCGTGGTCTCCCGCGCCTACGGCCTGACCTGCGACAGCCTCACCCAGGCCACCGTCGTCACGGCGGACGGCAAGCAGCTGACGGTCGACGCCACGGAGAACGAGGACCTCTTCTGGGCGCTGCGCGGCGCCGGCAACGGCAACTTCGGCGTCGTCACCGAACTGCGGTTCCGCACCCATCCCGCGCCCCAGGCGGTGTCGGCCCACCTCACCTGGCCGTGGGCGCGGGCGGCGGCGGTGGTGCGGGCCTGGCAGGAGTGGGGACCCGGCCAGCCGGACGAGATCTGGTCCTCCCTGCACCTGGAGAACACCCCGGGCGGCACACCGAAGGTCTCCGTGGCCGCCTTCTCACTGGGCACCTACGGCGAGTTGCAGAACGCGGTGGACCGCCTCGCCGCCGGGATCGGCGCGCGGGCGTCGAGCGTGTCCCTGCGCCGCCACTCCTACGAGGGCGCCATGGAGGCCTACGCGGGCTGCTCGTCCTTCCCGACCGAGCCGCAGTGCCACCTGCCCGGCTCGACGCCCGGCCGCTCCCCGCAGGGCCGGCTCGGCCGTGAGACGTACGCGGCCCGCTCGGACTTCTTCGACCGCTCGATCTCCGCGGCCGGCGTCCAGACCCTGCTCGCCCGGACGGGTTCGGTGCGGGGCGGCGCGGGCAGCATCGCGCTCACCGCGCTCGGCGGCGCGGTCAACCGCGTCCCGCCCACGGCGACGGCCTTCGTCCACCGCCGATCCCGCATGCTCGCCCAGTACATAGTCTCCTGGACACCGGGCACGACCGGCGCGATCGCCCAGTCCTGGCTGACCGCGACGCACACCGCGATGCGGCCGTACGCCTCCGGGGCGGCCTACCAGAACTACACCGACCCGACCCTGACCGACTGGCGCACGGCCTACTACGGCGACGCGGCGGCCCGCCTGGCCAAGGTGAAGCAGCGGTACGACCCGGACCGGTTCTTCAGCTACCCGCAGGGGCTGTAAGGACCCTCGGCCGTCTCACGCGGCCAGGTCCCGCTCCTGTGCCGAGGCCTGCTCCGTACCGCGGGCCTCGGACAGCACCGCCCCCGCCGCGGCGCCGCGCCCGCCGCGCACCAGCCGGGCGCCCCAGCCGGTCCGCTCGACCGCCTTGACCACCGGCGTGAGCAGTGCCATCGCCGGCGGCGAGAGCAACAGCGCCACAGCCGTCCCGAGCGCGAACCCGCCCACCACGTCGGTCGGGTAGTGCACGCCCATGTACACCCGGCAGAACCCCTCGAGCAGCGCCAGGGCGATCCCCGCCAGACCGAACCGACGGTCGGCCACGAACAGCGCGGCGCCCATCGCCATGGTGATCGTCGCGTGGTCGCTCACGAAGGAGTAGTCGGTCTTGCCGGAGACCAGCACGTCCAGCCCCTGGTGGTCGAGGAAGGGCCGGGGCCGCTCCACGAAGCCCCGTATCGGCACGTTCACCAGCACGGCGATGCCGGCCGCCAGCGGCGCCCAGACCAGCGCGGCCACGGACGGAGCCGCGTTCTCCCCGCCCCGCCGCCGCACGGACCACCAGCACCACACCACCAGCAGCACCATGGCGAGCAGCAGCCCGTACTCGCCGACGTACTCCACGGCCCTGTCGAACCAGTGCGGGGCGTCCTTGGCGAGGCCGTTGATGTCGTAGAGCAGGTCGACGTCGGGGTTCGACCCGGATTCGGCGAGTCCAGCCATGGTGCTGCGGCCCCTTCGTCGTGTCGTTCCGGGCGCACGGTGTGTGCGCCGCGCCTGCCACCCCCGTGGTCGTAGATCCGCTCCCGCTGCGAGCGCGCGAGTGCGGCACGCGCTCCGTCCGACGTCGGCTTGGCTACGTCAACAGGAACGCACGAGCCCGATTGATGCGTTCCACGCTCCACCGAATGATCACGCAGACGTTACCGAAGAGAGACTCGTCACCGCAGCTCAGGGCGTGGGTTCACGCCGGGTTCACACCGAGACGGGGAGCGCTTTCGCGCCATCTTCGGTGACCCGGGTGGCCCCGAAGTAGAGCGGTGTGTCGATCGGGTCGAACCGGATCACGGCCCCGGTCCGCGGTGCGTCGATCATGTACCCGCCGCCGACGTAGATACCCACGTGCCTGATGGCCCGCGAGTTTGTCGGATCCGGGGAGAAGAACACCAGATCGCCCGGCAGCAACTCCTCGCGCTTGGGGTGTGGCCCCGCGTTGTACTGGTCGTTGGCGACCCGCGGCAGGTTGATCCCCGCGGTCTCGTACGCCGCCTGGGTCAGCCCCGAGCAGTCGAACCGTCCCCCCTGCGCGGCGGTTCCCTCCCCGCCCCACAGATAGGGCGTGCCCAGCTTGCTCTGCGCGAAGGAGATCGCCACGGCGGCCTGCTTGGAGGGATCCACCCGCGTGACGGGCGCGGCGAAGCTCTTCTCCAGTGTGGTGATCGTCTTCACGTAGTTCCGGGTCTCGGCGTACGGCGGTACGCCCCCGTACCTAATGACCGCGTCCGCCCCGGCGTTGTACGCGGCGAGCATGTTGTCCGTCGGGTTCCCGGGCACGGTCTTCACGTACTTCGCGAGCTCGCAGTCATAGGAGGCGGCCGATGGGATCGCGTCATTCGGGTCCCAGACGTCGCGCTTGCCGTCGCCGTTGCCGTCGACACCGTGCGTGGCCCAGGTGCCGGGGATGAACTGCGCTATGCCCTCGGCCGCGGCCGGAGACCTGGCCTTCGGGTTGAACCCGCTCTCCTGGTACAACTGGGCGGCGAGAAGAGCCGGGTTGAGTGCGGAACAGAGGTTGCCCCACCTCTGCACGAGGGTCTGGTACGCGGCCGGCACCGCTCCTCTGGCGAGCCCGACGGATCCCGCGCCCACCCCGCCGGCGACGTTCCCGGCGACGACGTACACGCCGACGACCAGCAGCAACACGAAGGAAACCCCTGACCCCACGACGGCGAACGCCACGATCCACGCCTTACGCACCGTCAACCACCTCTCGTGGCAGGGGAGTCCAGCCGAGCGACAGTTTAGGGCCGCATCGCTCGCTTTTTGAGAGGACCGCGCACCGAGGACCACCAGGTTCGCGCCACCCCGGCCGTCATGCGCACACGGTCCACGACGGGCGGGACGGAGGCGGCGGGTTCCGCCCGAAGGCGCCGCCGGGAACACCTCACGCAGAGTCGGTCACCAGGAAGGCTCCGCAGAGGCACGAAGGGTGGGCCGGATGCGACACAGGCGCGCTGTGGGTCAGGTATTGAGGAGCCGTCCGAACCGGCTCGGCCATCCAAAAGGATCTATGTATGCTGCCCACGCTTCAGGACAGTACGCCCAGGTGAAGGGGATTACGGATGTCACGTGTGGGGATTCCAGCCGGCATATACAGAAGAATCGCCAGAATCACCGCCGTCTCGGTCGTGGCACTCGGCAGCATTGCGCTGACGCCGTCCGCCCACGCCGCTGGTTACGGATGTGCCGGTAACCTGATCGACACGTACTACGCAAAGGCCTACCCGGGCGGTGCCGTGTTCGGGTACTTCTACCTTTACTACGACGCCTCCACGGGCAGGAATTGCGGTGTCACGGTCGCCAACTCGGCCGGAGGTTACGGAACGCCCAAGTACATGAGGGCCGAGATAGATGTCTGCGCGTCGACCGTACCGGGGGACGCGTGCCAGTCCGTAGTCACTTACGACAACGACGCCGGAACATACTCGAACTACGCGGGTCCGGTATCGGTCAAGGCCGCGGGACGGTGCATCGCGATATTCGGGCAGATCAATTACGCCGGCAAGATCGCACAGGCGGAGTCACTAGCAGCCCACTGTGGATGATCCAGCCTCCAGGGTCCGTACACGGGCGCGAAACGAATGGGGTCGCGTCCGCGCCTCCGTCCTCAGGGTGAGAGGCATCTGAACGACAGCGCATCCCTCACCGCTACCTCGGCCGGCCCAGCGGCCACGGCCCGCGCCGTGCTCTTCAGGGCTCGTAGGCGGCGTCCTTGTAGAGCTCGGCCGCCTCGTCGCCGAAGGCGACGCTGTAGGAGGTGTCCGGGGTGGAGCCGCCCATCTCGTGCCCGCCGAGGACGCCGACGACCTGCCGGTCACGGTTGATCCAGGGACTGCCGCTGGTGCCGCTGGTGAAGTCGGGGCAGTCGATGCGCTGCTGGGTGTCGCTGTGCGCGCTGGGCCTGTTGGTGCAGCTGACCGGCACCTCGCGCTCGTCGGGGTAGCCGGTGACGGTCACCGCCGTCGCCCCGGTCCTCTTCCCCGTGGCGAAGCGGTTGGCGCCGACGACGTCCTCGACCTCCTTGCCCTTCAGCGGGGCGAGCACGGCGAACGCCAGGTCGCTGTCCTCGTCCTGGTCCTTGGACCACCCGCCGGGCACGAAGCGCTTGCTGACCGCCCAGACGCCGTACGGCGCCTTGCCGTCGCGGTAACCCGGCGCGAAGACCAGGTCGCTGTCGCCGGTCACGCAGTGGGCGGCGGTGAGGATCAGGTTCCGGCCGGGGCTGTGCACGACCGAGGCGGTGCAGAAGTGGTTCCCGGACAGGGCGTCGGCCTTGTCCGCACCGAAGAGCGCACCGACCTTCGCGGCCGGCGGGGTGGTGGCGGAGATCTCGGTCACCCCGAGAGGACCGCTGCCGTCGTCGGCGGCCGCGACCGAGGCAGAGGTCACGGCGATCAGCACGAAGCCGACGAACAGCGCCTGGTTCCGGGCGCGGTTGCGCGGGCGTCCGTGACGAGCGGGGCTCTGGGTGCCTGAGGTGCGCTTCATCGCGCCCCACTCTGACCCACGAAGGTGAGAAACGGGCCCCGACTTCACTGAGATTTTCCTGTGAAACCCCCGTTCATCGCACGCCTCGCCCCGCATCGTCCTCCTCGTCCCGCCGCCCCGGCGCGGCTCCGCAGACCCGACGGCCGTCCCGCCTCCTCGACGGCCGGCAGTACGGATACCCACGCGGCGGCGGGGCAGTCGGGCCGTCCTCCGCGGCCGCGGCACGGGCGGGCGAGTTGGACCACTTCGTGGGGGACCCCCGGACGTGAGACCATCGTGACGACCACTCACTCGACTGGCCGTCAGAAACCTTGCCGGACGTGAAAAGTGTCAACGACGGGCCCGCACGGCAGGTTCCGCTCACACTTCATTGCCCGGCGTGACCTGCCGTGATACACACAGTAACCATAGGTACGAAACTCGCCAGTCAATGGCGCCAAGTCGACATACGCGGGCATCATCGTCGGCGACAATGAGGCCTGACCTCCGCGCGCCCGCGGGGGCGCGCGGAACTACCCACCAGGGGCGGTGACTTACATGCTCTTTGCGGCCGACAAGGGAGACATCAACACCATCATCGGCGGGATCGCTCCGAACTGGGGGCCCTTCGGCAGCCTGGGCAACGAGGCGAAGGTGATGATCGAGGTGGTGATGGCGGTGGCCATCCTGCTCTGCCTCGGCATCGCCGTCTGGGGAGCCGCCAAGCAGCGGATCGGCGCCACCGCCCTGCGCGACACGTTCAGCGCGGAACAGGGCAAGGGACTGATCATCGCCGGTCTCACGGGGGTGTTCATCATCGGCTCCCTCGGCACGCTGTTCACCATCGTGTACGGCATGGCCGTGTAGACCGGGTGACCGGCGCACACCCGCGCATGCCGCGCACGGTGCTCCGGCCACGCCGCCGGCCGGCCCCTCCGGACGCGCCCGGTGCCCCCGCTGCCCCCACCCATCCACCGTGCCCACCGGCCGAGGTTGCGTTTCCCTGATGTCGAGTCACCACACCGCGCCCGCGCGGGAACCAGCGCGGCTACCGTCGTACTTCCACGCGTACCGCCACGAGGTCGAGGTCGAGGGGGCGTACCGGGCATGAGTCTCGGAGACGAGCACGGATTCGGTGATTCCGCACGCGCCGACGACGATCCCTACGGCGGCGGACAGACCCGCACGAGACTCCCCGACCGGGCCGGCGACCCGTACGGGGGCGCCCGGCGCGGTGCCCGCTCGTCCTCGCGCGGCCTGGTCACTGTGGTCGCCGTGGTCGTCCTCCTCATCGCCGCCATCGCCTTCGCGAACCGCGGCGGCGGCAAGGGCGGCTCGGACGCCGCCGACGGCGACGGAGCCAAGCCGAGGAGCGCCTCCACGGCGGCCACCGGCAAGCGGCCGGTGACGACGAAGACCGGCGGCATCCCCTCCGGCTTCGCCCACGACCAGCAGGGGGCACAGAGCGCGGCGGCGAACTACGCCGTGGCACTGGGCTCGACCGACATGTTCAACAAGACCAGCCGGCACACCATCGTGGACTTCCTGTACACCTCCGAGGCGGCGGCGAAACTCCAGGGCCCGATGGACCAGGCCTACTCCACCGGCTTCCTCAGCAAGATGGGGCTGGACGCCGACGGCAAGGCGCCGTCCGGCAGCACGTTCGTCTCCCGCGTGACCCCCATGGGCACCACAGTCCAGCGGTACGACAAGAGCGGCACCCAGATCGCGGTCTGGTACGTGGGCCTCATCGGCATGTCCGGACAGCGCTCGACCGACCCGATCACCGCGTCCTGGAAGACCTGGACGTTCGATCTCCAGTGGGCGGGAAGCGACTGGAAGATCGTCGCTGACACGCAGAAGAACGGCCCCGCCCCGGTCCCCGGTGACGACAGGGCCGCCACCTCCGACGAGATCAGCAAGGCCATCGAAGAGTACGGAGGGTTCACGTATGCCCGGTAGCAAGCAGCGCGCGCTCGGGCTCACCGGAGTCGTGGCAGCCGTGCAGACGTCGGCCGTGCTGCTGGCGACCCGTGCCGTCGCCGCGCCTCCCTCACCCAGTTCGACGCCCTCGCCATCAGGGTCGGCAGCGCCGTCACCGTCGCCGAGCAAGAACAACTGCGACCTGATCTTCGGCGAAGCCAAGAAGTACTGCGAGCGCGGCAACGAGAGCAGTGGAAGCGGAGCGACCACCTCCGACCCCACCTCCACCCTCGACCCCCTCTCCTCCCTCGCCAAGGGCTGTGCCGACGCCGCCTCCTGGACGATCAAGCAGCTCAGCAAGGCCCTGCACGAGACCGCCACGGTCGACTTCACCAACGCGGAGTTCCGCAAGCAGTACGCCATCGTCTTCGCGGCGTCGGCCATCCTCACCCTGCTGCTGTGGCTGCTGGCCGTCGCCAAGCGGGCCGTGCGCGGCGTGCCGCTGACCACCGCGATCTCCGAGGCCGTCGGCTTCCTCTGGCTGACCGTGCTCGCCTCCGCCTTCACCCCGCTGATCCTCTACACCGTCGTCTCCGCGACCGACAGCGTCAGCGACGTCCTCGCCAAGGGCACGGGCGACCAGACCGGCATGTTCTTCGGCACCTTCGCCGGCGCGCTGGACAAGGGCAACGACATCGGCGGCGGCCCGATCATGCTGATCATCGTCTCGCTCGTCTCGATCCTCGCCGCGGGCATCCTCTACCTGGAGCTGTTCCTGCGGGCCATCCTGCTGTACGTCGGCGCCCTGCTCGGCGTCGTGGTCTACTCCGGGCTCGTCGACAAGAACCTCTGGGGCCACGTGCGCCGCTGGGCCGGGGTCATGATCGCCGTGATCATGGTCAAGCCGGTGATCGTCATCGTGCTGGGCCTGGCCAGCGCGCTCACCACCGACGGCGGTCCCGACGCGCTCGGAGCCGTGGTCTCCGGCCTCGCCATCATCCTGCTCGCCATCTTCGCCAGCGCGATGATCTACCGGTTCGTCCCCGGCTTCGGCGACGAGATCGCGGCCGGCCGCAACAACCGCATCATGCAGGGCGCCGAAGGCAAGGCAGCGGCCGTCATCAGCTCCCCGGCCACCCTCGTCGCCCAGGGCATCAAGACCCACAGCACCCGGGCCGACAGCAACGGCGGTGCCCAGTCCGCCGCCCCCCGCCCGGCCAACACCGCCTCCGGCGGCGTCGCGGCGCACAGCTCGCGCCCCTCGGACGGCGGCGGAGCCCCCTCCGCCACCCCCGCCCCCCGCTCGCCCAGCCCGGTGAACACCCCGCACGCCAGCAGCACCCGCAACAGCAGTACCAACCGCACGGGAGGTGAAGGGCGTTGACGACCGAGTCCCACGTGTCCCACGCGGTCACGCCCCGCCGTACATATCTGATCGGCCGCGCCCGGCCGAACGCGATCGTCGGCCGCAACCGCGAGACCGGTGAGATCGCCCTGATCGTCGTGGGCGCGTTCATCGGCATGATGTGCGGGCTCCTCGTCCCCGTGCTGCCCCTGCGCATCGTGCTGCTGGCGGGCTTCCCGCTGCTCGCCCTCGCGGCCGTCTACATGCCCTACCGGCACCGGACCTTCTACAAGTGGTTCGAGATCAACCGCAGCTACAAGCGCACGGTCAAGCGGAACGCCGCCTACCGTTCCGGCGCGATGGAGGCCGGCACCCGCATCGACGGGCGGGAGATCGAGATCGGCCCGCCGCCCGGCATCGGCCGCATCACCTGGCTCGCCGCTCCCTTCGGCCCCGACGAGATCGCCGTGCTGCTGCACGCCGACCGCAAGACCGTCACCGCCGCCATCGAGATCGAGGGGCCCGGCGTCGGCCTGCGCGACTCCGAGGACCAGGAGGCCCTGGTCGACCGGTTCGGCACGCTGCTCAAGCACGTGGCCAACGGCGACGGCTTCGTCACCCGTCTGCAGATGCTCGCCCGCACCCTGCCCGCCGACCCGGACGCCCACGCCAAGGACGTCGCCCAGCGCGGCGACGAGCGCTCCCCGGGCTGGCTCCAGCAGTCGTACGACCAACTGCAGTCCATGGTGTCCACCAGCAGCGAGCAGCACCGCGCCTACCTCGTCGCCTGCATGCACTTCACCCGCGAACTGGCCGCCGAGGCGCACGCCATGGCCCGGGCCGCCCGGCCGCGGTCCGGCCGGAAACTCGACCGGGACGCCGGTCTCGCGGTCGTCATGGCCCGCGAGCTGACCGACATCTGCTCCCGGCTCCAGGAGGCCGACATCCGGGTGCGGCAGCCGCTCGGTCAGGGACGGCTGGCCTCGCTGGTCCACTCCATGTACGACCCGGACCACCCGATCGACCACATCCAGGCGATGACCAGGCGCAACGCCTGGCCGGCCGAGCTGGACGCGATGGAGCCGACGTACCTTCAGGCCAAGACCCGCGAGTCGGCCACCCGGGAGCCCTGGTGCCACGCGACCGCCTGGGTCAAGGAGTGGCCGATGACCCCGGTCGGCGTCAACTTCCTGGCGCCCCTACTCGTCCACACCCCGGACGTCATCCGCACCGTCGCCGTCACGATGGACCTGGAACCCACCGAGGTCGCCATCGAGCGCATGCTGACCGAGAAGACGAACGACGTCGCCGAGGCGAGCCGCGCCGCCAAGATGAACCGCACCGTCGACCCGCGCGACGTCGCCGCCCACAACCGCATCGACCAGCGCGGCGAGGACCTCGCCAGCGGCGCGGCCGGTGTCAACCTGGTCGGCTACATCACCGTCTCCTCCCGCACCCCCGAGGCCCTGGCCCGCGACAAGCGGACGATAAGGGCGTCGGCCGGAAAGTCGTACCTGAAACTCGAGTGGTGCGACCGTGAGCACCACCGCGCCTTCGTGAACACGCTCCCGTTCGCCACCGGAATCCGACGGTAGGGGCTGATGCTCTGATGCGGGACCCGCTGACCGCGCTCACGGACGCCTTCACGTCCTTCCTGTTCGGGAAGGTCGAGACGACCCGGCTGCCGGTGCGCACCTCCACCGGGCAGGCCCAGGCGGTCTACCTGCCCACCGCCGCGCCCGGCCTCGGCGACTCGGGCGTCATCATCGGCCGCGAGGTCTACTCCGGGAAGGGCTACATCTACGACCCCTTCCAGCTGTACGGCCAGCAGCTGCCCGCCCCGCACTGGCTGGTCCTCGGCGAGTCCGGCAACGGCAAGTCGGCGCTGGAGAAGACGTACGTCCTGCGCCAGCTGCGCTTCCGCGACCGCCAGGTCGTCGTCCTGGACGCCCAGGGCGAGGACGGGGTGGGCGAATGGAACCTCATCGCCGAGGAGCTCGGGATAACTCCCATCCGCCTCGACCCGACGGCCGCCCTGAACCACGGCATCCGGCTCAACCCGCTGGACCCGGCGATCACGACCACGGGCCAGCTGGCGCTGCTGCGGACCATCATCGAGGTCGCGATGGGCCACGGCCTCGACGAACGCTCCGGCTTCGCCCTGAAGGTCGCGCACGCCTTCGTCAACGAGACGATCGTCCAGCGCCAGCCGGTCCTGTCCGACATCGTCGAGCAGCTGCGCCACCCGGAGCCGGAGTCGGCCGAGGCGATGAACGTCGCCATAGACGACGTACGCGCCTGGGGCCTGGACGTCGCCCTGGTCCTGGACCGCCTGGTCGACGGTGACCTGCGCGGCATGTTCGACGGCCCGACCACGGTCGGCATCGACCTGGACGCGCCGCTGACCGTCTTCGACCTCTCCCACATCGACCGCAACTCCATCGCCATGCCGATCCTCATGGCGATCGTCGGCGTGTGGCTGGAGCACACCTGGATCCGCCCCGACCGCAAGAAGCGCATCTTCCTGGTCGAGGAGGCCTGGCACATCATCAACAGCCCGTTCGTCGCGCAGCTGTTCCAGCGGCTGCTGAAGTTCGGGCGCCGGCTGGGTCTGTCCTTCGTGGCGGTCGTCCACCACCTGTCCGACGTGGTGGACGGCGCGGCGGCCAAGGAGGCCGCGGCGATCCTGAAGATGGCGTCGACCAGGACGATCTACGCCCAGAAGGCCGACGAGGCACGGGCCACTGGCCGCGTGCTGGGCCTGCCCCGGTGGGCGGTGGAGATCATCCCGACGCTGACGCCCGGTATCGCGGTGTGGGACGTCAACGGCAACGTCCAGGTCGTCAAACACCTGATCACGGAGACCGAACGGCCACTGGTCTTCACCGACCGGGCCATGACCGAGTCCTCGCACGACCGTCTCGCCGACGACGCCCTGCGCGCCGCCGAACTGGAGGCCGAGGCACGGGCGGCCGCCTTCGTGGAGCAGCACGTCCCCGACCTGGGCGGCTCCTCCGAGTCGACGGTGGCCTGAGGGCCGTGCAGGGAGGCGCGCAGCGGTGAGAGCGGACGACGGAGGGCGGGGCGGGGGCCGGCAGGGCCAGGGCGGCATCCCCGACGGCCTGCTGGTCGGGCTCCTCGCCTTCCTGCTCGGCATGACCGTGCTGGTGTGGACGGCCACGGGCCTGGCCGGCCTGCTCTCGCACGGCTCCTGGCCGTCCGGTGTCAGCTTCGCCCGTACGCCCCTGGCCATGCGCCACCTCGTCACCGAGCCGCACGACGTCCCCGGCGCCTGGCCCGGCACCCCACCGGACCGGCTCTCGGGATACGGACTGTTCTGGGGCCTGTTCATCGGCCAGTTGATGGTGCTGTTCGTGCTGACCGTGTTCGTGATCGGCACGGTGACCCGGTGGAGAGCCGGACGGCTCAGGCGACGGGCGGAGAAGGCGGCGGCCCGGGAGCGGAGCGGAGCGGGGTCACGGGAGCGCGCCGTGACGCCCGAGGACCGCGAGGCCCCCGCTCCGGCCCCCCGGGGACCCCGGCACCATGAGGCGCCTTCCGAACCCCATGAGGTACCGTCCGAGCCAGAGGTGGTTCCCGCTCCCCGTGAGGTTGCCGCGGCCCCTGAGGAGGTCGGGCTTCCCGGCCAGCGCATGGCCGCCCCCGCCTCCGAGACCGAGCCCGGGTCCGGCAGCGCCTCCCGGCCGGGACTCGGGCACGAGCCGCTCACGGCTTCGGGGCGACCCACGACGCCGGCGCCGGAGCCCGGGGCGACACCCGCGCCGTTCGCCGCGGCCCGGTTCTCCAGCGTCCTCGTCGGTCCGCGGGAGACCCGCCGGACCGCGGCCGCCGAGGCGATCCGCGACGCGGTCGGCCCGGCCCTCGTGGTCACGTCGAACCCGGACCTGTGGCTGGACACCAAGGACTCCCGCGCCAAACTCGGCCCGGTCCTCCTCTACGACCCCGCGCACCTGTGCGACACCCCGGCCCGCCTCCACTGGTCACCGTCGGTCGGCTGCGAGGACAAGCAGACCGCTCTCCTGCGGGCCGCCGCCCTCCTGGCCCCGGTCCGTCCGACCGCGAAGATCGACCAGGCGGTGGCCGAGACCGCGCAGACCCTGCTGCGCAGTTTCCTGCACGCCGCGGCCGTGGACGGACGCACCATCCGCCACGTCCACCGCTGGTCCCAGGGCACCCAGCTCCAGGACGCCGTGCGGACCCTGCGTACGAACCCCAGGGCCGCCTCGGGTTCCGCGGGCGAGCTCGAGGCGGCGCTCACCGCCCACCCAGAACGCCGCGACATCGCCCAGGAACTGACGGGCCGTGCCCTGGCCTCGCTCTCCACGGTGAACATCCGTGAAGCCTGTACTCCCAACCGAACTGATGCGCTCGCCTTGGATTCCTTCGTCAACGAAGGGGGAACGCTTTATCTGGTCGGCGAATCCATCGAGGATCCCCGCACCAACCCGGGTGCCATGCCTCTCCTGACGGCACTCGCCGCAAGCGTGGTCGAGCGCGGCCGGCGCATGGCCGAACGGTCATCCTCCGGTCGGCTCGACCCACCACTCGTCCTCGTCCTGGACGACGTGGCGGCCGTGGCCCCGTTGCCGCAGCTCCCCGAGCTGCTGGCCCGCGGCGCCGACCAGGGGCTGCCGACCCTGGCCCTGCTCCGCTCCCGGGAACAGGGCCGCGCCCGCTGGCCCCACGACGAACTGCCGGTCTGACGCCGGGCTGACCCGACGCCCTGGGCCCGAGGGAACCGGCTCATCGAGGACCGTGCGTCCTCCCCGAGGGTCTCTCCCGCCGGTGGGCAGGGGTCTCAGGGGCGCTCGAGCGCGTACTCCAGCTCGGTCTCGCCGGGCTTGCCTGCCAACGGCACGGTGCGGCCGGTCGGCAGGAAGCCGACCCTGCGGTAAAAGCGCTGGGCACGCCCGTTGTCCTCGTGCACGATCAGCCGTATCCGCTCCACACCGATCGCCCAGGCCCATTGCACGGCCTCGTCGAACAGCACCTCGGTGAGCCCGCAGCCGCGGTGTTCGGGACGCACGTACACGCCGACGAGGTGCCCCTGGCGGCGTTCGACCGGGAACCCGGCCCAGTCCGTCGTGCCGGCCTCCTCCAGGAGCACGGTGACGCTTCCGACCCACTCGCCGTCGGGGCCCTGGGCGACGAACTGCCGCACGCCGGTCTCGCCCGTGGACGCCTTGGCGGCGCGTTCCTGCCAGAACGAATCGGGCTTCGCGGCGGCGTCCTCGTACGTCTCCAGGAAGGCAAGGTGAGCGATCGGGTCCCGCAGTGCACGGAGCCGCAACGCCTTCACGGCGGGCCATTCCTCAGCTCGTATGGCGCGGACCAGGTACTTCTCGTCGCTGTCAGGGCTGCTCATGGGGCCACCGTAATGCAGGAAAAACGAAGAGGCCCACACCATTTCGGTGTGGGCCTCTTCTGAAGAATTGTTCGGCGGTGTCCTACTCTCCCACAGGGTCCCCCCTGCAGTACCATCGGCGCTGTGAGGCTTAGCTTCCGGGTTCGGAATGTAACCGGGCG
>NZ_JBIBUK010000031.1:0-72507 GCF_043079345.1 Streptomyces sp. NPDC015220 | reverse complement strand
TCCGGACCGGCCACGTCGAAGGCGGCGTCCACGTCAAGAACGGCGTCGTGGGCAGCTTCCGCGTCGTCGAGCGCCACAAGGGCGGCGAGTACTGACCCGGCGCACCACCACGACACACGCCATACAACGGAGAACCCCGGCCCGCCGTAATCGGGCCGGGCTCCGCCACCAGGCGCACGACATGAGAACCCCGGCCCGCCGTACTCGGGCCGGGGTTCCCGTCTGTGCGACACGGGGCGAGACAGGAGTCCGGGCCGACCACGCCGCCCTCGCCGGTCCCACCGCCGGCGACGCCCCGGCCCGCCGTCCTGACCGCGGTCGCGTCGGACCGCATGGCCGTCCACGACCGCGCGCCCACGCCGCGCCGGGTCGGCGGCGCCCGCCGTGCCGGCCGACCGCCGAGTGGGCGAGGACGGAGCCGGCGGATCGACGCGAGGACGGAGCCGCACCGTATAGGCTCGAACGTGCCGAGCGGGCCGGGGTCCGTGGCCTGACCGAGGGGGTCGCACAGGGCCGTCGAGTACTGGTACGCCTACGTCGCACGCCATCTCGAACCCCTCATCGACCTGTGCCGCCGCGACTACGCGGCAGAGCGCGCGGCGGGCAACCTCAACCCCGATCCCATGGCGGGTGGGGTGGAGCGGACGCTGCCCTACGGAATGGACGACGGCAACGGGCTGGTGCGGCTCACCGTCTTCACCGAGGTGGTGCCGGTCAGTCATGAGCGCCGGATCCGCGTCGTGGTGGCCGCGGCGGCGCGCGGATGGCACCAGGACGACGGCAGGGTGGCCCTGCCGCGCTTCACCGACTGGGGCGCGGAATACGTCCGGTCGAGGCAGGAGAGGGCCGACGCCACGGCCATGACCGATCTCCCGCGCCCCGACGGGCCGTTGACCCGCGGCATGGCCAAGGCCCTGTGCGCGGCCGTCGGCGGACTCACCGAGTCACTGCGCGAGGAACCCGGCGGAGAGGTCGGCTTCGCGGTCGCCGTACGGGACGAGTAGCCGGCCGTACCGCCGTCACCCGCGGCGTCGGTGGATCGGACACACCCCCCCTTCCCGTGGGCAGTGCCCGGCGGGCCCGCCGCGGGCGCCGCGACGGCAACGGCAACGACGGCAGTGCGCGCGGGGTTCGAGCCGGCAGGTCGTGCCGGCGGGAACAGAACCGGTGACGGCCGCCCGGTCGCGCACCACCGTGCCCTGCCCGGCGGACCCCGGCAGTGCCCGCGCCTTCGCCGCCGTCCGCGCGAACCGGTCGGCACAGGGCTCCGCCACGCGCGCATCGGGTCGCATGAAGGGCACGTGTGACGGCCCGGATCTCTCTGCCGTTCCACATCCGCCCCGACAAGAAGGCAACTCCTTTGAAAGTGGCGGTGGTTGCTTGTTTGGGCGCGCGCCCATATGGTTTGAGCGCCTGCCCATTCTCCGTCGTCCACCACAGGAGGCACCCATGCCGGACATCGACAACACCCAGCAGGCGCAAGCGTGGAACGGCCCCGAAGGAGTTCACTGGGCCCGCCACCAGGACCGCTGGAACGCGGTGAACGAAGGCTTCAACGAGCCGCTCCTCGACGCCGCCGGGATCAACCCGAACCACCGCACCCTCGACCTCGGTTGCGGCTCGGGGCAGACCACACGTCTCGCCGCCCTCCGGGCACCCCAGGGGCACGCGCTGGGTCTCGACCTGTCCGGCCCGATGCTGGCCGAGGCCCGGGCCCGCGCTGAGCGGGAGGGCATCGTGAACGCTTCCTTCGTGCAGGGCGACGCGCAGGTGCACCCCTTCGAGGCGGGCGCCTTCGACGCGGTGATCAGCCGTTACGGGGTGATGTTCTTCGCCGACCCCGTGACGGCCTTCGGCAACGTCGGCCGGGCGCTGCGGCCCGGCGGCCGCCTGGCGTTCGTCTGCCCGGCCGAGCCCTCGCTCAACGACTGGGTGACCGCGATGACTTCGCTGCGCGACTTCCTGCCGGTCGGGGACTTCGGGCGGGCCGGGTCACCCGGCATGTTCTCCCTGTCCTCACCGGACCGCGTCCGCGACGTCCTCACCGCGGCCGGATTCACCGGCATCACCGTCAACCAGGAGCAGGCACACGGGAGATGGGGGAGCGGAGCCGCGGACGCGGCGGAGTTCCTGCTGGGGACGGGTCCCGGTCGCCACCTGATGGAGCAGGCCGGCACGACCGCACGGGACCGCGCCCGCCGCGCCCTGACGGATCACCTGCGCGCTCATGAGACGACGGACGGCACGGTCCGGCTGCGCAGCACATCGTGGCTGGTCACGGCGGACCGCCCGGCCGGCCCGTCGGCCAGGCCCTGATACCGCGACGGCGCGGGTGGCCGGGGCCGTTGTCGCCACGGCCCCGACCCGCTGGCAGGCCGAGAGCGGCGCGGAACGGCTGTCCGCTCTCCCTGACGACGACTCGCGCCCGGATCAAGTGCCTCGGCGGCACCGGGTGCGGCTGATGCCGATGCCGTCGTGGCCGCCGTGCGCATCGAGCACGGGGCCGCGGGGGCTGGGCGCGTCGCTCACAGTTTGAACCCCGTGTTTCCCCGGCCGCCGTGCATGTTGACGACTGAACCGTAGTTGTTCGTGGTGTTGCTGCGGAACTGCTGCACGAGCGTGGAGAACTCGGCTTCCGGGTTGTCGATCGCGCGTACGATCCGGTCGGCGATCTGGCGCAGTTCGTCCACGCTCGGCAGGGTCACGACCACCGTCGAGCCGCTGGCCATCTCGACGACCAGCACCGGTTTCGCCGGCTCGAACAGGTCTTTGAGGGCGTAGACGACCAAGACGATCAGGAGCACGGACAACGACACGTCGGACTGCCCCGAGACGCGTACCTCGCCCTTGGTCGTGGAGCTGATCACGGCGAGGACCAGGCCGAGGCCGATGAGCCACTTCAGGAAGCGGTTGACGGCCGCGCCCCGGTCGGGCTTGAGCCGGAAGGCGTCGACCCAGGTGATGCTGTGCAGCGGGATGGCCACCGAGCCCACCCACAGCATGCGGCGGCTGACCTGGAGGACCAGGGTGCCGCCCTTGCGGGAGGCCGGCGGCGCCAGGGGCGGCCGAGGCGGCGGCCCGGGCGGTGGCGCGCCGTAATCTCCCACCGAGTCCATGCGCCCCCCGTGTCGTCGTCACCCCCACGCGCATCGCGGGACCACCATTAAGCGCCCGCGGGTGGCTGTGACACAGCCGAGAAGCAGCCATTCCGCCACTCTGTACGGGAGCTTCCGGACCGTGACGACCGCTCCGCGCGCCCCCTGGGAGCCGAGCGGATGGAGATCACCGACGACACCCGCCACGCGCCCCGGACCTCGCCGGCCGGACACTGCCCGAGCCGGCCGGACACTGCCCGAGCCGGCCGGACACTGCCCGACCGGGACGGACACCGCCCGACTGGAACGGACCCACCCGCACCTGGCACCCCGGCAGCATCGACAGCCGCTCCACCCCCCATGGCCACAGGCGCCGGCCGCCAGGCCGACGTCTCGGTGGGAGGACCCCGTGGGGGACCGCCGGAGCGTACGGTCCCGGAAAGGCTCGCGGTTCACGCGGTCGCACCGGATGGTGGCCCGCGACCGGGGCCTGCCGTCGGCGGCCCGCGGTCGCCCCGCTGATCACCCGCCGGCGTTGTCATCCGGGAGCCCGAAACGTACATGATTCAATTTTCCCCGGCGTTATCGAGCGGTTTGCGGGCACCCGGAAGGTGAGTGAACGGACGACTCCTTCCTGAGCGACACCTGTCATGCCGACCGAGATGACCGCGGCTGGATACAGGGCGCTGAACGCCCTGGTGCACGAGGCTGCCCAACACGGCCCGGCCGCGCTCCCCGAACTCGCCGGTCTGGCCGCGGCACGGCTCGGCATGCACGAGGTGTCCATCTACGTGGCCGACGTGCAGCAGGACGTCCTCATTCCGCTGCCGAACCCCCGCATGAACGATCAGCCCACCATCCCGATCGACGACAGTCTCGCCGGCTGGTCCTACCGGACCGCCTCCGTCCGTGTGACGGAAGCCGACACCACCGGCCTGGAGATCTGGATGCCGCTGCTCGACGGAATCCAACGCATCGGTGTCGTGGGCCTGCGCAGTGATCGGCTGGACGCCCCCACGTTGCAGTTCTGCCGGTCGCTGGCCGAACTGCTCGCCCTGCTCGTGCTCACCAAGGGGGAGCACAGCGACACCTTCACCCGCCTCCAGCGGATCCAGCCCATGCGCCTGCCCGCCGAGATGGTCTGGGCCTTTCTGCCGCCGCGCACCCTCAAAGCCCAGGAAGTCGTCTCGTCCGCCGTCCTGGAGCCCGCCTACGACCTCGGCGGTGACGGCTTCGACCACTCACTGATCGACCACACCCTGCATGCCACGATCCTCGACTCCATGGGCCACGACCTGTTCTCCGGCCTGACCACCGCCGTCGCCATGGCCGGCTGCCGCAACGCCCGCCGCAACGGAGGCGACCTGCGGCAACTGACCGAATCGGTGGACCACACGCTCGCGCAGGAGTTCCCCGACCGCTACTGCACCGCCATCTTCGTCCACCTCGACCTGAGTACCGGCGAGCTGACCTGGACGAACTGCGGCCATCCGGTGCCCCTGCTCATCCGCGACCAACGCCTGGTCCCCGGCGCCCTCGACCGCCCCACCGAGCCCCCGCTCGGATTCGGCGCCCTCGTGGACCAGCCGAGGCACGTCCACTCCTACCAGCTCGAGCGGCAGGACCGGGTCCTGCTCTACACCGACGGCGTCACCGACGCCCGCTCCGACAACGGTGAGATGTTCGGCCTGGACAACTTCACCGACTTCATCATCCGCGCCACCGCGGCCGGTGAGCCCGCCGACGAAGTCCTGCGCCGCCTCATTCACGCCATCCTGGTCCACCACGACCATCACCTCAGCGACGACGCGACCATCCTGCTCTTCGAATGGCAACCCGGATCCGTGCATCCGCCCACCATCCCGGTCCTGTGAGCGACGGCGCCGCCACCCGCCGCGCCCGAACCACCCCGGGGACGCTCCGACCGCTCCCGGTGGTCCGCCCCGACCGCGCCTCCCTCGACTTCCGGGGGGGGCGCACCACGGCCCCGCGCCGGCCCGGCGACGGCGCGCGCGGCCGCGGACAGGCATGGGCACGGGCACGCGACCCGGGCACGGGTCCGGCGTCCGCGGACCCGTCACCAGTCGAGCTGGAAGTGCTGCCGGAGCGCGGCACGTCCCCGGTCCGTGACCCTGACCGACCGGTTCTTCGCCGCTCTGACGATCCACTCGCCCCGCAGCGCGCGGGCCAGCAGGAGCCGCCCGAGTTCCCCGGCCAGGTGGTGCTGCTGCTCGCTCCAGTCGACGCAGTAGCGGATCGCCGGCCGGTGCTCTGGCGTGTCGACGGCGCCGAGCCGGTGCAGGAACCACACTCCGGTGTCGGTCAACTGGTAGCTGACGTCGCGTCCGTAGCCGGTCAGGCCGTCGAGGACGGCGGTGTCGGGGTGGCGTTGGCCGTCGCCGCCGGTCAGGTGGCCGGCCGCCAGCATCCGTTGCAGGACGGCGACGCCGAGGCGCCCGGCCAGGTGGTCGTAACAGGTCCGGGCCGCGCGTAGGGCCTGCCCCCGGTTGCCCTCGCGCAGGGACCGCACCGGGCGGGGCGGTGACAACGCGGCCAGCCGCTCCAGCAGTTCGGCCACTTCGGGGCCGGCGATCCGGTAGTAGCGGTAGCGGCCGTGCCGTTCGGCGGTGACCATGCGGGCGTCCAGCAGCCGGGCCAGGTGACCGCTTATGGTCGAGGCGGAGACACCGGCCTCGGCCGCCAGCACGCTCGCCGGAAGGGCCCGGCCGTCCTGGAGGGCCAGCAGCACGGCGGCGCGGGAGGGGTCGGCGATCAGCTGGGCGACGGCCGAGATGTCCGCGTCGCCGGCCAGGGGCAGGTCGCCGCAGTGCGGTACGGGCGCCGGCCGCGGTCCGTCCGCTCCCGCTGGGGCCCGCATCGGATACGCCATGCGGCGAGTCTAAGGGGACGTCACTTCGGTCCGGGCCGAAATGACCCGGCCCTAGCGTGTGACGACGCCAGGCGAACGAACGGCCGCTTCCGCCCACGCAGCGCTCCGCACACGGGCGGGGCCCCGCCCACCCGGAAGGAACCGCCCGTGACCGAGACCCGGACCGCCCCTTCCCCGCGGCCTCCCCGGCGCGGGCTGATCCTCACCGCCATGTGCCTCGGCATGTTCCTGATGCAGCTCGACGCGACGATCGTCAACGTCGCCCTGCCCGCCATCGGCGACCACCTGCACGCCTCGGTCTCCGGCCTCCAGTGGGTGGTCGACGCCTACATCCTGCCGCTGGCGGCACTGCTGCTGATCGCCGGGAGGGTCGGGGACATCGGCGGCCACAAGCGGGTGTTCATCACCGGGACGGCGATCTTCGCGCTCGCGAGCGTCGGCTGTGCGCTGGCGCCGTCCGGCGGCTGGCTGATCGCCGCCCGAGCCGTCCAGGGAGTGGGCGCCGCGCTGGAACTGCCCGCGACGCTCGCCATCCTCGCGCACGCCTTCCCCGTCCCGGCCGAACGCGTCCGGGCGATCGGCGTCTGGGCGTCGGCCGCCGGGCTCTCGCTGGTCGCCGGGCCGGTACTGGGCGGTGCGCTGGTCGACGCGGTCGGCTGGCAGTCGATTTTCTGGCTGAACGTCCCGTGCGCGGTCGTCACCGGCCTGCTGGCACTGGTGGTCGTCCCCGCCACCCGCGGGAGCCGGGCTTCGCTGGACCTGCCCGGCCAACTGCTGGGCACGGTCGCGCTGGGCCTGGTGGCGTACGTGGCGATCGACGGGCGCCGACAGGGCTGGACGTCGGCGCCGATCGTCGCCGCCCTGCTGGTCGCGGTGGTCGCCCTGGCAGGCTTCGCCGTGGTCGAGTCGCGCGCCCGGGACGCCCTGCTGCCGCCGAGGTTCTTCCGCCTCCCGGCGTTCACCACCGGGAACGTGGCCGGCCTGCTGATGGGTTTCGCCCTGTTCGGCCTGCTGTTCGTGTTCTCGCTCTACTTCCAGCAGGTCGGCGGAGACTCCGCGGTGGAGGCCGGGGCCAGGTTCCTGCCGCTGTCCGTCGCTTACATGGCGACAGGCCCGTACGCCGGCCGGATCGTCGGCCGGCTCGGCGCCCGCTGGGCGTTGACGGCCGGGCTGGCGCTGGTGGGCGGCGGCTGTGCGGTGCTGACCGGCACGGCCGCGGACGGCTACCTGCTGACCGGGCTGCCGTTCGTTGCGGTCGGCGCCGGCTACGCCCTCGCCTCGACCTCGATGGCGGCCACCGTGATGGGCGCCGTACCGCCGGAGCGGGCCGGGATGGCGTCCTCGGTGAACAACACCGCCCGGCAGACCGGCGGGGTCCTCGGCGTCGCCGTGCTGGGTTCGCTGCTGGCCGACCGCGCCGCCGCCCGTGGGTCCGCCGGTCTGGAGTCGGGCCTGCACGACGCCCTGTGGATCATCGCGGCGTGTGCCCTGGCCGGTGCCGTCCTGGCCGGAGCCACGCTGTCCGGCCCGGCTCCCGCGCCCGGAAGAGGCGGTGCGCGTGAACGTACCGCCGACGGCCCCTCGGAGGTCGCCCACCGCTGATCATTCGCCCGAAATCCTCGGCAGCAGAATACCGGAGCCGCTTCGCCGGGTTCGGTGGATGACTATTGCCGAATTCAGGCCGGAAATGCAGGGAACGCACCTCCGGAATTGTATGTGACAGACATCACACGCAATTCCGGAGGTGTTCTGTGCATACGATTTCCCCACGCTCCAGCGGGGTTTCGCCGGGGCCGACGGGGAAAATCGGGGGTCACATTGTCCTGGCAGCCGGCCAGTCACGGCCGCACGCATGCCCGCCCTCCCGGGCCTGTCGGCGAGAGTCCGACCGGAGCGTCTCTCGCCGATCACATCGGCTCACACCGGCACATCGCTCAGGAGGACACGTGCGCGAGAAGTTCATCGGGACCTACGACGACGACGTGTACTGGCAGCGGGTCGACCGCAGCCAGGCCTGGCTCGGCGAGACGGACGAGGAGCAGCACGCCGCGCAGCTGAAGCTGCGCGGCGCGACCGTCGGCATAGCGGGCTGCGGAGGCATCGGCGGCGCCGTCGCGGTGCGGCTGGCCCGCCTCGGCGTACTGAACCTGAAGGTCGCGGACCCGGACGCGTTCGACTGGACCAACATCAACCGGCAGCTCGGCGCCACCCGGCACACGGTCGGCCGGAACAAGGCCCAGGTGGTCGCCGAACTGGCCCACGACCTGGCCGGTGACGTGACGGTCGAGGTCTTCGAGGAGGGGATCACGCCCGAGAACGCGGAGGAGTTCGTCGCCGGCTGCGACGTGGTCCTCGACCAGATGGACTTCTATCTGATCCGGGCCCGCTACGCACTGCACCGGGCGTTCCGGAAGGACCCGCGGCCGCTCTGCGTCCTGTCCGCGTGGTGCGTGGGCTGGGGCACTTCGGTGTACAAGTACACCCACGACAGCGAACCGATCGAGGAGCGCTACGGCTTGCCGGAGGACGCCGAGCTCACCCCCGAGGTGATCAAGGAGCTGATGGAGAAGTTCGTGCCGAAGGCCTGGCGGTTCCCCAGCGTCGAGGTCATCGAGGACTGGCTCATCAACAAGCGCAAGGTCCCGCTCTTCGCCGGCACGCCGCCGATCGCCGAGGCCCACGCGGTCCAGCGCACGGCCCTGGTGCTGACCGGCCTGGAGCGCGAGCCGTACGCCACGGTGCTGCCGCCCTCCCCGATGTCGTTCTTCTACGACGGCTCCACCCTGGAGGCCGAGCTGATCGACACCAGTACCGGGAAGCGGGTCGACACGTGACCGCCGCGGAACTCACCGCCCGCCCCGAGGCGGTGCGCCCGCAGGCCGACCACGGCATCGAGGTCGCGGTGGCCACCGGCGCCGCGTTCGCGGAGGGTCTGCGTTTCTGCGCGGAGAAGTACCAGGCGGAATACGGGGCGTCGTGGATTTCGGAACCCGATGTGCTGTTCGTGGCACGGCGGGAGGGAAAGATCATCGCGACAGCCGGTCTGGAGATAGGCGCACGGCGGCCTCGCATCGACACCGAGCGCTATTTCCGGCTGACCCCGGGAATGCGCGGATTCATCGACCGCAACCGCGGTCGCTGCGGGGAATTCGGGCGTTTCTCGTCGAACGACCGACTGGGCGCCCAGGCCGTCCTGCACGCGCTGATCAGCTACTGCAGCCAAGCCGGGATCGAGTACCTCTTCGCCTGGGCCAACCCGCAGGTGCACGCGCACGGGGCGAAGCGGCTGGGGGTGCCGTTCTGGGCCGTGGACGTGCCGATAGACGAGCAGGAGGTCCGCGGCGACGTGCACTGGACCAGCCCGCCGTTGCGGTTCTTCCTGCGAGAGGACCACCCGAGGCTGATGCTCGCGATCATCCCGTTCTTCGACCTGGTCAACGAACGGCTCGCCGCTGCTTACGGGCGTCCGCTCGACCTGACGGGCTGACGGGCTGACGGACTGACGGGCTGACGGGCTGACGGACTGACGGGCTGATGGCCTGACGGGCTGACGGGCCGGAGTCCGACTGTCACTCGGCGGACCGGCCGGGCGGCTCCCGCCGTCCGGCCGGCCCACGCAGGTGTGCGCGCCCGCGCAGGTGTGCGCGCCCACGCAGGTGTGCGCGCCCGCGCGGGCAGGTGTTGACCGTGCCGATCGACGCCCTCTTCGGCGAGGCCGGCACGGTTCCCCCGCCCGCCGTCGGACAGTGGCGGCACCACACCGTCGGTGAGTGGTGCGTCCACCGGTTTCCCGGCGGGCTCTTTCGCATCGATCTTTGGCACGGCGCCTTCATGCAGGCGCCGTGCGGGCGGCTGCGGCCCTACTGGGGTTTGAAGGAGCGGATCTGGTAGCTGCCCTGCAGGTTGCCGCCCGTGGCGGCGGCGGTGGACCCGACGCGCGAGTTGTAGTTGGTGTGCGTGTAGTACTGCACGCGGTGTCCGGTTCCGTTCCAGACCGAGAGCACGTTCTTGCCCCGCTGGATGAAGGAGCAGTTGTCGGCGGTGTTCGCCTTGCTGGCTTGTGACCACTGGCAGCGGGTTCCCCCGCCGTTCCAGTCGCTGTAGATGCAGAAGTATCCGGAGGTGCAGTTGTAAGCCGCCAGGTTGCCTCCGGCGGCCGGGGCCGCGGTCACGGCGGGCCCTGTACCGATGGCTGCCGCGAAGGCGGCCGCGGCGACGGCTAACGACTTGATGTGACGCATGACGGTTCTCCTCTGCCTCGTCGAGGGTGCGGAGCATTCACACCACTATGAACAATCTGAGCTACTCGGGCAGAAGGTAAACAGCGGACAAATCAGCGATATATCCCTCAATCGGGGGAGCGGGAGTCGCTTCGAACGGCGGCTCGCGCCAAGGCGTCCTGACGGTCAGTCGAAGAGGGCCAGGACTCCGATCACCCAGACCGCGAGGAACGCGATGGCCCCGACCAGGCAGCCGACGCCTGCCAGCACACCGCTGACCGACCAGGGGTGGGAAGGCGCCTCGGACTTCTCCTCCAGGTCGTCCCGGTAGGAGGCGGGGTCGTCCCAGTCGACGGGGTGCCCCAGCTCCTCGGCGCAGGCGGCCCGCACCGCGGCCAACCGCCCCTGCGCGAAGGAGGTGGCAGCCAGATCCTCCGGGCCGTGCCAGGCGATGGCCTTCATCCGCCACCCGGGAGACCCGTACCGCGCCTCGAAGGCGGCGGTCTCCTCGGCGTCGCGGTCTTCCTCGAGGTACATCCAGCGCCCGGCCTCGGCGGCATCGCCGTAGAGCCGGTACACCTCGGCCAGACGCCGGCGGAGCGTCAGGTCGTACGGAAAGGAGGAGACGAGACCGCGCAGACGCTGGCGCGCGACGGGAACCCGGCCGGCGGCCAGGTCCGCATCGACTCGGGCAAGGGTCTCTCTCAGGGGCATGAACGCATGATCGAATACAATGGTGACCGGTGTCGAACCGGTTCTGCCCCGTTCCGGGCGGGCGGCGACGGTCGGTGTGGCGCCGTGACCGAACTCTGCGGCAGCCCCGGCGGATTGATGCGCCGGTGTGATGCGGTGACCATGGGCCGACTCGGCAGCGGGCGGTCGGCCGTCCGTGGGCTCGGCGGCGAGGCCGCGGGCCGGAGTGCGTCCGGCCCGCGGCGGTCCAGTGGGGGTCGCGTGGGGGAGATGGGGGAGTCGGCGGATCAGCAGGAGAGGTTGGGGCCCGTCGGGACGCCGAGGATCCGAGTGAACTCCTTGTACCGGTTGATCCGGCTCTCGACCTGGCGCGGGTTGCCGCCGTCGCACTCCAGCTTGCCGTTGATCGAGCGGATCGTCTGGCCGAAGCCGGCGCCGCTGACCATGGCGTCATGGCCGGTGATCGGACCGGGGCCGGCCTGGGTGTTCCAGTACCACAGACCGGTCATCATGGCGACGGCCGGATTCGTCTCCACCACCTCGGGGTGGTTCAGCAGGTCGATCCCGAGGAAGTCGCCCACGGTCTTGTAGTTGAAGTTCCAGCTCAGCTGGATCGGTCCCCGCCCGTAGTACGCGGACTGGCCGGCCGGGCAGCCGTAGGGCTTGGTGCTGTCGCAGTAGTGCGGGTAGTTCGCCTCGTTGACCTCCTTGATGTAGTACAGGCCGCCGGTCTCGTGGCTGATGTTCGCGAGGAAGGCCGCGGCCTCCTGCTTGCGCATCGTGTCGTTGCCGGTGTGGGCGAACTTGGGGAACGCCTTCATGGCGTCCGTCAGGCCCTGGTACGTGTAGAAGGGGTTCCGGTTCGGGAACATCTGGTCGAACTGGGCCTCGCTCACCACGAAGCTGTTGGGGTACGGGTTGCCGCCGGTGCCGCAGGTGTACGGCGCCCAGTAGTAGGTGCTCACCGTCGGGTCGTAACCGGGGTTGTCGCGCACGGCGACGTAGATCTTCCCGTCGGTGTACTTCACGATGTCGCGCGCCTGGTAGTTGGCGCCCTTGGACCAGTCGGGGGCTACGGCGCACTCGTCCGCCGGGGCCGTCGGGGGCTCGGCGGCGTTCGCCACCGTGGGCATGAGTGCAGTCGCCGCCAGAGAGCCGACCGCCGCGAGCCCGGTCAGCAGCGCCTTCACGCGATTCCTGAGCACAGAGTCCCCTTTCGTGTGACGCGGCCATGGCAAACAGGCCCGGTGGGAGCCGAGCCGATGCGCACAGGCCGTGCCGAAGGATGCTTTCGGACACTGAACCCTCCCCCTTGATCGCAGTCAAGGTCTAGACCAAAGGAATCTCCGCCGGCTCGTCCCGGACGCGGGCCGGGCGCGGGGCCCCGGTGGGCGGCGCCCCGCTCGGCACCGGCTCGGTCCCGAACTGCGCCCCCTGCACGCCGCGTTGCTGATACAGAGACCCAGACCGGGTCCCGTGTGGTGAGGCGGACGAGTCGCTTGCGGCGGTCGGGCTTCAGTTTCCAATCCCACCTGCCGGGCGTGCGGCCGAGACGCGGCGGCGTGATCGCGGCACACCGTTCAATGGCGTGTGCACGCGCCTTGGATGTGGGGGGTGGCGGGGCCGTGCGGGATCAACCGCTCGGCGGCCGGCGCCGGTTGGTGCGGCGGCTCGGTCAGTGCGGCATGGGGGAGGCCAGGCAGGCGTGGAGGGTCTACTGCGGTGGCGTGGGCGTGTCGTGGGTGCGGTACATCGCCTGTACGTCCAACTCCAGCTGGACGGTCGGACCGACGACGGCGATGCCGCGGGCCAGCATGGAGCGCCAGTTGAGGGTGAAGTCCTCCCGATGGAGTTCGGCCTTGGCGAGAGCCGCGCAGCGCAGTTCCTGGTCGTAGCCTCCGTTGACCATCCCGAGGTAGGTGGTGTCGAGGCCGACGGAGCGGCTGGTGCCGTGCATGGTGAGTGTGCCGTGCAGGGTCCACTTGGAGCCGCCGCGGTGGGCGAACCGGGTACTGGTGAAGTCGATGTGCGGGTAGCGTTCGACATCCAGGAAGTCGGCGGAACGCAGGTGGTTGTCGCGGGTGTTGTTGCCCGTGGTGAGGCTGGAGGCGTCGATGCGCACCGACACGTGTGAGTCGGCCATGTTCGGCGCGACGCGGATGCCGCCCTGGAAGCGGGTGAACCGCCCGTGGACATGGGCCATGCCCACGTGCTTGGCGATGAACCGGATCGCGGTGTGCGGAGGATCGAACAGCCAGGTTCCGGCTGTCGGGAGTTCCATCTGGCGGGCGGGCTGGAGCGCGATGCGCACCGGGGGCAGCGCCACCCCGGCGGCGATGTCGAGGCTCTCGCGGGCAGGTGACAGGCCCTCGGCCGCGATCATCACGCTGTAGGAGCCCGGTGGCAGCGTCGCTATGAAGTAGCCGTGGGGATCCGTGGTGCCACGCGTGGCGACCCGGTGGCTGTCCAGGGCGGTCACGGTGACCTCCGCTCCGCCCATGGGCTGGTCCATGGGATCGAGGACCTCGAAGCCGAACGCCCCGGCGCCGGGCGGCAGGGGGACCGAGATGCTCGATCCGGCGCTGGAGGCACCATGGGAACGCCGACGACGGAGCAGCCCGAGAGCCATGGAGTTCACCCTTCTTCACCTGCGTCACCGTCACGCGACCCGCTCAAATGGTTACGTTCGCGGTCGCCAAGAATCGTCGACGACAAGAGGACGGACGCGGAGCCAGTAGTTCATCGACGATCATAAAGCCACCCACGCGCAGGTGCTTCGACCCGATGTCGAAGCTGTTCAACCCTCCTGTCGGGGGATGCGGGGCCCCATATCAGTACATCGGCCGACCATATCGCCACACCTCGACTTCGTTGCTTTGCAGCAATGCTGTGGTGAAGAGCACGGAAAGGGACCGTGATATTCACAACCGGTCTGCGGTTTCATCACGGACCTGACACAGGCGGGCGGGCAGCGCCTGGCGGCCAGGACATCGGGAGGTCGACCATCAGGCACGGTGTGGTCCGCACCGCACGCGAGGCGTGACGCAGCCGATCGCGGCCATCAGCGGACTGCCGGCGGGCCGTACGACCGCCGGAGGGTCGGCGTGGACGAGCTGTCGCGGGCACGGTGCGGCATGGGCGTCGGCGCGGGCCCGCGTACCGGCGCCCTTCACAGGCCGCATCTCCCGGCGGCGAGTGCCGTGATCGCGCACTCGGCGGCGTGTCGTGCCGCGAGCGCGGAAGGGAAGGGACCGTGGCCGTGGGCGGCACGGCCGGTCGGTCCGTTCGTGATCCGCCACTGCCAGGCGGTGCGAGCGGCAGGAGGGGAGGGATGGCGCCAGACGGGCCGTGCCGCGCAGGGCGCGTTCTCCGCCTTCTGGACCGCTACGTCGTGGACCACTCCGCCGATCAGGGCTGAGGCGCGCCTCACGTCGTCGTCCACGGTCCAGCGCAGGGGTGTCGGGGTGGACTCCGACACTTCCAGGAGGACGTCGGCGAGGTCGGCCAGAGTCCGGTACAGCGCGGCACGGACCGCGTCGGCGTGGTGACGGCCCCATCGGCATGGGGTCCGTTCGGCGATTTCGTCCACCACGGCCTGCGCGGCGAGTTCGTCCAGCGGGTCGGGCTCCGCCAGGCGTTGCCGCGCCAGGGTCGCCGCGGCGCCCCATGCCAGGTCGTCGCGGGTCATGGCGGTGCCGCGGGCCAGCGCCCACAGGTCGACGGGACCCAGGTCGTCGACCGTGTGCTGGATGCAGCGGGCGGCCGCGTCGGACGCGGGCGGTACGTCGGCGTTCAGGAGGCCGGCGCGCACCTCGGTGGCCGCGCTCACGTCGCCCGGTTGCAGCGTGTCCAGTGGCAGCGAGGCCACTGCGTGGAGAACGCTCCCGAGGACCCGGCGTACCGGATGAGACCCTGGGGGCGGCGAAGGGCGCCCCGACAGGGAGCACAAGGCGTCCAGCAGGTCCGCCGGCACGACTCTCAGGCTGACGCACGCCCCGGCCTCGCGGCCATCCATCCTGCCCCCTTTCCGCTCGTGGGGATGGCGGCTGGTCCGGCGCGGTCCGGGGAACCGCGCAGGACCAGCCTTGCTCTGTGGCCGAGTCAGTCGCCCAGCACCGCCAGGGCGTCGATCTCCACGAGCAGTCCCGGCGGGAGCCGCGTGTACACGGTGGTGCGGGCGGGGAAGGGCGCGCCGACGGTCGCCGCGTACGCCTCGTTCAGCTCGGGCAGGTGGGCGGGGTCGGTGAGGTGGACGCGGAGCATGACGACGTCCTCCAGGCCGGCGCCGGCCGCCTCCAGGACCGCGATGACATTGCGCAGGGTCCGTGCGGTCTGCTCGGCGACGGTGGTACCGACGACCTCGCCGGTGTCCGGGTCGAACGGGAGCTGACCGGACACCTGAAGGACGGGGCCCTTGCGGATGCCCTGGGACAGCGGGGCCGGCAGGGCGGGGGCGTTCTCGGTGGTGATGACGGTTCTGGTCATGGTGTTCCTCCAAGCGGCGGTGGTCCTCGAAAGAGGGCGAGCAGGCGGAATCCGTGCGGGTGTCAGCCCCAGGCCCGTCGTTCCTCGCTGCGGGGGTCGTCGACCTCGGTCCACTCGGCGTCGATGCGCATCGTGGCCCGGCGTTCGGTGTCGTACGGGTCCCAGCCGGGGTCGCCGGTGGTGGCGAACCGTATCCAGGTCTCGTGCATGCGGGCCGCGAGATCGGCGGGGGGCTTGTCGGGGCCGAGCAGGGCGGCGGGGCCCCGCAGTCGCGGCAGGTGTGTGAGATCGAAGACGAAGGGCAGCTCGACCGCGTGCGTGGCGCCGAGTTCTCCGTCCAGGGCGTGCGAGCGCCAGGCGAACTCGTAGGCGAAGGTCGCGGACCCGGGGTGGGCGGCATGGGCGCCGGCCAGGGCCCTGCTGCCCGCGCCGAACAGCGCGTCGCCCATGATGGCGGAGCGCAGTTCGCCGTAGGACGCCTCAGGACGTGTATTGCGGTACGTCTCCACGAGCCGCGCCGGGTCCGGATGCGAGCGCGCCGCCGTGTCGTCCACGTCCTCGGCGGTCGAGGAGGCGTACTTGCCCACGGGGACCAGGTAGAGGAGGCCCTCCTCCGTGTTGGTCCCGACGAGCAGGTCGACGCCGGAGCCGTGTCCGTCCCCGACGGACTCGGCGGGCTGAGTGTCCAGGACCAGGCTGAAGGGGCTGAGGCCGATCAGGGGGTCGTGGTGGGTGGCGGTCCGCAGGTCGATGCCCGCGAGCTTGGAGGCGGCCTCCACCAGACGCTCGTCGGAGATCTCCGCGAAGGCGTCCACGTGCGCCTTGACGCCCAGGACCTCGGCGGCCGCGGCGGTGACGCGGGCGGCCTGCTCGGTGCTGAACGCGCCCAGTCCGCTGCCGCTCTGCACGATCGCCCGGCGGAACAGGCCCGCGGCCTCCGCGGTGGCGAGGACGCCGCCGACGACGGTGGCCCCGGCGGACTGGCCGAAGAGCGTGACGCTGTCCGGGTCACCGCCGAACGCGGCGATGTTCTCCCGCACCCAGCGCAGCGCGGCGACGACGTCGAGCAGGCCGCGGTTGGCGGGCGCCCCGGGGAGGTCGAGGAAGCCGGCGATGCCGAGCCGGTAGTTGAGGGTGACCAGGACGACGCCGTCGCGGGCGAAGGCGGAACCGTCGTACATCGCGGACCGCGTGGATCCGGCGACGAATCCGCCGCCGTGGACGAACACCATCACGGGCAGGTCACCCTGCGCGGCGGCGGGCGCCCACACGTTGACGGTGAGGTAGTCCTCGCCGCGGCTCCAGCCGGTGCCGAAGTAGGGGGCCATGTCGATGCCGCCGAGCTTGCGCTCGGACTGCGGCGCGTTGGGGCCGGGGACGGTGGCGTCCCGTACGCCGTCCCACGGCTCGTGCGGCTCGGGCGGCGCGAACCGGCCGGCGCCCAGGGGAGGGGCGGCGTAGGGGACGTTCAGGAAGGCGGCGGTGCCGTCGTCCTGGCGAAGACCGCGGATGGCGCCCTGTGCGGTGATCACGACGGGCTCTGAGTGGTGGCTCACTTCTGGTGCCTTTCCGCGGGCCTCAGCCCTGCTCGGTGTACGGGGTGAAGGGCGCCCAGCCCTTGACGGCGAAGGCGCTTCCCTCGCGTACGACTTCGGCCGCGCCGTGGCCGCCCAGGTGGGCCGGGATCACGAGGGCGTTGTTGTCGGCCGCCCAGCCCAGCACCTTGCGGCGGGTGGCGCGGGCTTCGGCGGGGTTCTCGCAGAAGCAGCTGTTGGCGTCCGGTTCGAGGATCTGTACCGGGCTGTGCAGCATGTCGCCGACGAACACCGCGCGGTCCGTGCCGGAGGTGAGGGTCAGGACGGAGGAGCCGGGGGTGTGCCCGGGAGCGGTGTCCAGGCGCAGGTTCGCGTCGATCTGGTGACCGTGCTCCCACAGCCGCGTCTGGCCGGCCTGGTGCACCGGGGCCACGCTGTCCTCGAAGACGTTCTGGTTGCCGCGGCCGAGCAGCGGCTGGTGGCCGTTCTCGGGGTTCCAGAAGTCGAAGTCGGCCTTCGGCATCAGGTAGGTGGCGTTGGGGAACGTCGGCACCCACTGCCGCCCGTCCAGGTAGGTGTTCCAGCCGACGTGGTCGATGTGGAGATGCGTGTTGATCACGATGTCCACGTCCTCGGGCTGGACGCCGGCCCGGGCGAGGTTGGCCAGGAAGTCCGTTTCCAGGCGGTTCCAGACCGGGGCGTAGGGACGGTCCTTGTGGTTGCCCACGCCGGTGTCGACCAGGATCGTCTTGCCCTCGCTGCGCAGCAGCCAGGTCTGGATCGCGGAATTCACGATATTGGCCCCGTGATCCAGGAAATGCGGTGCCAGCCAGTCGGAGCCGGCTTCCCAGACTTCCTTCGAGCTTTCCGGGAAGAAGGTCTCGGGTGTCATTTCGACGGAACCGAAGTATTCCCGTACCCGGGTGACGGAGACATCGCCGAGGGTGATCTGTTCCATGAAGTGTCCTTGGAATTCGGAGGATTCACCCAACCGTACGAGCGGCCCCGGCGGGCGCGGTATCAGTCACGTGACTGCACCTGTGGGCACAGCTTCGAGTGCGGGGCGTTTCCGGCACGGGACGCAGCGTTCGTGCCCGCCGGCCGGTTGTCCCGGCGTGGCGATCCCGATGCCGTGACGGTGCGGAGAACGTACGGCTGGAGGCGTGCGGAGGTCGGCAGTCGCCTCGTCGCGACGTCCGTGCGGCGCGGGACTCCGCGGCCGGAACCCGCTCTTTGGAAGAACTCCATGGATGCCCTGGCCGGAATGTCCCGGACGACGACCGCGTCCGATGTGCTCCGAGCGGCTTCGACTCCGCTCCCGCGGGGCTGCGCCGCGGTTCTCCCGCGCTAGTATCCGGGGGTATCTCAATTCCCTGGAGCATCCGTGGAAAACGATGGAAGGGCTCGTGGGGGCCGGCGCGCGACGCGGAATCCCGGTCCGACGCTGGTGGGCCGCGAAACCGAGACCGCGGAAATCATCCGGCATGTCGGCGCTGATCGGTCCCGCGGTGACGTGTTGATCGTCACGGGTGACCCCGGTGCCGGAAAGAGCACGCTGCTCGACCTCGCGTCCGATCACGCACGAAGGGCGGGCGGCCGACTGCTGCGAGCGGTGGGGAGCGAGTCCGAGGCGCACCTCGGGTATGCCGGTCTTCATCAGATGCTCCGCCCGGTGCTCGGTGCGGCGGAGGGCCTGCCGTCGCGGCAGCGCGCCGCGCTCGGTGCCGTCCTGGGGCTCGACGAGTGTGCCGAGGCCCCCGACGCGATGGTCGTCGGGCTGGCGGTTCTGACCCTGCTGTCGGACGTGGCGGAAACGGCACCGCTGCTGGTGGTGGTCGACGACGCCCAGTGGATCGATCGCGGATCACTGGACGTCCTCTCCTTCGTGGCGCGACGTATGGACAGCGAGCCCGTGACGCTGCTGGTCGGTGTCCGCACCGCGGCCGCGCTGCCCGGCTTCGACAAGGGTTACGACCGCCTCGACCTCGGCCCGCTGGACAGTGAGGCGGCCAACCGGCTGCTCGACCGGCAGCCCACGCCGCCCACCGGCCGGACCCGCGTGCGGATCCTCGAGGAGGCGGCCGGCAACCCCCTGGCCCTGGTGGAACTCGCCCACGCCACCGCGGTCCGTCCCCCCGAGGGCAGTGGCGTGCAGGGCCCGCTGCCGGTCACCGACCGGCTGGAGCGGATCTTCGCGGGGCACGCGGCCGACCTGCCGGAACCGACCCGCCGGGTCCTGCTGCTCCTCGCGGCCGCCGACGCGGCGGACGCGCGGGCAGCCGCCATGGGACTCCCCGAGGCGGACGACAAGGCGTGGGAGCCCGCGGATCGGGCCGGTCTCGTACGCCGGGACGGAGCCGGGATCTCCTTCCGGCACCCGCTCGTCCGCTCAGCCGTCTACCATGCCGCGTCGTTCGCGGAACGCCGCGGGGCGCACCTCGCTCTCGCGGAGTTGCTGCGCGAGGAACCCGACCGCCGCGCCTGGCACCTCGCCGCCGCGACGGTGCGCCCCGACCAGGAGGTGTCGGCCGCCTTGCAGCAGACGGCCGACAGGGCCCGGCGCCGGGGCGGCTTCGCGGCCGCCGCCGCGGCCCAGGAACGCGCCGCAGAGCTCAGCCCGCGCCGTGAGGACCGGGCGCGCCTGCTGACCGAAGCCGCCGCCACCGCCGTCTTCACCGGTCAGCTCGGCTGGGTGGAACACCTGGCCACCGCGGTCCGCGAGTGCACCGACGACCCGGCACTGCTGGGCAGAGCCGCGCTGGCCACCGGCCGGCTCATGTCTGTCGGCCCCCGGCACACAGCGGCCTTCGCCCTGCTCATGCGTGTCGCCGACGAGGCGGCGGATGCCCGGTCGCCCCTTGCACTCGACGCGCTGGCCGCAGCGGCGGTGGTCCGTTACTACTCGGGCGAGGAGTCCCAGCAGCGACAGATCCAGGACCTGCTCGCCCGCATGCCCGACGATGCCGCCACAGCGGCGCTGCGCGCCTGGGTACTGTCCGTCTCCGACCCCGGCGGCGCAGGAGCGTCCCTCGCACCGGCGCTGCCCGGGCTCATCGCCGAGGCCAAGGGCGACGCCCGGCGCCTGACCGCGCTGGCCATCGTCGCCTGGCTGCTCGACCAGACCACCCTCGCCGCCAGGACCTTCGACGAGGCGTCCGACCGGTGGCGGGCCCTCGGCCCGCTCCCGGACGGGCTGGGATGCGCGGTCGGCTGGACCCGCCTGGAGCAGGGCCGATGGGCCGAGGCCCGCGCGGTGGCGGCCGACATCGCGGCCATGGCGTCGGCGGCCGGACTCGACCACGCCGAGGCATGCGCTCAGGCACTGGACGCCACGGTGGCCGGCCTGCTGGGCGACCCGGCCACCGCACGCCGGCTCGCCGAGCGGGCCCTGGCCCTCGTCGACCCCCTGGAGAGCCGCTCCGTCGCGGTCTTCGCACGCCGGGCCCTGGGGCTGGCGGCCGTGGCCGAGGGCGACTACGACACCGCGTACACACAGTTCCGCTCCGTGTTCACCGACGACGGCGATCCGGTCCACTACCACGTCTCCTACACCGTCCTGGCCGAACTCGCGGCCGCGGCCGTCCGCCGAGGACAGCAGGAGCACGCCGCGGAACTGCTGGAGCGGTCGGCGCGAAGCCTCGGTACAGGCATGTCGGCACGGGTGGCCGCACTGATCGACCGAGGTCGCGCCCTGCTGGCGGATCCCGAGCACGCGGAGCCGTTCTTCCAGGCGGCGCTCGCGGAGCCCGCGGGTGAGCAGTGGCCGTTCGAACGGGCTCAGACACGGCTCGACTACGGGGAGTGGCTCCGCCGCCGGCGCCGTGTCGCCGAGTCCCGGCCACTGCTGAGCGCCGCCCTGGAAACCTTCCAGCGGCTGAGCGCGCGGCCGTGGATCGAGCGGGCACAGGCGGAACTGCGCGCCGCCGGCATCGAGGCGACCGACGTCCTGCCCAGTGCCTTCTCCGAACTCAGCCCTCAGCAGCAACAGATCGTCCATCTGGCGGCCCGCGGTCTGACGAACCGCGAGATCGGGGAGAAGCTGTTCCTCTCACCACGCACGGTCGGCTCCCACCTCTACCGGGTCTTCCCCAAGCTGGGCATCACCGCCCGCTCGCAACTCCGCGACGTGCTCGAGGACACCCCGTCAGGTACCGGCGTGCGGACCTGAAGGCCGGGGCGACAGAGCCGGCGGTCCGACAGGCCTGGCGGCGGCTCGCGGACACCGGGCCGCCCAGTCAGGCGTGTGACCGCTCACCGGCCGTCGGCCCGCACCACACCCCGGCCGCCTGCCCGGAGCCGACCGCCCCGATCCGCCGGCAGTTCGCCGAGGTGGCTGCTTCCCAGCCGAAAGCCGCGGTCGTCGTCATGTCAGGCCTCGCTCGTGCTCGGTCGTCGGGTGGGGGACGGGGCGCGGTCGGCGAAAGCGGCCACGCGGCGTGCGACGGGAGCTCGAAAGGTCGAGCTCGCCCGAAAAGGTGCTCTCGTTTCGTGGCTCCGTGACTGCGTCGCGGTCGCACGCGAGTACCGGGGCGTGACAGAACTGATGGCGGCTGCCCTCGAGGACACCGAGTCCGCACTCCACGCGTCGTGTGTCACCATGCGCGCAGCCGGCACGGGGCTCCTGGCCCGTGCCCAGGCCGCGGGCACAGCCCGGACCGACGTCGATGGAACCGACCTGTTCGCGCTGGTAGCGGCGCTCGCGTGGCTCGGCGATCAACCTTCGTTCGCGCCACGCGCCGATCACCTTCTCGAGGTTGTCGCCGGCGAGATCCTGACGGCCGCGGGGTGCAGCGGCATCGAGGGGGAACGCCGCCCCCTGTCCCGTGGCTGAAAGCGTCAAGCGCGCGACCGGCGGACTCGGCCGCGCGACCGGAAAGGAGCGGTTCGACGCCGAGTTCGCCCCGTGCACCGGACGTCTCCGCTTCCCCACAGCCGCTGATCGGAAAGGTCCTTGAAGCGCGGCGAGAAGTCGTGGCCCAGCATCGTGAACAGCCCGAGCACCATGTCGAGTACGAGTCGCTGTCGGTCGCGACCATCCCAGGGTTCACCCCGGCATCCGGGTTCCGCAGAGCGTCCAGGATGTGCGGGGAGCCGCGCGAGGCGCCCGGCACCACCAACTGCCCGACGCCCGCGACCTGGTCGTTCACTGGCGCGGACCACTTGACGGGGCGGTCGGACGCCGGCCTGTGCGGCAACCGCGGCGCGAGAGAGCGAGGGCGAGCGCCCGCAGGCGCGGCTGGTCGGCTCCATGGCGGCAACCGATCCGACCGGGTACGTGGGAGACCAGGCGCGGACGGCGGAGCAAGCGTACGAGGCGGTTCACGAGGTCGTGGCACCACTCGCGGAACGTGTTGGCCGGTTCCAGCGGCCGAGTGTCGCCGCGGGCCACGAGGGTCGGCGGATTGTCAGTGCCCCTTCCTATGCTGACGCCATGGAGATCACCAAGCGGGCACTCGCCAAGGCGTGGCAGCGGACGGCCGCCGGACACCCCCTGCTCCACGGGGTCGGGTTGCCGCCCGTGGCCCTCTCGGACGACGAACTGGAGGGGTGGGCCGAGCGTGCCGAGGAGGCGGAGGACGAGGGCTTGCGTCTGCTGCTGGACGAGGACGGCACGGTGCGCGGCTATCACGGCCCCTACCGGGAGGTCTTCGCCACCCCCGTCCTCGAGCAGGCGCTCTACCTGATCGCGGAGGCAGCGATGAGGCGGCGCGGCGGCAGCCTGGAGGAGGTGGCCGACGCGCTGGAGCGGATCGACCCCGCGTGGGGCGGACGGTTCCGAAGTGGCGGCCTGGATGACGCCGGGACGGTCGAGCCGTGCGGGCGCGACCCGCTGGAGGGGCTCGCCTGGATAGCGGGCTCCTGGCGTCAGCAGGAGCCGTACACCACCCTTGCCTTCTTCCGCGCGGCGCCCGGGCTGAGCGTCGACGCCGAGCGACTGGCCCTGCTGTACGGGGCGGATCCCGCACAGGTCGCTGCCGGCACGCGCCTGAAGGACCTCCAGGCCGTGGACGGCGGCCGGGCCCACTGGGACCGTCAGTGGGAAAGCTGCTGTTTCGGGCAGGCAGGCGGCTGGACGTTCCTGCTGTACCACGAGACGCCGCCGGGGTCCTTCGCCGACAAGGAGGCGTACGAGGCGCTCGGAATCAAGGAGAGCGTGTGGCTGACCGCCACCTCCGCGAAGGCCATCTACACCTTCGACTACATGAGGGACGGTCGCCGCGTCGACGATGACTGGGGTGCGCTGGAGCTGATCTGGTACGAGCGCGGTCGTGCCCCCTACCTGCGGGGCGGCGAGCTGGACTTCCTCAACCGTGCCGTGCGCCGTGCCGAGTTGGACCACCCCGAACTGACCAGCACGTTCCAGCTGTACTTCCACGCCTTGGAGGAGTCCTTGGGCCTGTGTCTGCCGCGCCGAGACTTCGCGGAAGGGGAAGTGCGGGCCGCGTACTGGGCCGGGGAATAGCGGAAGGCACGGCGAGGGGGGTGCTCATGGACCAGAGGCAGATGACGGACATCAGCTCACGGCTCTCACCAGCCAGAGAGCCAGCCAGAAAACCAGCTCGATCAGCACCAGCACGTCGAACAGCACTGCGGCGATGAGTGCGCCGCTGCGTATGCGCCGCAGGAGCAGGCTGATACCGAGCCACACCCCATAGGCTGTCAGGCCGGCCGAGACGAGCAGGATGACGATCTGAACGCCCACCCCCGCCCCGCTTCGCGCCGTGATGGTGAGGACGTTGTAGGCCAGGAGCATCTGCGGAAGCCCGAGAAGCAATATCTTCCGCACGTCGGCCGCATCCGGCGTCCGGACGGGAGCCGCGGCAGGCCCGGGGGGCGGAAACGGTGGCGGGGGGCCCGCCGCGGCGCGCCGGCGTGTGGCGGTCCGCGGCGGCGGGCTGTGAGGCACATGGAGGGTCCTGGCCATCAGCTCGGCGAACTTCGGGTCCGCTCGCAATTCGGCGGTGAGTACGGAAGCCACGATGCCCATTGATTCCTCGCCGGGCCGCTCCTGCAGTCGGGCCAGGGCAGAGGCGCCCAGAGCGCTTCTGCCAAGGCGACCCCACACCAGTTCCCGAACCGCGGTCCTCTGTTCGGCCGTGACCGGAGTCCCTCCGGTCACCACCTGTACCGCTGCGGCGGCCAACTCCGAAGCCTGCATCGCCCACCCTTCCCCTCCCAGGCCTCCGCCCGATCAGCCAAGGCCTCAACGACCATACTCAGGACCGGAGTTCAGCATCAGTGGAATCTCCGGCCCGGGAGCTTCCCGTCCCACCGATGCCGAGGGACCTGCCCCCTCGCCTGCCTCGGTGAGCGGGTCCGAGCCGGCGTCGGAGGTATGTCGGCCGCCGCCCGCCGGGGACCGATCCCGTGGTCACCCTGGACCATGGTGGTGTCCACGCCCATGCCAGATACCGTCGTCGTCCTCGTCGCTGACCGGTTCCTCGACGCCGGCCTGCTCGTCGTCTCCGGCCGCTCCGGCGCGCTCGACCGTCCGTCCATTCGGCCTCGCTGTCAGCGCTGTGTGTCATCATGCGGACGCGTCCCGGAGGAGCGGGCACGGTCGACTGTTTGCCAGGGGGTTGGGGATGGGCATGGGTACGGAGCCGGACGGCTCGTCCAGGTCCGACGAGGAGTGGGAGCGGTTTCTGCGCGAGTCGGTGGCGGGTGTCGCCGACGCGCCCAAGGAACCCTCGGCGCGGGCCCGCGACGTGGCGAAGCGGCTGCGTGCGGAGCCCGGCCTCGGCGTGGAGGGCTGGCGCGGCCACACGCCCGCGCGACCCAAGCGGCGCACGGGCTGGTACGTGGTCGGGCTGCTGGCCTCGCTGGTGCTGCTGGTGCCGGCGCTCGCGCCGGGGCGGACAGTGGACCTGTTCACCGGCGCCGACTCCCCGCCGCCGGCGGCCGAGACCTCCCGCCCGACCCAGGCGCCCCCGGCGGAGGCAGCCCGACGCCCCACCATGGACGAGCCGTTCCGCGGCTCGCCGGCGGCGAGCTGGGCGAGCGGAGCGGCGGGTATCACCGTGCCGAAGGCCACGGCGGTCGGCTGGATGAGCGCCGCCGAGGTCGAGCTGGCCCTCGCCCGCAGCCGGGACTTCCTGGTCGCGTCCGGCCTGGACCGCGGGGTGCTGCGGGGTGAGCGCCCCGAGAAGGCGATCACACTGATCAACCCGCACCAGAAGGACGTCCAGGACCTTCTACAAGCCGCTTTCCGAACCCCGAGCGAGAAGAACGACCCGCTTCTCCTCTTCAGCCGCTTCCAGCCCTCCCGCACCCGCCTGGTCGGCGACGTCGTGAAGACCCGGGGCCGGCTCACCTACCAGGAGGGCAAGCGCGGCGCGCTCCAGGTAACCGCCGACGTCACCTTCGTCTACCCGGTCACCCGCGCGGGCAAGGGCGGCGATGACGAGATCGTGCGCACGATCGTCCGGCGCGAGCTGGTCCTGAGCTGGGACGACCCTGACAAGGTGATCACCGAGCCGGGCACGTTCTCGATCGTCTCGTACAAGTACGACGTGACCAACGGCGGTTGCGGCGCCCGCACGGGCTACTTCACCCCGCCCTTCGGCACCGACCGCCCGGCGGACGAGACCGGCAAGGAGATCGACCCGTACGACCGCAGCACGCCGGTCGGGCGGGGCGAGTCCTCCGGGGAGCAGTGCTGGAGGGCGACGCGGTCCTGACGGGCGTCGCCCGGAGCCCAGCACGAGCAGCGGTGGCCCGGACGGCGTGCCGCGCAGGTCGTCGATGGAGCCGCCGCTGCGGGTCACGCACACCCGCCACCCGGCATGGTTCCCGTGTTCGGCGTCCCGCTCGGGTCCCTGATCGGTGAACTCACCGGCTGGCGCGTCGCCTTCGCGTCGCTGAGCGGCCTGGCGCTCATCACGTCGATCTTTCTGTTGGCCGCTCTGCCGTCGTTGGCCGCCGGCCAGGCAATCCGGCCGCGTCTCCTGGTCGGACAGTTCCGCAACCCGGGCGTACGCGCCGGAATCATCGCGACCTTCCTCATCGTGACCGGTCACTTCTCGGCCTACACCTTCGTGAGCCCGGCACTTCAGAAGTCGTCGGGGATCGACGAACGGTTCGTCGGCCCGCTCCTGTTCGGGTTCGGCCTCGCGGGCATGATCGGCGACTTCGTCGCCGGCGCGGCGCCGGCGCGCAGGACGCACCACCGTGCTGATCATCGCGGTGTCCCTGGCGGCCGCGATGCCGCTGTTGCTGCTGCTGGGCCGTAGCCGGCTCGGCGGTGCCGTGCTGTTGATCGTTTGGACTCTGGCCTACGGCGGCGTGTCTGTCGGCCTGCAGACCTGGATGATCAAGGCGGCTCCGCAAGCGGTGGAAGCTGCTTCCTCCTTGTGGGTGGCGGTGTTCAATGTCTCGATCGGCCTCGGCGCGCCGGCCGGCGGCGTCATCGTCGACGCGCTCGCCCTCCAGGGCGTTCTGTGGCTCGGCGGCGCCCGTGCTCTGGCGGCGGCACTCGCGGTCTGGAGCGCCCGCACCCGTGAGGGCCTGCGATGACCAAGGCGCCGCAGTCAGCACCCGATCGACTCCGGCGTGGCCCCGTCCCGGCGTTCTCACGCCGGGCGTTCGCACGATCCCCGCGGCCGGACGATCGTCCGCAGCCTCACCCGGCGGCTGCGGACGATCTGTCCCATGCACCAGTCGGAGGGCGCCCGAAGGTCCACCGGGCGAAGCGGCGTCCGGGGCACGGTGTGCATCGGCGTCCGCCTCGCGGAGGCCGGGGACCGCACCGTCCCGGGCCGAAGCGGCAACCGACCGCGGAACTCAGATCGTTCGTCGAAGCGCGGTCTCCACGGCGTCGATCAGCGGATCCCCTTCGGACCGTGGGTGCCGTGCGAGGCCGAGCTCGACGTCCGGCAGGGTGGGCAGAGCGTCCAAGTCGTGGCAGGCCATGGCCGGTTCGAGGTTCGTGGGCATGAGCGCCGCGACGCCGAGCCCGGCCCGCACCGCGGCGAGCACGCCGACCAGGCTGTTGCTTTCGAACGCCACCCGCCAGGGCCGACCGGTACGTTCCAGTGTCTCGAGCACCGATGTACGCCAGGAGCACGTGTTCGAGAAGAGCACCACCGGAAGCGGATCGGCAGCCAAGTCCGCACCCGGGCCGATTGCCCAGACCAGCGGGCGACGTACCGTCCAGCGCGGCGGTCCGGGAAGAGCCGGCACCTCGTTGAGCACGAGTTGGACGCGGCCCGTGTCGTAGGCCTCCCGCATCGCGGCGTTGGACGTGCTGAGCACCTCCAGCGTCGCGCCGGGGTGCAGCCGGGCGAGGTCGGCGAGGGCTTGCGGAAGCTGGGAGGCGGCGAGATCCTCGAGCAACCCGACGCCGCAGCGGCCGGTGAGCACGCGCCCGGTCTCGGTGAGTGCCTGCGCGGAGAGCGCGAGAATGCGTTCGGCGTACGGCAGCAACTCCTCACCCGCCCGGGTCAGCGAGACGCCGGACGGTGATCGGTGCAGCAGTGGACGGCCGACGGCCCTCTCGAGCTTGCGCACCTGCTGGCTGAGCGCGGGCTGGGTATGCCCGAGCGTGGTCGCGGCGCGGCTGATGCTGCCTGCCCGCACGACGGTGACGAAGGACCGCAGCAACGCGGTCTCCAGATCCCTGGCCATAACGATTCATTATGTCGGCGCCAGTGAACGAACCACTACCTATGGCCTGGCGGAAGATCTAGCGTGACGCCGGTGACCGGATACCGACAGATACTCGCCGTGCCGGGAATGGCATCGCTGCTGGGAGTTTCCTTTCTCGCCCGAACCGCGATCACGGCTGTCGTGATGGCCTTGACGATGTACGTCGTGCTGGGTCTGGACATGAGCTATGCGGCGGCCGGCGGTGTCGCGGCGGCCCTGACGGCCGGACTGGCGCTGGGAGGGCCGCTGCTCGGCCGCATGATCGATCGGCGGGGCCTGCGCACGGTGCTGCCGGTGACCGTCGTCGTGCAGGTCGTGTTCTGGTCGAGCCTGCCGTCCCTGCGGTACGGAGCCCTCCTGGGCGCCGCCTTCGCGGCGGGTCTGCTGATGGTGCCGGCCCAGCCGGTGACCAGGCAGGCCATCGCCGCGATGACGACGGCGGAACAGCGCCGGGCCGCGTTCGCGCTGGAGTCGGTGCAGGGCGAACTGTCGTACATGGTGGGCCCGGCGGCCGTGATCCTGTGCGCCGCGAAGACGTCCCCCGCTGTGGTGGCGTGGGCGGTCGGCGCCGCGATCGCGGCCGGCGGAACCGGGATCGCGCTGCTCAACCCGCCGTTGCGTTCCGCGGACGAGGCGGATGCCGGCGCGGCCGGGCAGCCTCCGCGGCGGGAATGGCTGGGCGTCGGCATGATCGCCGTACTCACGATGGCGTTCGGCACCACGACGCTGCTCAGCGGCGTCGACCTCGCCATCGTCGCCACGCTCGAGGAATCAGCTCAGGTCTCCAGGGCCGCCGTGGTCGTGGCCGTGCTCGGCGTGACCTCTGTCGCCGGCGGACTGGTCCACGGGGCGTTGCCCCGGTCGCTGCCGACATGGCTACTGCTCGGCCTGCTCGGGCTCATGACGATCCTCGCGGGGCTAGCCCACGACTGGCCCTGGTTGTGCGTGGCCGTCGTCGGCACCGGGTTCCTCGCCGCGCCGACCCTTTCCGCGGTGGCCGACGCGGTGAGCCGACTGGCACCGGCCGGTGTGCGGGGTGAGGCCACAGGTCTGCAGTACGCGGCGCAGAGTGCGGGTTTCGCGCTCGGATCCCCGATGATCGGGGTGGCGATCGACGTCTCCGTGCCGGCGGGCGGCTTCGCGGCGGCCGGGCTGGCCGGCCTCGCCGCCGCGCTGACCGGATGCCTGCTGTCCCGCCGCTGTCCGTCACCTCGACCGCCCAATCCGGCTGGTCACGAGTCGGGGAGAAGAACGGACGCGACTCGGGTGCGGTGAGCTCGCACCGCGGAACACCGAGAAAGGCCGCGACTCCCACGAACGAACGGCCGCGGGTCAGGTCGCGGTGCCGCGACGACGCGTGAAAGGTGCGGGACACCGCCGGTCGAGGTCACCGGGACGAGCCGTGCCCAGGCGCGCCGTCACATCGAGACGGCGTCCAAGCCGTGGGAGGTTCGTTCGGCCACCACCTGGACGCCGGATCCGGGCGTCCTCACCGACGCCGGGATCCTGATGAGCCCGCCGTAGCGGCGTGCGGCGACGGACAGGACCCGCCAGGAGGCAACCGCCACAAGCGCTCGACCGGCCACGAGCCCGTCCCGTTGGCGGCCGCCCGTCAGCACTCCGGCCGTGGGTGGGACTGACCTGTCCGCGGCGGCGCTGCTGCCGTGGCGTCGTAGGCGGCTCGGGCCCGGGCGATCGCGCCGCGGTGCCGCTCCGCCCACTCCACGAGGCCGGTCAGGGAGGAGTACAGCTCTCGCGCCATGGCAGTGAGGCTGTACTCGACCTTCGGCGGCACGGTGGGATGAACGGTCCTCGTCAGCAGACCGTCGCGTTCGAGCCTGCGCAGGTTCAAGGTGAGCATCCGCCGGCTGATGCCTTCGACGGAGCGTTCCAGCTCGGTGAATCTGATCGGGCCACGCGCGGCGGCGACCAGGATGCTGATGCTCCACTTGCCCGCCACATGGTCGATCACCTCGACGAGCGGACATGCCTCGCCGATGACCTCCTCGGACACATGCGTGTGACTGCGTGACATAAAAGTGCCTCCTTCCCCGACGGCTCATGGTTACAGACGATGACTGCTGTAACAAATAGTTCCCCAAAGGGAGGTTCGAACATGCCCCTGCCTGCCACAAGGGCGAGTGCGTCGCCTTGGCTGACCGTCGTCCTGCTCTGTGTCGGCCAGATGATGATCGTCCTGGACCAGAACATCGTGAACGTGGCGCTGCCCGCTGTGCAGAGTGGTCTCGGGCTCTCCTCCGAGAACCTCGTCTGGGTGGTCAACGCCTACGTCATCCCGTTCGGCGGGCTCCTGCTGCTGGCCGGGCGGCTCGGTGACCTCATCGGACGAAAGGCCGTGTTCCTCACGGGAATCGTGCTCTTCAGCGCCTCCTCCGTGCTGTGCGGCCTCGCGACCAGCGAGACCTGGTTGATCGCGTCCCGTTTCCTCCAGGGGATCGGTGGAGCGATCGCCTCCGCCTGCGTCCTCGGCATGGTCGCGACCGTGTTCTCCGATCGTCGCCAGCAGGCCCAGGCCATCGCTGCCTACAGCTTCGCCTCCGCGGGCGGCGGCGCGGTCGGACCACTGCTCGGCGGTGTCCTCACCGATCTGCTCAGCTGGCACTGGATCTTCTTCATCAACGCGCCGATCGGTGCCATCCTCGTTCTGGTCGGCATGCGAGCGCTCCCCCGGGACCGTGGAGAGGGGATGGGCAAGGGCACCGACTTCCTGGGAGCCTTGCTGGTCACAAGCGCGATGATGCTCCTGGTGTACACCATCGTGGACGCTGAGCGGGTCGGCTGGGGAGCGGCCCGGACCCTGCTGCTCGGCCCCCTGTCCCTTGTGTTGCTGACCGGGTTCGTCGTCCGCCAGGCCACGGCCGCGGAGCCGCTGCTGCCGCTGGGTCTCTTCCGCTCGAGGAGTCTGGCGGCGGCCAACGTCGTCCAGTTCCTGGTGATCGCCGGCATGTTCGGCCTGTTGTTCTTCGGCACGCTCTACCTGCAGCGCGTGCTGGGGTACGGCTCGCTGCAGGCCGGTATCGGGTTCGTGCCCATCGCCGTGGTGATCGCCGTGGTCTCCCTCGGTCTTTCGACCCGACTCGTCACCAGGTTCGGCCGGCGCGCGATGCTCCTGCTGGGGCTCGCCCTGATCGTCGGGGCGTTCGTCATGCTGTCGTTCGCCCGCGTCGACGGCGTCTACCTGGTGGACTTCCTCCCCGCCAGCCTCGTCATGGGACTGGGCTTCGGCCTTGCCGCGCCGGCCATCATGGGGCTCGGCATGACTGCCGTTTCGCCGGCCGAGTCCGGCATCGCCTCGGGACTGTTCAACACCACTCAGCAGATCGGGGGCGCGATCGGCCTGACCGTGCTGAGCGCCTTCGTCAGCGCGCGCACGGACAGCCTGGTCGCCGCGGGGAAGAACGAGGCGGAATCGCTGGTCGGTGGGTACCACGTGGCCTTCCTGGCCGCCGCCGGGTTCACACTGACCGCCTTGATCGTCGGCGCCGGCCTGCTTAAGGCCGCGCCGTCCGTAGGCGCGAAGCAACACAGCATGGCGTCTTCCGAACCGGACGCCTCGGTCTCCTGACCGGCAGAGGCGGACCCCGGCTCCTCGGCAGCCACGGCAGCGGCGGGCGGCGCCGGTGTCCCAGTAGACGGCCTCCAGCACGAAGTCCTCACGGACTCGCCCACGGTCGGGCCTTGCTCCGGACGCCCTTGGCCTTGACCGGACAGCGGCGGGCGGCGAGGTCGGGTGCTCGGTGCTCACGCCGAGGACTCCTCGGCCCGCCCGGCGACCTTCGGGCGACCTCGGTTTCTTGGAGATCGTCAGGGCTGGATCCTGCTGGGAGTCCCACTGCCCAGGCGGCTCAGTGCGTGCATGGCCTCGCGCTCCATACGCGAAAGAGCGCCGAGCATCGAGCCGGCCTGGACGAGGCACTGCGCATCGCCCGATTCACCAGCCTTCTTGATCATTGCTGCTGCTTCCGTCCACAGGCCGGCCGCCTCGGCGTACAGCGTGTGGCCGGTGCGCAGGTGGCTGCTGTCGAGCAGACCGGTGCATTCGGCGAGGAAGTCGCGGTAGAGGTTGCGGAACAGGGAGCCGCCGGTGCCGGCCTGCTCCATCAACAGGGCGGCCTGCGGCAGGTCTCGCTGTGGGTCGTCGGTGCGCCGGAGCCATGTGCGTACCAGCTTGCCGGCCTTCTCGATGCCGCGGTGACCGAGGTTGGCGATGGGCGGGTGGAGGAAGGCGTCGGCGCAGGCGGTGATGGCGGGGACGATCTGTCCGTGCGGGGCGGGCAGGTTCGTCGGAGCGGTGAGAGTGAAGGACCGATGCTTGGCGGCCATCGGGCCGCGCGCGGCCCTGGCCTGGGCGAGGCCGGTCAGGCTGGAGGAGACCGCTCCGCCCTGCTGGTCGGTGTCCACCAGGTAGGCGTTGTCGTCGTCGTAGCCGTACATGGCGACGACGTGGCCGCCGAAGTGGACCTTCGAGCCGAAGTAGTCCAGGTAGTAGCTGTCGAGCTGGAGTCCGACGGGGTGGCCGGCGTCGATGGAGGCCGTCACGTTCTCCCACGCCTTGCGCGGGGAGGTGGTCTCCTGGACCAGGAGTTCCAGCCCGAGCCTGGTGGCCAGGTTCCTGGTGAGGTCGAAAGGCCTGACCCGTCCCCCGAGGAAGGGGAAGCCCATGTTCTTGCCGTCCCAGTAGATGAAGGACAGACCGGAGCCGAGACCGAACAGCATGGGCTCGGACAGATCAAGTCCTTGGTGCCTCAGCAACACCCCCAAGGTCGTCGTCTCGCAGTGCCGCGTACCGCGGGCGTCGATGTCCATCACCGTGGTCATGCCGTGCTCTCCTGGACGGGAACGATCAGTCGGGTCATCAGTTCTTCTTGTGGCGCCTCTGCCGGTCCGACGAGATACGCCTCGCGTACGGGTGCTCGCGGAAGCAGTCCGCGCTCGTGGATGGCGGCGAAGAGCGCGTTGTAGGCCAGAGGCAGTTGCGCGTAGGGCCCGATGTGCATCGTCTCGGCGACGAGTCCGCCGGGCAGCACCTCGAATTCCAGGCCGGACATGCCTTCCCCCTGCCGGGTCTGCGCTCCGACGGCGATCTCCATCCGCTCTTCCAGGTCGAGCGGGTACAGCCCCCACAGCGGTGGCTCCCAGGCGATTCCCATCGTGCCGAGCACGGGCAGCAGTCGACCCGCGCACTCCTCGACCCCGGTTCCGATCTCCGCGGGGGAGCGGACCGCTCGCACCACCGCCAGTCGTCGCTCCGGCTCTCTGCCCAGGGCCACCTCATAGTCGGGCAGACCGCCCTCGGCCAGCCGCTCCAGCATCTCCAGCCGGGCCTGGTCCGTGCGGATCCGCTCGGCCAGCCGGTCCCGTTCGGCGCGCAGGATCCCCGCCCTGCGCTCAGGCCCGGCAGCCAGCGCCTGGGCGATCACGGCCAGGGGGAGATCCATCTCGCGCAGCAGGGCGATGGTCAGGGCATCACGCGCCTGTCCGGGTGCGTAGTAGCGGTAGCCGGAGGCGGCGTTCACGTGGATGGGAGCCAGCAGCCCCAGGTCGTCGTAGTGCCGTAGCTGCTTCACGCTGAGGCGGCACAGACGGGCGAAGCGCCCGATGGTGAGAAGTTCGTCTCGCACGCCATCATGGTGGACTCTCCCACGGTGGGAGAGTCCAGCGCCGAGTCGATGGACTCAAGGACGCCCTGCTCGCTGTCGTCGTCCCGTCCGGGGCCGAGGCTGGACCGAGGCGTCCGGCTGACGCCGGGCTCGCTTCCGCCGAACCCGAGCGGCCCGGTGCTCGGGGTTCAGCGGGCGACGTAGCCGCCGTCGACGGGCAGGGCGACACCGACGACGAAGCTCGCGCCGGGGCTGCACAGCCACAGGACGGCCTGGGCGATCTCGTCGGCGGTGCCGAGCCGGTTGATGGGCCGGCCGGTCTCGAACCCCGCCCGGGTCCGCTCAGTCGAGGACCGGGTGGAGTTCCGGGCGGGCTTCCCACCATGTGCGGTAGAAGGTGTTGTTGGGGATGCTGTCGAGGTACGCATGTGCCGCTGCCCGGTAGAGCAGGGCGGCGCGCTGTTCGGAGACCGCGGCCCGGTTCCAGGCGATCCGGATGCGTTCGGTGAGCGGGTCGCCGGCCAGCGGGCGCAGGACCGTGCCCTCGACATGCGGCGAGGTGGGCTGGCACATGGAGACGGCCCGTCCGGCGGCGATCAGTTCCCAACGCATCTTGCGGTCGGCGATCCGGTAGCGCAGCGTCGGCGTGAAGCCGGCCCGGCGGCAGGCGTCGGCCATGGCCTCCGGGCCGCCGTCGTCGTCGTCGGTCAGCGCCGTCCAGGTCTCGTCCGCCAGGTCGGCGAGTTCGATCTCCTCCTGCCCGGCCAGGGGGTGGGTGGCCGACAGGCGCACGCAGGCCGGTTCCTTCGGTATGAGGGTGCGGGCCGCCACGCCGTCGGGGAGCGGCACTTCGTGGTCGCCGACCTCCCCGTACAGGATCGCGTCGTACTTCCCGGCACCGAGCATGCGGGTGAGCGTGGTCGCCGAGTGCTCGGTGGTGATGTCGATCTCGTGGCCGGGCAGTTCCTCCTCCAAGCGCCCGAACAGCCGGTCCACCAGGACGAGCATGACGCAGCCGAGCCGCAGTGCCGGATGCGGTGCGGCGGCTCGCGTTCCGGCCGCCAGGGCGTCCATCTCGCCGAGCACCCGGCGCGCCACGGACAGCACGAACTCGCCCAGCGGGGTGGGTTCGACGCCGCTCCTGCTGCGGACGAACAGCTCGCCGCCGGTGACCCGTTCGATACGCCGCAGTTGGGCGGAGAGGGCCGGCTGGGACACCCCGAGCCGGCCCGCCGCACGCCCCAGGCTGCCCGCTTCCGCTATCGCGCGGACAGCTTCGAGATGCCTCAACTCCAGCTGCATTTCACCAGCATATGCGGGGCGAGGGGCGGCGTGGAGGGGTTCTGGCGGGGCCGGTCATAACACGGGTCTTATGAGCGATGAGATGTCCCTTTCTTGCCATGCTCACGCTCATACTCGGCGCATCCCACTGACTCCCCCTCATGGAACTGGAGCAGACGTGCACCCCACCAGACTCACGGCGGCCCTCGCTGCACTCGCACTGACGGCGGGCCTCGCGGGCATCGCGAGCACCGCCGCCGCGGCCGCCGAGGCCGGTTCCGCCCCTGCCGCAGCGCACCACCTCAGCCCCCTGCGCACCGGCGCCCTGGAGGCCAGGCTCAGCCCGGCCCAGCACCAGGCCCTGATCCGGAGCGCCCAGGGCAGGACGGCCGACACCGCCCGCACCCTCGGCCTCGGCGCCAAGGAGAAGCTGGTCGTCAAGGGCGTCACCAAGGACGCCGACGGCACCCTGCACACCCGCTACGAGCGCACCTACGCCGGTCTGCCCGTCCTGGGCGGCGACGTCGTCGTGCACACCCCGCCCGCCTCGCGGGCCAAGGGGACCGTGAGCGCCACCTTCAACAACAAGCGCGCCGTGCGGGTGTCCTCCACCACCGCCACCTTCACCAAGGCCGCGGCCGAGACCAAGGCGCTGAAGGCCGCGGAGGCCCTGGACGCCGCGAAGCCCGCCGCGGACAGCGCCCGTAAGGTGATCTGGGCCGGCGCCGGCACCCCGAAGCTCGCCTGGGAGACGGTGATCGGCGGCTTCCAGGACGACGGCACGCCCAGTGAGCTGCACGTCATCACCGACGCCACCACCGGCAAGGAGCTGTACCGGTACCAGGGCATCCAGACCGGCGTCGGCAACACCCACTACAGCGGCCAGGTCTCGCTGACCTCGACCAAGTCGGGCTCCTCGTACACCCTGACCGACGCCACGCGCGGCGGCCACAAGACGTACAACCTCAACCACGCCACCTCCGGCACCGGCACCCTGTTCTCGCAGACCAGCGACACCTGGGGCGACGGCACCAACTCCACCGCCGCCACCGCCGCCGCGGACGCCGCCTACGGCGCGCAGGAGACCTGGGACTTCTACAAGGACACCTTCGGCCGCAGCGGCATCAAGAACGACGGCCAGGCAGCCTACTCCCGCGTCCACTACGGCAACGCGTACGCCAACGCGTACTGGGACGACAGCTGCTTCTGCATGACCTACGGCGACGGCACCGGGAACAACGACCCGCTGACCTCGCTGGACGTGGCCGGCCACGAGATGAGCCACGGCGTCACCGCCAACACCGCGGGCCTGAACTACAGCGGCGAGTCCGGCGGTCTCAACGAGGCGACCTCCGACATCTTCGGCACCGGCGTGGAGTTCTACGCCAACAACAGCACGGACGTCGGTGACTACCTCATCGGCGAGAAGATAGACATCAACGGCACCGGCGCCCCGCTGCGCTACATGGACAAGCCCAGCAAGGACGGCAACTCCGCGGACTCCTGGTCCTCCTCCCTCGGCAACCTGGACGTGCACTACTCCTCGGGCCCGGCGAACCACATGTTCTACCTGCTCTCCGAGGGCAGCGGCAGCAAGACGATCAACGGTGTCACGTACAACAGCCCGACCTCCGACGGCGTCGCCGTCACCGGCATCGGCCGCGACGCCGCCCTGCAGATCTGGTACAAGGCGCTGACGACGTACATGACGTCCAGCACCAACTACGCCGGCGCCCGCACCGCGGCCCTCAACGCGGCCTCCGCGCTGTACGGCGCCAACTCCGTCCAGTACGCGGCCGTCGGAAACGCCTTCGCGGGCATCAACGTCGGCAGCCACATCACCCCGCCCAGCAGCGGTGTGACGGTCACCAACCCGGGCAGCCAGTCCTCCGCCGTGGGCACTGCCGTCAGCCTCCAGGTCCAGGCGTCCAGCACCAACAGCGGCTCGCTGACCTACAGCGCCTCCGGCCTGCCCACCGGCCTGTCCATCAACAGCTCCACCGGCGTGATCTCCGGTACGCCCACCACGGCCGGGACCTACAGCACCACCGTCACGGTGAAGGACTCCACCGGCACGACCGGTACCGCCTCCTTCTCCTGGACCGTCAGCACCAGCGGCGGCGGCGGAGGCACTTGCTCCTCGACGCAGCTGCTGGCCAACCCGGGCTTCGAGTCGGGCAACACCGGCTGGACCAACAGCGGCGTCATCAACAACGACACCCGTGAGCCGGCCCACGGCGGCTCCTGGACGGCCTGGCTCAACGGCTGGGGCTCCGCGCACACCGACACGCTGTCCCAGTCGGTGACGATCCCCGCGGGCTGCAAGGCCACCCTGACCTTCTACCTGCACATCGACACCGCTGAGATCGGCAGCACCGCCTACGACAAGCTGACGGTGACCGCCGGCTCCAAGACCCTCGCGACGTACTCGAACGCCAACGCGGCCTCCGGCTACAGCCAGAAGTCCCTCGACCTGTCCTCGCTGGCGGGCCAGACGGTGACGCTGAAGTTCACCGGCGTCGAGGACGCCTACCTCGCCACCAACTTCGTCGTGGACGACACCGCCCTGACGACCGGCTGAGCACGTACTCGCTGACACGGTCCCGCACCCTCCTCCCCGGGTGCGGGACCGTGCCACGTCAGCCCAGCGGGTCCAGCGTGAGGTACGCCTGTTGCGGGCCGCAAGCCACGGAGAACTCCGCCATGCCCTGCTGGTCGGGGCGCCTCAGGTCTCGCGGGTGAGGAGGTTCTTCGCCGATTCACGGAAGTGGGCCACTAGCGGGTTGGTGTCCGCGGAGCGAGTGGCGACCACCACCTGGCAGGGCTCGATTCCCTCGACGGGGACGGTGGCGAGGTCGTCGCGGACCGTGCAGCGCCGGTCGTCGGACGGCACGAGGGCGATGGTTCGCCCATCAGCGACGACCTCGAGTTTGTCCTCGAAGGTGTCGGCGAGCATGGGACCGAGTGGAGCCGGCCTGCCGTCCGGACGGGGATCGAGCCGCCAGAAACCGGTCCACAGCGCGGCCATACCGGCACAGGCCACGAGGGGTTCGTCGGCGAAGTCCTCCGGGGTGACCGACTCCCTGCCGGCGAGTCGGTGGGAGGCGGGCACGAGGAGTGACGCGCCGAACTGGCCGTGGACGGCGGCGGCTCCCAGCTCTGACGCTCGGCGCCGGGAAGAAGGGAACCGGGAGGGGCGCGGCTCCTCCGAAACGAGCTCGCCGGTCAGGCCTGGAGTCCGTAGCCGGGCAGGACCCGCCCACGTCCGGGTGAAGACGGCCGGAAGCCCTCTGTCCGCGCCGTGCCCCAGAGGATGCACTGGGACCAGCGGCCTCACCGAACCCGCCCACCCGTCAACACCGGTCACCATGACCGTGCGACCCCCGCCCGCAACCGCCGTTCCCGTCATCCTGGACCACCCGCCCTCGCCCGTCCCCGCACGCGCGGCCCGGCCGCCCCCGGGGACGGGCCCCGCCAAGAAGAGGTGACGCAGTAATGAACACGGCACGGCAATCCGCCGCCCGGCTGATCGACGAAAGCCTGGGCTTCCTGTTCCCCGCGGCGCTGCGCGCTGCCGCCACCGTGCGAGTGGCCGACCACATGGCGGGCGACGCCGAGAGCGTCGAGCGGCTCGCCGAGGCGACCGGGACCGACGCCCGCAACCTCGGGCGAGTCCTGCGGCTGCTCGCCACCCGCGGCGTGGTCGAGGAGACGGACGCCGGGCGTTTCCGGCTGACCGCAATCGGTCGGGCGCTGCGCTCGGACGCCCCTCATTCCGCCCGTGCCGCGATCCTGATGCTCACCGACGCCACGATGTGGCGCCCCGCCGGGGAGATGCACCGTTGTCTGACCGACGGCGACTCCGCCTTCACCGGCATCTTCGGGACGACGTTCTTCGACCACTTCGCGCGCGACGCCGAAACCGCCGACGTCTTCCACGTCGGCATGGCCGCCATGTCGGACCACGAGAACGAACCCATCGCCGCGGCCTACGACTTCCCGCCCACGGGTACCGTCGTGGACGTCGGCGGCGGCCACGGCGGCCTGCTTCTCGAGGTTCTGCGCCGACAGCCCGGACTGCACGGAGTGCTCCACGACCAGGCGCACGTCCTCGCCGGCCACCGGCTGGGCGACCACGACGACATCACCGGTCGATGGACCACGGCCGACGGCGACTTCTTCTCCTCGGTCCCGTCGGGGGACGTCTACCTCATCAAGCGCATCCTCCACGACTGGGACGACGAGCAGTCCGCCACGATCCTGCGCAACTGTCGGCAGGCCGTGTCACCGGGCGGCCGCATCCTCGTCGTCGACGCCGTCGTGCCACCCGGCGACCTGGCCCACCAGTCCAAGACCCTCGACCTGATGATGATGTGCTCCCTGGTGGGACGGGAGCGCACCGAAGAGGACTTCGTCCAGCTCTTCAAGGAGGCGGGGCTGCGCCTGCGACGGATCGTGCCGACACCGACCGTGCTGTCCGTCGTCGAGGCGGAAAGCGCTGACTGACGAGCTCGTGCACGGTAGGCGGGAGCCCTCGGCGGTTCAGCACGTCGATCACCACGCTGCGACGCGCTCGGTCGCGTAGCGGCTCATCGCGTCGGTGTTGGCCTGCGGCGTCAGCGGCCGGCCGTCGGCGAGCACTTCCTGGAGGTCCCGGAAGTACTGCACGTACAGGCCGGGGGTGAACGTGCTGAGCACGACGGCGGGTCGGTCGGTCAGGTTGGCGAAGGTGTGCGGGGTACCGGGCGGAACCATCACGAGGGTGCCCGTGGCGGCGTCGTGGTCCTCGTCCCCGACGGTGAACCGCACGGCAGTTGACGATTGCCCGGAGTCTGTCGTCGCCGGCTGAGCAGCAGCCGTGGAAGCAAGCGATGCCGTGGGTGCGGCGGTAGGTGGCAGGCAGCCTGTCGGGGCGACCCGGCCGTGCGGGAGCCGGTCGTCGTGGAGGCTTCACCGCGAGACCGCCTGCCGGCCTCCACGCGACGACCCCAGCACGGTGCCGTCGGTCATGAGTGCACCGGCCGCGTCCCCGTGCGAAGTGCCGGACTCCGTCATCGTCCACGTTCTCGCTCACCCAGGAAGATTCGGGGCGTGGGCCGTGGCAGTGGGCAGCTGGACGACGTGCCGGCCTGTCGCACCGGACTCGGTGCGGTAGGCCGTGCCGGGGGAGCGGGCCGGTCGCTCGGCGCGCTCACGTCTCCGTGTCCGCAGGGGGCGCCTCCGGCGGCCGGGGCAGTTCGAGCTCCTCGGCGATCCGCAGGGACCCGGGGTCCCGGGCCGTCAGGTGGGGCCGCAGCAACTCGTACGCCGTCTCGGTGTCCCCCCGCCGTGCGAGGAGGCTCACCAGCCACCACATGGAGAACGGTAGGTCGAGCGGGGCCCCGAGTCGGCGGTAGCAGACAACCGCCTCGTCGAAACGTTCGTCGTACACGAGCTGTCGGGCTCCCGCCTCCAGGTAGAGCCGCCCGTCGGGGTGGCCTGCGGCGACGGCGTCGTCGATCCACTCCAGCGCCTGGCTCAGCTCGCCTCGGACACGGGCCGTCGAGAGGGTGTCGAGCAGGGTGTCCGGCTCGTGGTCCCGCTCCGCCAGCACCTGGGCCCAGCACATGGCCGCCCAGAAGGAGCCGGCCCGCTCGGCCTCTGCCCGCTTCCCCCCGGCCCATACCCATCCCCAGGAGCGGGTAAGCCGCGCGGTGAACCAGACGAGAGCCCGGTCGGCGTGCGGGGAACCGCGGCGACGCAGGCGGGCGTAGTAGGCGGTCTGACGGGCTGTCGACGCGGCCATCGAGGCCAGCTCCTCGAGGGTGGCGTGGTTCAGCACGGAGCCGAACAGGGCGTCCTCGCCGGCCGGGAGCGGCGCCCGGTATTCCGAGGCCCTCTGCCACAGGTAGTCCGCCAACCGGTAGTGGGTCTCGGTGGGCTCGGCCTCTCCGGGGCGGGGACGTACGACGGCGAGCGGCCCAGGGACGCCGCGGGCCGGACGGGCCAGCCGGGCGAGGTGGCCGTCCGGCCAGTCGACCGCCCCCTCCTGATGCGCCTCGTCCCACTGTGCCGCGCTGAGGAACGCGGGCGCGACGGCCGTCAGCAGCCGCTCGGGCAGCACGGGGCCGAGACCGAACGAGCGCAGGGCGAAAGCGGCGTGGACGAGTGCCCGGCCCGGGGCCGGTGCCGTGTGGAAGCGTTCCAGCAACACCGGGACCCCCGCGAGGTACTGGGTGAACCGCCGCTCCGACGCGTCGCGCAGTGCCTGTGCCAGCCGGGCGTCGCCCCGCGCGGCTTCCGCCAGCGCCGGCACGTCGTCCTCGCCGAACGCGTCGGGCACCTCGATGCCGTGCCCCGTCAGCAGCCGGGAGACCTCAGCTCGCGGACACGCCCCGTCCGCGAACGCCGCGGCGCACAGCGACTGCCAGTGCTCGGGCCAGACCGTGCCCAGCACCAGGACAGGGGCCAGGTGCGGATCGTGGAGCACCTTGCGCAGGGCGGCGGCGACATGCTCACCGTCCCGCTCGGAGCGCAGATACAGCTCGATCTCGTTGAGCCACACCACCGTTCGCGGCCCGATCCGCTCGACGTCCCGCAGGAAGGCCGCGGGACGCGGATGCTCCGCGGGATGCCACAGCCGCCAGCCGGTCGGCAGCGACTTCACGGCTTCCCAGCAGGCACGGGTCTTGCCGGTCGACGACCCGCCCACCAGCACCACCAGGGTGCTGCGTCCGTCGACGGCCCGTGCGACGGCCTCGGCCAGCCGCACGTCGTGCGCGCGCACCACGTATGGCGGCAGCAGCCGCGCGTCCCCGGCGTCCGTGCCGCTCCCGGCGTCGATCGCGGCATGCACCTCCAGGGCGATCGGGTCGTTCAGATCACCGACGGGGGTCCCCAGCGGCCTCGCGGTCCAGGCCCGGACCCACAGATCACGGGCCCGTACCTCCAGATCGACCGGATCCCACCGAGCCTCGCGCGCCAGCGCGGCGGCGACGGAGGCCACATCCGCCTGCGACGGCGGCAGAGCGGACGTCCACAGGATGCGGCGCACGGAGTCCCGCCCGGGCGCTCCCGGAGCATCGTCGTCATCGGCGACCAGATCGGCGACGGTGTCCAAGCTCGGTGCACCGGCCGCCAGGTACACGTCGTGCAGCAGGTGTTTCAGGTCGCGCAGTGGCCCCGGTGGCAACTGCGGGCGCCCGACAGGGCGCGGTCTGCGCACCGATCCGCCGTCTCGCTCGTCGCCACTCATCGCGCACCATCATGCCCGAGATCCCGCAGGACGTCCCCGGCTGCCCGATGTTCGACGGACGGCGACGTCCGGTCGCAACTCGTCGGCACGGGGCACGCGTTGAGACATGCTCGGTCCACAGCGGTCCGTCACGGACCCGACCGGGGGCACCCGGCACCGGGATCCCCGTCGCACGAGAGGTCACGTCATGTCCCGTATCCCCGCGCCTCGCCTCACTCGCGCCGAAGGCGTCCGCCTGATCGCCGCCTCGCTCACCGGCATCCTGTCCGGAGCGGCCCGGGCCGCCCTGACATGGCTCCTCGGCCATGCTCATCCCTGACCGCCCCGCCACCTGTGGGCGCCAGACGGCCGGAGCCCCAGGGCGGGGCCGGCCCGCGGCCGGCGTCGGTGAGCGGCGTGCGAAGCGCGGCCGCCTTCGGCCCCGTACCCTCCGGGCCGCCGGCGCGTGAACTCCACGTCGACCGCGCGATGTCGCAGGAGCTCGCGTGAACTCCACGTCGACCGCGCGACGTCGCAGGAGCTCGCGTGGAGCCCGAGTACGACCGCGCTCGCAGGCGGAAGCACCCCGTCCGCGATACGTCACCACGGTCGGAACCAGGGCGCCGGGGGCTCAAGCCCTCGCTCCCGGCAGCGCGGTCACCGGCTGTCCGCGATCACGGGGGAGCTTCACGGACCGGCTGCCCCGCGGGCACGGTCAGGGGAGGTCGGGTGCCCATGCGACTCCGTTGATGTGGGCCCCGCCGTCGACGAAGAGCGTGTTGCCGGTGACGTAGCGCGCGCCCTCGCCCGCGAGGAACGCCACCACCGGAGCGATGTCCTGATCGGGGTCGCCGATCCGCCCCATGGGGTTCATGGCGCCGGCCTGCGCCTGAAGCTCCGGGTGCTCGTTCATCATCCTGCGGAAGGCGGCGCTCTTCGCGCCCGGGCAGACGGCGTTGACCACCACCCCGGTCGGGGCCCACTCCCGGGCGGCGGTCCGGGTCAGGGTGCGCAGGGCCTCCTTGGCGGCGTTGTACTCCAGCGTCCCCATGTGGGCGTTCACGCCGTTGAGGCTGCACATGTTGACGACCCGACCCCATCCCCGCCGCCTCATGTGCGGGAAGACCGCCTGCATCGCCCAGAAGGGCCCGTAGAAGCCGATGCCCAGCCCACGGGCCAGCATGGCGTCGGTCTTGTTCTCCACCCGTCCCACGTCACCGGCCGCCCAGGCGTTGTTGACCAGGATGTCGACGCCTCCCCACTCACGCACCGCGGTGTCGACCATCGCCAGCACCTGCGCCTTGTCACTGACATCGGTGCGTACGAAGCGGCCACCGATCTCGTCGGCGGTGGCGCGGCCGGTCTCCTCGTTCAGCTCCGCGACCAGCACCCTGGCCCCCTCGGCGGCGAACCGGCGGGCCACCGCGGCACCGATTCCGTCACCCGCGCCGGTGACGATCGCGGTGCGTCCTTCGAGCCGCATCCTCTCCCCTCTCGTTCAGGTCAGGGGCCTCATCCAACCCCCGGCGGCCGGTCCGGTCGGGGCCGCGTCCCATTGGGCGGGAACGTCCATGCCGGTCACCGCCCCGTACGCGACGACCCGGCCGGGGGCCAGGCGGTCCCGGCGGGCCCGTGGTCCGGAGGGGCAGCCGGGGTTGTTCTTCCCGGAGCGGCAGGTGAGCGGCGTGGCGGCCGAGGTCTTGGACGAGGCCGGGCGGCACGCCTCCCGCGGCCCGGGCGGCGGGTGTGCGCTCGCCGGCCCCGGGCGCCTCGGCGGCCGCCGCGCGCACCGGCCGCGGCGCGATGGAGGTGTCCGGGCCGGCCCTGGCGGGCCCGGTCCGTCCGTTTCCGTGCCGCCGTCCGGTCAGGCTTCCGGAGTCCAGACCTTCGGCCAGTCCAGGCCCCGCACCTTGGCGTCCAGGCCGCCGTCGCAGTACATCAACGTACCCACGCAGTAGCCCGACTTGGCGGACAGCAGGAAGAGCACCAGCTCCGCGACCTCTTCCGGGCGGCCCGCCCGGCCCGCCGGGACGGACGCGAGGAAGGCCTCGATACCGGCCGCGATCCGCGGGTCCTTCCGGCCCGCCTGCGTCATCGGAGTGTCGATGAAGCCCGGTGCGATGGCGTTGAGACGGATGCCGTCCGCGATGTAGTCGGCGGCGCGGGTGCGCGTGTAGTAGGCGATGGCCGCCTTGGTGGCCGGGTAGGTGAGGACGCCGCCGTCGTCGGCCGACGATTCGGCCACCGCCCGGGCGGCGGCCTCGTCCCCCGCCAGGCACGCCGCGGCGAGCTCGGGGCTCCAGCCGGGCTGGGTCGTCATGGAGTTGGAGGAGGCCAGCACGACGGAGGACTCGCCCGCTGCGGCCAGAGCCGGGCGCAGCTCCTCCAACAGCCCGATGGCGCCGAAGTAGTTGACGGAGACCAGCAGGCCCGCGGGTCGGCCGGCACCGCCGGAGATGCCGGCGAACGGTACGAGGCCGTCGAGCCGTCCGTCAGCGAGGCGGGTGACCTCGGCCGCCGCGGCGGTCCGCCCCTCCGGGGTGCCGAGGTCGGCTTCCACCTCGGCGTCGCGCAGATCGACGCCGATGACCCGGTGTCCTTGCTCGGTGAGCCGGGCGGCGATGGAGGCGCCCATACCCGATGCGGCTCCGGTGACAGCGATGGTTCCCACGATGGTCTTCTCCTGGTGGTTCGGTGTGTCGGGGGTGCGGGTCCACGGGGCTCGTCGGCCGGGAGTCCACGGCGGTTCCTGATACGACGGCCTGCGGCGTGCCGAGCCGTCGGTCGGCGTGCCGAGGTTGCCGTCAAGGCGCCGCGCGTGGGCCCCCCCGGCGGCATGGCCCTCGACGAACCGTGTGGCCGGGCGACCGGCCCCCGGTCGGACGTGCGAACAGTCCGCCGCACCGCCCGTGTGTACGCGCACGGGCGCTGCGTTGACCCGGACCGCCCGACGGATGGTCCGGCGGCTGCCGGACGCGCGGTGGACGTCGTCGGTCCCGGAGCCGGACCGGCCCCGCAGGTGCCCGTGGCACAGCGGACCGGAGCGGCCGGACGTTCGTCCGGGACACCCTCCTCGTGCTGCTGTGTGCTCGTCCCGCTCTCCTTGCCCCGGGGTATTCCTTCTCAGGTGCCCCACGGCACTCGAAGAGCCTCACAGCGTTGTGTATGTTACATACACAAGGTGGCGGATGCAATGATCCCTTGACGAGACCGTTGGGGCGGAGCCCGGCCATGGTCACGGGTGAAGCGGAACCAGAGGAAGGGAACGGCACACATGACGGAGCCGAACGAGCAGGAAGTCCGGCTGGGCGACCTGGAACGAGAGCTGACCCTGCTGTCCCGGCATTTCATCGCCTCGCGCGGCCCGCGCATCGGGCAGAGCCTCGACCGCTCGGCCTACGTTCTGCTCACACGACTCGAAACCGGCGAGCCGCTCACGCTCAAGGAACTGGCACAGACCTTCCACGCCGACGTATCCACCATCAACCGGCAGGTCAGCGCCATGCTCCGGCAGGGCCTCGTCGAGCGTCTGGAGGCCGCCACCAGAGGGGGCGCGCGAACGTTCCGACCCACCCCGCTCGGCCTGGAACGGCTGGAGGCGGACAGGGCCATCAGCCGAGCCGGGGCCGCCCGGCTGATCGAGGCGGCGGGATGGAGCGCCGAACGGACCCAGCAGTTCCTCACCCTGATGATCGAGTTCAACCATGGCATCGAGCGGCTCGAAGGGCTCGCCCGGGCGGACTCCGGCCGGGCGGACACCCCGCCCTCGCGCAAGCGGTAGCGCGCGGCCACGGCCACCGGCCACGGCCACCGGTCCCGGCCACCGGCGCGCCGGCACCCGGCCCGCGCCCTCCCCGGCAGCCGTCTGCGCGCCGCGGCCGGGACAGCCGTGCCGGAGCGGAGCGCGCGGCGCCCGTGGCATGCGTCGGACCACCGACGTCGCCCGCCGGCCGGGTGGACGGGCCCTCACGTCCCCGGGAGGCGGGGGCGTCTTCCGGGGACGTGAGGGCCCGTCCCCCGTGAGAGCTACGCGCAGGTGTCCACTGCGAGGTGACGATTCCCGATCCCCGTTTCCACAGCGTTCGGTTCACCGCGGCGCCCGGCCGCGAACCGGTAACGGAACTTGGGAGAAGAGTCGTCATGAAGCTGGTGTGGCAGGTCCTGGCCGTGGTCGCGGTCGGCGCGGTCGGCGGTCAGGGTGTCACCGCGGTGCGGGACGACCCGTGGCTGTCGCTCGCCCTGGGCGGCCTGACGGTCGTGCTCTCGGTGCTCGTCTACCGGTGGGTCGTGGGGCGCACCGAGCGGCGCCAGGTCACGGAGCTGGCGTGGGAGGGAGCGCGGGGGTCGCTCCTGCGGGGCCTGGTCATCGGGCTCGTGATGTTCGGGTGCGTCATCGCGAACATCTACGCCCTCGGGGACTACGAGGTGCACGGCTTCGACGCGCCGACCGGAGCGATCGGGCTGGCCGGCTTCATGGCCGGCGCCGCCGTCACCGAGGAACTGATGTTCCGCGGCCTGCTCTTCCGGCTCGTGGAGCGAGGTCTGGGCACGTACATCGCGCCGGCGCTGTCCGGTGTGCTGTTCGGCGCGGCGCATCTGCTCAACGAGGACGCCACCGTGCTGGGCGCCGTCGCCATCGCGATCGAAGCGGGCGGCATGCTCGCCGCCGCGTACGCCGCCACCCGCTCCCTGTGGCTGCCGATCGGCCTGCACTTCGGCTGGAACTTCGCGGAGTCCGGCATCTTCGGCACCGAGGTCTCGGGCAACGGCGACACCCACGGACTGCTGGACGCCTCGACGTCGGGCGCCACGCTCATCACGGGCGGCGAGTTCGGCCCGGAGGCCAGCGTGTACTCGATGCTGTTCGGCGCGCTGCTGACGGTCGCCTTCCTGTGGCCGGCCGGCCGGCGCGGCAACATCGTCCCCCGGCGGCGTGCGGAGCGCGTCAACACCCTGGCTACACTCGCCCGGTGATCAACCCTCAGGGGGCGGCCCGGATGTGGCGCCGACTCGACGTCACCGTCCGCGACCTTCCGCTCGCGGTACTGTTCCTGGCCGGGTCGTTCCTGCCGGGAATGCGCGGCCACGGGACAGAGATCGGAGACCTGCCGACCCGCCCTTTCGACGTGCTCGCCGCTGTCGCCCTCGGCCTCGAATGCCTTCCCCTCTCGGTGCGCCGACGGTGGCCGGCCGTCTGTCTCGCCCTGGTGACGTGCGGCTTCGCCCTCGACCAACTGCGCGGCTACCACTCGACCGCCGGCACCACACTGCCCATCGTGCTGATCAGTGCGGGGTCCCATCTGGAACACCGCCGGCGCACCACCGTGGTCTGCCTCTCCGTGGCGTACGTGCCGCTGGCGATCGCGCTCTCCCGGCTCGGTTCCGGCGGCGAGACGCTCGCGGGGTTCGTGACGTTCTACCTGGTGCTGGCCCTGGCCTGGGGGGCCGGCGGGTGGCTGCGTTCCACCCGGCTCGCGGAGGCCGAACGCCGCGAGCACGCCGCCGCGCTGATCCGTACCGCTGAACGCACCCGGATCGCCCGCGAACTGCACGACGTGGTGACCCACCACGTGACCGCGATGGTCGTGCAGGCCGAAGCCGCCCGCTACCTGACCGCCGCACCCGAGCGTCTCGAGCAGTCCCTGACCGCCGTCAGCGACACCGGCCGCCGCGCCATCAACGACCTGCGCCATCTGCTCGACCTGCTCACCCCCGACCACGGCACCAGGACGGCTCAGGCCGGGGAGCGGGGGACACCGGTCATCGGCGAGGTCCTCACCCTCGTCGAGCAGACCCGCCGGGCCGGACAGCCGGTGGACTTCACCGAACAGGGCACACCGTCGGCATCGACCGGCAGCGCCGACCTCGTCGCCTACCGGGTGGTGCAGGAAGCACTGACCAACGCCCTCAAGTACGCTCACGGCAGCCGGACTTCCGTCCAGGTACGGCACGGCGAAAGGGAGATCACCGTGGAGGTCAGCACGGACGGGACGGGCTCGCGCACCGCCGCCGCCGTCAGCGGCGGACGGGGCCTGGCCGGGCTGCGCGACCGCGTCGACGTCCTGGGCGGCGACTTCAGCGTCGCCAGCGGCACCGACGGCGGCTTCACCGTACGGGCCCGCATCCCCGCCGGCAGCACCTCGTGAGCGCACCGATCCGGGTCCTGGTCTGCGACGACCAGATGCTCGTCCGCACCGGCCTGGTCACCATCATCGACGCCCAGCCCGACATGGAAGTGGCGGGCGAATGCGGTGACGGGCGAACCGGGGTCGAACTCGCCCACGAGCTGGAGCCCGACGTCGTCGTGATGGACATCCGGATGCCGGTCCTCGACGGCCTCGAAGCCACCCGCCTGCTGGCCGGAGCCGGAGTACCCCATCCGGTGAAGATCCTCGTGGTGACCACGTTCAACCTGGACGAGTACGTCTACGAGGCACTGCGCGCCGGAGCCAGCGGCTTCCTCCTCAAGGACGCGCCCCCGGACCGGCTGCTCCACGGCATCCGGACCGTGGCGACCGGCGCGGCCCTCCTCGACCCGGACGTGACACGCCGACTCGTCGGCCGGTACGCAGCCCGCATCCGCCCCGCCGCGGACACGGTCCGCGACACCCCTCTCACCCCACGTGAGCTGGAAGTCCTGCGCCTCATCGCGGACGGCCTCTCCAACAGCGAGATAGCCGCGGCCCTCGTCATCAGCCAGGAGACCGTCAAGACCTTCGTCTCCCGCATCCTCGCCAAACTCCAGCTGCGCGACCGCGTCCAGGCCGTCGTCTACGCCTACCGCCACGGCCTGGCGGCCTGACCACCGCCGTGCGGGCGGCGGCACTGCGGGGTCGCCACGTCCGGCGCGTGCCCCTCGGCCGGAGCGCCGATCACTCACCCCGGGCGGCCTTTCCCGGCGTCCGCGCGAAGGCCGCGCTCCCGGCCGCCGCCGTGGACGGCCGGCTCCGGCTGCACGCCCTCACGTACGCACACGGCGGCCGTACCCCTCGGCTCGATGCCGGCTGCCGGACGGGCGGGCGCCCTGACCGGGCCCGCGCCTCTCGGCAGCCGCTGGACGCCGGCACCGCCACACCTGTCGTCGGCGGCTTCCGCGGCGCTCAGGCCGTGAGGCCCTCCAGCGCCACGGGAAGGTGGCGCGGGCCGCGCAGCACGGCGTTGGCACGGTACGGCGGAGGGTCCTCGAGCAGTCCGGAGAACGTGACCCGGCGGAACAGCTCGGGCACGGCCACATGCAGTTCCATACGGGCGAGAGGGGCGCCGAAGCAGTAGTGGATGCCGGTGTGGAAACCCAGGTGCTCGTTGTCCTCGCGGCCGGGATCGAACCGGTCGGGGTCGTCGAAGCGTTTGGGGTCGCGGTTGGCGGCGGCCAGCATGAGCCAGACCGGCGAGCCCTTGGGGATGGTGGTGCCGGCGATGTCGATGTCGGCCAGGGCGGTGGTCCACGGGACGAACTGGACCGGGGGCTCGTACCGCAGCACCTCCTCGATGAGCGGGACGGCCAGGCCCGGCTCCTCCCGGAACCGGTCGAGAAGGTCGGGGTGGCGCAGCAGGATGAGGGTCGTGTTGGTGATCGCGTTGACGGTGGTCTCGTGGCCGGCGACCAGGAGCAGCACCGCGGTGGCCTCCAGGTCCGCCGGCGTCATGTCGGGGGCGAGCGCGCTGAGCATCCCGGGGCCGGGGCGGCGGCGTCTGGTCTCGATCAGGTCGGACAGGTAGGCGCCAAGGTCCTGGCGCGCCCGCTGCGCCTTCTCCCGGCCGTCGTCGCCGTCGGCTTGGGGATCGATCGCGGACGCCAGGGCGTCGGCCCAGCCGTGGAAGCGCGGCTCGTCCTCGCGCGGCACGCCGAGGACCTTGCAGATGGCGGTGACGGGGAGGGGGTAGGAGAAGTCCTCGACGATGTCGACCTGGTCCTTGCCTTCGAAGGCGTCGAGCAACTCGGTGACGACCTTGGCCAGTTCTCCACGCAGTCCGTCGAGGAACCTGGGGCTGTGCGGGGGGCCGAACGGCCGGTTGATGGTGTCGCGCAGCCGGTCGTGCACGGGTGGGTCGGTGAAGATGAAGCCCGGGGGCAGGCCGGACTCCTCCGCCGGTTGCCCGACGCGGGCGTAGCCGGGGGGACGGTTGCGCGTGTCGTTGCTCAGCCGCGGGTCGTTGGCCAGGCCCCGCACCTCGTAGTAGGTGCTGACCAGATAGGTGCCGTCGTCCTCCCGCAGCACCGGTGTCTTGCGCAGTTCCGCGTAGAGCGGGTACGGGTCGGCCCGATTGGCGTAGTCGGTGATCCGCGCGGTGATGCTGCCGGGCGTCATGGTGCCTCCTGGGGGCTCCTGGCGGTGCGGGGCCGTTGATCAGGCGTGCGACGGAACGAACTCGACGCGCCGTTCGCTCGGTGAGTGGCCCGTCAGCGTGACCGTGGCCCCATGGGTGGGCAGGTGGGGGTCCGGGAAGGCCGGGTCGACCGGCTGCAGCGTTTCGGTGCGGCGGTCGACCGTGCGGTACTCCGGCGGGAACGGCGCGCCGCCCGCGATCTGCTGCTCGTAGAACCCCAGCCACTTGGCTCCGTCGAAGGAGGCCGCGGCGATGACCCGGCCGCGGTAGCCGTACACCGCGACGAACTTCTCCTCGTCGAGCGCCCCCTGGGCCACGACCATCCGGTCGCCCAGCGACGGCACGCCCACCGACTTGATGTTGACGCCGAACTGGGAGGACCAGAACATCGGCAGCCACAGGTGCGGACGGCGCTCGGGACCCGCACAGATCATGTTGTGCGCGGCGATCCCGGCCTGCTCGACCGCGTTGCCCCAGTGCTCCAGCGACAGGAACTGGTAGTCGAACAGCGGATGGGGGCTGCGTGCGACGTCACCGGCGGCGTAGATGTCGTCGGTGACGATGCCGTTGACGTCGAACACCCGGCACCCGGCGTCGCAGGCGATCCCCCGGGGGCCCGCGGCCAGCCCCGAGCCGGCGAGCCATTCGGTGTTCCGCACGGCACCGAGCGAGACGACCGCCACCTCCGCGTCGATCGCCGAACCGTCCGACAGATGCGCGCGCCTGAGCCGTCCGACGTAGTCGCCCTCCAGGGCGGTGACGCTGATGCCGCAGCGCAGGTCGACGCCGTGCCGGCGCTGCAGCCGGTCCGCGACCGCGCCGATCACCCCGCCGAGGGCGCCCACCAGCGGTGCCGGGCCGCGTTCGGCGACCGTGACCTCAAGGCCCGACTCCCGGCAGGCCGAGGCGACCTCGGAGCCCGTGAAACCGGCGCCGATCACCAGCACCCGGGACACACCCCCGGTCAGCTTCCGGTGCAGGCGTGCGGAGTCGTCGCGGGTCCGCAGCACGAACACCCCGTCCAGCGCGGCCTCCTCCGGGTGGATCCAGGGCCGTGCTCTGGTCCCGGTGGTGATCAGCAGCCGGTCGTAGGCCACGGTGTCGCCGTCCGCCAGGCGCACCCGCTTGGCATCCCGGTCCAGGCCTTCGGCCGCGACGCCCAGACGCCATTCGGCATCGATCTCGCGCCGCCGCGGCAGCGCCGTGTCCTCGGCCCGGGCACGTCCGAGCAGCGCCTGTTTCGACAGCGGCGGCCGGTCGTAGGGTTCGTAGGGCTCATCACCGATCATGGTCAGCGATCCGGTGAAGCCCTGGTCGCGCAAGGTCTCCGCCGCGCGCAGACCGGCCAGCGAGGCGCCGACGACGGCGATCCGGCCCTGGCGCCGCAGGAGTTCGACATCCGTGTCAGCCGACATGGGGCTTCACACCCTTCGTCGGCTCGTCGCAATAGTCGACGAGGATGGCCTGGACCGGGCAGGCGGCGGCGGCCTTCTCCACCCGGTCACGCTGTGCCTCGTCGAAGCGCGGGGAGAACAGCAGGGCCTCGTCCCCGTGCAGGGAGAAGACGTCCGGGGCGAGGAACACGCACTGCGCGAATCCCTGGCACCGGTTGAGATCGACGACAAGCCTCATCTGGAACCCGTTCCCTGATCAGGCCGCGGTCCCCCCGGCGCGTCGGCGGCCACGCCGCTGGCTCCGCAGCCCTTGCGCTCGGTCCACACGACCGGTCGGCATGCCTCTTCCCAGGATCGACTCCTTCGTAGCGGCCCGCAAACCGGGAGCGCGGGCCAGGGAGGCCGTCTCGCGGAAGACCGGAACGGTGTGTTCCTGCCGGCCGGACACGCTTCCGCTCCACCACGGCCGGGCCGCACCGCCCATGCCCTGCCCGACGCCTTCCACCGGGACACGGCCACCGGGACACGGCCACCGGGACACGGCCACCGGGACGCGGCAGCCGGGCGCGGCCCGGCTGGGCGACCTGACCGGCCGCGACCGCGGGGTCTGCCGCGGCGGTCGGCGCGGGTGCGGTCGCGGCCCGGAAGATCAGGCCGGCGACGGCGTCGGGGCGGGCGATCGGAAAGACGGAGGTGGCGGGCGTGGAAGTCTGCTTCGATGCGCGTCGACTCGCGGACGGGTGCGGGGCCGACGGAAGCCGCCACGAATTGGCGTGAGGCCGTGGCCCACTTCACCCAGCCGCAGGTGGAGGGCCGTTGCAGCGCTGTCTCCCCCCGCCGTCCCGTGGACGGAGCCCGCACGCCTGTCACCGGCGTCCCGGGTCACCGCATCTGGGCCGCGGAGCTGGAGGCCGGCGAGCGTGGGGCGGGGCCCTGGGTCCACACCACTCGCAGTGCGAAGGCGGCGATCCGCCAGCCGTCAGCCGTTCTGACCAGTTCCGTGTCGGCGTGGCCGGCGGAGACGAAGACACCGCCCGAACCGTCCGCCAGTACATGGGTGCTCAACTGGGCGCCACGGGTGGTGGCCCGGTCGCCGTCGACCTCGATGACGGCGTTGGTGCCCAGGTGCACGGTTCGGTCGAACAGGGCCATTCCCCGCCGGACATGGGCCAGCAGGGCGGCACGGCCGTGAGCGGTGCCGATGGGCATGTCCGCGGTGACGTCCTCGGTGTGGAAGGCGCGGGCCCACTCCTCGTCGAAGACCCCGTCGTCCAGGGAACGCAGGTAGCGGTCCAGCAGGTCGGTGATCTCGGCGCGGTCGGTCAGGGCCCGCAACTGTCGTCGCGTCTCTTCGGTGTCCATGCCGGAAGACTCGTTCATCAAGCGCACTTGAGGTCAAGCCCCCCGTCCCCGGGTCGCCCGTCCCCGGGCCGCCTGTCCCCGGGACGACGACTGGCCGCCGCACACGGCGAGATCCCGCGCTCGCAACGGGTGATCCGGTCACCTGGCCCGACATCATGACGGCACTCGCTGGGCCCCAGGGTTCACGATCCAGAGCGCAGTCCCAGCACACTGTGCTGCACCACACCGGAGGGAAGATCGCTCCTTCCCGTAGCTCGAGCAGTCAACTCCACAAGATGCGAACGAAGTTCGGTGGCAGGCTCACCAAGGACGATCGCGCTGACGACCAGCTCCACCATCAGGCAGTCGTACTCGTCCCCCCTGCTCCGGTAGCGCTCGCGATCGGCCTCCACAACAGCAGAGGTGATCTTCCTCCCACCACCAGGCACAGGGGCGAAGGACGCCTCATAGACGCCGTGACCGGTCCAACTCCGGTGCATGAAGAGGACATCGCCTTCAACGAAGACGTTCCACTTCTCATCCATGTCCCGGGCTCGATAGCCGCGCCGGATCCGGTCCCAGTCCTCGTCGGTCCAGACTCGATCCGGCAACGGAGACACCGGCCGGGGCGTGTTGATCGGATGGAGGCGCCGGAACGACTCTCGGGTGAGCGGGGCATCGTCAGTCATGACGTGATCCTAGGGAAGCTCCACTCCGACGGGACAGCGGCTCACCGCCAGGAGCGGCCGCCCTGGGCGGAGGATGAACCTCAGTCGCTTTCCCGACGCGACCGCCGGGTGCGGCCCCTCTCCGACGCGGCGCCCGCGAGATCTTCGCCCTCACCGCGGTGGCCCGCTGCGCCGCCGCGATCAGGCCGCTCCCGCTTCGTCTCACCGTGCCCGGAGGGGGGGCGGGGGACCGGGGCGTCGGGTTCATCGCCTCGACCGCCGTGACCAGGGGGGCGAGGTCGGGGTTGATGGCGGCCTCGTCCAGCGCCTGTCTGAGGGCGGCGTCGTTGGTCGGCCTGGCCTCCTCCAGGAGCTTCAGGCCCGCTTCGCTGACATCGGTGTAGATGCCGCGGCGGTCGGTCGGGCACAGGTAGCGGGAGAGCAGGCCGCGGTCCTCGAGGCGGGCGACCAGGCGGGTGGTGGCGCTCTGGCTGAGCACCACCGCGTCGGCGACCTGCTTCATCTGCAGGTGTCCGCCCTCGCCGTGGTGCTGGCGGCTGAGCACGTCGAGCAGCGAGTACTCCCGCACGCTCAGGTCGTGCTCGGTCTGCAGGGCGCGCTCGACGTGGTGCTCGATCCTGCCGTACAGGAGGTAGAGGGCTGCCCATCCGTTGGCGAGGGCGGTCAACGCGGGATCCGTGGCGGTCATGGGTCCGGGTCTCCTTCCGGATGACACTTGGGTCCAGGATAAGCCCTCTCTGAAAATACCCGCTAAGACATACATCAGGCTTGTGCAAGTAAATGCGACCGTCGCCGAGGTGCGGGTTCCGCCGCCCTGCCGAAGAATCTGTTCCGTCGTGGTTCCTCATGGGGCGCCTTGCGTCCGCGAGGGTGTCGCCGGTGTGACGGGCCGCCCGAAGCGGTGGTGCGTCATGGCCGCTTCCGCCGCCGCGGGCGGCTTCCCTGCGCTCGGGGCCGTCCCGGGTCCGGCCGGACGCCGGGAGGGCGGAGGCGCGAATGGACGCAGCGCGCTGCCGGGTGGGCCGCCACCACTTATGGAAAGGTGCTCGCCCGATGCAGATCGATCTCAGTGGACGTACCGCGCTGGTCACCGGGTCGACGGCGGGAATCGGCGAGGCGACCGCGCGGGCTCTGGCCTCCGCCGGCGCCGACGTCGTGGTCAACGGCCGCAACGCCGACCGTGGCGCCGAGGCGGCGGAGCGGATAGGAGCGCGCGGCGTCACGGCCGACGTCGGGACGGCCGAAGGGACGGCCGACCTGATCCGGCGACTGCCCGACGTCGACATCCTGGTCAACAACGCCGGCATCTTCGCCACCGGACCCGTCTTCGAGATCCCCGACGGCGACTGGCTGCGGTTCTTCGAGATCAACGTGCTCTCCGGGGTGCGCCTGGCGCGCCATTACGCACCGCGGATGGCCCGGCGCGGGTGGGGCCGCGTGATCTTCGTCAGCAGCGAGGCGGGCGTCCAGACGCCGGCGGACATGGTCCACTACGGGGTGACGAAGACGGCGCAGTTGGCGGTGTCGCGCGGGATGGCCCAGGAGGTCGCCGGCGCCGGGGCCACGGTGAACTGTGTGCTGCCCGGGCCGACGATGAGTGACGGTGCGCTGGCCATGTTGGACGAGCTCTATCCGGGGCTCGACCCGGTCGAGCAGGAGCGGCGCTGTCTGGCCGAGAACCGTGCGGCCGCATCCCTGCTCAAACGCCTGATCCGGCCCCACGAGGTGGCCGGCATGATCACTTATGTGGCCTCGGAGCAGGCTTCGGCGACCACCGGCAGGGCACTCGGCGCCGACGGCGGCCTCGTCACCACGATCGTCCCCTGACGGATGCCCGGCAGTCGTGCACGGCGGCTCGGGCCCGTCGCGTCCATGGGGTGGTTTCCACGGTCTGTCCGCCGAGCGGTGTCCGCCCTCTTCGGCGCGACGGACCACCCGCACTTGCATTAGCCCGCGTCTGCAATTATTGTATTCACTCGTAAGGCGCTTCTGCAATTAAGCGGGGATCGCCTGCAACCGCCCCGGCGGGTGTCCTCTCACTCCCGTGCCCGGCTCCTTCGGACGAGCCGCGCACCAAGAGGGATCCGCTACCCCCGGCCTCGCCCCACACACACCGAGGCATCGATCGAAAAGGCACCATCCATGTCACTGAAGGAAAGTCTCCCCGGCCGGCTCGGTTTCGGCACCGCCCCGCTGGGCAACATGTTCCGCGCGATCCCCGACGAGGACGCCCGCGCCACCGTCGAGGCGGCCTGGGACCAGGGCATCCGCTATTACGACACCGCCCCCTTCTACGGCGCCGGCCTCGCCGAGCAGCGACTGGGCCAGGTGCTCTCCACCAAGCCCCGCGACTCCTACGTACTGTCCACCAAGGTCGGCCGGGTCATCCTCGACGAGATGGAGACCGACGTCCCGGACTTCGGCGAGAAGGGCGGACTGTTCGAGCACGGCAACCCCAACAAGGTCCTCCACGAGTGGACCGCCGACGCCACCGAGCGCTCGATCGAGGGCAGCCTGAAGCGCCTCGGCGTCGACCGGCTCGACATCGTCTGGGTCCACGACATCGCCCAGGACTTCCACGGCGACGCCTGGATCCAGAAGTTCGAGGAGGCCCGCACCGGCGCCTTCCGCGTCCTGTCCCGCCTGCGGGAGGAGGGCGTCATCAAGGCCTGGGGCCTGGGCGTCAACAAGACCGAGCCCATCGAGCTGACCCTGGCACTGGACGAGCCGCAGCCCGACGGGTTCCTCCTCGCCGGCCGCTACACCCTCCTCGACCACGAGCACGCCCTCCAGCGGCTGCTGCCGATGGCCCAGGAGCGAGACGTCAGCATGGTCGTCGGCGGCCCCTACAGCTCCGGCATCCTCGCCGGCGGCACCCACTTCGAGTACCAGCAGGCCCCGCCGGAGATCATCGAGAAGGTCAAGCACCTCAAGGGCCTGGCCGACAAGCACGGCATCAGCATCAAGGCCGCCGCCCTGCAGTTCTCCCTCGCCCACCCGGTGTCCGCCGCGGTCGTCCCCGGCGCCACCCGCCCCAGCCGGATCGCCGAGGACATCGCCGCCCTCGACGAGAGCATCCCGGCCGCGTTCTGGACGGAACTGCGTGCCGCGGGCCTGGTCAGCCCGGCCGCCCCGCTGCCCAACGGCGCCTGACCCCCACCACCCCCACCCCCGAAACCCCCCACGCCGGCACCACCATCCGGAGAAACGCCATGGCCTCGACGTCCGTCAGCCGTATCGTCCCCGCCTCGCCCGACAAGGTCTGGAGCCTCATCGGCGGCTTCGACGCCCTGCCCGACTGGCTCCCCTACATCCCCGAGAGCACTCCGCTCGAAGGCGGCCGGGTCCGCCGGCTGAAGAACCCCGAGGGCGAGGTCATCATCGAGCGCCTCGTCGACTTCAACGAGACCGAACGCCACTACAGCTACGCCATCCTCCAGGCCCCCTTCCCCGTCAACGGCTACGTCTCCACCATCCGCGTCCACGCGGTCCCCGGACAGGAGAACACCGCCGAGGTCCAGTGGTCCGGCCGCTTCAATCCGAACGGCGCCACCGAGGACGAAGTCGTCGACCTGTTCACCGGCATCTACCGCGACGGCCTCGACGCCCTCCACCCGACCCTCGCGGCCTGACACCGGCACCGGCCCGCCCAGGGCGCCGGACCGCACGGCTCGGGTGCGCACCCCGCGTACCCGGGCCGCGGTGCGCCCGGCTCTGCAGCTTCCCCGGGCACGATCTACCATCACTTCCCCACCAGGGCGGACCTCATCGTCGCCGTCCACCGCCACCAGGTCGACGCCTGCGCCGAAGCCGGGCCGACGTTGCTCACGACCAGCCCGACCCCGCACGCCGCCCTCGAACGATGGGGCGACCTCTTCGTCGACTTCCTGGCCACCGAACACGGCCTCGCGGCTGCACTGCAGAGCGACAACGCCGGCTTCGAGACGCTGCACGCCTACTTCCTCGACCGCCTCCCGCCGGGGTGCACCCAGCTCCTCGACGTCGCTGCCGCCTCCGGTGAGATCCGCTCCGGCCTCGACGCCTACCGACTCATGCGCGGGGTCGGAAACCTCGGCATAGGCGCCGACAGCGACCCCCGCTACGACGCGCGCGCACTGGCCGCACCTCTCGTCGCGGGACTGCGCCAACCACGCTGACCTCGGCATCAACTGCATGGCTTGGCCGCCGGCGAGCTGCGACAATGCTGTCTCCCAAGTGGAGGGCACTTGTTCGTCTTCGTGTGTGCGGGCTGCGGCGCCGAGCTGACCGCCCCGCTGTCCCAGGTCGCCCTGCCGGTCCACGCCCATCAGAAGTACGGGAACGGGATTCAGCTCCCGGTTCTCATGGAGTCGGGCACATTCGCCGTGGAGCCGGAGCCCTCGGGACCGCCGTGGCGGAGGTGGGAGGAGATCGATCCGGACGAGGCGGCCGCTCGCGGCGTCTACGGGCCGGTCCACGCGCTGTCCGACGGCGCGCCCGGCGCGGTGGTCATCGCGCCCGGGGACATCCGCGCCACCGTGCTGATCCCGGAGAAGTGCGGCGGCTACTGCTGCGGCCTCGACGGAGCCGAAGGCCCCAACCTGGCCTGCGAGGCGTGCGGCCTGCCCGTGGCGAGCAGGATCGACGACTGCTCACTCTGGCAGGCGGTCTGGCTCGCCCCGGACGCCGTGCACCGCATACCCGTCGATGACACCGACGCCGTGCCGCTGTCCTGGGCGGAGCTGATGGCGGAGGGGAGGAGCACACCGCCGTTCGAACCGATCACCGGGTGGGGAGGGCCGCGACTGGGGTCGCATCACTGGTGGTCCTGGAGCCCGCGATGGGAGGCGGCAGCCGGCCGGGCGCTCGCCCATCTACTGGCGGCCTCGGAGGGCCGGCCGGTCACCGTCCCGGACGGCCTGAGCGAGAAGGTGTTCCAACGCGCCCTCGACACCCTGCTGCCCACAGGTCCGTCGGCGTGGCGCGCCGTCCTGGGCGGACCTGGGCTGCCCGCCTCCGACGCGGACGCCGGCATCCTCCTCGTGCCGGTCCATCCGCAGACGGGGGACACCTGGAGCCCGCCCGACCCAGCCGCCTCGGCGTATCGGGTGCCGCTGCCGTTCGATGTGTGGCTGTGGCTGGCCTTCCCCGAGCCGCACCTGCCCGCCCCCGCGTCGGGCGTCATGCCCGACGGCGTCCTGCGCGACGATCCGCCCGCACCGAACCCCTACAGCCTCTTCCGACCCGATCCGGGAGTTTTCCGGCACACCGTGGTCCGGCTGCCTGCCGTCCGCAGCCAGTGGCTGCGCGACATCCTCGACAACCTCACGCAGGACGTACGCGCCCGCCTCTTCCAGTGAGCTCGCCGGCGTGATGTCGCTGGGAGCCGGCGACATGTGATCGTCGCGGTGTGCCGGCGCGCCGATGAAGTGGTTGCCGTAGCCACCCGTGCCGAGGAGGTGGTGTGCCGCGGTCCTGACCTGCTCCGCGGTCGCGACCACAGTTACGGGCGGGGCCCCGGCGGCCGTACGGGAGGCGTCGAGGCTGCCCTTGCGTCCTTGCTGCTGCGGCCGCCGATCCAGATGAAGCGGACCAGGGGCGGACCTGTTGCGCCTGTTGGCGCCGCAGGTCCTCGGCCTGCTCGCACGACGGCTGGAGGACCTCGACGCATGTGAGGACGCGGGCCCGCACCCCCGGACAGCGTTCCACCAGGTGGAGTCGGGTCGACCCGGTGGGTGTGAAGTGCGGGAGGAAGCGGGGACGGGCCGGCGGCCAGGCCATGGGAACACCTGGCCGTGTCTTCGAAGCGGGCTTGCCGGGAGGCGATCGACCTGTCTTCCCGCTATGAGGTCATAGGTGGGGCCGTGCGGGCGTCGTAGGCGGCGCGGGCGTCGTCGATCCGGACGAGGTGCGCGACGCTCCATTCGAGCAGGGGTGCGGTGGCCTCGCGCAGGGTGACGCCCATCTCGGTGAGTTCATAGCTGACATGCGGCGGCATCACATCGTGGACGGTGCGGGTCAGGATTCCGTCCCGCTCCAGGCTGCGCAGCGTCACGGTGAGCATGCGCTGGCTGATGCCGTCGATGGCCCTCTTGAGCTCGGTGAAACGGCGCGGTCCGTCCCTGAGATTGCGCACGACCAGCAGCGACCATTTGTCACCGACGATGTCGAGCACCACCCGGGTCCGGCACTCGTCGCCGGGCCGCGCCGCCGGCTGCCGAGCGCCTTCCACCGCGTCCATGGTTACCTCCAGAGAACCGGGTCACCGAAAAGTGCCTTATTGCCTTCGGCGTGCCGTGCGCACCAGCATGCTCATGGTACTCAAACAGTACTGAGGCACGAAAGGTAACCACGCCGCGAGCCGGCGGCATGCGCCTGGCCGTGCCCTTCCGCTCCTGCGAAGGAAGGTCGATTCACTCATGTCCACATTCCTGCTGGTACACGGTGCTTGGCACAGCGGACGGTGCTGGGAGCGGGTGGCGCCGCTGCTGGAGGCCGCTGGGCAACGGGTGTTCGCGCCGTCCCTGACCGGCTATGGCGACAAGGCGCACCTGCTCGGTCCGGAGGTGGGCCTCGACACGCACGTCGACGACATGGTCGGGCTGATCACCGAGGAGGACCTCAGCGACGTCGTACTCGTCGGCCACAGCTACGCGGGACTGGTGATCTCCTCCGTGGCCGACCGGATTCCGGAGCGCATCGCGCACCTGGTCTACCTCGACGCGATGGTCCCGGAGGACGGCGAGTCCGCGGTCGACGTCCTACCTGTGACACGGCAACTGATCGAGCTCGCTGAGAGGTCCGAGAACGGCTGGCGCGTGCCGCCGATGCCTGAGCAGCCCGCGCCCTTCGGCCTGTTCGGCGTCACAGACCCGGCCGACGTCGCCTGGCTGCGCGGGATGCTCTCGGACCAGCCGGTGCGCTGTCTGCAGCAGCCGGTGCGACTGGGCAACCCAGCCGCCGACGCGATCCCGCGCACGCACATTCACAATGTCGGCGCCACGCCGGCGGGCATCACCCGTCGCCCCGTCCCCCCGATCCAGCCCAATGGCACCGCTGCGCAAGTGTGGGAGCTGCCCACCGGCCACGACTGCATGATCACCATGCCGAGCGAACTCAGCGAACTGCTTCTCAAGCTCTCCTGACGGGGGCTGCCGGTACAGCAGCGGACAGCGGCTGGTGGACACGGCCCCGCCGTCGCCGTCCGCCGCCTCCCGCACGGCGGCCGCCGGCGCCGTGTCCTCCTGGTCGAGGCTGTGGCGGGCGGGCGGTCGTGAACGAGGCGCCGTCGTAGGTGAAGTGGCCGTGTGCGCCGCCGTTCTCGGTCCTGTCGGCGATGCGGAGCGGCCCGGTGCCGGTGAGGGTGGTGACCGGTCGCCCGCCAGGGCGCAGGGCGTCCACTCGCGCGGCCGGCACGGACCGCACCGACGGGATGCCCGCCGGCGCCGTATCAGGTCAACACGTCCCGCAGCCAGGACCTTTCCGCGCGGCTGGTGGCACGGGCGATGGTGAGCATGCCGCGTCGGTAGGGATCGTCGGTGTCGTCGGCGCCCAGGGGGCGGTCACCGTCGTGGAAGAAGCTCGCGGGCTCTTCCAGGAACTCCAGCCGGCGGCGCAGCACCGCGTGCTGGTCAGCGGTGTCGGGCAGGTGGGAGAGAAAGGCCAGGACCGTGAAGAACCGGGTGCTGTCGCTGATGTCCAGACCGTTGGCATCGCGCAGTCGGCGCAGCAGCTCGCAGCGGCCGGCGTCGGTCAGGTTCAAGGTGTGCCGCTGAGCGGCCGAGGCGCCTGGCTCGGCCGTCCGGTCCAGCAGCCCGGCGTGGACCAGCCGATTGATCGCCGGATAGAGGCTGCCGTCGCTGACCGGCCGGGCATGGCCGGACAAGTGCGCTATACGGCGACGCAGTTGATAGCCGTGCAGTGGTCCCTCGGCCAGGAATCCCAGGATCGCGAGTTCGAGCATGCTGCTACCCTCGCACATCGAAACGAGGTATCTCGAATCGATGTAAGGGGCTGGGATGGCGTACACCGAGGAATGGGTGACCACGCGGGCGCGCGACGCCTACGAGAGCGGCCGGGCATCGTTCGACATACGGCCCGAAGAGGCGGCGCTGCTGGTCATCGACATGCAGGACGAGTTCGTGGAGCCCGGCTGGAGTCCCTACTGGGTCCCTGCGGCGACCCGGATGGCGCCCCGGCTGCAGCGACTGGTCGAAGACTGCCGAAGCGCGTCGGTCCCGGTTATCTGGACCATCTTCGACGACACCCATCTCGGACTGGACCGGCCGCACGCCCTGCGTTTCCTCCCGCACGCCGACAGCGACTGGCGCCGTCCGGGGCCCGCCGAGGTATGGGGCCGGATGGGCCGCCGTCCCGACGAAGTCCTGATCCGCAAGCCCTCCTACGGGGCGTTCTACGACACCCCGCTCGACACGATCTTGCGCAACCTCGACCGCGACACAGTCATCGTCACGGGAACGCTCACCAACTACTGTTGTGGCACCACGGCCAGGCAGGCCTATGAACGCGGCTACAAGGTCGTCTTCGGATCCGATGTCACGGCCACCGACGACGAGTCCCGGCAGGAACCAGAACTCGCCGTTCTGCGTAAGGGTTTCGCGCTCGTACTGACCGCCGAGGAGATCGCCGATCGACTCACCGCAGCCGCCCCGTCGTCGGACGAGGAAGGGGCGAGCGTCGGCTGATACGGGCACTGGGCGCCGGCCCAGAGACCCCCGCGCACGGCATCCGCCCCCGCCCGGACCGACCTCCTCGACACCCTCCCCACCCTCGACGCGCTGCGCGCCCGCGGAGTGCTGGGCCCCGGCCCGCGTCGCCCCGAAGCGCGCGCCGCACCCGGAGGGCGAGCGGCGGCTCCCGCTGGTACGGCGCACCCCGCATGCCCCGATGACCAGGCGCTGGGGGAGGGGCCGCGCAGGAGACCAAGCTGCGGGGATCGAAGCACACGTCATCCGTCGGCCGTGGGCTGTGAAGGGGGCCGTTCCGTACACCGCCGACTGTGAGGGGCGGCTCGTAAATTGAGTTGTCCGCTCTCCGAAGACCTGGTGAGGATGTCCGGGACAGCGCGCGACATCGAGAGGCACCATGCACGTCACCGTCCCCACCTCGGCAGGCCGGATACGCGGACAGTGGAAGGGGGAAGTGGCGGCGTTCATGGGCGTCTCCTACGCGGCACCGCCGTTCGGTCCGCGGCGCCTGCGGCCTCCCGAGCCGCCGCAGCCGTGGACCGGGGTGCGCGACGCGTTCGTCCCGGGACCCACCGCGCCCCAACCCGGTTATCTCCCCGCGATGGCCGGACTGCTGGAAGAGGCGGCGGCGCCGGGCGAGGACTGTCTGAACCTCAACGTGTGGACGCCGGCCCCGGGTCGCTCCGGAGGACGGCTTCCGGTCATGGTGTGGATCCACGGCGGCGCGTTCCGCAACGGGTCCGGTTCCCTGCCCTCCTACGACGGCGCGCGGCTCGCCGCCGACGGCGTCGTCTGCGTCACCCTGAACTACCGGCTCGGCGCGGAAGGTTTCCTCCTGCTGCCCGACGGCACCTCCAACCTCGGCCTTCTCGACCAGATCGCCGCGCTGGGATGGGTCCGCGACAACATCGCCGACTTCGGCGGCGACCCGGACAACGTCACCGTCTTCGGCCAGTCCGCGGGCGCCATGAGCATCACCGCGCTCATGACCATGCCGCGGGCGCGGGGCCTGTTCCGCCGGGCGATCACGCAGAGCGGCGCCGGCCACCACAGCCACCCCGAGCACATCGCCCGCCGCGTCACCGAGCGGCTGGCCGCCCTCGCCGGCGCCGAGCCGACTCGTGAGGGTCTGGCCGCGGTGCCGCCCGAGCGGCTCATCGCCGCCGACGCCGCCCTGGGCCAGGAGATCGCGCGAGCGGCCGATCCCGAGCAGTGGGGCGAGTCGGCAGGCGGGGGCACCACCGTGCTGCCCGTCGTGGACGGAGCCACCTTGCCACAGCGGCCGATCGACGCGATCGCCGGCGGAGCGGGCCGGGACATCGATCTGCTCACCGGGACGACGAGCGACGAGTTCCGCCTCTTCCTCGTCCCGTTGGGGATCGGCCCGCGCATCACGGACGAGGTGCTGCGGAGTTTCCTCGCCGGCCTCGGCCTCGACCCCGCCGAGGCTCGCAAGGTCTACGCACACCCCGGGGCCACGCCGGGCGACCTGCTGTCCGCGGCCATGAGCGATCATGCTTACCGGATCCCCGCTCTTCGGGTGGCCGAGGCGCGCGCCGCGCACGGTACGGAGACCTTCGTGTACGAGTTCGCCTGGCCCTCGCCGGCTCTCGGCGGTGCTCTCGGCGCCTGCCACACGGCGGAGATCGGCTTCGTCTTCGGCACTCTCGCCAACCCGCTCGCCGGTCCCGACGCACCGCGAGAACTCTCCGATCGCATACGGGCGGCCTGGACTTCCTTCGCCCGCACCGGCCGTCCCACCGGCACCGGCACTCCTGGCGGCGGGCTGCCGCACTGGCCGGCCTACGCCGGACGGCGGTCCGTCATGCGTCTGGACGGCGGTGCCGCACCCATCGTGCTCGAAGACCCTGCCGCGGACGGACGCAGGCTGTGGCACGGCCTGCGCGAGGCCGTGCCAGGTGGCGCCTGACCGACGCCGTCCGCTGCCGACGACTCCGGTCGGGCTGGGAGCAGCCCGTGCCCGTCGCCCAGTCCGGCCGGGGTGAGGAGCCCGGCGACCGTCCGGCCCACGGTCTGCGGGAGCGTCGTTCCGCGCCCGGTGTACCGCGGACGTCTGCCGGGGTCGTACCGGCCCAGGAGCGTGCGGGGGGCCGCCGGAGAGCCGGTGAACGCGGCGACGATGGCATCCTCGCCCTCCCGGGTGGTGCATCTCCGCCGGCCGGGTCACGGCGTTCGTGCCGCTCCGGATCCCTCGGGCTCGTCGCGGCAGGGGCAGGGGCAGGGGCAGGGGCAGCGGCCGCGGACCCGGCCGGACGGCAACGGCTCATCGCCGTTCATCCGTCCAGGCTCCCGCGCTCCGCCAGCCGCGTGAGCAGCCGGCCCCGCTGCTCCTCGTCGGTCGCGAGGCCCACCGCCGTCCACGCCATGGCGAGCCCGCCGTCCAGGACGGCGCGATCGGCGCTCGCGGTAGTGCCGTATCCCGTGAAGTCGGGGTTGTGCATGATGGCGTCACCGCAGGCGTAGCCGATCACGGGGTGGATGGACGGTCGTGCCTGAGCGGGGCGATGATCCCGGCATCGTGGTCGGTCGGTGTGCTGGGACGTTCCCGTCAGGGGTGGCGTGGGCGGTCGTCGCCCGGTGTGTGAGTCACGGTCCGGGCGGGCGCCGATGCCGAACCCGCCCGTCGCGTCGTGATCTCGCGCGTGCAGTACAGCGCGATGGCCGACATGCCCACGGCGAGGGGGACCCATGACGGTGAGACGAACCAGACGTACTGGAACCAGGATCGACGACCTGACACCATCTCGGTGAACGTGCCGAGTACCGCGACGGCGTTGACGCCGACGAGGCCGTAGCCGATTCCACGCGTCAGGCGCTTCGCCCGGGGGGCGAGGGCCGCGGTCGTGGCCAGGAGGCCCGTCAACGCGAGCGTGGACATCCCGCCGACGCGCAGCCAGTGACCCCAGCCGATCCCGCCGATGGATGCGTCGTCGGCGAGGGCGACCGCGACCACCACGGCGTAGACGCAGAAGAGGAGCATCGGAGGGAGGAACCGGAGCGGCAGGGCCACGTGTGCCTGCCAATGGGGTCGTGCCCGCACGGCGGACCACGCGATCAGCCCCCCGGTGGCGACGGCGACCGTACCGACGCCGCTGGCTACGTCGCGACTGTCGTCCACTCCGTTGATGTTGACCGCGGTCACCGTGGCGGCCACCAGCGTGATGAGGAACCAGACCGCAACCGCGATCCAGGAGCGCGCCACGGCGGCCTTCCCGGGAGTCGAGCCGGCTGGAGGCGGCGACGGCAGGGCCTCCGGCAGCGGCGCGGTGGCCGCCGGCACGGGATCGGGCGCGTCCGCGAGCCTGCGCAGGGCCCGGGCGGCGTCGGCGGCGTCCGAGTACCGCTCTGCGGGATCCTTGCGCAACAGCTTGAGCAGGAGAGCATCCCATGCCTCCGGCACACCCGCGGCCACGGAACTGGGCACGGGCGGCTGTTGGATCAGGTGCGCCGTCAGATAGCCGAGGCTGTCCGGGGCCTGGAACGGCAGCCTGCCGGTGACCAGTTCGAAGAGCAGGCAGCCCAGCGCGTACAGATCGCTCCTCGGTTCCGGGTAGCCGCGCGCCTGCTCCGGCGCCATGTAAGGGGGCGTGCCCACGATGAACCCGGTCTGGGTGACCCGGTCCGCGGTCGCGTGGGGATCGGCGGCGCGTGCGACACCGAAGTCGAGCACTTTAACCGTTCCGGCAGGTGTGACGAGGATGTTGGACGGCTTGATGTCCCGGTGCATGATGCCGTGGGCGTGCGCGTCACCCAAAGCGTCACAGATCTGAGCACCCCAACGGGCTGCCTCAGTCAGATCGACGGACCCTTCGCGGATCTTGGCGTCGAGTCCTTCGCCGCGCACCAACTCCATGACCAGGAAGGGCGCCGTGCCTCTGTGCGTACTGCTCTCGCCGAGATCGTGGACGGTCACGACGTGCGCATGCTGCAGCCGGGCCGTGATCCGCGCTTCGCGCAGGAAGCGCGCGCGAGCCTCATCCCCCCGGCTTCCGCCGCCGGCGAGCAGGGAGATGACTTTCACAGCCACCTGCCGGTCCAGCGTCTCGTCCCGCGCCTCCCAGACCTCGCCCATGCCGCCCTCGCCGAGCTGCCGGACCAGGCGGTACCGGCTTCCCAGAAGTTGGTCCTCCACCGCGCCCCCCGTCGTGGACTCATCCGGTGCGTCTGCGCCCCGAGCCCCTCGATCATGGCACTCGGCGCAGAGCGTCACACGCAATGTCATGGATACCCGATGGAATTCACCGACATCGATTATTCGGTATTCGACCCGCAGCGTGTCCCGTTCCGCGTTTCACGGTGGTGGATGATCGAGCCGAGGCGCATCACTTGTCACATGGGCAGGCCTGCTGTCACCGGCTGGGCCATCGCGCCGAGCGGGTGTCATCGAGCGCCGGGCGGGACCGTGAAATACCGGTTGGGGTGCTTGGGAGCGGAGTAGCCGGCGTCCAGCAGCACCTTGTCGACCCTGTTCTTGACCGCCGTGGCACTCTTCCCCGCGTCGGCGAGTTCGTGTGCGGCGGTGACGAAGAGATCACGGTTCTGCTGGTCCAGGGCCCTCAGACAGTCCTGGCTGCCCTTCCACGCCTGGGCGCCGAACTGCTGCCAGAGCAGCCGGGCCTGCGGATCGGGGATCCGGAAGTAGGCGCCGTTCGCCCACCGCGCCACGTTGCTCAGGTTGGTGCAGTCGGGGCGGGTCCGGCTCAGGGAGCGAATACTCAAGTCCTTGGCAGCCACGATCGCGCGCAGCTGGGTGACGAAATGAGCGGATTGGGCATTGGCGTGCCAGATCAGGTAGTGGCCGCCGAGGCGGTACCAGGCGTGCACCTGCCAGGCCTTCGTATCGGCGGATACCGGCGCGTCGGCGCCGCCGCCCCACTGCCGCATGGCGTTCTGGGCGGCCAGCGGGGTGGTGATCCGGACCATCTTGCCCATCTGGCCGGCTGTTTCCGTCGCGGCGATCCCAACAGCGACCAGACAGAGCACGCTCCCGCTGATACGCCGGGCCCGAATCGCCCGCGGACTCTCAGAGGGAGAAGTCGTCCGGGTCGACCGCCGTGCCCCGGACGGCCAGGCGCGCCGGAAGATCGCCTCGCCCGCGGCGACGCCGACGGCCGTGACGGCACCGAGTACCAGAGTGCCGTTCACCAGGTTCCGGAACGCCGCTCGCAGCGACTGCCAGGGAGGTGTCCAGGTGCAACTCGACTCAAGGGTGCTCAGCGGCGGAATACATCCGTCCGAAGACACGAGCAGGAGCATCCCCGCAAGGCCCACCAGCGCCGCCGTCTGGGCTGCGATCAGAGTGCCGAGCAGTCGGTAGGGGCCGCTCCTCGCGACGGCCATGATGGCCGCGACCGCCGTCGCGGACACCAGGGCCACGTACAGCCACGCCACATAGCTCCACGCGAAAATGCCCCCGCGCTGCTGTGGGTCGGGCTGCCAGGTGTGCATGTATGCCTGCACACCCGCGACGGCGATCCAGCCCACGGCCCCGCCCAGCAGTCCCGGCAGCAGCACACGGCCCAGTGGCGGAATCTCATCTCTTCGTGGCTCGACGAGAGTCCTGGTGTCGCGCGGGGCGCCGCCGGCCCAGCGGGGCGTGGCCGCAGGCGGGCCGATCGCCCAGGCCAGCAGTGGCACCGCCCAGAGCACCGCGACCGTGACAGGGGCCAGGGGCAGGTTGAGCGTGTTCACTACCGGCGGCAGCAGCGCGGTGATCGCGGACAACATGTCCGGGTGGCCTGTGATCGGACCGGGGAAGTCGATCAGCAGGGCCCTGTGCACCCCGGCAGTGGAGAACCAGAAACCGTCCGCGTACGGCGCCCCTGCCTGACCCCACCAGAGGAGCCAGCAGGACATCACCACGGCGGCGGCCGCCAGGTTGAACAGCAGCACCGGGCGTAGGCTCCGTCCCCGCCACGTCCTGGTCCACAGGCGGGCGCACTGGGCGACCCACCAGGCGTATCCCACGCCGGCGCACACGACGAGCAGCAGCAACTGTGGCCGGCTCGGAAACCACTCGGCACCCGAGCCGAAGCCGGTGATCAGGTTGCCGGCAGCCATCCCGACGCCGAGCCACAGCCCCGTCCGCACCCCCGAGGGCACCCGGCCCGACGTGAGGACGGCGTGCGCCGTCGCCCGCCACAGGGCGATCCCGGCCACCCCGGTGACCAGGACCGCCGACGCCAGGAAGACCGCCTGGTTCAGCCACCCGCCGGCCAGGTAGTACGGCGCGAGGTAGCTGAGCACAGAGGAGTGGATCAATGTCGCCGCGGCCCCGGTCAGGAGCATCGACAGCGCGCGGATGCCGAACAGCGGCGTGGGATCGGCCAAGACGTCCCGGCGCACTTCCCGTCGCGGGTGGGTGCGCCACACGTCCCAGAACGGCGCGAAGGCCCGCCGCAAGGCACTGCCGTCCGGAGCCGGTCCCGTCACGACCCAGCCGCGGGGGTCCGCGCCCCAGCGCACCGCCGTCAGGTCGGCGTAGACCTCCCGGCTGTGCAGCACGTCCGATCGCGCGAGGTACACCAGCGCGACCATGACGATGGGCAGCAGCACGCCACGCGTCGTCGTCGGCAGGTTGCTCTGCCAGTTCGACAACCCGTGCTCGATGTAATTCCCGTAGATCACGGTGCCCTCCCAGATCAGGTAGGGCACGAGCACCGTGGCGAGGAACACCCGCCACAGCGCGATGGTGACGTAGGTGGTGGTCACGTCCCGGTTGGCGATGTGCGCGAGTTCGTGCAGCAGCACCGCCCGGAAGCGCTCGGGCTTGCTGCTCCTTTCGGCGAGGAGACCGCCATGCAGACACACGGTCGGGCGGCCGTTGCGCCCGAACACCACCGCACCGTTCGAAGCCGCCGCCGGGTCGATGACCACCCGTGGTGTCCGGGTCAGGCCGGCCGTGGCCGCCAAGTCATCGAACAAGCCGCGGAGGTCGCCGTCATGGTCGACTGACGCCAGCGGCACGACCCGGCCGCCTCTGGCCTTCCAGGCCGGGAGAACGAGAAAGAGCAGTCCGGCCGCGCCGGACAGCAGGGCCGGCCACCCGGCGAGCCCCCACCACGGCGGCGGCGGAGCGTACTTGGCCATACAGGCCATATAGGGGACGGCCTGACTGAGGGCGCTGACCAGAGCGGGCGCGTTACCGACGTTCTCGGGATCCACCCCGGCAGCGAGATTGCAGTGCAGGAAATCCGGGTCGCGCAGCGCCTGGAGCACGGGCAGGATCATCGCCCCGCTGGCCGCCAGCAGCAGGATCATCAACATCGCGAAGCGAGCGGTCGTGCCCACGCCAATTGCCCGCTCGGCGAGCTCAGCCCGCGGATCAGGCACACCCATCGGCTCAGCCCTCGCCCGGGGCGCTGCCGTCGTCCGAGGCGTCCGGCCCCCGCGGAGGGTCACCTGCCTCTGCCAGCACCAGCCGGGCCACCACAGCGTCGGCGATCTCCCTCGCGCGCCTTTCGGAGAGCCCCCGTTCGTCGGCGGCCTGCAACACCTGCTCGCGCACCTGCCACATTTGCTCGCGGGTGAGCGGCGGGACGGTGACGGGAGCCGGGCGACGGCGGAGAACACCGCGCAGAGCATCCATCGTTCGCCGCACCGTGCCCTCCGCGATCACATCGCTGACGCGCTTGGCCGTTTGGTCCACTGTCAGCCAGACGACTGGTGTCACCAGGACCGCGACCTCACCCCAGCCGAACCCCAGCGGTTCCCGTCGACGGCTCCGTCCGCTCAGCCGCCGCACGACCGTGACATCGTCGAATCTGAACAACCCGTCCACGAGCGGAAGTTCGTCCGACGCCACATCGCCCACCACCTCGCGGACGACGTCGCGCACACGCCTGCCGACAGGCGTACCCATCCCGGAACCCATGTCCATCCCCCCGAAAGCTCGCCGCCCATCACGCCGGCCAAGCCGGCGCGCGAATGCAAACTCTGACATGAAATGCGAAGGGCCAACACTGATTCACACGATCGCTACCAGCACGAATGAGACATTCACGATCACAGGTGCTGTGGCAGTCGCGTGCGGACGTGCTCCGGCTCTGGCCCGGTCGGATCCGACCCGCGACAACCAACGGAGTCCTACCGACTGATCATTTCAGCATGAATGCGGTGAGGCACGGGGCTACGCCCGAGGTGCGCTCGTCGCCGCGAGTGACGGGCCTCCCGTCGGCACGGGGACCGAGCAGACGGCCGGCCCGTCCCCGAGGCCACGACGGCCTGCCCGACGGCACAGCCGCCGACGACGGCGGTGCCGATGCAATGCCTCGTGCAGCGTTCGGCGCGTGCCGGTATCAGCGTCGGCTTCGGCATATCGAAAGACACCAATCCGCACCGGCCCGGTTGGAGCTATCGCCACAACTGTCCGGCAGGGGGCGCATATCGTCCCGGGACAAGAGAGGATTCCGGATGCACCGTTGGAAAGAATCAAAAGGAAAGATCCGTGCCACCAAGACTCTCCGGCATGACCGCTTCCGTGGCCGCATTCGGACTACTGGGCTGCCTCACCACCGCCTGCGGCTCGTCCGAAAGCAGCGGGACGACACTGCGCCTGGTAGCCCCCGAGTACGGCAACAACCAGGCGAACAGCTCCAAGGCCTACTGGGACAAGCTGACCGCTGCCTTCACCGCCGCCCACCCCGGCAAGAAGGTGGAGGTGACGCTCTACCCGTGGGCCGACGTCGACCGCAAGGTCACCCGCATGGTCCAGGAGAACAAGGCCCCGGACGTGGCTCTCATGGGCGCGTACTCCGACTTCGCCGCACAGCACCGCCTTTACGCCGCCCGGGACCTGCTGCCGATCAGGGCGGAGGCCAACTTCCTGCCGCCGCTCGCGGAGGCGGGCTCGGTCGACGACACCCTTTACGGCTTGCCCTTCGTGGCCAGCAGTCGGCTGCTCTTCTACAACGAGGAACTGTTCAACAAGGCCGGGGCCAAGCCGCCGAAGACCTGGTCGGACCTGAAGGACGCGGCCCAGGCGCTGAAGACGGCCGGCGTGCTCTACCCGTACGCCCTGCCACTCGGTCCCGAGGAGGCGCACGCCGAAGCCCTGATCTGGGAACTGAGCAACGGCGGCGGGTACACCGACAGCGGCGGCGGATACAGCATCGCATCGCAGCAGAACACGCAGACGTTCCGCTGGATCAAGGACAACCTGGTCACACCCGGCCTGACCGGCCCGACACCGCCGGCCGAGCTCAACCGGCAGGACGCCTTCACCGCCTTCCTGCACGGCGACGTCGGTATGGTCAACGGCTACCCCTCACTCCTCCACGAGGCGAGGGAGAAGGGCATGCGGGTCGGCACGCTGACCATGCCGGTGTCGGACGCGCTGAGCAAAGAGCAGACCCCGCCCTCGGTGGGCGTCGCCGACTGGATGATGGCCTTCAAGCACGACGGCAATCGTGAACTGGTCAGTTCCTTCCTGGACTTCGTCTACCAGGACAAGAACCTCAGCGAGTTCGCCGAGCGCTACCACCTGCTGCCCTCGACCGTGACCGCCGCCCGGGCCACCCAGCGGACGGCGGCGGACCCCAGCACCGAGCAGTTCCTGACCGCACTGCGCACGTCCCGGCTCTACCCGGTCAACGAACCGTCGTGGCTGAAGGTCAGCAACACCATCAAGCAGAACATCGGCAAGGCCGTCGCACCGTCCGCCGACCCGAAGACCGTGCTGGAGGACATCGCCCAGCAGGCCGGGTCGTAGTACGACGAAGACGGCGGCCTCCCGCGACCGCGGCGACGGCAGCCTTCTCCCTACCGCCGGCTCTCCCCTTTCTCCGGCCTTCTTCGCTTCCCGTCGCCGTCCTGCTCGGACGCGGCAACCGGACCATGCGGTGTCAACCCGACGCCCGCGTCGTCGCTCGCGAAGCGCCCACAAGGCGCGCGGGGCGGCGGCGGGTCCTCGCCGGTGTGGGCGGACCCGGACCCGGCCGGCGGCGCGGTCCTGGCGCGATGAGGCCCGGGAGACATCGCCGGTGTCCCGGGTCAGCTCTGTCGGGGCGGGCGGCGGGGAGGCTTCAGGGGCAACCGGCCCCGCCTCTTCAGGCATTCATCGTGTCCCATGGCTTCCTGACTCGGCGCCATCGTCACGTTTAAAGTCCGGGAGTGAGCCTCTGGACTTCCCTCGAACCCGCCTCCACGACCGTGGACCCGGGTGGTAGTACGACTGTGCGGCTGCGCCTGCGGAACACCGGTGACGTGGTGGACGAGTACCGTTTCGAGGCGGTGGGCCCTCTCGCGCCCTGGGCCGTCGTGGAGCCGCAGTCGCTGCGGTTGTATCCGGGGACGACGGGCTCGGTGGATCTGACGTTCGCTCCGCCGCGTACGCCGGACGCGACGGCGGGGCCGAATACGTACGCGGT
>NZ_JBIBUK010000030.1:0-87444 GCF_043079345.1 Streptomyces sp. NPDC015220 | reverse complement strand
GATCAGCGTGACCGCGGCCTGGGCCACCGGTGCGCTCTCGGCGCCCCGGACGAAGCCGTGGACCGGGATCCCGCCGCCGCTGCCGGCGGCCGGTGCGCTCGGTGCGGCCGTGGCCACCGCGGTCAGTTGCCGCGTGTTCTCGGGGTCGGTCCCGGCGGCCGGGGTGAAGGTGTCCGCGGCCGGGGCGAGCGGGGCCTGGGCCTCGGCGACGGCCGGAGCCGCGGCCGGGTCCACCGGGGCGCCCTGGGCCTCGGCGGCCTGCGACAGGGCGCCCTTCGTGCGCAGCGGGACCTCCTTGATGAACAGCGTGATCAGGAAGGCGATCGCCGCCATGGCGCCAGCGATCAGGAAGATGTCGGCGATGCCGTGCCCGTAGGCGCTCTCCATGACCGTGCGCAGCGGGGCGGGCAGCGCGTCCATGTCCGGGATGCTGCTGGTACCGGAGTCGGAACCGCCGGCGAGCTGGGCGTACTTCGGACCGAGGTCGGCCAGGCCGTCCTTGACGTAGTCGGTGATCCGGCTGGCCATCACAGCGCCCAGCGCGGAGACGCCGACCGCACCGCCCAGGGAGCGGAAGAAGGTGACCGTGGAGCTGGCCGAACCGAGGTCGCTCGGGTCCACCTGGTTCTGCGTGCACAGCACCAGGTTCTGCATCATCATGCCGATGCCGAGACCCAGCAGGGCCATGAAGATGGCCATCTTCCAGTAGTCCGTGTCGTACCGGATGGTGCCCAGCAGGCCCAGGCCGGCCGTCACCAGCACGCCACCGCTGACCAGCCAGGCCTTCCAGCGGCCGGTGCGGGTGATGAACTGGCCGGAGACGGTGGAGGAGACGAACAGGCCACCGATCATCGGGATGGTCAGGACGCCCGACATGGTGGGGGACTTGTCGCGGGCCAGCTGGAAGTACTGGCTGAAGAACACCGTGCCGGTGAACATCGCGATACCGACGAAGAGCGAGGCGAGCGACGCCAGCGTGATGGTGCGGTTGCGGAACAGCCGCAGCGGGATGATCGGCTCGGCGGCCTTGGCCTCGGCCAGCACGAACAGCGCGCCGAGGGCGACGGAACCGGCGACCATCACGGCCGTCTGCCACGACAGCCAGTCGTACTTGTCACCGGCGAAGGTGACCCAGATCAGCAGCAGCGAGACGGCCGCGGAGATCAGGAACGCGCCGAGCCAGTCGACCTTCACCTGACGCTTCACCACGGGCAGGTGCAGGGTCTTCTGCAGCACGATCAGGGCGATCACCGCGAACGGCACGCCGACGTAGAAGCACCAGCGCCAGCCCAGCCAGGAGGTGTCGGTGATGACACCGCCGAGCAGCGGGCCGCCGACGGTGGCGACGGCGAACGTGGCGCCCAGGTAGCCGGAGTAACGGCCCCGCTCACGCGGGGAGATCATCGCGGCCATGACGATCTGCGCCAGTGCGGACAGACCGCCGGTGCCGATGCCCTGGACCACGCGGCAGACGATCAGCATGCCGGGGTTCTGGGAGAGCCCGGCCGCCATCGACGCGACGACGTAGATGATCAGGGCTATCTGGACGAGCGCCTTCTTGCTGTACAGGTCGGCGAGCTTGCCCCACAGGGGAGTGGCCGCGGTCATCGACAGCAGGGCGGCCGTGACCACCCAGGTGTAGGCGGACTGGCCGCCTCCGAGGTCGCCGATGATCTTCGGCAGAGCGTTGGAGACGATCGTGGACGACAGGATCGCCACGAACATGCCGAGCAGCAGCCCGGAGAGGGCTTCCATGATCTGACGGTGCGTCATCGGAGCGCTGCCCGGGGAGTCTCCCCCGTGCTTGGCGTGAGCCCGCACACCGGCTGGTGTGGTCGTTGCCATGGGCTTCCTTTGCTTACGTGCTTGCGGGTGTACGGGTGGTCTCTTCGACTACGGGCGCGGGGAGCCGGACCGGGGTGGACCGGCAGTCGCCGAAACTGTCGCGCAGCCGGCTCATCAGCCGGATGAGCTGGCCGACCTCGTCGTCGGTCCAGTCGCTCAGTCGCTGCGCGAACAGGTGCGTGGTCCGCCGGGACAGCTCGTCGATCTGGTCCAGCCCCGCGGGCGTCAGGCGCAGGATGCGCGAGCGCTTGTCGGCGGGGTCCGGCAGCCGTTCGATCCAGCCGCGCGCGGCGACGTGCGCGACATGCCGGCTGGTCACCGACATGTCCACGGCGAGCAGCTCCGCGAGCTTGCCCATGCGCATGTCGCCGTGGCGGCCGAGCAGGGTCAGCACGGCGGCGGAGCCGGCCGGGCAGTCGGGCGGCAGTATCCGCCCCATGTCCCGTTTCACGGCGCCGACGGCGCTGAGCTGACGTGCCAGCTCTTCGTACTGCGCCCGCTCGGCCATCGCACCTCCCGTAATCGTTGCTTGGGGCAACCATAGGTTCGGTTGGTTGCTGCAGGCAAACAAACAGGGGCTCGGCGACGCAAAAACTTGGCAAAGACAAGTATTGCGACTGTAAACCCGCAGGTGGCGGCCGTGAACGGTTGATCGGACCGCCGGTCGCTCAGGCCGAGCCCGTTCGGGACGGAGCGGGTGTCCGGGGCCGACGACCCGGGAGGGCGGTCGCGACGGCTCGGGGGCGTCCCGGGCGAAGAGACAAAAGAGGGCCCGCACTTGGGCAGTGGCCGGCGTCTTCGCTAGTGTCTCGGGCCATGGCTAACACGCAGGGCCCTCAGGGCAACTACGGCCCCCAGGGCAACTACGACCCCGCCGGCAGCACCCAGATGTTCCGCGCGTTCGTCGACGACGCCGAGACCGCTCCCGGGGGCAGGCAGCAGGCGCAGGCATCCTCCGGCCCGCGCATCGGTCTGATCGTCGGTGTCGTCGTCGCCGTGGTGATCGTCGCGGCCGTCGCCTGGCTCGCGCTCAAGTAGGGCGCGCGGCACTGGCCGGCAGGACCCCCGTCCGGACGGACGACGGCCGCCGACGCGCCTGCGAGGCGCCTCGGCGGCCATGAGTCGTGGTCGTCCACGGCGGCGGTCCGTGGAGCGGGCCCTGCTCAGTCGGAGATGAGTCCTTCGCGCAGTTGCGCCAGGGTCCGGGTGAGCAGCCGGGAGACGTGCATCTGGGAGATGCCGACCTCCTCGCCGATCTGCGACTGGGTCATGTTGGCGAAGAAGCGCAGCATGATGATCCGCCGCTCGCGGGGCGGGAGCTTGGCGAGCAGGGGCTTGAGGGACTCCCGGTACTCCACGCCCTCCAGCGCCGAGTCCTCGTAGCCGAGGCGGTCCGCGAGCGAGCCCTCGCCGCCGTCGTCCTCGGGGGCCGGGGAGTCGAGCGAGGAGGCGGTGTACGCGTTGCCGACCGCGAGGCCGTCGACGACGTCCTCCTCCGACACGCCCAGCACGGCGGCGAGTTCGGCGACGGTGGGCGACCGGTCCAGCTTCTGCGACAGCTCGTCGCTGGCCTTGGTGAGGGCCAGCCGCAGCTCCTGCAGGCGCCGGGGCACCCGCACGGACCACGACGTGTCGCGGAAGAAGCGCTTGATCTCGCCGACGACCGTCGGCATCGCGAACGTCGGGAACTCGACGCCGCGTTCGCAGTCGAAGCGGTCGATCGCCTTGATCAGGCCGATCGTGCCGACCTGGACGATGTCCTCCATCGGCTCGTTGCGGGAGCGGAAGCGGGCGGCCGCGTAGCGCACCAGCGGGAGGTTGAGCTCGATCAGGGTGTCCCGGACGTAGGCACGCTCGGGGCTGTCCTCGTCGAGCACGGCGAGCCGCAGGAACAGGGAGCGGGACAGGGTGCGGGTGTCGATGGCACCCGGGGCCGGAAGCGCCTGGGCCGGGTCCGGCGCGGCCTCGAGGGCCGTCATGTCGTCGAGGGCGTCGATCGGCTCGAGCGCCGTGGAGGGCGCCTCGCTCTTGGTGAGCGTCAGCACCTCGGAGCTGCCCTGTTCTGCGGACATGCCACCCCCTTTGGGTCGCGGGACGGTCGCGGCCGGGCTCTCCGGCGTGGAGAACTCAGCCCTCACCTGAATACCGGAGCCGAAGCCGCGGCAAACGCGCTTCCCGCAGAATGTCACATGTCGGCAACGCGCCGTAGTGACATGTCGACATCCGATACGCGAATCGGCCCTGGCGGAAAGGGGTCTGACGGGCTTTCGGGCATCCGCTGTCGGCATCAGCCCTGATGAGCGATTCGCTCGTGAAGGTTACGCCTCGATCCTGTTTGCGGATCGCAGTCGCTGGAAGCTGCGCGCGAGCAGCCGGGAGACGTGCATCTGGGAGACGCCGAGTTCCGCACTGATCTGCGACTGGGTGAGGTTGCTGTAGTAGCGCAGCAGGAGGATCCGCTGCTCCCGCTCGGGGAGCTGGACCAGCAGGTGGCGGACCAGGTCGCGGTGCTCGACGCCGTCGAGGGCCGGGTCCTCGTAGCCGAGCCGGTCCAGCAGCCCGGGGAGCCCGTCGCCCTCCTGGGCCGCCTCCAGCGACGTCGCGTGGTACGACCGCCCCGCCTCGATGCAGGACAGCACCTCGTCCTCGGTGATGCGCAGCCGCTCGGCGATCTCGGCGGTCGTGGGCGAGCGGCCGAACGCGGTCGTCAGGTCCTCGGTGGCGCTGTTCACCTGCACCCACAGCTCGTGCAGCCGGCGCGGGACGTGCACGGTGCGGACGTTGTCGCGGAAGTAGCGCTTGATCTCGCCGACGACCGTCGGCATGGCGAAGGTCGGGAACTGCACGCCCCGGTCCGGGTCGAAGCGGTCGATGGCGTTGATGAGCCCGATGGTGCCGACCTGGACGACGTCCTCCATCGGTTCGTTGCGGGAGCGGAAGCGGCCGGCCGCGTAGCGCACCAGCGGGAGGTTCGCCTCGATGAGCGCGCCGCGCACGCGGGCGTGCTCGGAGGTGCCCGGTTCGAGATCCTTCAGTTGGGTGAAGAGCACCTGGGTGAGGGCCCGGGTGTCGGCGCCCCGACGTTTCTCCGGAGTCTGTGCGGGGGCGGTGGTGGCGGCCTGCGCCGGGGCGTCCGGTGACGGGGCCGCTTCCCGGGGTGCGGCCTCGGCGGGAGCCTCTTCCTGGGGTGCGGCCTCGGCGGGAGCCTCTTCCTGGGGCGGCGCACTACTGGCCGACACGGTCAACGCCACCTCTTCGTCGATCAACTCATCCGTCAAAAGCGGTCATAGCATCACAAGACAGGTGCAGCGTGTTCAAGCACCGCATATGCACGTGTTGAGCGTGGAAAAGGGGTGGGTGGCGGCATGGTTGCGGCGAAGCCCCGCACCGGAAGGGGTGCGGGGCTTCGCAGGCGTGCGCACGGCCCGGGAACGGCCGTGGGACTCAGAACTCGTAGTCCGCGATCACCCAGGTGGCGAACTCGCGCCACAGGGCCACTCCGGCCTGGTGGGCCGGGTGTTCCAGGTACCGCTTCAGGGCGTCGGCGTCCTCGACCGCGGAGTTGATCGCGAAGTCGTGGGCGATGGGCCGGTCGCTGATGTTCCAGCCGCACTCCCAGAAGCGCAGGTCGTCGATCTGGCCGCCGAGGGCGCGGAACGCCTCGGCGCCCTCGACGACGCGCGGGTCGTCGCGCTCGACGCCCTCGTTGAGCTTGAAGAGGACCAGGTGGCGGATCATCACTTACCTCCGTTGGCGGCCCAGGTCATGAAGTCGCCGATGGCCCCGGCCGCGTCCGATATGCCCTCGAACCCTATCTGGACGTAGTCGGCGGCCTTGGCCGGGTCGGTGATGATCACGTACAGCGCGAAGACCACGAGCACGTAGACGACGATCTTCTTGGCGTTCACCGCCATCGCGGCCTCCCCCTGTCGCTGGTTGCCCTGTCGTCGGCCGCCCCGTAGTCACCGGCTGCGAGCCGAGCGCTGTCGATGATCGCAGATGATCGCACGAAGGGTCCCGTCCGATCGGACAGGACCCTTCTTCGGCGGCAGCGGAGGGATTCGAACCCTCGGTGACGTGCGCCACACCCGCTCCGGGGCCTGCCGGCGGTGACCGGGGCGGGATCCGCAGCCGTTCACCCGCGTTCGTTCCCGTCCGCGCGCCTGTCCCCCGCACCGTCGTGAACGGGTCCGGACGGCGGTGAATGAGACGGAGGCCGAGACGGAGTGCGACGGGCCGGGCGTCACTGACCTGCGGCTGTCACCACTGGCAGAAGGCAACGGCAGTGTCGTCGTCCGACCGGTCGACGGGCTGATCCGGAAGTCGGACGACGATGACGACGGCCGCGTCGGCACGCTTGTTCCCGCCGGCTGGGCTCGAGACGGACGGGCTGCCCTTGCCTGCCCCTTCGCACGCACTGAGGGCGGCAGCGGGTCGGCCCGGTGCTGCTGACGCGATGAGCCGAGCTGTCGGCGGGGGATGAGCGGCGGGCGCTTGACGAACGCTCCGTGAAGGGCGTTTCGGCAGGGCGAGGGCGCGTGACGGCGCGCGGTATGCCCGGTGCACTGTCCCTTCACAACCGGATCCATGGATAACGGTGAGTAGTCACGGGGTAGCAATGCGTCGTAAGCGTGGCTGTGCGATCACCACCAGAGGGGCACATGAGCGAGCAAGAAGTCACCTTCTACACCCGGCCCGACTACACGGGCGACGCCCACACCTACACGGTCGGAGCCAACGAGAACCTGCATCCGGGCGAGCTCAACGACAGGTTCAAGTCCGTCAGGGTCGGCCGGAAGGCCAAGGTCCTGGCCTGGCAGCACGCCAACCAGACCGGCAAGTACCGGGAATGGGAAGTCGACCAGCCGGACATCTCCGACATCGGCGGGCTGACCCGGTTCAAGGTCGTCGAGAGCACCACTCTGCCCGTCGCGGTCCGGCTCCAGGACCTCACCGGGGCACCGGCCGGGCGGTACAGCCTGAAGGTCGCTTCCTACGACGTCGGGGACACCGTCGTCCGCTCCGGCGACCCGGAGTACGGGCTCGTCGGCGTCATGCCCGAGGACGGACCGCCGGTCACCAGCGCCATCTACGTCCGCGACGAGCACTCCGGCGTGTACGTGGCGGTGGGGGCCATCTACTTCGTCTGGAACTCCGGGACCAAGTCGATCGACGTCGCCGACTCCTCGAACGTCCCCGAGAACCTGGACTACTCGCGAGACGACCGCAACCAGTTCACCTTCAAGCTCACCGAGGTCTAGGGGCCGGCGGCGTCATACGGGCGACGAAGGGGCCGGAGCATCCGGTGCCGCGGCCCACTCGTCGTGAAGTGGGGACCTCGGTGGCCGGCCGACTCCGTTCCCGGCAACGGCTCGCGGTCCTGATGCGAAAGCGCGGCTCACGCCGCGGCGGCAGTGGCTCCAGGTGGCCTCTCGCGCCGGACATGGCATCCACGAGAGAGCCACCTCGTTGTGTGGCCGTCATGGGGCTGAATGAGACGGAAGACGAGGCGGAAGACCACGAGGGGCCCGGTCCAACGGACCGGGCCCCTCGTCTATCTGCGGTAGCGGAGGGATTTGAACCCTCGGTGACTTGCGCCACACTCGCTTTCGAGGCGAGCTCCTTCGGCCGCTCGGACACGCTACCGAGAGAGACCCTACAACACAGTGGGCCATGGTCCGAAATCCATTCCCTCCCGGACGGCGGGCGGCCGGGAGGGGGAGGCGCGGGCGCGGGGCCGGGCCGGGGACGGGGGCGGAGACGAGGGGCTGATGAGCCCGGGAACGGGGAGCACGGGGTGGGAGAGCGGGGACGCGGGAACGGGGCGCGGGGAGTTCAGCGGGTGCGGAAGAACTCGGTGAGGATTCCGGCGCAGTCGTCGGCGAGGACGCCCTCGATCACTTCCGGCCGGTGGTTGAGCCGCCGGTCCCGTACGACGTCCCAGAGCGAGCCGGCGGCGCCGGCCTTGTCGTCGCGGGCGCCGTAGACCACACGGTCCACGCGGGACAGGACGGCGGCCCCCGCGCACATCGTGCACGGCTCCAGCGTGACGACCAGCGTGCAGCCGGAAAGCCGCCACTGACCGGTCCGCGCGGCGGCCCGCCGGATGGCGAGGACCTCCGCGTGGGCGGTCGGGTCACCGGTGGCCTCGCGTTCGTTGTGTCCGGCTCCGAGCACGGTCGTGCCGTCGGCGGACAGCACGACGGCGCCGACGGGTACGTCCCCGCCCCGGACGGCCCGGCCGGCCTCGTCCAGGGCGAGCCGCATCGCGCCCCGCCAGCGGTCACGCACCGGGTCGGGCGCCGTGGCGCCCGCCGGGCCCGTGACCGGCCCGGGGGGCGGCGTCTGGGCCCGGGGCGGGCCGGGCGGCGCGACCCGCCCCGCACCGGAGGCGGGGCCGCCGGTCGTACCGGGTTCCTTCTGCGCGGTCAGCGGACGGTCTCCAGCACCTCCGAGGCGCCCAGGGCCTCGGCGATCGCGCTCAGCGCGTCCTCCGCGTCCAGGGCGCGCAGCTCCTTCTCGCCGACGCCCAGGTCGTCGAGGATCTCACCGTCGCCCAGCGGGCTGTGTGTGATGGTTTCGGCGGAACCGGTCTCCTCCTCGTCGTCCCCGTCGGACGCGGGCTCGCCGTCCTCCGTCCCGTCGAGGTCGAGGGAGTCCAGGTCGGGACCGTCGTCGCCGGGCTCCCGGCCGAGCAGTTCGTCGGTGAGCAGGATTTCGCCGTACGAACTGCGGGCCGCCGCGGCGGCGTCCGAGACGTAGATACGAGGATCGTCCTCGCCGTCCACGCGGACGACGCCGAACCACGCGTCCTCCTGCTCGATGAGGACGAGCACCGTGTCGTCCTCCGGCGAGGCCTCCCGGGCCAGATCGGCCAGATCGGCCAGCGTCTCCACATCGTCGAGCTCTGTGTCGCTCGCTTCCCACCCGTCTTCGGTGCGCGCGAGCAGTGCGGCGAAGTACACCGTGACTCTCCCACTGGTCATAGGCGTGCCGGTTGGGGGTCCCCCCGGCGGAGGTTCTGGGCGGAGAGAGCTGGGCTCCGAGCCCCACCCACTCGGAATCGTGGCAGAAACAAGGCCTTCAGGGGACGTCTTCGGCACCCTGTGTCCGGCTGTTTTGCCGCACGCCGGTGAAGGACTCACCTGCGCACTCGTTGCCGCCACCTGCGGATGGTACGCGGGTTTCCCGCCGGGCACGCACGGCCGCCACCTGGTGTCCGCGCGGGTGTCGGGCTTCGTCCGGATGCCGTCTCGGATGCCGGGCGGCCGCCGTGCTCCGGCCGGCGGGCCCACCGGGGGCCGGCGGGCCTACCAGCGGAACGTGCGCATGCGCATTGCGTGGCGCAGCCGGGCGGCCTTGGCGCGGCGGGGCTGGACGCGGTCGCGCAGTTCCCGGGCCTCGGCGAGGTCGCGCAGGAACTGGGCGCGGCGCCGACGGCGCCGGGCGTCGTTCTCCGCGGTGTCCGTGATCGGCGCGGTCTCCGCGCGATTCGGTGTGTCCGCCGTACCGGGCTGGTCGCGCGGCGACGGATCCTTGCGGCTTTGCCGGTCAGGCATTGGTTCACCACCCCAGTCCGTCCCTTCCGCTTTCCCCTGGACGCCGGGTTTGATGCCCCGCAGGCGCGGGCCCGCGGAGGGACGGGCCGGCCGGCGGCGGTTCGGCCGGGGCGGTGAGGACGCCGTGGCGGGGACGGGGACGGCATCCCGGCGGGGGCGGCGCGGGCGCCCATGGCCGGGGCGGTGGGCGGTGACGGCGGGCGGCGGGGGGAATCGGTGCCCGGTTACTGTTGGCACATGCGTCTCCACGTCGTCGACCACCCCCTGGTCGCCCACAAGCTCACCACGTTGCGCGATCGGCGCACCGACTCCGCGACGTTCCGTCGGCTCGCCGACGAGCTGGTCACCCTGCTCGCCTACGAGGCGACGCGGGACGTGCGGACCGAGCAGGTCGACATCTCCACCCCGGTCGCGCAGACCACCGGCGTCAAGCTCTCCCACCCGCGACCGCTGGTCGTGCCCATCCTCCGGGCCGGGCTCGGCATGCTGGACGGCATGGTGCGGCTGCTGCCGACCGCCGAGGTGGGCTTCCTGGGCATGATCCGCAACGAGGAGACACTGCAGGCCTCGACGTACGCCACCCGGATGCCGGAGGACCTCTCCGGCCGTCAGGTGTACGTCCTCGACCCGATGCTCGCCACCGGCGGCACGCTGGTCGCGGCCATCCAGGAGCTGATCAAGCGCGGCGCCGACGACGTGACCGCCGTCGTGCTGCTGGCCGCCCCCGAGGGCGTCGAGGTCATGGAACGTGATCTGGCGGGCACCCCGGTCACGGTCGTGACGGCGTCCGTCGACGAACACCTGAACGAGAACGGCTACATCATCCCGGGCCTCGGCGACGCGGGCGACCGGATGTACGGGTCGGCCGAATAGCCCGCTCGGCCGAACGGCGGTCCGGCCGAGCGGTGGAACGGGTCGGCGGCCGCCCGTTCAGCAGCCCTTCTTCTCCGGTGTGGCGGGCGTCTGCGCCGGAGCGGTGAGGGCGGTCAAGGCCTTCTCGGCGGCCGGCTGCGGCGCGAGCTGCTTGAAACCGGTGCCGATGACCAGGTCGAGGTCGGTCCCCTTGCGGGTGTCCGTACGGTGCTCCGCGTCCGGCAACTGGGTGCCGAGCACGGGCAGCGAGGTGTCCAGGGCGGAGGCCGGGCCCAGGAGGAGTCCCGCTCCCTTGATCTTCTTGTCGAACTCCTTGGGCGCGTTGCCCACCTGGCCGATCCTGAAGCCGCGCTTCCTCAACTCGTCCGCGGTCTGCTTGGCCAGCCCGCCGCGGGGCGTGGCGTTGAGGACGTTGACGGTGATCCGGTCCGGCTTGGGCAGCGCCCGTGCCGTACTCGCGGGCGCGGGCGCCGACTTGGCCGCGGCCCCGGTCGCGCAGTGCGTCTTCGCGCCGGCCGCGGAGGCCTTCTCGCCGCCGGTGAAGACGTCGATGAGCTGCAGTGTGCCCCAGCCGATCACGCCGAGCACGGCGAGGGAGGCGACGGCCAGGAACGCGAGCCTGCCGTGTCGCCGGGGCCTGCGCATCCGCGGGTACTTGTTCCCCGTGATCCGGTACTTCCCGCCCATGCCGGGGGGAGTCAGCATGCTCATGTGCGCAGAGTAGTGCGCCCGAGCAGGGTTTCCTACTGGATGATCATCGGATACGCCCAGCAGAACCCGAAAGGTCCAAGCCGCTGCCGAACTGCCGGTTCGGCGGCTTGCCCGGCGGTCCGTCGAGCGGCCGGTTCCGGGGGCTCGCTCAGTCCAGTTCGAGCACGCGCGCGTGCAGTACCTGACGTTGCTGGAGCGCCGCCCGCACCGCGCGGTGCAGGCCGTCCTCCAGGTACAGGTCGCCCTGCCACTTCACCACGTGCGCGAAGAGGTCGCCGTAGAAGGTCGAGTCCTCCGCGAGCAGGGTCTCGAGGTCGAGCTGCTGCTTGGTGGTCACGAGCTGATCGAGGCGGACCGGGCGCGGCGCGACGTCCGCCCACTGCCGGGTGCTTTCCCGGCCGTGGTCGGGGTACGGCCGGCCGTTTCCGATGCGCTTGAAGATCACACGGAAAGCCTACCGGCCAAGAGCTTCCGGGCGCAGCCCAGGCGCCCCGGTGCGACGCCGAAAATGCCATGGCAAACCAGGACGAACCGGGAACGGGGCGCGGGCCGGTGGCCGTGGGCGGAGGGGGAGCGGGGCCGGCGGCCCGGGCCGCGGCGTCCCGCGCGGAGGGGGCGTCGGCCGGGCTCGGCGCCGGCGAGGCGGTGGTGTCGCGTGCCCGGTGCCGCGTGCCCGGTGCCGCGTGCCCGGTGGCGGCGGCGCCGGTCGCGGTGGTGCGGCTGCGGGTGCCCGAGTCCCCGGCGGGCCGGCCGTCGGGACGGCCCGGGGCAGGGGCGGTGCGGCGACCCGTGTCCAGGGGCGTCGTGCACACACTGTGGACCGCGACTCGGCGCGCGTGACGGCGGCCGCGCGGGCCGCCGGGACCGTCGAGGTCGGACCTGCGCCGCGGGACGCGGGGGTCACCGGGACCGGACCTGCGCCGCGGGCCGCCGGGACGGTCGGGGCCGGGCCCGCGGCGCGAGCCTCCGTGGCCGGGGAGCCGTCGGCGATCGGCCCGCCGCGGACTGCGGTGGGCCCGCGCCGTCACTTCCCGGGGGGCTTCGCCGTGGGTCCCGGAGCGGACCTCGTCGGAGCCTTCGCCGCGGCCTTCGCGGCCTTGGCGGCGGCCTTCGTCTCCTGTTTGTGGGCCCGCACCCTGGCCAGGGACTCCGGGCCGGTGATGTCGGCGACGGACCGGAAGGACTCCGGTTCGCCGTACGCGCCCGCGGCCTCCCGCCACCCCTCGGGGCGCACACCGAGCTGCTTGCCCAGCAGTGCGAGGAAGATCTGCGCCTTCTGCCTGCCGAACCCCGGCAGGTCCTCGAGCCGGCGCAGCAGTTCCGGGCCGCTGTCCACGTCCCGCCAGAGGGCCTCCGGGTCCCCGTCGTAGTGCTCGACGAGGTAGTGGCACAGCTGCTGGATCCGCTTCGCCATCGAACCGGGGTAGCGGTGCACGGCCGGTTTGTCCGACAGCAGCCGGGCGAAGGTCTCCGGCTCGAACGCCACGATCTCGTGGGCGTCCAGGTCCTCGGTGCCCATCCGCCGGACGATCGTCGACGGCCCCTTGAACGCCCACTCCATCGGGATCTGCTGGTCCAGCAGCATCCCGACCAGCGCGGCGAGCGGACTGCGGCCGAGGAGCGCGTCGGCCTCCGGGTCCTGGGCGAGGTGCAGGGTGACGTCCATGCCCCGATGATCGCCCGCCGGGTCGCGGGGCGCAGCCGGGCGCGGGACCCGCGCACCCCGGCTCACACGTTCGGAGAGGTTAAGTTAGGTTAGCCTAACCTGAACGGAATGGGGTGGGTTCGTGACCGCCGAGATCTACCGCGACAGCTGGGGCGTGCCGCACCTGCGGGCCGACAGCGTTCTCGCGCTGGCCCGTGCCCAGGGCCGGGTCACCGCCCTGGACCGGGCCTGGCAACTGGAGGTCGAACGGCACCGGGCGCAGGGCACTACGGCGTCCTTCCTCGGCGCCTCCGCCCTGGCCTGGGACGTCTTCGCCAGGCGCGCGCGTCTGGCCGACACCGCAAGGCGGTGCTTCGCTGAACTGGAGCGGCGGGACGCGGAGTCGGCGGACTGGGTACGGGCGTACACCGAGGGCGTCAACGACGGTCTTGCGCAGGGCGCCCGGCGCACCCCCGAGTTCGGGCGGACCGGCCTCGTGCCGGGCCGCTGGGAACCCTGGCACCCGCTCGGCGTCTGGCTCGGCACGCACATCCTCTTCGCCGGGTTCCCGGCCAAGCTCTGGCGTGAGCAGGCCGTACGCCATCTGGGCCCCGGGGCCGTCGCCCTGTTCGCCACCGACGGCCCCGGCACCTCCGGCAGCAACGGTTGGCTGGTGAGCGGCGCGCGCACGGTCACCGGGCAGGCGCTGCTCGCCGGCGACCCGCACCGGTTCGTCGAGGAACCCGGTGTCTACCAGCAGATACGCCTGGCCTGCCCGGAGTTCGACGTCGTCGGCCTCGCCGTCCCGGGCGTTCCGGGCATCGCCCACTTCGGCCACGCCGGCACGGTCGCCTGGGCCATCACCAACGCCATGGCCGACTACCAGGACCTGTACCGGGAACGGCTGCGCCGGACCGGAGCGGGCGTCGAGGCCCTCGGTCCGGACGGCCTCTGGCACCGTGCCGCCCGGCACACCGAGACCATCGCGATCGCGGGCGAGGAACCGGTCGAGGTGGAGATCATCGAGACCGACCGGGGCCCGGTGATCGCGGGTGGACCGGAGGGCCTGGACGGCCTCCAGGACCTCGGTGCCGGAGCCGCCGGACCGGAGCCCGCCCATGACGCGGCCGGCACCGACACCGCGCCGACGGGCACCGAGGCCGTACCGGCGTGCCCTGACGCCGTATCGGCCGGTCCTGACGCCGTATCGGCCGGTCCTGACGCCGTATCGGCCGGTCCTGACGCCGTACCGTCCGGTCCTGACGCCGTATCGGCCGGTCCTGACGCCATACCGTCCGGTCCTGACGCCGTATCGACCACGGACAGCGCCGCCGCCGACGCTCCCGGCCCCCACCCCGGCGCTTCCGGGCCGGTGGGCCCCGGTGCCGCGACCGGCGGCGCGGGGGAGGCGCCCGGCGGTCCCGTACCGGCCGGCGGCGGGGTCCCGGCCGTCGCCGTCCCCGTGGCGCTCAGCCTCCGTTACCCACCCCGGGTGACCGGTGACCTCGGGTTCGAGGCCCTGCTGCCCCTGCTGCGGGCGCGCCGGGTCGGGGATGTCGACCGGGCGTTCGACGCCTGGGCCGAGCCCGTCAACGTCGTCCTGTCCGCCGACACCGACGGCGGGGTCCTGCACCGCGTCGCCGGCCGGGTGCCGCTGCGCGCCGCCGACAACCGGCTGCGCCTCGTCCCCGCCTGGGAGCCCGGGCACAGCTGGCAGGGCTGGCACGAACCGCCCCGCGCCGGACTGTCCGACGGCGTCGCGGTGATGGCGAACCAGCGCGGCCCCGCCACCCCGCTCGGCGTCGAGTTCGCCCCACCGCACCGTGCCGACCGCATTCGTGCCCTCCTCGCCGAGCGCGCCGAGTGGTCGGCCGACGACATGCCCGCGGTCCACACCGACACCCACCTCGCCTCCGCGGCGCCGCTGCTCGACCACCTGGCCGCCCTGGACGGCCTGAGCCCGGGGGCGGCCGGTCTGCGCGACCGCCTGCTGCGCTGGGACCGCCGCATGGACGCGGGCAGCGCGGACGCGGCGGCGTACGCGGCGGTGCGCACCGCGGTCGTACGACGGCTCGCCGCCCACCCGGTGTTCGCCCCGCTCGCCGAACCGCCCGCCTACCCCGAGGTGTTCCTCCCCTGGCTGGCCCTCGTCCCCCGCGTCGGCTACGCCCTGGAGCACCTGCTGCGGGCCGAGGAGCTGTACGGCGTCGACCGCCCGGCGATCGTGCGCGCGGCCGTGGAGGAGGTGGCGGCCGAACCCGGCGCGACCTGGGGCGAACGGCACCGGCTCGCCCCCTGGCGGGCGCTGACCGGGGCGCCGTACGACGAACCCGGACTGTCCGGCGACCACGACTGCGTGCTGTGCGCCTCGGCCGTGCCCGGGGTGACCGACCTCGCCGCGCGCGGCCCGGTGGCCCGCTACGTCTGGGACCTGGCCCACCGGGAGAACAGCCGCTGGGTGGTGCCGTCCGGCGCGGACGGCGTCCCCGGCGCACCGCACCACCGCGACCAGCTCCCCCTGTGGACCGAGGGTGTCCTCGTCCCGGTCGTCACCGACTGGGCCCGCCTGGAGAAGGAGACCGACGTCTGATGCCCGAGCCGTACGACCAGGGGCCCGTCGCCGAGCGCGACCGCCGGCCCGCTTCCGGGCCGCCCACCGGGCCCGTCGCGGCGCACGAGCGCCGGGCGGGCCGCGAAGCCGTCCACGAGCAGTCCGTCGACGGCTTCGGCACCGTCCGCGTCCTGCCCCTGGACCCGCGGGCCGACGCCGCGACGGTGCACCGCTGGGTGAGCGAGGAGCGCGCCGCCTTCTGGGGCATGACCGGGTTGACGGAGCAGCAGGTCAGCGACGTCTACGCCCACATGGACACCCTCGACACCCACCACGCCTTCCTGGTGGTGAAGGACGGCGTCCCGGTCGCCCTGCTCCAGACCTACGAGCCGGAGGCCGACCGCGTGAGCGAGTGCTACCCGGTCCGCCCCGGTGACATCGGCGTCCACCTGCTCCTCGCGCCGGCCGGCCCGGACGGCGACCGGCCCGGCTGGACCTCGGCGCTGCTGCGCGTCCTGTTGACGTACCTCCTGCCGGGCCTGGACCGCGGCCGGATCGTGGTGGACCCGGACGTGCGCAACGAGAAGGCCGTCGCCCGCTTCCTGCGGGAGGGCTTCGAACGGGGACCGGTGGTCGTCCTCCCGGAGATCGACCTGCCCGACGTGTACCTGCCGGAGAAGCGCGCCCAACTGGCCTTCCTGAGCAGGGAGACGGTCTTTCCCGCCGACGCCTGACGAGCGGGCCGGCCGGCGTGCGACCGGGCCGGTCGTTCCGCGCGGCTCGGTGAGTGATGCGCCCGGGGCCGTACGTGTTCCGCGAGCCGGAAAGTCCCGGGACGGAGAGGCGACGTGACCCGACGGCGGTGCGAGGGGCGCGGACCGTGCCCGATCGACGCCCGCCTCGCCGGCAAGGGCGGCTACTGGGGCACGGTCTCCCTCGGCCGGCCGATCCCCGGCACCTGGACAATGCGGCTGACGGTACGGGTGTCGGGGCTGGACCAGGCGAGCGCGTCACGGGAGATCCGTCACGGGAGGTGCGGCTTCGTCAGGACAGGGGTGGGCGTCGTCGAGCAGCGCGCGCATCCGCTCGGCGGCGCGGACGGCCGCGTCCCCGCAGCAGTTGTTGAAGAGCACATGCAGCCGCTCGACCCGCTCGGCCAGCGAGCGCAGTCGCGGTACCCACTCCGCCAGTTCCCCGTCGGTGTAGTCGTGGCGGAACCGGTCCTCCTTGGTCCCGGTTCCCCAGGCGGTGCTGCGCCCGTGGAAGCGGACGACGGAGAGACCGGGGGAGGTGACCGGTGTGACCGGGGGGATGGAGGAGGGCAGCGTCCGCGCCATGTCGACGGCGACGGCGGCGAAGTCGTGGCGGCGCAGCAGCGCGGCGGTCGCGTCGGCCTGTTCCTCCCGCCACCACGCGGGGTGGCGGAACTCCACGGACACGGGCCACTTGGCGGTCCGCTCGGCGCACTGGGCGAGGAACGCCTCGGACCGGGCGCCCGGCCGGAACCACGGCGGGAACTGGAACAGCACACTGCCCAGCCGGCCCGCGCGCCGCAACGGCCCGATCCCCTCGGCGAACCGCTCCCAGACGGCGTCCAGCACCGCAGGGTCCCGGTGGCCGCCGAACTCCCGGCGGCCCTGGTGGCCCCGCCAGCGGTCCCGCTGGTCCCGGAGGTCGTGGTGATCCCCGGTGCCGCACCGGCTCCCGAGGCTCCCGCGCAGGTCCTCCGGGAGCGCGTCCCGCCGCGTCGGATGTCCGGTGAGCAGGGAGAACGCCTTCACGTCGAAGACGAATCCGTCCGGCGTCCGCTCGACCCACAGTCGGCTGTTGCGCTCACTGGGAAGGGCGTAGTAACCGGAGTCGACCTCGACGACCGGAAACCGCGTGGCGTAGTGCCGCAGCCGTCCCTCCGCGTCCCGGGAGCCCACCGGATACCAACCGCTGCGCACCAGCGCGGGATCGGTCCACGAACACGCACCGATCATGATCTCGCCCATGGCGCGCGGTTACCCCCGGCGGTCCGGCGTATGACGCGCCCGATGCGCCGAGCCGGACGGCTACCGGAGGAGCCGGAGGACCTCGGACGAGCCGGAGGAGCCGGAGGAGCCGGATGAGCCGGGCGACCGCCGGACGATCCTGACGTGACGGGCTCCGGGATTCGGGACCGGACGGCGCCGGGGCGTAGATGCGATGGAACGCAAGTCGTCCTGTTGGGCCGACCGAGCGGTCCTGTGCCCTTTCCGTGACCTCGGATATCCCATTGCGTTATGCCGGTGTCGCGCATGGAGCACGGTTACGGTGAGCACGCCCTCCAGCCCGTATCTCGGCGACCATTTCGTCGGTTGGGCGGATGAGACATCCGATAGCACATATAGGCCTAATCGGGGAATTCCTTCACCCATTTGCCGCGCATCCGGGGAAGTCGGGTGGCGTTAGTTCGGATATGACTAAGGCAACCGGGGAAGGGTACTTGGGTCTGCTCGTGGGTCGCGAGCGGCCGGACGCGAGTGCCGGACACACAGTGGTGCTGGGTCCCTGTCCTTACCCATCGGCCCCCGCGCACACGCCGGCCGCGTCCAACGGCACCCGGTTCAGGGGCGACTTTCCGGTCGCGCTCCAGGTGACCGAGCCGCTGCTACGGGATTCCCTGGACGCGATGAGCGCGCTGGAGGCCGATCTCGCCCGCCGCTGGGTCGGTTCGGAAGGCAGGTCCGTCCTCCCGCTGCCCGAATAACCGGGTCGCGTTATGTATGACGAACGTATCGACCGACGTGCCGGATATTCGACTGATTATCCCTACGCTTATTCGTATTCCGACGGATTCGACGAGCAGACCACCGCCGGAACCGGGCGGCACCGGGCTCCGACCCAGTTCTTCTCGGGCCCCCTGATCCCGCCGGACTCGGCCTGGGACCCCGCCGAGGAACTGGCCTTCATGCTCCAGGATGCCCTGGCGGAGCAGCAGTGGCCGAACGCGCCGGCGGCCCGGGACCAGTTCCGGCCCGACACCCGACCGGACCCGCGCACGGAGAACGCACGGCAGGCGTACGGCGCGCCGAACCCATACGCCGCTGCTCCCAATCCGTACACCGCGCCGAATCCGTACACCGCGCCGCATCCGTACACCGCGCCGAATCCGTACGGCGCGCCGAATCCGTACGCAGCGCCCGATGCGTACGCCGCCCCGACTTCGTACCCCGACCCGAACCCGTACGCGATCCAGGACCCGAACGGCGTCGGCACCGCACCGGACACGGCCCAGGCCGACACGGCGGCCGACGATGCGTCGAACGCGTCGAACGCGTCGAACCCGGCGAACGCGTCGAACCCGGCGAACGAAGCGGAGGCCGGTGGCGCGGCACCCCGTGATCCGGCGTCGCCGCAAGCGCCGCAGACATCGGAGGCTCCAGAGGTACCGGAGGCACCGGAGTCAGCGGCGGGACCGGGGTCACCGGGGGAGCCGGAGGAGTCGGAACCGCGGGAAGCGCCCGGCGCGGCGGACGCGCCGAACACGCCCCTGCGGAACCTCCAGGCCATCACGGACGCGCTGCCACCGCTGAGGGACGCGTCCCACGGTCACCGGAGGGTCCGCGAACGCAGGCAACTGGACGGGGCGCGCGCCGCCGGCCAGCTCCTTGCCGCGCTGGCCGCGGTGACCGCCTCCTCGGTGAGCTTCTTCGGCGGAATGGTCGCCTACGAGCCGCTGCGGGTAGTGGCCGTGACCCGCATGCACGACGACATCGCGTCCTGGTGGCCGCTGCTGGTGTACGGCCCCTGGCTGGTGGCGTCGCTGTCCGTGCTGCGTGCCGCGCTGCACCAGCGCCGGGCCGTCCACTCCTGGTGCGTGGTGCTGCTGTTCTCGTCCATCGCGATGCTCCTGTGCGTGATCCAGGCGCCCAGGACGCTCGTCGACATCTCGGTGGCCACCCTGCCGGGTCTGGCGTCGCTGGCCTGCTTCCAGCAGCTCGTACGGCAGATCACCCTGACCCGCCCGCCCCGCCGCACGGCCCCCCGCCACCGTCTGGGTCGCCGTCCCGCGCAGCCGGAGACGGCACCGGAGGCTCCGCGGGAGCGGCCGGCTCCCTCGCCCGTGCCGGCTCCCGCCCGTTGAGGCGCGGCGGTCAGCCGGCGGTGGCGGTCGCGGCGGCCGGTCGCGGCGTGCCGTGGAAGACCTGGCCGGCGTGCCAGGAGCGGTGGTCCGCCGCTACGGGCGGGTTGCCCGGTTGCGGGCCGATGAGCGGACGCCCCGCGAGCGCGACGACGTGCTCGCGGGCCGCGGCGCTGCTGCCGACGAAACGCTGCGAGACCAGGATGCGGTGTCCGTCGCCGACGCCCAGGACTCCCTTGTCGAACAGTTTGTGGTGCAGCGAGCACAGGCACAGCCCGTTGGCGACCTCGTCGGGACCGCCGAACGCCCACCACCGCACGTGGGCGGCCTCCAGCCCGACCGGCACCGCGCCGAGCCTGCCGTCGTAGCCGCAGAAGGCGCACTGGTACTCGTAGGCGGTCAGCACCAGCTCCCGCATCCGCCGGTCCCGCTGCCTGCGCGCGGCCGGAGACCGCTCGGCCGGCCCCGCCAGGTCGGTTCCGGCCGGTTCGGCCTCCGGATCCAGTTCCAGACCGACGGCCTCGCACAGCTCGCCGTGGAGCGAGGGCGGGAAGTGCAGGTCGAGCAGGAGCCGGGCGATCCGGGACAGCAGCGGGGGCTCCCGCCGCAGTGCCGCCCGCAACTCAGGTGCCAGCCGGCCCGCGGCGCCGGTGGCCCGCAGCTCGCGCACCCCGGTACCCGGGCTTCCGTCTCCGCGGTCGGTGCGCACCTCCCACACCCCGTCGCCGACCAGGTGATGGAACGGGTAGGCGGGTGTCGTCCGGTTCGGCGGGCCGTACTCGGCCAGCAGCCGTGCCAGTTCCCCCTCCACCGCGCTGTAGCGCAGCGCCTCTCCGCCGTCCCGCTGGAACCGCCCGAGCGCGTACAGGAACAGCAGGGGCTTGTGCGGAGCGCGCACCCCGCCCCTGCCCCACTGCCGCAACGCCGCCGCCCGCCCGAGCCAGTCCATGACCGGCGATCGTAGTGGCGCCCCGCGCGGGTGCGAAGACGTGGTGGCCGGCCGGTGTCCGCGTCCCAGCGGCGGGACGGGAAGCCGCCTCGGCAGCACTCGGCGGCAGACGTGCGAGGCCGCTCAGGCGCCGCGCGCCCGCAGAATCCCCTCGACGCCCAGCAGGAAGGTCTCGGAGATCAGTTTCGGGTCGAAGAGACAGCCGGCGGCCATGGCGCCGTCCCGGAGCATGACGAGGTGCCGGCCGGCTTCGTCGGCGGGAGCGTCGCCGACCCGCGCGAGCAACTCGGTGACGGTGTCCAGGAACCACTGGCGGTGGGCCAGGACGGCTTGGTGGACGGGGTGGGCGGCGTCAGGGTATTCGGCCACCGCGTTGAGGAAGGCGCAGCCGCGGAACCCGGGGCCCTGGATGCCTTCGACGATGAACCGGGCGACCGCCCGCACCCCGTCGGCCGCCGACTGTCCGTCTGCCCGAGCGGCCGCGATCCCCGCCCGGATTCCCCGGTCGGCCTGGTCGAGGTAGGCCAGGACGAGCTCTTCCTTGCCCGCGAAATGCCGGTACAGCGTGGCGCGGGTGACCTGCGCCTCCGCGATGATCCGGTCGACGCCGACGGAGTGGATCCCCTCGGCGTAGAAGATCTCGGTCGCCGTGCTGAGCAGCCGCGCTCGCGCCGCCGACTTGCTGCCGCCTCCTGTGCCCATGCGGCCACGTTACCCCAGCAACGAGGGAGAACGTTCGGTCTTGACAGGCGGGGAGGTCGCCCCCTTGGATACACAACGAGACCGAACGTTCTCCCTCCCGAGAGGGGTGGCGCCTCCATGACTCCATCACGGCCTCCTTCTCCTCGCGGGCGTTTCCCTGGCCTTCGTCGCCGGCCTCATGGCTGCCCCGCCGGCCGCCGCGGCCTCTTCTCTCCCCGAAAGGAACTTCCGTGGACACCCACGTCGGTACCGCTCCCACCAGCGTTCCCGCTGCCCTGCGCAAGCTGTACCTCGTGCGCTTCGCGTTCGCCGCCGTCTGGGCCGCCCTCCTGCTCGCGACGGCCGACACACTGGGCGCGCTCACAGCCACGCTGCTGGTGATCTACCCCCTGTTCGACGTGGCGTGCGCGGTCGTCGACATCAGGTCCGCCCGGGCGAACGGCCAACCGGTGCGCGGCCTGTACGTGAACGTCGCGCTCAGCACCCTCACCGGCGTCGGCCTCGTCCTCGCCGCCACCTCCGGCATCCCCGCCGTCCTGCGGGTCTGGGGCGCCTGGGCCGTCACCGCGGGCATCGTCCAGCTCGTCGTCGGCGCCGCCCGGCGCCGGCTCGGCGGCCAGTGGGCGATGATCGCCAGCGGCGCCATCTCCACCCTCGCCGGCGTCTCGTTCGCGGCCCAGGCGGGCAAGGACGGCGCCTCCCTGAGCAGCCTGGCCGGCTACGCCTTCCTCGGCGGTGTCTTCTTCCTCGTCTCCGCCCTCCGCCTGGGACGCGCCCGCACGAAGGCGTGACCCCGGCTCCCCCGTGCCGGTGCTGAGCGCGGCGGAGGCCGCTCGGCGCACATCGGACGCCATGGCCACGATCAGGACCCGGGAGCGTCCCGGAGGCGGGCTCGGTGTCCGCCGCGGGGCCGGTCGGGACGGAGACCAGGACGGACGAACGCCAGAGGGGCCGGACCGCTTTCGCGATCCGGCCCCTCTGGGCCGGCGGAGGATACGAGATTCGAACTCGTGAGGGGCTGCCCCCAACACGCTTTCCCAGTCTGTTGGCGCCTGGTCGGGGCGCGTACGGGGCCGTTCACCTGCGGTCATGGGCGACTTGGCTGAGGGAGGGACCCGGTACACGATCTCGCCCGAACGATGGTGAACGGGGCTGAACGAGACGGAAACCGATACGGCCGCACTCTTCACCGCAGCACGGGAGACGGCCCGCGGCCAGTTGCCGGAGCCGCCGTCATCAGTGGAGCTGGGCTGCCTCGGGCCACGCCGCACGTACGCCCGAGGCGGGTTCCTGTGCGTCCTCCAGCGGCATGGTCTCGTCTTCCCCGAAGTGAGGGGCCTTGAAGGGGTTGGTCGCCGGGGGCGGCGATGCCGCAGTGGCGCAGCGGGGTTGCCCTTCCAGGGCGGAGAACAGCGACGTCAGATCGATGAGAGGACTCTCCTTCGTTACAGGTCCCCGAAGGGGCCTGGGTGTGCCGTGACCGGGCACAGCGGTCCTACAGCTTGGTCATCTTGGCGTACGGGCTCAAGATCCGCATTTGCGCCGGGCCGAAATCCACGAGCGCCGCGACTCCGTCCTCGATGCCGATTACTCGGCCGAGGCCGTACACGTCGTGTGTGACCTGGTCACCCACGGCGAAGTGCTTGGCAGTCGGCGTGACCGGGGCCTTGAAGGGGCTGGTGGGCAGATGACGCTTCGGCGCAGCAGGCTTTGTCATGGCTCAGTATGCGCCTACGTGTATCCCGTTTGCTGTGGCTGTCGGCACAGATCCGGACGGGACAACCGGTTCATGTCACTGACCTGGGGTTTCTGAACCCTGGTGAGGCGAAACTGGACTGTAGGTCCGTTTTACTGACCGTGGCCGGCCCTTGGGTCTGGCACGGTTGTGGCACGAACCTCAGCCGACGACAGCCGGCCACGACGGCGGGTGCGCCGAGTCCCGGGCCGGGCGGCGCACCGTCGGCCTGCCCGATCCGCTGATCAAGATCCTCCGTCGGCACCTGGAAGTCCAGGAACGGGAGCGGATCGCGGCCGGTGCCGTCTGGGAGGGCAAGGGGTACGTCTTCGCCTCGCCGGTCGGTGGGCCGCTGAGCCCGAACACCGACTTCCACGTCTGGAAGGAAGCGGCTTCTCCGGGACGCGGGAGTTCGGGACGGACGGCTTCATGACGCTCGCCACACGGCGGCCCCGGTATTGCCGATCCTCGGCGTGCCGGATCTCGTGGTCGACTCGACCATGGGCCGGGCGCCCGGGGGAGCCTCGGACGCCTGGCTTGCGGCACCAGACCGGCGTCCGCATCCGAGGACAACGTCGAAGGGCCCCACCGCAAGCGGTGGGGCCCTTCGACATCGTGCCCGGTGAGGCACTGGCGGAGGATACGAGATTCGAACTCGTGAGGGGTTGCCCCCAACACGCTTTCCAAGCGTGCGCCCTAGGCCTCTAGGCGAATCCTCCGCCGGAAACATTACATGACCGAGAGGAGTGCTCGCGAACTCGTTCCCCACGGCCCGCATCGGGTAGGCTTCTCGCAGCCCCTCACGCGGCGCTATCTGACTGAACTCCCCCAGGGCCGGAAGGCAGCAAGGGTAGGTCGGCTCTGGCGGGTGCGTGGGGGGCGCTTGCGTTCCCGGGCCGGAGGAGGACCGGGTCGGACCGCCGGGGGAGGGCCGGGACCGGGTCGGACCGGATCGGCGTACGCGGCCGGGGCCGGGCCGGGGACCGCTTCCGTCGGCCGGGCCGGTTGTCGGTGGACGCCTATAACCTCGTATGCGTGTCGTCTCTCGCGCTGTACCGCCGCTACCGCCCGGAGTCCTTCGCCGAGGTCATCGGGCAGGAGCATGTCACCGACCCGCTGCAGCAGGCGCTGCGGAACAACCGGGTCAATCACGCGTACCTGTTCAGCGGTCCGCGCGGATGTGGCAAGACGACCAGCGCCCGCATCCTCGCCCGGTGCCTGAACTGCGAGCAGGGTCCCACCCCCACGCCCTGCGGCGAGTGCGATTCCTGCCAGGACCTCGCGCGCAACGGGCCCGGCTCCATCGACGTCATCGAGATCGACGCCGCTTCGCACGGTGGTGTGGACGACGCTCGTGACCTGCGGGAGAAGGCCTTTTTCGGGCCCGCGCGCAGCCGGTACAAGATCTACATCATCGACGAGGCCCACATGGTCACGTCGGCCGGTTTCAACGCGCTGCTCAAGGTCGTCGAGGAGCCCCCGGAGCATCTGAAGTTCATCTTCGCGACCACCGAGCCCGAGAAGGTCATCGGGACCATCCGGTCGCGGACCCACCACTACCCCTTCCGGCTGGTCCCGCCGGGCACCCTGCGCGACTACCTCGGTGAGGTGTGCCACAAGGAGGCCATCCCCGTCGAGGAGGGCGTCCTCCCGCTCGTCGTCCGGGCCGGCGCCGGTTCCGTGCGTGACTCCATGTCCGTCATGGACCAGCTCCTCGCCGGTGCCGGCGAGGAGGGTGTGACCTATGCCATGGCCACCTCGCTCCTCGGCTACACCGACGGCTCGCTGCTCGACTCCGTCGTCGAGGCGTTCGCCTCCGGGGACGGCTCCGGCGCCTTCGAGGTCGTCGACCGCGTCATCGAGGGCGGCAACGATCCCCGCCGGTTCGTGGCCGACCTGCTGGAGCGGCTGCGGGACCTGGTGATCCTGGCCGCCGTGCCCGACGCGGCCGAGAAGGGACTCATCGACGCGCCCGTCGACGTGATCGAGCGCATGCTGGCCCAGGCCGGGACCTTCGGCGCCGCCGAGCTGAGCCGCGCCGCCGACCTCGTCAACGAGGGCCTGACCGAGATGCGCGGCGCCACCTCGCCCCGTCTCCAGCTCGAACTGATCTGCGCCCGTGTGCTGCTGCCCGCCGCTTACGGCGACGAGCGGTCCGTGATGGCCCGCCTCGACCGGCTGGAGCGCGGTGTCAGTCTCGGCGCGGGAGCGGGGACGCCCGCGATGGGATACGTGCCCGGGGCCGGGGCCCACGCGGGAGCGGCCGGCGCACCGGTCGCCTCCCTGCCGCCGGTGCCGCCCGGCGGCGGTGCGGCGGCGGTCCGGGCCGCGGTGCGGGCCCCGGGGGCGCCTGTGGCGACTCCCGAGGGAGCCGTCGGCGCCGAGGGCGGCCAGGGTGCCGAGAGCGGTCGGAGCGGCCCCGGGGCCTTCCCCGCCGCCCCGGGTGCTCCCGCCTCCGTGCCTCCGGCGGCCTCACCCGCCGCCGCTGACCGCTTCCAGGACCCGCCGACGCCCGCCGCGCCCGCCACTCCGAGCGCTCCTGCCGCGTCCGCCGCCTCCGCGCCCGGCGCCTGGCCCACCGCCGCCGCCGCGGGCAGCGGACGACGGCCCGGTGGCTGGCCCACGGCGGCGGCCCCGGGCGGCGGTCAGCCCCCGGCGGGTCCGGGCGCGCCGAGCGGCCCGGCGCCCACGCGTCCGGTGGCCGCCGCCCCCCAGCCGCCCGCCGCGCCCGCTCCCGCGGTCTCCGTCCCGCCCGCCGGCGGGCTCGACCCGCGGCAGCTCTGGGAGAACATCAAGGAAGCGGTCAAGAACCGCCGCAAGGTCACCTGGATCATGCTGGACCAGTACGCGCACGTCGCGGGCTTCGACGGGACGACCCTCCAACTGGGCTTCGTCAGCGCCGGTACCCGGGACAGCTTCGTCAGCAACGGCAGCGAGGACGTGCTGCGCCAGGCGCTGGTCGAGCAGTTCAAGGTCCAGTGGAAGATCGAGGCGGTCGTCGACCCGACGGGCGCCGGAGGCCCCGCGGCCCCGCCCGCCGGCGGCTACGGCGGTGGCGGCTACGGCGGTGGCGGCTACGGCGGCGGTTACGGAGGCGGTGGCAACCACGGCGGCGCTCCGGCCGTGCAGCACTCGGCGCCCGCGCCCACCGCCCCGGCGCCCGCCGTCTCCGCGTCCCCGGGCCGTCCGGCCGCGGCGGGAGCGGCCGCGAGCGCGCCCGCGGGACCGCGGGCGGCCAGGCCCGCCGCCCCCGAACCGGTCCCTGTCGCCCCCGAGGACGACATCCCCGAGGACGACGACCCGGACCTCGACGAGTCGGCCCTGTCCGGTCACGAGCTGATCGTGCGGGAGCTGGGCGCGACGGTGGTCGAGGAGTACACGACGGAGTGAGGCGCGGAGCGCCGGGCCCCGTCCCGGGCGCACCGCCGACCCCGCGCTCCGGGACCTCGGAGGAACGTACGAACACCCCCGGCCCGTCCGCTCGGCGGCCCGCACAAACCGCCGCTCGCCGCTGCCGTTAGGCTGACCCCGTGAAGGTCCTCGTCATCGGTAGCGGCGCCCGCGAGCACGCCCTGTGCCGTTCCCTGTCCCTCGACCCCGCCGTCACCGCGCTGCACTGCGCGCCCGGCAACGCCGGCATCGCCGAGGTCGCCGAGCTGCACCGGGTCGACGCCCTGGACGGCAAGGCCGTCTCCGCGCTGGCCGCGGAGCTGGGCGCCGACCTCGTGGTCGTCGGTCCGGAGGCCCCGCTGGTCGCCGGGGTCGCCGACGCCGTGCGCGAGGCGGGCATCCCGGTCTTCGGCCCCTCCGGGCAGGCCGCGCGGCTCGAGGGCTCCAAGGCCTTCGCGAAGGACGTGATGGCCGGGGCCGGCGTGCCCACGGCCCGGTCGTACGTCTGCACGACGGCGGAGGAGGTCGCCGAGGCGCTCAACGCCTTCGGCGCCCCGTACGTCGTCAAGGACGACGGCCTCGCCGCGGGCAAGGGCGTCGTCGTCACCGGCGACGTCGAGGCGGCCCGGGCCCACGCCGCCGCCTGTGAGCGCGTGGTGGTCGAGGAGTACCTCGACGGCCCCGAGGTCTCCCTGTTCGCGATCACCGACGGCGAGACGGTGCTGCCGCTCCAGCCCGCCCAGGACTTCAAGCGTGCCCTGGACGGCGACGAGGGACCGAACACCGGCGGCATGGGCGCGTACTCCCCGCTGCCCTGGGCCGACCCCGAGCTCGTGGACGAGGTCCTGCGGACCGTGCTGCAGCCCACCGTGGACGAGATGCGGCGGCGCGGCACCCCGTTCTCCGGACTGCTGTACGCAGGTCTGGCCATCACCGGCCGCGGCGTCCGGGTGATCGAGTTCAACGCCCGCTTCGGCGACCCCGAGACACAGGTGGTCCTGGCCCGGCTGCGGACCCCCCTCGCGGGCGTCCTGATGGCGGCGGCCACCGGAAACCTCGCCGACCTGGAGCCGCTGCGCTGGAGCGACGACGCGGCCGTCACCGTGGTCGTCGCCTCGCACAACTACCCCGGGACGCCGCGCACCGGCGACCCGGTCACCGGCCTGGACGAGGTGGCCGGCCAGGACGCTCCGCACGCGTACGTGCTGCACGCCGGCACCCGGCGCGACGGCGACAGCGTGCTGAGCGCGGGCGGCCGGGTGCTGTCGGTCACGGCGACCGGCGCGGACCTCACCGAGGCCCGGGAGCGCGCCTACACCGCCGTGGCCCGCATCGGCCTCGACGGTTCCCAGTACCGCACCGACATCGCGGCGAAGGCCGCGGCGGGCGCGTAGCGGCGCCGACCACCCGGCCTTCCGAGCTTCTCCGCGACGGTCGGGCCCCGGACGCGATCCGGGGCCCGACCGTCGCTGTCTGTCACCCACCTCTGACCAAAGCCATTCCATCGAGTGAGCAATGCCCCATCCGGCTGACGCGGGCCGAGGCCCCAACTAGGGTGCGGCGCAAGCATTCCGGCACTTGGCCCACCGGCATTGCGATGTCAGTGACGGGTGCCACAGTGGGGGAGTGAGCATCAGCAGGGCAGTCGGGAGGGGGTGACGTCCGCCGTGACCGGTACGGGTGCGGAGGCCGGGGCGCAGTCCGCGCGCTCCCGGGCCCTCGCCGTGCTGCGGGTCCGCAGCAGGGCGCTGGCCGTCGCCCTGCTGCCCGCCGCCCTCGCCGTGGTCCTGCTCGCCGGCGGTTCCACCGGCCGTCTCGTCGGGCAGGGCTGGGACGCCGCCCGCTGGACGGCGGACGCCGTCGCGGTCGTCGTCCTGCTCGCCGCGGCCGGTGTCGGGCTGGTCGTCGCCCGCGCCCGTCCCGCCATGAGCCCGACGGTCCCGGTCCCCGAGGAGTCGGCCCCCGACCTGTACCGCCTGGTCCGCGACCTCGCCGACCGGCTCGGCGTCCCGGCGCCGTCCGCCATAGCGCTCACCCCGGACTGCGACAGCTGGCTGGAGGACCGCGCCCATCCGGCGCACGGGCCGCCGCCGGATCCGGACGGCCCCGAGGGGCCGGACGGGCTGCGCGGTCCGTCCCCGGCCCGGCCGCGCCGTACCGCGACGGCGCCCGTCCTCGTCATCGGCTCCCCGTTCCTGTGGTGGATGCGCGTCGGTGAGCTGCGGGCCGTCCTCGCCCCGGTCGTCGCCGGTACGGGACCCGCGGCGCACCCGGACATAGCCGCGGCCCGCCGGTTCGTCCGCGGCCTGGACGCGGCGGTGGGCGTCGCCGCCACGCCCGGCCGCCGTCCGCTGTCCCGCGCGGTGTGCGCGGGCGTCGGCCGGGTGGCGCGGCTGCTGCTGCTCGGCTGCCGGGAGGACGCGGCCCTGATGGAACGGGGCGTGGCCGCCGCCGCGGCCGAGCGCGCACAGGCCGTTGACTACGGGCTCAGGATCGTCGCGCAGGAACAGGTGGGTCTGGCCTACGCGGGCTGGGACCGGCTGCTGACCAGGGTGGCGCTCCCCGCCTGGCGCATGGGCCGCTGGCCCTCCCGGCTGGACGCGGGCGTCGTCGCCGCCCTCACCGAGCTGTCCCGCCGGGACCGGCTTGCCGAGGGCTTCGCCTCCCGGCTCGGCGAGCGCCCCGCCTGCGACCTGCTGGAGGAGCCCGGCGCGGTGGACGAGGCCACCTCGCTGCTGGCCGCGCGGCTGTTCCACGGCGGCCCGGCCGAGCACGGCCCCAACTGGGCCCCGGTGGACTGGCAGGAGTACCCGGAGGAGGTCGTGGACCGAAAGTGGCGCACCGACGCCGCCCGGCTCCACCGCGTCCTGGACGCCCTCGGGGTCCGTCGCAGCCCGGACCCGCCGGCCGCCGGCCCGCACGGCCCGACCCTGGCCCGCGTCCTGGACCACCTCTCCGCCCCGCCGTTCGCCACGGACGGCCCGTACCCGCCGGTCCGGCCGTCCACCCGGGCGGACGGGACGCCGGCGGACCGGGCGGACGCCGCGGCCACGGCCGCCGTGGGCGCCGGACACGACGGCGAGGGCGAGGACCGGGCACGGCTCCTGGAGAAGGACCTGGAGGGCGGCATGGACCAAGGCGTGGACCAAGGCATGGACCGCTACCCGGACCGGGGGGCCGGCCAGGGCCCGGAGCGGGACGGAGGCCGGGACGAGGAAGCCGACCAGGGGAACGAGCGGAGCGCCGCGCTCGCCGCCGGACTCAGCGCGGAGCTGGCCCGCGAGGAGGCGGCCGCACCGGCTCCGCAGGGGCCGGCGGGAGCCACCGGCCAGGCGTCCTGCGGGTCGACCTGGGACGAGGACTCGCTGCCCCTGCTGCCCCTCCAGCCGCCGCGCACCGGCCGTGAACTGCTCGCCGACCACGTCACCGCGATGGTGTGCTGCGCCGCGATGGACACCGCGGGCGCCACCCCGGGACTCGACTGGCTCGACGGGCCCACCCTCCTGGTCGACGGGGTGAGAGCCGTCGACCTCGGCGCCAAGGTCCTCGCCCTGGTCGAGGACGGTGATCCGGTGCCGCTGCGGACCTGGCTGGTCGATGCGGGCATACGCCCGGAGAAGCCCGTCCGGCTGGGCTGACCGCTTCCCCGGACGGCCTTCCGGACCGCCCCGGCACCGGATCCGGCCCGGGCCGCCGCAGGGCCTCCTTGCTCGCTGTACCGGAGCCCTCACTTCCACTTCAGGTCAATTCGCAACGACTAGTGACAGTCCGCGTGCGTAATGTGATGTGCTGGGACCGATACCGCGCATGGCAAACGCTTCTGACATACGACAGACACCGACAACCGCACAGAGAGCCGGCCGGACAGCCGCTCGGGACGTCGCCCGCACCGCCGCGGGGCACGCCACGGGGGGCGCGAAGGAGGGGAGCGGACATGGGAACGGAGCGCATCCGCCGCTGGGAGTCGGGAGCACTCGCGCACGCCGTGACGGACCCCTTCGGCCTGGGCCCCGTGCCCTGGCTGCGCGGCAGCGAGACGTACTTCGACGACACCGGACACGTCGTCCCGTGGTACGTCGACCCGCCCCCGCGGACCACGCCCGGCGCGCCCCGCGTCCCCGCCCCGCGCGTGGCCGAGGGCGGCCCCCGCTCGGCGGACGACGTCCACCGCCAGATCAAGGGCTTCGCCTCCACCGGGGCCGTCACGCCCGGCGAGGCCATCGACTTCCACATCACCGTCGACCCGCCCCAGCAGTTCGGCGTCGACGTCTACCGCATCGGCCACTACGGCGGCGACGGCGCGGCCAAGATCACCACCAGCCCGCGGCTGTCCGGCATCGTCCAGCCCGCGCCGCTGACCGCCGACCGCACCGTCTCCTGCCACCACTGGTGGCTGTCCTGGCGGCTGCAGATCCCGTCGTACTGGAGCATCGGCGCCTACGTCGCCGTTCTGACCACGGCCGACGGCTACCGCTCACACATCCCGTTCACCGTCCGCGACAACCACCCGGCCGACCTGCTCCTGCTGCTGCCCGACGTCACCTGGCAGGCGTACAACCTCTACCCCGAGGACGGTCACACCGGCGCCAGCCTGTACCACGCCTGGGACGAGGAGGGGCGGCTGCTGGGCGAGGCCGACGCGGCGACCACGGTCTCCTTCGACCGTCCGTACGCGGGCGCCGGCCTGCCCCTGCACGTCGGCCACGCCTACGACTTCATCCGGTGGGCCGAGCGCTACGGTTACGACCTGGCCTACGCCGACGCCCGTGACCTGCACGCCGGCCGCGTCGACCCCACCCGCTACCGCGGCCTGGTCTTCCCCGGCCACGACGAGTACTGGTCGGTGCCGATGCGCCGCACGGTCGAACTGGCCCGCGAGAACGGCACCTCCCTGGTCTTCCTCTCCGCCAACACCATGTACTGGCAGGTCGAGCTGGGACCCGCGCCGTCCGGTGTGCCCGACCGCCTGCTGACCTGCCGCAAGCGCAAAGGACCGGGCCGGCCGGCGTTGTGGCGGGAGATCGACCGCCCCGAGCAGCAACTGGTCGGCATCCAGTACGCCGGCCGGGTTCCCGAGCCGCGCCCGCTGATCGTGCGCAACGCCGGACACTGGCTGTGGGAGGCGACCGGGGCACGGGAGGGCGAGGAGATCGACGGCCTGGTCGCGGGCGAGGCGGACCGTTACTTCCCGCGTACCCCGCTCCCCGACCACGAGGACCGCATCCTGCTCGCGCACTCCCCGTACCAGGACGCCGACGGCGTCCTGCGCCACCAGGAGACGTCCCTGTACCGGGCCCCTTCCGGCGCCCTGGTCTTCGCCTCCGGGACCTTCGCCTGGTCTCCCGCCCTGGACCGCCCTGGCCACGTCGACGCCCGTGTCCAGCGAGCCACCGCCAACCTCCTGGACCGGATCTGCAAGCGGGAGTGAACCGCGCGCCACCCGCTGTCCGCGGCCGGTGTCCGATACGGGAGAATCGGGCCATTGGACAGAACCACGGGGAGGAACCGTGTCCGGATTCGTCGAAAAGCCCGAGCCGATCCAGGTTCCGGGCCTGGTGCATCTGCACACCGGCAAGGTGCGTGAGCTGTACCGGAACGAGGCGGGCGACCTCGTGATGGTCGCCAGCGACCGCATGTCCGCCTACGACTGGGTGCTGCCCACAGAGATCCCCGACAAGGGCCGCATCCTCACGCAGCTGTCGCTGTGGTGGTTCGACCGGCTCACCGACCTGGTGCCCAACCACGTCATCAGCACCGAGATCCCCGAGGGCGCCCCCGCCGACTGGGCGGGCCGCACCCTCGTCTGCAAGTCGCTGCGGATGATCCCGGTGGAGTGCGTGGCCCGCGGCTATCTCACCGGCTCCGGCCTCGCCGAGTACGAGGAGACCCGCACGGTCTGCGGCCTCGCCCTGCCCGAGGGCCTGATCGACGGCTCCGAACTGCCCGCCCCGATCTTCACCCCGGCCACCAAGGCCGAGGTCGGCGAGCACGACGAGAACGTCTCCTACGAGGAGGTCGCCCGTCAGGTCGGCGCCGAGACCGCCGCCCAACTGCGCCAGGCCACCCTCGCCGTCTACGGCCGGGCCAGGGACATCGCCCGTGAGCGGGGGATCATCCTCGCCGACACGAAGTTCGAGTTCGGCTTCGACGGGGAGACACTCGTCCTCGCCGACGAGGTCCTCACCCCGGACTCCTCCCGCTTCTGGCCGGCCGACGAGTGGCAGCCGGGCCAGGCGCAGCCGTCGTACGACAAGCAGTTCGTCCGCGACTGGCTGACCTCCGCCGAGTCCGGCTGGGACCGCAGGAGCGAGCAGCCCCCGCCGCCGCTGCCCGAGCAGGTGGTGGAGGCCACCCGGGCCAAGTACGCCGAGGCGTACGAGCGGCTGACCGGCACGAGCTGGTCGTAGAAACGAACGAGCCCCCCGGCACAGACCGGGGGGCTCGGAACTGGAGCGGACGACGAGGCTCGAACTCGCGACCTCAACCTTGGCAAGGTTGCGCTCTACCAACTGAGCTACGTCCGCATTGCGCCGTGGCGCGAGAGCCACTATACCCAACCTCGTCCCCGTGCGAGGCACACCGCCGCATGCCGATTTTCCGCGCCAGCTCGGTCACGGCCGAAGACAGGTAGTTCCGTACGGTTCCGGCGGTGAGCGCGGCCCGCTCGGCGGTCTCCGTGACGGGCGCTCCGTCGGCGCCGAGCTCCAGCACCTCGGCCTCGCGCGCGGTGAGCGGAGAGCCGTCGGCAAGGATGGCGTCGGCGGCCAACTCCGGTTCGCCGTAGTGGTGTCCGGCGTGCACGGCACGGACGATCTCGGTGATCCGCTGGGCGCTGAGGGTCTTCGGGACCAGCCCGTGCCCCCGGTCGCCGGCGCGCTTCGGATGCCCGGGCCGACCGTGGCCGGTCACGATCAGCACCCGGCGCCCCGGCGACTCGGCCCGCTGAGATGTGGCCGCCTTCACACCGTCCGCGCCGGGCGTCCGGACCCCCGGGGTCCATCCGGTCCGCCGCCAGGTGTCCCGGTGGCCTTCGGTGTCCGGCCCGGTCGTCGGCACGTCCAGGAGCAGCACCTCGGGATCGCCGGGCAGCGTGAGCGCCAGGTCCGGGCGTCGCCGCTCACCGCCGGACAGCTGCTCGACCCGTACGTCCGCGCGGCGGTCGAGGCCGACCGGTGCGAGCGTCTCCTGGACCGGGCGTGTCCGGCTCACGCGGCCCGACCGCATCCGAGCGGTCTCGGCGACGGTCGGCTCGGGCGGGAAGCCGCCTTCCTGGAGCATCACAACCGGTGCGCGGTCGCACGACGGCACGCTCCGCGCACGGATCGTGCCCCAGCACCCGTACCCGGTCCGAGGCCGACGTCGCCGACCCCTCCAGGAGTTGGACCGTCGAGGTCTTTCCGGCGCCGTTGGTGCCCAACGGTGCGGAGAACTCGCCGTGTTTCACGTGAAACGTGATGCCGCGACGGCCTTGAGTCCGCCCCGTCCACGCGCCACAGGCCGGTGACCCCAATCACGTGTTCGTGTTCGCTGATGTCCATGACCCCAGCGCTCCGGCCGTCCGGGCGGAGCGGCAGTGCGCGGTGTCATTGATCGTTATGACAAATGCCGGCGGATGGCCACCGTAGACACGAAAAGACCCCGGTCCATTGGACCGGGGTCTTTTTCCCGAGCGGACGACGAGGCTCGAACTCGCGACCTCAACCTTGGCAAGGTTGCGCTCTACCAACTGAGCTACGTCCGCATTGCGTCCGACCGGCTCCCACCGATCGGTACGAACACCAGCCTACCTGATCCACAAGAGTGGTCGGGACCGGCGGTGCAGAGCGGGTGACAGGAATCGCACACTGCGCCTTCCCCCTGGAAGGGGGATGTTCTGCTACTGAACTACACCCGCATGTACTCCGTGGGTCTTGGCCATTCGGCCTCGCCCCTCGGCGTGCTCCAGACATTAGCTGATCAGCAGGGGGGTAGCGCAAGTCGGTTCTCCGCAGGGCCCGCTGACGGGCCCTGGGCTCGTTCCTGGGCTGCCCGGAGTCGGCGTCGGCCCTCCGACGCCGACACCCTGGGCCCGACCCCGACCCTGAGCACCGGCGCCGCCCGTCACTGGGCCGCGCTGAACGCCTCGTAGACCTTCTTGGGGATGCGGCCGCGCGCCGGCACGTCCATCCGGTTGGCCTGCGCCCAGGCGCGCACGGCCGCGGGATCGGGCGCCACCTCGGTCTGCCGGTACGCCTTGCCCGACCTCGACCGCTTGCGGCCCGCCTCCACGTACGGCTCGAGCGCCTTACGCAGTTTCTTGGCATTGGCTTGGTTCAGGTCGATCTCGTAGAACTTGCCGTCGAGTCCGAAGGCGATCGTTTCCGCCGCTTCCGAGCCGTCGATGTCGTCAAAGAGAGTGACCACGACACGCTGCGCCACGAATATCGGTCCCTTCGTGCGACACCTCTGCGTCCCAGCTGCTCCGGCATGCCCTGTCGGACGTGCGGAGATGTTCGCCAGATGTCGGCTGTCCGCCTGTTATCGGGAAAAGTATCGGCTGTTGCCAATTCATTTGTACAGTGCCGGGCATTGCCAAGTGAAGCCCCGACTAAATCTGCCCGCGTGTCCCGGGGCAATACTGGATCAGGCACGGAACACGGAACTTTCCCAGAACTTTTCACAAAGTCCGTGCTTCCTGGGGCGTCCGTGACCGGCGTCACGTACTTTCCTACCAATCTACTCGCGTAGAAATTTTGTGCGGGTAGTCTGAAGGAACCTGCTCAGCACCACACACCGGGAGTGCCAGTGGCACGCGTCGTAGTCGACGTCATGCTCAAGCCGGAGATCCTCGACCCCCAGGGCCAGGCGGTGCAGCGCGCACTGCCGCGCCTGGGTTTCGAAGGCATCTCCGACGTACGTCAGGGAAAGCGATTCGAACTGGAAGTGGACGGGCCCGTCGACGAGGCCGCGCTCGCCCGCATTCACGATCTTGCCGAATCCTTCCTCGCCAACACCGTGATCGAGGACTTCACCGTCAAGGTCGAGGCCGACGACGTGGTCGCGGGGGCCGCGAAGTGACCGCTCGTATCGGCGTCGTCACTTTCCCGGGCAGCCTCGACGACCGGGACACCCAGCGCGCGATCCGCCTCGCGGGCGCCGAGCCGGTCGCCCTCTGGCACAAGGACAAGGACCTCAAGCAGGTCGACGCGGTCGTCCTGCCCGGCGGCTTCTCCTACGGCGACTACCTGCGGGCCGGCGCCATCTCCCGCTTCTCGCCGGTGATGGACACCGTCATCGACCAGGCCAGGGCCGGCCTGCCGGTCCTCGGCATCTGCAACGGCTTCCAGGTCCTCACCGAGGCCCACCTTCTGCCGGGCGCGATGCTCGGCAACGACCACCTCCACTTCGTCTGCCGCGACCAGAAGCTCCGGGTCGAGAACGCGGAGACCGCCTGGACCAGCGACTACACCGCCGGCCAGGAGATCCGCATCCCGCTGAAGAACATGGACGGCCGGTACGTCGCCGACGAGTACACGCTCGACAAGCTGGAGGCGGAGGGCCGGGTCGCCTTCCGCTACCTCGACGTCAACCCCAACGGCAGCCTCCGCGACATCGCCGGCATCACCAACGAGGCCGGGAACGTCGTGGGCCTCATGCCGCATCCCGAGCACGCCACCGAGCCGCTGATCGGCACCGGCCGCACCGACGGCCTGCCGTTCTTCACCTCGATCCTGAAGAAGCTGGTCAACGCATGAGCAGGACGCCTCTGGACACGGTCGAGCACGCGGCCGCGACCCCCGACGTCGAGCTGCCCTGGGCCGAACTCGGCCTGAAGAAGGACGAGTACGAGCGGGTCGTGGAGATCCTGGGCCGCCGCCCGACCGGCGCCGAGCTCGCCATGTACTCCGTGATGTGGTCCGAGCACTGCTCGTACAAGTCCTCCAAGGTCCACCTCCGCCAGTTCGGCGAGAAGGCCCCCGAGAACGACGCCATGCTCGTCGGCATCGGCGAGAACGCCGGTGTCGTGGACGTCGGCCAGGGCTACGCCGTCACCTTCAAGGTGGAGTCGCACAACCACCCGTCCTACGTCGAGCCCTACCAGGGCGCGGCGACCGGCGTCGGCGGCATCGTCCGCGACATCATCGCGATGGGCGCGCGCCCGGTCGCGGTCGTCGACCCGCTGCGCTTCGGCGCGGCCGACCACCCCGACACCAAGCGCGTCCTGCCGGGCGTGGTCGCGGGCATCGGCGGCTACGGCAACTGCCTGGGCCTGCCCAACATCGGTGGCGAGGTCGTCTTCGACGCCTGCTACCAGGGCAACCCGCTGGTCAACGCCGGCTGCATCGGTGTGATGCGGCACGAGGACATCCACCTCGCCAAGGCATCCGGCGCGGGCAACAAGGTCATCCTGTACGGCGCCCGGACCGGCGGCGACGGCATCGGCGGCGCGTCGATCCTGGCGAGCGAGACCTTCGACGACGCCAAGCCGTCCAAGCGCCCCGCCGTCCAGGTCGGCGACCCCTTCCAGGAGAAACTCCTCATCGAGTGCACCCTGGAGGCCTTCGCCGAGAAGCTGGTCGTCGGCATCCAGGACCTCGGCGCGGCCGGTCTGTCCTGCGCCACCTCCGAGCTGGCCTCCAACGGTTCCGGCGGCATGCGCGTCACCCTGGACGACGTCCCCCTGCGCGACTCCACGCTCTCGCCCGAGGAGATCCTCATGAGCGAGTCGCAGGAGCGCATGTGCGCCGTCGTCGAGCCGGAGAAGGTCGACCGCTTCCTGGAGATCTGCGAGAAGTGGGACGTCATCGCCACCGTCATCGGTGAGGTGACCGACGGCGACCGTCTGGAGATCTACTGGCACGGCGGCAAGATCGTCGACGTCGACCCGCGCACGGTCGCGCACGAGGGTCCGGTCTACGAGCGCCCGTACGCCCGTCCGGAATGGCAGGACGCCCTCCAGGCCGACGACGCGAACGAGCTGCCCCGGCCGCAGTCGGCGGAGGAGCTGAAGGCGCAGATCCTCAAGCTGGTGGCGTCCCCGAACCAGGCGTCCAAGAAGTGGATCACCCAGCAGTACGACCACTTCGTGCAGGGCAACACCGTCCTGGCCATGCCCGAGGACTCCGGCATGATCCGCATCGACGAGGAGACCGGCCTCGGCGTCGCCCTCGCCACGGACGGCAACGGCCGCTACGCCAAGCTCGACCCGTACACGGGCGCGCAGCTCGCGCTGGCGGAGGCGTACCGCAACGTCGCCACCACGGGCGCGAAGCCGCTGGCCGTCTCCGACTGCCTGAACTTCGGCTCGCCCGAGGACCCGGCGGTCATGTGGCAGTTCGCGGAGGCCGTGCGCGGTCTCGCCGACGGCTGTCAGCAGCTGGGCACCCCGGTGACCGGCGGCAACGTCTCGCTCTACAACCAGACGGGCGAGGCCGCCATCCACCCGACGCCGGTCGTCGCCGTCCTCGGCGTGATCGACGACGTGTCCCGCCGCACGCCGGTCGCCTTCCAGGAGGAGGGCCAGCTGCTCTACCTCCTCGGCGACACGCGGCCGGAGTTCGGCGGTTCGGCCTGGTCCCAGGTGGTCCACGACCACCTCGGCGGCCTGCCGCCCAAGGTCGACCTGGAGCGCGAGCGGCTCCTGGCCGAGATCCTCATCTCCGCCTCCCGCGACGGCATGATCGACTCCGCGCACGACCTGTCCGACGGCGGCCTGGTCCAGGCGGTCGTGGAGTCGGCGCTGCTGGGCGGCAAGGGCGCACGGCTGATCGTGCCGGACGGCTTGGACGCGTTCACCTTCCTGCTCTCCGAGTCGGCGGGCCGTGCGGTCGTCGCGGTGCCGCGCTCGGAGGAGGTCCGCTTCAACGACATGTGCGGCGCGCGGGGCCTGCCCGCCACCCGCATCGGTGTCGTGGACGGGGACTCGGTGGAGGTCCAGGGCGAGTTCGAGCTGAGCCTGGCCGAGCTGCGCGAAGCCCACGAGGGCACGATCCCGTCGCTGCTCGCCTGAGCGGACGCGACGACGCCGCAGGCCCCACCCGTCACCGGCGGGCGGGGCCTGCGCGGGCTGCCGCGGACCTCGACGCGGACCCGTGTCCGCGTGCCGAGCCCTGCCCTTTGGAGGGCGTGGGCGACGTCCTGCGCGCCCGTTTCGGCAGGACGTCGGCGACGTCCCGCGGAAACGGGCGGTGGCCGGCCCGGACCGTGGTCGTGTGGACGGGTGCGGTGGCCGTGGGGCGGCGCCTGCCGTCCGCGCGCGGGGCGGGCCTGGCGGTCTCGTCGTGAGGGCATAGGCTCACCGCCATGCCCCCGGCGAAGAAGCGCACCCGGACGTACGACCCCGCCAGGACCCGCACGGCGGTGCTCGCCCAGCTCGGCAACGTGCGGGAAGCCGTGCGCACGCTGACGCCCGGTCAACTCGCCCTGCCCACACGGCTGGGCGGCTGGACGGTGCGGGAACTGGCCGCGCACATCGGGATGGCCGTCACGGCCGTCGGCCGCTCGCTCGACCTGCCCGAGCCCGCGCGGCAGGACGCCGTGCTCCTCGACTGGCCGTTCGCCACCTCGGCCAGCTCCTCGGCCATCGACGACTTCACCCGGCGGCTCGCTGCCCGGAGCCCCGATCTCGACGCCTACCTCACGGAGGTCGAGCAGAGCCTCGTCCGGCAGCTCGAAGAGCACCCCGGCACCCGGTTGCTCGCCACCAACGCGGGCGCCCTGCCGCTCGCCGACTACCTCGTCACCCGCACCGTCGAACTCGTCGTCCACACCGACGACCTGAACGCCGCGGTGCCCGGCCTGGACGTCCCCCTCGACCGCCAGGCGCTCGCCGCCTGCACCCGGCTCCTGGCCGACGCGCTCGCGGTCAGGGCGCCCGGCGGATCGACCGAGGTGCGCGTCCCGCCGTACGCCGTCGTGCAGTGCGTGGAGGGCCCCCGGCACACCCGCGGCACCCCGCCGAACGTCGTCGAGACCGACCCGCTGACCTGGATCCGGCTGGCCACCGGACGGCTCGCGTGGAAGGACGCCGTGGCGGCGGCCGAGGTCCGCGCGAGCGGGGAACGCGCCGATCTCGGCGGCCTGCTGCCGCTGATGGCCTGACCGCCCGTGGCCCGGCCGATCAGGGCCCGACCGCCCGTGACCCGGGCCGGCTCGCGGGCGATGTCCGCCGCCGGGCCGGGTCCGCGCGGCGTACACCGCCCCGATCGTGTGCGACACCTCACTCACGTCCACCGCGGAAAGGGCTGTGGAAGCCCGACGACGGCCGGTCGCGCGCCCGACCGGATCCCCGTTTCATGGCTGTGAGCTGGGAAAACAGTGGTGGCTGGGTGATCGGGGCACAGGCGCCGTCCGGTCGCCTGGCCCATCCCCAATTCGGACCAGTGGTCGACCTCGCTTAGACTCGGTGGCGTGCCACGTGGTGACGGTCGACTCAATCACGATCTGCTCCCCGGTGAGAAAGGCCCCCAGGACGCGTGCGGCGTCTTCGGTGTCTGGGCTCCGGGCGAAGAGGTCGCAAAACTCACGTACTTCGGGCTCTACGCCCTCCAGCATCGGGGCCAGGAATCCGCGGGTATCGCGGTCAGCAACGGCTCCCAGATCCTCGTCTTCAAGGACATGGGCCTCGTTTCCCAGGTCTTCGACGAAACCTCGCTCGGTTCGCTCCAGGGTCACATCGCGGTCGGACACGCCCGCTACTCGACCACCGGCGCCTCCGTGTGGGAGAACGCCCAGCCGACGTTCCGGGCCACCGCGCACGGTTCCATCGCGCTCGGCCACAACGGAAACCTGGTCAACACCGCCCGGCTGGCCGAGATGGTCGCCGAGCTGCCCAAGGACAACAACGGCCGCTCCACCCGCGTAGCGGCCACCAACGACACCGACCTGCTCACGGCGCTGCTGGCCGCCCAGGTCGACGCCGACGGCAAGCCGCTGACCATCGAGCAGGCGGCCCACGCCGTCCTCCCGCAGGTCAAGGGCGCCTTCAGCCTCGTCTTCATGGACGAGCACACCCTGTACGCCGCCCGTGACCCGCAGGGCATCCGCCCGCTGGTCCTCGGCCGCCTGGAGCGCGGCTGGGTCGTCGCCTCCGAGAGCGCGGCGCTCGACATCTGCGGCGCCAGCTTCGTCCGCGAGATCGAGCCGGGCGAGTTCGTCGCGATCGACGAGAACGGACTGCGTACCTCCCGGTTCGCAGAAGCGAAGCCCAAGGGCTGTGTCTTCGAGTACGTCTACCTGGCTCGTCCGGACACCGACATCGCCGGCCGGAACGTCTATCTGTCCCGGGTCGAGATGGGCCGCCGCCTCGCGAAGGAGGCCCCCGTCGAGGCCGACCTGGTGATAGCGACCCCGGAGTCCGGCACCCCCGCGGCGATCGGCTACGCCGAGGCGTCCGGCATTCCGTTCGGCAGCGGCCTGGTGAAGAACGCCTATGTGGGCCGGACCTTCATCCAGCCCTCGCAGACCATCCGCCAGCTCGGTATCCGGCTGAAGCTGAACCCGCTGAAGGAAGTCATCAAGGGCAAGCGCCTGGTGGTGGTGGACGACTCGATCGTCCGCGGCAACACCCAGCGCGCCCTGGTCCGCATGCTCCGCGAGGCGGGCGCCGCCGAGGTCCACATCCGGATCTCCTCGCCGCCCGTGAAGTGGCCGTGCTTCTTCGGCATCGACTTCGCCACCCGCGCCGAGCTCATCGCCAACGGGATGACCATCGAGGAGATCGGCACCTCGCTCGGCGCCGACTCGCTGGCGTACATCTCCATCGACGGCATGATCGAGGCGACCACCATCGCCAAGCCGAACCTGTGCCGCGCCTGCTTCGACGGCGAGTACCCGATGGAGCTGCCCGACCCGGAGCTCCTCGGCAAGCAGCTGCTGGAGACCGAGCTGGCCGCCGGCCCCGCCGCCACGGCCGCTTCCGACGCGATCCGGCGTCCGTAGCCGCCCGTCAGCCCCCCTTCACCAACCCGAAAGATCCCAGGCAATGTCTGCTGTGTCAGATCAGTCGCGTCCCGCGACGGGCGCCACCGGTGCGTCCGGTGCCTCCTACGCGGCCGCCGGTGTCGACATCGAGGCGGGCGACCGCGCCGTCGAGCTGATGAAGGAGTGGGTGAAGAAGACCCGGCGCCCCGAGGTGCTGGGCGGCCTCGGCGGCTTCGCCGGTCTCTTCGACGCCTCCGCCCTCAAGCGCTACGAGCGCCCGCTGCTCGCCTCCGCCACCGACGGCGTCGGCACCAAGGTCGACATCGCCCGGCAGCTCGGCGTGTACGACACCATCGGCCACGACCTGGTCGCCATGGTCATGGACGACATCGTGGTGTGCGGCGCCGAGCCGCTGTTCATGACCGACTACATCTGCGTCGGCAAGGTGCACCCCGAGCGGGTCGCCGCCATCGTCAAGGGCATCGCCGAGGGCTGTGTGCTGGCCGGCTGCGCCCTGGTGGGCGGTGAGACGGCCGAACACCCCGGGCTGCTCGGTGCGGACGACTTCGACGTCGCCGGCGCCGGTACGGGCGTCGTGGAGGCCGACCGGCTGCTCGGCCCGGACCGCATCCGCACGGGTGACGCGGTGATCGCCATGGCGTCCTCCGGCCTTCACTCCAACGGGTACTCCCTGGTCCGCCATGTGCTGCTGAACCAGGCCGGCCTGTCACTGGACGCGCACGTCGAGGACTTCGGCCGCACCCTCGGCGAGGAGCTGCTGGAGCCGACCAAGATCTACTCGCTGGACTGCCTGGCGCTGACCCGCACCACCGACGTGCACGCCTTCAGCCACGTCACCGGCGGCGGGCTCGCCGCCAACCTGGCCCGGGTGATCCCGGACGGCCTGCACGCCGTGGTCGACCGCGCCACCTGGACCCCGGCCCCGGTCTTCGACCTCGTCGGCAGGACCGGCGACGTCGAGCGGCTGGAGCTGGAGAAGACCCTCAACATGGGCGTGGGCATGATCGCGATCGTCCCCGAGGAGTCGACCGACGCGGCCCTCGCCACCCTGGCCGACCGTGGGGTCGACGCCTGGGTGGCCGGTGAGATCACCGACCGGGGCGAGCACACCACCGGCGCGGCCCTGGTGGGCGACTACGCCGGCTGAGCCCTGTCCCGGACCGGGCCGCCACGGCGGCCCGGACACGGACCGTTACGGGGACGAGCACGCGGGCAGCACGGAACCCGGTCCGTGGAGGCCCACGGACCGGGCAGTGGTCGATGCAGCAAGGTCAGGCGCCGCGGCGACGCTGGTGAGAGGAGTTGTCGTCCTCTTCCTCGTCGTCGTCCTCATAGAGGTCGGCGTACCGTGCGTACAGGTCGTCGTCGTGCTCATCTTCCTCGAAATGGTCGCCGTTCGTCGGCGACGGATTCGACGTCGATGCGCCCAGCTCCTCGGCCAGGCGTGAGAGGTCAGTCCCACCGCTGTTGTACTTCAGCTGGCGGGCGACCTTCGTCTGCTTGGCCTTGGCCCGGCCGCGCCCCATGGCTCGACCCCCTCAACGACGGGGCTCGACGGCCCCAGAGTCTTGACACGCGTTCATGATCCGGCACGGGCTCTCCGCGGAGAGACCGGTCCGTAGGGCTTCCACGGTACCTGAGCCCACGCCCATACGGTACGTCGCCCGTAGGACGCGCGGGTGCCCAAGACCTTCGAGGCGCCCTGTCCTCGCTGGTCAATGGCGATTTTAACCACTTATTGGCGGGCGACCCGCCGGTCGACGTGAGAGTTGTCTCCAACCGCCCACCGGCAGGTACCGCTCAAATGTGCGGCGACACCGTGCGCGCGCACGGTCACCGTCCGCGCGCACGGGCGGTCATCTGCGCGCGTCCGACATCCGCTGCTCGGCGATCCGGTCGGCCGCCGCGGCCGGCGGGATCCCGTCTTCCTTCGCACGTGCGAAGATCGCGAGCGTGGTGTCGAAGATCTTCGCGGCCTTCGCCCGGCACCGGTCGAAGTCGAAGCCGTGCAGCTCGTCGGCGACCTGGATGACACCGCCGGCGTTCACCACGTAGTCCGGCGCGTAGAGGATCCCGCGGTCGGCGAGGTCCTTCTCCACGCCCGGGTGGGCGAGCTGGTTGTTGGCGGCGCCGCACACCACCTTGGCGGTCAGCACCGGCACGGAGTCGTCGTTCAGCGCGCCGCCGAGGGCGCAGGGCGCGTAGATGTCGAGCCCCGCCACCCGGATCAGGGCGTCGGTGTCGGCGACCTGGCCCACGGACGGGTGGGCGTCGACGACCCGCCGCACGGCCTCCGGCCGCACGTCCGTGATCACGACCTCCGCGCCCTCGTCCAGCAGGTGCCGCACCAGGTGGTGCCCGACCTTGCCCACGCCCGCGACGCCCACCTTGCGGCCGCGCAGGGTGGGGTCGCCCCACAGGTGCTGGGCGGAGGCCCGCATGCCCTGGTACACGCCGAAGGCGGTCAGCACGGAGGAGTCGCCCGCGCCGCCGTTCTCGGGGGAGCGGCCCGTCGTCCAGCGGCACTCGCGCGCCACGACGTCCATGTCGGCCACGTAGGTGCCGACGTCGCACGCGGTGACGTAGCGCCCGCCGAGCGAGGCCACCATGCGCCCGTAGGCGAGCAGCAGCTCCTCGGTCTTGATCTGCTCCGGGTCGCCGATGATCACGGCCTTGCCGCCGCCGTGGTCGAGCCCGGCCATGGCGTTCTTGTACGACATGCCGCGCGCGAGGTTCAGCGCGTCGGCGACGGCCTCCGCCTCGTTCGGGTACGGGTAGAAGCGGGTGCCGCCGAGCGCGGGGCCCAGGGCGGTGGAGTGGATGGCGATGACGGCCTTGAGGCCGCTGGCGCGGTCCTGACAGAGCACGACTTGCTCGTGGCCGCCCTGTTCCGAGCGGAACAGGGTCTGCAGTACGTCAGCAGGTGCGCCGGTTACGTCGGTCACGGTGGTGACTCCCAGGTAAGTAGCGGCGAGCGGGGACGGGCTTCCGTGAAGGTGGCGGATGCCGTGCCCAGGAGATTAGACCCTGACCCCGTGCGCCACGGGCGCAGTGGCCGGGATCACCCTCCCTAGGAGTACCTTCCCACCCCGGCGTGGGACGATTTGCAGTGGTTTTCCGTCCGTCCGGGCGCGAGCCGGTCGGGTTTCGGGCCCGGTCCGATGGGGAGGGAGCAGGCGTGCCCAAGGTGTCCTCCCTCGTCGTCCCGTACGCGGCCTACTTGCGCGTCTACGAGCCGCTGGCCGCCTTCCCGGAGCAGGAGCGCGGGTACTGGGCGCGCTACGCCCGCCGCCCCGACCGCCCCTCCTACCAGGACGAGCTGCGCCGGTCGCTGGCCGACCTGCTGCCCACCCCGCCGGTGCCGGTGCCGGTGCACGAGAGCCGGGAGGCGTTCGTGCTCGACGTGGACGGAGTGGTCTGCGTCTGCCCCTGGCGCACCCGGCTGCGCGGCTGGCAGGCCCTGGGCGATCTCGCCGAGGAGCTTCCGGCGGTGGTCCTGGACGCGGTGCTGCCCCCGGTCGTGCGGCGCCAGGCGGCACAGGACTACGAGCGCTGGCTCGCCCGCAACCCCGACGCCCGGCCCTGGATCCGCACGGCGACCTGGCAGGTGCCGCTGAACTGGTTCGTGCTGGTCGCCGACGAGGAGCGGGAGTACGTCAAGGGCGCCGGAACGGTCGCGGACGCCGGCGGGGACTTCGGCGACGGCGTGCCGTCGCTGCGCTACCGGACGCCGATGGTGCAGGCCCGGCGGCGGGTGGCGCGCGGGCTGCGGGCGCTGCGGGACGCCGTCGACGAGGGCCCGCTGATCGACGGCCTGGTGGACGTCGGCCGCTGGCTGGAGGAGTTCCACCCGCGCTCCCTGGTGGAGCTGGACTACGGGGGGCTGGTGCACGTGCTGCCGGCCGGCGACCTGGAGGGCGACCACTCGGCGGCGGACGTGGCCGAGGGGGTCGAGGCCCTGCGCCGGGGCGACGGGGCGGCCGCGGGCGAGGCCTACGGACGGCTCGTGGAGCGCTGGCGGGCGGTGCGAGACCGGCGGTCGGCGAACTGACGTCCGGCCAAGTGACCTGGGTCACGGCTCGAACACCCTCGAACGGCGTACGGTCGGGGTCATTTCACGGAGCTGACGGGTCGTAGGGCCCGATCCGGGCGATTGTCCCAAGGGTGACGGACCGCACTTACAAGGCCCTTGCCCCGGTTGCCACTCCTCGTGCCAAAATAGGACAAGGGGCCCGGAGACGGGCTCTTCCGCCCAACTATGCTCCGATGTGGGGGGAATCTCAGCATTGCACGCTTTGGGGGGTCTGGTGACTTCCTGATCACCCTGTGACTGATCGTCACAGTGGTGTGACTGTCCGCTATGGCATGGTCCATCGGCTTCCGTCGCTGATGAACACCTGGGAGGGCAATTCCATCGGTTTGGCCGACGCGGCTGGACAGATGGTGTAGTTGTAGTGCCGAGGACAAGCCGTTCGTCCTATAACCGACTCGACTCGCGTCCGCCATTTCGGGCAACGCGGGTCAAGGTGCAGAATTTAGAGGAAAGAACCGAGAAGGTTCGGTTCTCCCGAGGAGGCCGCTCATGACCGCTCGCACCCCTGATGCCGAGCCGCTGCTGACCCCGGCTGAGGTCGCCACCATGTTCCGCGTCGACCCGAAGACGGTCACGCGCTGGGCGAAGGCCGGCAAGCTCACGTCGATCCGCACGCTCGGCGGGCACCGCCGCTACCGCGAGGCCGAGGTCCGCGCTCTGCTCGCGGGCATCCCGCAGCAGCGCAGCGAGGCCTGAACAACTTCATAACCGGACAAAGCGGTCGCCCCCCAATCGACCGTCACGTCCGGAACCACAGCTCCAAGCGACGCGGGTCCTGCCCCAACAGGCCCCACGCCCAAGCCTTCAGAGCTCTTCAGGCAAGTGAACAGGGTGCGTCGTCGGTCGCGCTGGACTCCGCCGGGTCCAGCGCGATCTTTTTTGTGCGCCTGGCGTGGACTGCGGGGCGGCTCTGTGAGCGGCCTTGTCGGAGCCTGGGGAGGGGTGTCGGATCCTCTGTGGAGACCCTTGGGACTCAGTGCAATTGCACATATAAAATTGACCCCTTGTAGGAGGGGTGTAAGTACCGGACTTTCAAAAACTCATGCGGTGACACCCGTCACATGAACGGATGCTTGTTGAGTGCCGCGGTCGTGCGCTAGAGGAGGCTCCGCTTCCACCAGCCCAGCCGGGCACGGGAGTTCGGCCGCGGGGCGTCCGCTCGGAGGTGGTTCACGCGGTCGAGGGTTGCTGCTCGACCTCCAGGGCCTCCAGGGTGCCCAGCGTCGCCTCCGGGGCGTCCGTGGCGGCCCGGGGCGCGCTGTCCATCGCGAGGCGCAGCAGGTGGCGGCAGACGGGGCAGTGGCGCGTGCGGTGGCGGTACGACGAGGCGGCCGCCAGGTGGGCGCGGAGCAAGGCCGCCGTCTCGTGCCTGGCCGATGCCGCCATACGCCACCTCCAGCGGGCCGCACCCGAACGCTGCCCCGACTTCCGGGGTACCGGGGGAATGTGACTCCGTCAAGACACCGCGCGGCGCAGAGGGGTGCGGCGCGCCTCCGGGGCGGGCCGGCGTCCAGGAGCGGGCGGGCCCTCAAGGGGCGCGGTCTTGACGGGACTTGTCACGCCGCCCAACCGCGACGGGGCCGTCGGCGCCGACTCGGCCGCGACGGGGGGCGGAGAGGGGCGGGGAGCGGGCGCGGTGGAGGCGGGAAGAGGCGGGGGCGGGCGCGGTGGGGATGGATGACCCGCCCGCGTCGCCGGGGGCGGACCGGGCCCCGCGACGCGGTCCTGACGGGATGCGTCGTGGTCGGTCGCGGCTTCGCCGCGGGTGCGGCGCCGTTCTGACGGAGACTCGGACGCGCCCCCGCGTCAGCCGGTCGTCCAAGCCGCCCGAGGCCAGCACGTCGCCCATGCAAAAGGCCCGCCTCCGTTACCGGGGCGGGCCTCGCGATGCGGTCCTGACGGGATTTGAACCCGCGGCCTCCACCTTGACAGGGTGGCGAGCACTCCAAACTGCTCCACAGGACCAGGTTTCGCGGCGCTTTTCTCGCGTTGCGCTGCGAGAAGAGACTGTACAGGAGGTGAGCCGCCTGGTCGAACTCACTCACTGTGCCCGCACCGTCACGGCGCCGCCGCGTCGATCGCCTTCACGATCCGCTTGTCGGAGACGGGGTACGCGGTGCCCAGCGCATGGGCGAAGTAGCTGACCCTCAGCTCCTCGATCATCCAGCGGATGTCCAGGACCGACGCCGGGACGGGGCGGCCCTGCGGCAACTGCTCGAGCAGCCAGGCGTACTCGTCCCGCATCTCGTGGACCTTCTCCATGCGCGTGGTGTCCCGTTGGACGTTCGTCGGCATCTGCTGGATCCGGCGGTCCGCGGCGATCAGGTAACGCATCAGGTCGGGGAGGCGCCGGGTGCCCGCCGCGGTCACGAAGCCGGGCTTCACCAGCCCGTCCAACTGCTCCCGCACGTCCGCCAGGTTCGGCAGCAGGGCGGGGCTCCGTACGGCCTTCAGGCGGCGCTCACAGGCCTGCCAGGCGGCCAGCACCTGCTGCACCTGGCCCACGGTCCGGACGGTCACGTCCACGATCTCGGCGCGCACCTTGTCGTACAGCTTCCGGTACGACTCCTCGTCCCACGCCGGCCCGCCGAACTCCGCGATCAGCCGGTCCGCCGCGGCCATGGCGCAGTCGTCGAAGAGCGCCTGGATCGAGCCGTGCGGGTTCGCCGACAGGGCCAGCTTCTGCTGGTTCGTCAGCTTCTCGGAGGCGAACTTCGCCGGACTGACCGGGATGTTGCGCAGGATCAGGCGGCGGGTGCCCTTCCACATGGCCTCGGCCTGCTCCGCCTCGGTGTCGAAGAGGCGGACGGAGACCGTGTCGCCGTCGTCCACCAGCGCCGGATAGGCCTTCACCGGCTGGCCGGCCCGGCGGGTCTCGAAGACCTGGGTGAGCGCGCCGATGGTCCAGTCGGTCAGCCCCTTGCGTTCCAGGGACTCGCCGCCGGTGCGTTCCGCCGTGGCGGCGGCGGCCTGCGAGAGGGCCTTGCGCGCCTTCGGCCTGAGCTTGAGCTTGAGCGCTTCGAGGTCCTTGTCCTCGTCCAGCTTGCGGCGCCGCTCGTCGACGATCCGGAAGGTGATCTTCAGATGGTCGGGGACCCGTGACCAGTCGAAGTCGTCGGCCTCGAAGGGCACGCCGACCATGCGCTTCAGCTCGCGCGCCATGGTGGTGGTGAGCGGTTCCTGGAGGGGGACGGCGGTGTCCAGGAACCGCTTGGCGTAGTTCGGCGCGGGCACGTAGTTGCGGCGGATCGGCTTGGGCAGCGAGCGGATCAGCTCGGTGACGACCTCCTCGCGCAGGCCGGGGATCTGCCAGTCGAAGCCCTCGTCGGTGACCTGGTTGAGCACCTGGAGCGGGATGTGGACGGTCACCCCGTCCGCGTCCGCGCCCGGCTCGAACTGGTACGTCACCCGGAACTTCAGGTTCCCCTGCCGCCAGGAGTCCGGGTAGTCGGCCTTGGTGACCGCCTCCGCCGACTCCCGGATGAGCATCTCCCGCTCGAAGTCCAGGAAGTCGGGCTGCTCCTGCCGCTTCCGCTTCCACCACGAGTCGAAGTGGGCGCCGGAGACGACGTGCTCGGGCACCCGCTGGTCGTAGAAGTCGTACAGCGTCTCGTCGTCGACGACGATGTCCCGGCGCCGGGCGCGGTGCTCCAGCTCCTCGACCTCGCTGAGGAGCTTGCGGTTGTCGGCGAAGAACTTGTGGTGCGTGCGCCAGTCGCCTTCGACGAGCGCGTTGCGGATGAAAAGCTCCCGGCTGACCTCGGGGTCGATCCGGCCGTAGTTCACCTTCCGCTGGGCGACGAGCGGCACGCCGTACAGCGTCACCTTCTCGTATGCCATCACCGCGGCCTGGTCCTTCTCCCAGTGCGGTTCGCTGTACGTCCGCTTCAGCAGGTGGCCGGCGAGCGGCTCGACCCACTCGGGCTCGATCTTCGCGTTGACCCGCGCCCACAGCCGCGAGGTCTCCACCAGCTCCGCCGACATCACGAACCGCGGTGGCTTCTTGAACAGGGCCGAACCCGGGAAGATCGCGAACTTGGCGTTGCGGGCGCCCAGGTACTCGTTGCGCCCGCCGTCCTTGCGGGTGCCCGGGGCGGAGTCCTTGGACTCCTTCACGTCCTTCATGCCGATGTGCGAGAGCAGACCGGCGAGGAGCGAGACGTGGATGCGGTCGCCGGGGGCGTCCTCCTCGTTGAGGTGGATGCCCATCTGCTTGGCGACCGTGCGCAGCTGGGTGTAGATGTCCTGCCATTCGCGGATGCGCAGGAAGTTGAGGAACTCCTGCTTGCACATGCGCCGGAAGGACGAGGAGCCGCGCTCCTTCTGCTGCTCGCGGACGTAGCGCCAGAGGTTGAGGAAGGCGAGGAAGTCGCTCGTCTCGTCCCGGAAGCGGGCGTGCTGCTGGTCGGCCTGGGTCTGCTTGTCGGAGGGGCGCTCGCGCGGGTCCTGGATGGACAGGGCCGCGGCGATGACCATGACCTCGCGAGCACAGCCGTTCCGGTCCGCCTCCAGGACCATGCGGGCCAGCCGCGGGTCCACGGGGAGCTGGGCGAGCTTGCGGCCGGTCTGGGTGAGCCGTTTGCGCGGGTCCTTCTGCGCCGGGTCCAGCGCGCCGAGCTCCTGGAGCAGCTGTACGCCGTCGCGGATGTTGCGGTGGTCCGGCGGGTCGATGAACGGGAACTTCTCGATGTCGCCCAGGCCGGCCGCGGTCATCTGAAGGATGACGGAGGCGAGGTTGGTGCGCAGGATCTCGGCGTCGGTGAACTCCGGCCGGGTGAGGAAGTCGTCCTCGCTGTAGAGCCGGATGCAGATGCCGTCGGAGGTACGCCCGCAGCGGCCCTTGCGCTGGTTGGCGCTGGCCTGCGAGACCGGCTCGATGGGCAGCCGCTGCACCTTGGTGCGGTGGCTGTACCGGGAGATCCGGGCGAAGCCGGGGTCGATGACGTACTTGATGCCGGGCACCGTGAGCGAGGTCTCGGCGACATTGGTCGCCAGCACGATCCGGCGGCCGGAGTGCGGCTGGAACACGCGGTGCTGCTCGGCGTGCGAGAGCCGGGCGTACAGCGGCAGCACCTCGGTGCTCTGCCAGCCGGCGATCCCGGCGCGGGCGTACTGCTTCTTCTTGTCGAGCGCGTCCGCGGTGTCTCGGATCTCCCGCTCGCCGGAGAGGAAGACGAGGATGTCCCCGGGCCCCTCGCCCATGAGCTCTTCCACCGCGTCGGTGATCGCGGTGATCTGGTCCCGGTCGGCGTCCTCGGAGTCCTCCTCCAGGAGCGGCCGGTACCGCACCTCCACGGGATACGTCCGCCCGCTGACCTCGACGATCGGCGCGTCGCCGAAGTGCCGGGAGAAGCGCTCGGGGTCGATGGTGGCGGAGGTGATGACGACCTTGAGGTCGGGCCGCTTGGGCAGCAGCTGAGCCAGGTAGCCGAGCAGGAAGTCGATGTTGAGCGACCGCTCGTGCGCCTCGTCGATGATGATCGTGTCGTAGGCGCGCAGTTCGCGGTCGGTCTGGATCTCGGCGAGCAGGATGCCGTCCGTCATGAGCTTGACGAAGGTGGCCTCCGGGTCGACCTGGTCGGTGAACCGCACCTTCCAGCCGACGGTCTCGCCGAGCGGAGTGTCCAGCTCCTCCGCCACCCGTTCGGCGACGGTCCTGGCCGCGATCCGGCGGGGCTGGGTGTGCCCGATCATGCCGCGGACGCCCCGGCCCAGCTCCATGCAGATCTTCGGGATCTGCGTGGTCTTACCGGACCCGGTCTCACCGGCGACGATGACGACCTGGTGATCGCGGATGGCCGCCGCGATGTCGTCCTTCTTCTGACTGACCGGCAGCTGCTCGGGATAGCTGACGGCGGGCACCCGGGAACGCCGGGCGGCCATGCGCTCCTCCGCCCTGGCGGCCTCGCCCTCGATCTCGGCGAGAACGGCGGCGCGCGCCTCCGGCTTGCGGATCTTGCGCGCGCCTTCGAGTCTGCGCCCGAGGCGGTGCGCGTCGCGCAGCGACAACTCGGTCAGACGGGAGGCGAGGGCGCCCAGGGCGGGGGCGGGATGCGTAGACATACGCGATCCAGGATCTCACCTCGGGGAAAATGCGCGCGAATGATTTGCCGGCCGGTCTGTCGGCACCGGGGGCCGGTCACCCGTCCGCGGTCCATGAGCGGGCCGCGGCCCCGTCCCGAGGACGGGGCCGCGGCCGGTCGGTGGTCGAAGGGCTGTGACGGCCGGCGGATCAGCAGCCTCGCTGGCCCTGCTTGAATCCGGACTTGAAGCCGTCCTTGAATCCCCGCTGGTAGTCCCTCTCGTCGTCCTTCTTCACCTGGTGGAAGCCGGCGGCCTGCCGCTCGTCGAAGTGGTTCCGGTCACAGCCTCGCTGGCCCTGCCTGAAACCGGACTTGAAGCCGTCCTTGAACCCCCGCTGGTAGTCCCTGTCCGACTGAGGAACCTTGACGGTGGCGCCGGCGTGGGTCTGGCTTGGTGCGGCGGCGAGGGCCTGCTGGTGGCCGACCGGGCCGAGAACGACGGCCGCGGCGATGAAGGCCGGGCCCAGGACGGCGGCCCTTCGTCTGTGCGTAGTGGGCATGAGCGCCCCCTGTGGTCGTTTCCTTCCGGATTTCCCAATTTTCACACTAGCCACTCGTGTGGCTGTCGCAACTGTGACGACGTCCTGTCCGTGGGCTCAGTGGACCCGGGGCGCGCGATGGTCGCGGGGGGACGGAGATACGGCTAGGCCCCTCTCTGTTGGTGCCAGAGAGGGGCCTAGGCCCTGTGAGGGCGATTGTGGCTGGGGCCGGGGTCGAACCGGCGACCTATCGCTTTTCAGGCGATCGCTCGTACCAACTGAGCTACCCAGCCACGAGGTTTCACGTGAAACCTCAGCGGTCCTGACGGGATTTGAACCCGCGGCCTCCACCTTGACAGGGTGGCGAGCACTCCAAACTGCTCCACAGGACCTTGTGGTTGTGTGCGAACCAACGAGAGTAAGTGTCGCACACCGTACTGCGTGCCCCCAACGGGATTCGAACCCGTGCTACCGCCTTGAAAGGGCGGCGTCCTAGGCCGCTAGACGATGAGGGCTATCGGCCCGCCTGGGCGCTTCTCAGCGCGTCGGGGACGTGAGAAGCATATGGGATGCCGAGGGGTATCGCCAAAACCGTTCACGGCCCGGCGGGCGCGGGAGTGCCGGAGGAGGTGGTCGGGGCCGGGGTGGCGCCCGGCCGGTTGTCCTTCGGGAGGTGACGGCTGACCTCGGCCGTCGTGCGGCCCAGCCCGCCCAGCCTGATCTCGTCCCAGGCCTGGAGGCGGTGGCTGTCCCGGTCGAGGTAGAGGATCGAGGCCTCGACCGGGGCGGGGTATTCGTGTTCGAGGGCGCGCAGGCCGCTGCCGCCCGTGGAACCCTCCATGCGCAGGCGGGTGCCGTACTTGAGGATCTCGGTGTCCTCGTGGTGGAGGTGGCCGCACAGGACCAGCGGCACGGTGCCGTCCGTCTCGCGGGCCGCCGACGGCTCGTGCGCGATGGCGATGTCGACCGGTGTGCCCTTGGCCCGCTGGTCGCGCAGGGCCGAGGCCAGTCGGGCGCCCGCCAGCTCCTCGGACGCCTTGCTGCCGGGTGCGGTGGAACGGTCGGGGGTGAACTGGGGATCGCCGATGCCGGCGAAGCGCAGTCCCGCGACCGTCTCGGCGCCGCCGTCGTCCAGCACGTGCACGTTCTTCATGCGCCGCAGGTACCGCTGGGTGGCCATCGAGTCGTGGTTGCCGCGCACCCAGACATAGGGGGCGCCGAGGTCCTCGATCGGGTCCAGGAAGCCGTTCTCCGCGGACGTGCCGTGGTCCATCGTGTCGCCGGAGTCGACGATCACGTTCACGTCGTACTGCTGCACGAGCGAGGCGATGATCTTCCAGCTCGCCGGATTGAGATGGATGTCGGAGACGTGCAGGACCCGGATGGTCGTCGGGTCGGGCTGGTAGGCGGGGAGCGTGGAGGTGACGTCGTAGAGCTTGGTCACGTTCGTGACCAGGCGCGCCAGTTCCTTCTGGTAGACGTCGAACTCGGTGACGATGCTGCGCGCGTTGCCGACCAGTGAGGGCGCCGAGGAGAGGAGCCCGGAGAACTTCGGCTCCAGCACCGACTTCGGGTTCCAGGTGGCGTACGCCGTCGCCCCGGACGCGGCGAGCAGGGTCAGGGCGAGGCCGCCGGCCGCCAGGGCGCGGCGCGGGCGGCGGTAGACGGCCAGGCCGAGCGTGGTCGCGCCGAGGACCACGGCCGCGCAGGACCGTACGGCCAGGTCGAGGGTGCCGTGCTCGACGTCGCGCACCACCTCGTCCTCGAGACCGGAGATCCGCTCGGGGTGGTCGACCAGGGCCTGGGAGCGTTCCGGGTCGAGCCGGTCGACGGTCACGTCCAGACGGACCGGGGCGACATGGCTGGCGAGTTCCAGATCGCCCAGCGGAGAGACGTCGATCCTCGTGCCGCCGCTGAGGGAGGGGCGCAGGGCCATCGTCGTGTTCATGGGGCCGACCGGGGTCCGTACGGTGCCGACGACCAGCAGACCCAGCCAGGCGCCGGCGAGCACGACGGTCACCAGGCCCAGGGCGCGGAGCCAGGGGTGCGGCTCGGGGGCCGGGGAGAGCAGGGCGGGGGCGGCTGGGCGGTGGCGGGAGAGGCGGTCGCCGGGCCGCCGGCGGCGGTGCTCGTGCCGGGCGTCTTCGCGAAGGCCGTTCCGGTGGCCGTGGTCGCGGCGGCGGGCGAAGGCGCGTGCCGCACCTCGTACGCGGTGCGCCAGGCGCGGGCGTATGCCGTGCGGGCGGGACGGGGGGTCCAGGTCGGCGGGGTCGCGGGCCATTGGTCGCGTATGCCCGTGACCGGCGGCGGATATGCGGGGCGCGGGAGTGGGGCGGTGGCCCGGTCGTGCCGGAGAATGGCCCTTGTGCTGGAGATGACGCGCGAGCAGTTCGAGGAACTGGTGGCCGAGGCCCTGGACCGGATCCCGCCGGAGCTGACCCGGCTGATGGACAACGTCGCGGTGTTCGTCGAGGACGAGCCGCCCGCGGACGATCCCGAACTGCTCGGGCTGTACGAGGGCACCCCGCTGACGGAACGCGGCGAGTGGTACGCGGGCGTGCTGCCCGACCGGATCACGGTCTACCGGGGGCCGACGCTGCGGATGTGCGAGACGCGCGAGGACGTCGTCGCGGAGACCGAGGTCACCGTGGTGCACGAGATCGCGCACCACTTCGGGATCGACGACGCCCGTCTGCACTCCCTGGGCTACGGCTGAGGCTCGACGGGCCCGGAGCGAGGCAAGCGGCCGGGGCCGGGGCCGGGACCCTGGGAAGCAGTGGCCCGTGACCGGATGCCGGGGCCGGGCCCGCCAAGGGCCCTGGGATTCCTGTGACTTGAGTGGCCTGTGTGGCGGTTGAGGCTCCGGGGGTTTCCATGCCGGCGGGTCGGGACGGCGCGCGTGTCCTTGGGTGGGCGCGGAGAGTTGGGCACGGAGACTTCTTCCTCCCGGAGGTGGCTGCCGTGCGCCCCTTGTCCGTATCCGTCCGGCTGGCCGCCTTGGCCACCGCTCTCACCGCCGCCGCCGGCTGCATGAGCGTGGGGGAGAACTCGGGCGGCGGGGCCCGGCCGTCGCACTCGGCGGGGCGTCGGGGCGGCTCGCCGCCGGAGGGCGGGGCGGCGGTGGCCGGCGGTGGCGCGGGACGGGCCGGCGGCCTCGGCGACGGCAAGCGCGGGCACGGCGGGAAGGCCGCCGCGAAGGACAGCGCGTCACCGTCCGCGTCGGACACCTCGCCGTCGGCCACGGGCAGCGCGTCGACGACCGCTCCAGGGAAACCCGGGAAGCCGCCGAAGACGAGTGATCCGGCACCCACGGAGGTGGTGCCGGCGCCGCCGCAGACGTCCGCCGCGCCGGAGCCGCCGCCGGCCTCGTCGTCCGCCCCGCCGGCCTCGCCGGACCCGACGGTGGCCGAGCCGTCGTCGTCGGCGCACGAGGGGTCGGGGTCGCAGCTCGAGCGGCACGCGCCGGGGCCGTACCGGGGCCGGTGACACACGTGCCGACCGTCGCGCACCGGTTCGGCGTTCGGGTCCGTGACCCGGGAGGACGGCCGGGCCGCCGCGCGGGCGACGGCTTCGTCACCGCGCGAGGAGACGTACTGACCGCCCGCCGCCGGGGGCGTGCGGACCGCGGCACGGGGGCCCGGACCGACCGTGGCAAGGGCGGGCGGAGCGACCGTGGCAAGGGCGGGCGGAGCGACCGTGGCAAGGGCGGGCGGAGCGACCGCGGAACGGAGCGAGGGGCCGGTCATGGCGTGGGGCGGGGTGCGGCACACCTCCCACCCGGGCCTGTCTGACCTGCTCCTATGGCGGCGGTTTGCCTTTGGGGGTGGAGAGTGCGTATGGTGGCAGATCGTTTGATCCCATTTGCCCGGCGCCCACGCAGAGCGCGCCGTGTGGCGCGTACTCTCCCTTGCCGTGGCTGACCGCATCGAGGCGGTCGTGGTGCGAAACACGGAGTTGACGGGCGCGTGCCGACGAGACTCCGGAAGGTTTCGCATTCGCATGTCCATTGCCAGTACTGATCACGTCGTCGTGCCCGAGAGCACCGAGGACACCCTCGAGAGCCAGGTGGACACCCAGGCTCCCGAGACCCACGAGGACCAGGCCCCCGAGATCACCTTCGCGGACCTCGGCCTCCCCGAGGGCGTCGTCCGCAAGCTCGCGCAGAACGGCGTGACCGTCCCCTTCCCGATCCAGGCCGCGACCATCCCGGACGCCCTGGCGGGCAAGGACATCCTGGGCCGGGGCCGCACCGGCTCCGGCAAGACCCTCTCCTTCGGGCTGCCGACCCTGGCCACGCTGGCCGGCGGCCGCACCCAGAAGCACAAGCCGCGCGCCGTCATCCTCACGCCGACCCGTGAGCTCGCCATGCAGGTGGCCGACGCGCTCCAGCCCTACGGCGACGTCCTCGGCCTGAAGATGAAGGTCGTCTGCGGCGGCACCTCCATGGGCAACCAGATCTACGCCCTGGAGAAGGGCGTCGACATCCTGGTCGCCACCCCGGGCCGGCTGCGCGACATCATCAACCGCGGCGCCTGCTCGCTGGAGGACGTGCGGATCGCCGTTCTCGACGAGGCCGACCAGATGTCCGACCTGGGCTTCATGCCCGAGGTCACCGAGCTGCTCGACCAGGTCCCGGCGGGCGGCCAGCGGATGCTGTTCTCCGCGACGATGGAGAACGAGATCAAGACCCTCGTCGACCGCTACCTGACCGACCCGGTCAGCCACGAGGTCGACGCGGCGCAGGGCGCGGTGACGACCATGTCCCACCACATCCTGATCGTGAAGCCCAAGGACAAGGCGCCGGTCACCGCGGCCATCGCCTCCCGCAAGGGCCGCACCATCATCTTCGTGCGCACCCAGCTCGGCGCCGACCGTGTCGCCGAGCAGCTGCGCGACGCCGGCGTGAAGGCCGACGCGCTGCACGGCGGCATGACCCAGGGAGCCCGCACCCGCACCCTGGCCGACTTCAAGGACGGGTACGTCAACGTCCTGGTCGCCACGGACGTCGCCGCGCGCGGCATCCACGTCGACGGCATCGACCTCGTCCTGAACGTCGACCCGGCCGGTGACCACAAGGACTACCTGCACCGGGCCGGCCGTACGGCCCGCGCCGGCCGCACCGGCACGGTCGTCTCCCTGTCCCTGCCGCACCAGCGGCGCCAGATCTTCCGCCTCATGGAGGACGCGGGCGTCGACGCCTCGCGCCACATCATCCAGGGCGGTGCGGCCTTCGACCCGGAGGTCGCCGAGATCACCGGCGCCCGGTCGATGACCGAGGTCCAGGCGGAGTCCGCGGGCAACGCCGCGCAGCAGGCCGAGCGCGAGGTCACCCACCTCGCCAAGCAGCTCGAGCGGGCGCAGCGGCGCGCGACCGAGCTGCGCGAGGAGGCCGACCGGCTGGTCGCCCGGGTCGCCCGCGAGCGGGGCGAGGACCCCGAGACCGCGGTGGCCGAGGCCCAGGCGGCGGCCGAGTCGGCGGCCGAGGTGTCGGTGCCGGAGCAGCCCGCGGCGCAGGATGTCGACCGCGCCGAGCGCGAGGAGCGTGCGGCGGCTTCGTCGTCGTACGACCGTCGGGAGCGCCGCGACGAGCGGGGCGGCCGTTCGTTCGACCGTGACCGTGCCCCGCGTTCCTTCGAGCGGCGTGACGACCGGGGCGGCTTCAACCGCGACCGGGACCGCGACCGCGGCTTCGACCGCGACCGGGGCGAGCGCGGTGACCGCGGCGGCTTCCGCCGGGACGACCGCGGCGACCGCGGCGACCGGGGTGGCCGTACCTTCGACCGGGACCGCGACCGCGGTTTCCGTCGGGACGACCGCGACCGTGACCGCGGTGGTCGTTCCTTCGAGCGGCGTGACGACCGGGGCGGCTTCAACCGCGACCGGGACCGTGACCGCGACCGCGGCTTCGACCGCGACCGTGACCGCGCCCCCCGTTCCTTCGAGCGCCGGGACGAGCGCGGCGGTTTCCGCCGGGACGACCGTCCGGCGCGGCGCGACGAGCGCGGCGGGCACCGCGGCAGCGACCGCCCGTTCAACCGCGACCGCCAGGGCGACCGCCCGGGCTTCCGCTCCGGCGGCCACGAGCGTCCTTACGGCCGTCGTGACGACCACCGCGGCGGCGGTTCCTTCGGCCGCCGTGAGGACAAGCCGCGCTGGAAGCGCAACGGCTGACACCGTGTGAGGTGAGGCGCAAGGGCCCGTACGACCTGGTTCGTACGGGCCCTTCGCACGCCCGGCCGCCGCCGTCACGGCTCAGGCGGGGCGCCCGTACGGCACACTCACGGCCCCGGCTACGCGATACCCGATCGGCGTTGCGGCCTCCTACGGCTATGCTCGGGGAGGCAACATCGCCTGGGCCCTTAGCTCAATTGGCAGAGCAGTGGACTTTTAATCCATTGGTTGTGGGTTCGAGTCCCACAGGGCCTACTGATGGCGGGCGGGCTGAACGGCCCCTGACCTGCTGGACGGCGCCCGGGTCGGCTTCGGTCGGCCCGGGCGTTCGCGTGTCCGCTCCCGGCCCGATGCCGGCGACGCGCCGACGATCGGGCGGGATGCGGCCGTCGTCGGCCCGGTCCCGGGACCGGGGGCGGGGGCTCACGGCTGGGTCGTGGCGACCTTCACCCCGAAGCCGATCAGTACGACCCCGGTGACGCGGTCCATGGCCCGTCGTACGGCGGGCCTGGCGAAGAACGCCCGGGCCCGGGCCAGCAGCGTCACGTGGCAGCCGAGCCAGACGAGGGTGAGGGCCGCGTGCAGCAGGACCAGCAGTGCCATCCCGGCGTGCGGGGAGAGCCCGGACGGCGCGAGCGTGGGCAGCAGTCCCGTGTAGAAGACGGCGATCTTCGGGTTGAAGAGGTCGCTGACCAGTCCGGTCCGCCACGGGTTGCCGGCCGGGGACGGCGCCCCCTGGGCCGGAGCGTGCGAGCGGCCGCGGCGGCTGTGCCACAACGCCTGGGCGCCGAGGAAGCCGAGGTGGACCGCGCCGGCCAGCTTGACGACCGTGCAGGCCGTGGCGGACGCGGCCAGGACGGCGGACAGGCCCACGACCGTGAGCACGCCCCAGGCCAGCAGCCCCGCCGTGATACCGCCGACGGTCCGCAGGCCGTCCGGCCGCCCGGAGGCGAGCGCCCGCTTCGTCACCACGGCCATGTCGGGACCGGGAACGACGGTCAGCACGGCGAGCACACCCGGTGAGGAACTGTACGAAAATGACGGCCAGTCCCACATCCGCGCGCGGCCGGCCGGCACGGGGCGAAGGCCGCACCCCGGACGCGGGTGACGGGGGAGCGGCTCACGACTCCCGGGGCGTACGTCGGCCGACTCGTACTCCTTCCGACAGAGGGAGTGAGGCGGATCACACGACGTGGGTGCATAGAACCGTGGGGGGCACCGTCTTTCCTCTGGGTGCAGGCACTTGGACGGAAGCGGGGACGGGGGGCGGATGCAGCAGGCTCGGGCGGGTGAGTTCGACGAGTTCGTGACGGCCCGCTGGTCGGCGTTGCTCCACCTCGCCCGGCTGCTCACCGGCGGCGACCGGCACCGGGCGGAGGACCTCGTGCAGGAGTCCTTGGTCAAGCTCTGGTTCGTCTGGCCGAAAGTCGCCCAGGAGGCTCCGGAGGCGTACGTACGCAAGGTGATGGCCCGGGCGTCGGCGCGCTCGGCCCGGCGGCGCTGGTGGGGGGAGCGTCCCGTCGAGCAGGTGCCCGAGACCCCGGCGGTGGGCGATGTGTCGGCGACCGTGGTGGAGCGCTCGCGACTGGAGGCCGCGCTGGCCCGGTTGCCCTCGCGGCAGCGGGCCGTGGTGGTGCTGCGCTACTACCAGGACCTCTCCGAGAGACAGGTGGCGGAGGCGCTGGGCTGTCCGGTGGGCACCGCCCGCTCGCACGCCGCGCGGGGCGTGGCGCGCCTGCGGCAGCTCCTGGCCGACGCCAACGAGCCGGTGGGGTGAAGGAGACTCCCATGAACCACATGGACCGCACGCCGGTGGACCGCACTGACCGGTTCGAACTGCGGCTGACGCGGCTGATGCGCGAGGGCGAGCAGTACACCCCCTTCGAACCCAGGCACCGGGAACGGCTCCGGGCCGGCGTACGGGCCCGACGACGGGCGCGGGCGGCGCGGCGGGCGGTCGGCTCGTTGCTGGCGGTGGCCGGCATCGGCCTCGGCCTTCTCCTGCTGCCCGACCGCCACGTCAGGACCGAACCCAGCGCACCCGTTCCCCGGCCCGTGTCGGTTCCGTCGTCCTCGCCCCCGGCGACCACGCCGCCGCCGGACGCCCCGGCGAGCCGGACCCCCTCCTCGGCCGACACGACCGCCCCGCCCACGCCGGGCCGCACCCGCGGCACTCCGCCCGCCGGTACGACGATGCCGGCGACCTCCCCGGCGTCGTACGGGGCGGCACAGGGTCCATTCGGTACCGGGGCCGCCCGGAGCGAGCCACCCCCCGCCGCCTCCTCGCTCGCCGGGACGCCCGGCTAGCGTGCTCTACCCGGCACCCACCACCCAACGACCGCAGCACGCGCGCCGCGCCCCGCCCCTCCGAGCGTGGCGCGCCACCGTCAGGAGTGTCCTCGTACCGATCCGGGAGCCGGCACGGGCGGCACATGGACGGCGCACGGACGACGCAGAAAAGGACCGACCTTGGCAGAGACCGGCCTCGCCGCCGGGACGGGCACCGGCCGCCCGCCCCGGCGGCCACCGATACCGGCGCCGCCACGCGCGCCGATACCGGTGTCGCGATGCGCACTGATACCGGTGTCGCAATGGGCGCGAATACCGGTGCCGCGACGCGGACCGGTGCGGGTGCCGCGGTGCGTGTCTCCGACCCCGGTGCCGCCACGCGTTCCGACAGCGGCGCCCCGACGCGTTCCGATACCGGCGCCCCGACCCGAGACCGCGCCTCGTCCGGAGACGGCGCACCACCGGGAGCCGGCCTCCCTCCCGGAGCCCGTGCTGGACATCGTCGTACCGGTGTCCGACCAGGAGAACGACCCGGGGCCCGGCCTCCGCCGGCTCCACGCGCACCCGCGTGAGACCTTCCCCGGCCCGTCCCGCAGCACCGCCACCGACGACGCCGGTACCGACGGCGCCCCGCGCATCGCCGCCCGGCCGGCCGGCGAACTCCCCGAGGCGGAGTGGCCGCGGCCGACCGAGAAGGACCGCGGCCGGGCACTGCGGGCCGCCCGGTCGAGGCCGGCGGTCCTCGTCCCGGCGTATCCGGACGCCGACCTGCCCACCGGACCGCCCACCGAACCGGCGGCCCTGCTGCCGCTCGTCGCCCCCCTGCTCCCCGGGCACCGCGACTTCGCCAACGACACCCGGCTCGCTCCTGGAGCCCGGGTGGTGCGCGGGCCCGACAGGAAGACCGTCTCCCGCCGCTACGGCGTCAACCCGCGCGCCATCCTCGGCGTGGGCCTCTCCTGCGCGCCGCGCGGTTCCAGGTCGGCTCCTCGCGACGTCACCGAGCAGCCGCTGCCGTTGGTGCGCGGCGCGGAGTGGTCCTTCGACACCGAACCGCTGGTGCTCGCCGAGCGGACGCGGCTGCCGGGACACGAGGCGCCGGCCGACCGGGCCGACGCTCACCCCGAACGGCTTCGGCACGTACGTCCGCCACCGGGCGGCCCGGCACACCCTCCCCCCGCTCGCCCCGCCCCGGCACGTACCGGCCGGAACACCCTCCCGTACCCATCAGAAACGGATGCCCGATGACCGCGACCGTGCCCCCCACCGAGACATCGGGCACCCCTCGGGCGGACGGTGCCCACGAACCCCCCGCCGAGCCGTCCGGCGGTCGCGCGCGCCGGTGGCCGCTCGACCGGCTGACGCCGACTGACCTGCGGGTGCTGCGGCTGTACCTCTTCACCCGCCTGGGACTGTGGCTCATCACCTACGCCGTCGCCTGGACCGCCCCCGGAGGCGACAGCAAGAAGCCGGCCGGCTGGCTGTCCCGCTGGGAGCAGTGGGACTGGGTCCACTACCGGCGAATAGCCCAGTACGGTTACTTCGACCCGTTCCCCGGCATGGACCCGCCGCACGACAACCGGGTCGCCTTCTTCCCCGGTTTCCCCCTGGTGCTGCGCGCCGTGCACACCGTGGTCGCCGACTGGACCGTGGCCGGCCTGCTGGTCTCCCTGGTGAGCGGCGCGGTCGCCGTCGTGGCGCTGGCCCGGATCGCCGGGCTCGAGAGTCCGGACGGCGCCCGCTCCGGGCAACGGGCCGCCGCGTTCCTGCTGGCCTCGCCGGCGGCCGTCTTCCTGGCCGCCGGATACACCGAGTCGCTGTTCCTGGCCTTCGCCCTGCCGGCCTGGCTCGCGGCGAAGCGACGCCACTGGCCGCTCGCCGGACTGCTCGGCGCGGCGGCCACCACCGTCCGCATCAGCGGGCTGTTCCTGGCCGCCGCGATCGCCGTCGAACTCCTGCTCACCCTGCGCCCGTCCGCCCGCACCGGCCAGGCGGACCCCGGAGTGCTGCGCCGCCTGCTTCCGCTGGGCTGGTGTGCGCTGCCCGCCGTGCCCGCGGTCGCGTACACCGTCTACCTGCACGAGCGCACCGGTGACTGGCAGGCCTGGCAGCACGCCGAGGAACGCGGCTGGTACCGGGACTTCCACACGCCCCTCGAAGCGTTCCGCAACACCTGGCGGAACGCCTTCGACCACCTCCAGACCACCGGTTACGCGGTCGAGTTCCAGCTGGAGCTGGTGGCCATGGCGGTCGGCGTCCTGCTGCTGGCGATGCTGCTGTTCCGCCGCCGCTGGCCGGAGGCCGTCTACGTCGGGCTCAGCCTCTGGGCCCTGGGCACGTCCTACTGGTACCTGTCCATTCCCCGCGCCACCCTGCTCTGGTGGCCGTTGTGGACGGGACTGGCCCGCTGGAGTCTGCGCCGCCGCTGGGTGGGGGAGGCCTACGCCGGGGTGGTGGCGCCGCTGACGGTGGTGCTCGCGGTGACCTTCACCTCGGGCCGCTGGACCGGCTGACGGGGTCTCGGGCCGGTGGACCGGCTGGCGGGCCGGTCCGCGGGCGGTGTCAGCCCGCGCTCAGCTCGGTCAGTTCGTCCAGGGGGAGGGTGTGCCGGGTCCGGAGGACCTTGGCGCGCAGGTAGCGGACGTTGTGGTCGGTGGTGAAGACGCCGGTCGGCACCCGGTCGTGGACCTCGATGCCCAGGGCGCGGAGCTGGTCGGCCTTGTCCGGGTTGTTGGAGAGCAGGTCCAGGGCCGTGATGCCGAGGGCCTTCAGCATCTGGGCCGCCGCCGTGTAGTCACGGGCGTCCTCGGGCAGGCCGAGGGCCGCGTTCGCCGCGTAGGTGTCCAGGCCCTGGTCCTGGAGGGCGTAGGCGTCGAGCTTGTTGTAGAGACCGATGCCCCGGCCCTCCTGGCGGAGGTAGAGCAGGACACCGCCGCGGTCGGCGATGCGTTCCACCGCCTCGCGCAGCTGCGGACCGCAGTCGCAGCGGGCGGAGCCGAAGACGTCGCCGGTCAGGCACTCGGAGTGCAGCCGGACCAGCGGGACGGCCCGGCCGGCACCGGCGGGCGCGGAGGAGGCGGGGCCGGGGACGGAGGCGGGAGCGCGGTCAGGGGCGGAGCCGGGGACCGGGGCGGAGCCGGGCGCGCCCAGCACCACCGCCACGTGTTCCTGCCCGTCGGTCAGCCCGTGGAAGGTGACCAGTTCGGCGTCGACGCGGTAGCCGTCGGGGAAGCGCAGCGGTACCCGGACGCGGGCGCGCAGGGTGGCGGCGGGTGTGTCGGGCATGCGGGTCCTCCGAGGGCCGGGCGGGCGGAATGGTGCTTCAGATTTGAAGCAAGACGTCGCTCCGAGACCCTAACGCGTGCTTAAAATTTGAAGCAAATGGAATACGGTTCTCCCGGCCCCCGGCCCCCGGCTCAGTCGCAGGGCGAGGACCGCCGCCGCCAGGGCACTTCCTCGGGTCCGGCTCCGGGCCCGTCGCCCTGGAGGCCGCGGGTGATCCGGGTGCAGATCTCCTCCAGCTGCCCCACCTGCTCCGGGGTCAGCCGGTCGAAGAGGCGCTCGCGTACGGTCTCCACATGGCCGGGCGCCGTGCGCTCCAGGACCGACATGCCCTCCGGCGTCAGCACCGCGACGCTGCCCCGCCTGTCCGAGGAGCATCCCTCGCGGCGGACCAGACCGTCCTTCTCGAGCCGCGCCACCGCGTACGTCAACCGGCTGCGCGTGATCTTCAGCCGCTCGGCGAGGCCGGTCATGCGCAGTGCGCGGTCCGGGGTCTCGGAGAGGACCGACAGGATGGAGTAGTACAGGTGCGGCATGCCGGCCTCCTGCTGGAGCTGCCGGTCGATCGCGTCCTCCAGCAGGAGGGAGGCGGCGATGTAGGCGCGCCAGGCGCGCTGCTCCTCGGGCGTGAGCCAGCGGGTCGTCATGCCGCCAGTGTAGTTTGTTTCAAACTTGAACCAATTCGGTCGGCGCCGGCCGTCCGCGTCCCAGGGAGAGTACGTCGATGCCCCTGCCGTACGTCCTGCTGTCCGCCGCCGTCTCGCTCGACGGCTACCTCGACGACACCGGGCCCGACCGCCTCCTGCTGTCCGGCCCCGCCGACTTCGACCGGGTCGACGAGGTGCGGGCGTCCGTGGACGCGATCCTCGTCGGGGCCGCCACCCTGCGCGCCGACAACCCGCGGCTGCTGGTCAACTCGCCGCGGCGGCGCGCCGCCCGGATCGCCGCCGGGCGGCCGGAGTACCCGCTGAAGGTCACGGTCAGCGCCTCCGGCGACCTGGACCCGGACGCGCTCTTCTGGTGCACGGGCGGCGCGAAGTCCGTCTACACGACGGACGCGGGCGCCGACCGGCTGCGGCGGGCCGGCATCGCCTCCGGGGGGACCGGCGCCGTCGACGTCGTCGCGCTGGGCGCCGAGCTCGACTGGCGGCGCCTGCTGGAGCACCTGCACGACGTGCGCGGCGTGCGCCGGCTCATGGTCGAGGGCGGCGGCACGGTCCACACCCAGCTGCTCCAGCGGCAGCTCGCCGACGAGGTGCAGCTCGTGCTCGCCCCGGTGTTCGTGGGCGACCCCGGCGCGCCGCGGCTGTTCGGGCCGGGGCGGTACCAGGGTGGCCGGCTGCGGCTGGTGGAGACGCGGGCGGTCGAGGACGTCGTGCTCATGCGCTACGAGCCCACGGCTCCCGGCGTCGGCGAGCGTGCCGTTCCCGCGGACCGGCACTGGCTCCGGCTCGCCTGCGACCTGGCGCTGCGGTGTCCGCCGTCGCGGACCGCGTTCAGCGTGGGCGCGGTGGTGGTCGCCGCCGACGGCACCGAGCTCGCGCGGGGGTACTCACGGGAGGCCGGTGACCCGGCCGCGCACGCGGAGGAGGCGGCACTGGCCAAGATCGACCCGATGGATCCGCGGCTGCCTGGCGCCACGGTGTACAGCAGCCTGGAGCCGTGCGCCCGACGCGCCTCCCGGCCGCGCCCGTGCGCCCGGCTGATTCTCGACGCCGGGGTACGGCGGGTGGTCACGGCCTGGCGGGAACCGGACACGTTCATCGAGGCGGCCGACGGGACCGGAGTCCTGGTCGGCGGCGGCGCGGAGGTCGTCGTACTGCCGGAGTTCGAGGAAGCGGCCAAGGAGCCGAACCGGCACCTGCTCGACGGGCCCCCGGCGTGAGACCGCACCGCATCCGCTCGGCGGGCCTTTGGCGTGAGCGTGAGACCGCACCGCATCCGCTCGGCGGGCTCCCGGAGTCAGCCCAACCGGGACCCGCGCGGTCCGGCTCCGGTGTGAGCCGGACGGGTGCCTGCCGGGCGGCACCAGTGGCGGCGGAGGGCCGCCGTCCGGGCCGCCGGAGGCGGGCGTGTGTAAACGCGTGTGCAACCCACCTCGAACATGGGATACACTGGTTTCACCGACGCGGGGTGGAGCAGCTCGGTAGCTCGCTGGGCTCATAACCCAGAGGTCGCAGGTTCAAATCCTGTCCCCGCTACTGAAGGCTCAGGGCCGGAATCCGAACATGGATTCCGGCCCTGAGTGTTTTCCGATCCCGCCTGTTCCCGAGCCTCGGGTTCTCCGCGCTCGTTCTCCGCGCTCGTGTGCTCACGAGGCCGGGCCTCTCCCGCCCCTCCCGCGCGTTCTCGCCGTCCCGACGGACCCGCCCCCTCCCCTGATCGTTGTCACGACACGTGAGCGACCGGTCCCCGTCCGCATAACAACTGACACACCATCAGGTCGGGCCGAGTGGCGAGGAGGGTGCGCGATGGCGCCGAAGTGGCTTGATCCTTTGTCAACTCACCCGGTTTTCACCCCCCGCAGGGGTTATGTCCTGGCCAAAAAGGTTTAATGATCAAGCCGCGCGGCTTGGAAACCGAGCCTCGCGTCTATTAACGTTCGATAACGCAGCGCGGTCGTCCCAGCCGTCACAAGAGGCGGCTCCGTGCGCGCACGCGCCGAATCCCGCGAGGGAACCGGGGAACCACCAACTTGGGGTGAATCGCACGTCGTCCACCGTGTCGTCACGGCTGGTTGACGCGCGTAGGAGACCTTCCCGCTCCGAACCCGTCAGCTAACCCGGTAGGCGACGCGGAAGGAAAGGAGTACGCCCGCGTGGCGTCCAACCGGCCTGCCCCTGAAGCCCCGTTCGTGCCCGGCCAGGGTCCCGAGACCTTCGCTTACGGCGACCGGGGCCCCGATGAGGGCCCCTGGGAGGAGTGGAACCCCACCGAGGAGTCCCTCCGCCCGGTACGCGGCCGGCACCGGGTCGCCAAGCAGCGCGGCGGCGGACTCGCCCGCAGCTCCACCGTGCTCGGCGTCGGCGTCATGGCCGCCGTCGGCGCGGGCGGCATGGCCAGCGCCAACACCGGCAAGCCGCCGGTCTCCATCTCCCTGCCCGACCTGCCCTCCGTGGGCGTGCCCTCCGTCGGCTCGCTCTTCGAGGACTCCTCCGTCCAGGAGGAAACCCCCCAGGGCTCCGCTACCGCGCTGAGCGACGTCGGCACGGCCGCCGCCCCGAGTGGACGGGACACCCCCGACGCGGGCGAGGCACTGCGCAACCGCATCATGGCGCAGGCCGAGCAGCAGCAGGACCAGGTCGAGGCGAAGGCCCGGGCCGCCGCCGAGGCCGCCGCCGTGAAGAAGGCCCAGGCGGACGCCGCCGAGGCCAAGCGGGAGGCCGAGCGGGTGGCCGAGGCCAAGGCCGCCGCCGCGAAGAAGAAGGCGGAGGAGGAGGCCAGGAGGAAGGCGGAGGCGGCGCGGCTGGCCGAGCTGGCCAGGCAGTACACGCTGCCGACCTCCTCGTACACCATCACCTCCACCTTCGGTCAGGCCGGCACCATGTGGTCCTCCGGCCACCACACCGGTCTCGACTTCGCCGCCCCCACCGGCACCCTGATCAAGGCGATCCACAGCGGCACCATCACCGAGGCCGGCTGGGCGGGCTCGTACGGCTACCGCACGATCCTCACCCTCGACGACGGCACCGAGCTGTGGTTCTGCCACCAGTCGTCGATCACCGTGACCGTCGGCCAGAAGGTGAGCACGGGTGACGTCATCGGCCGGGTCGGCGCCACCGGCAACGTCACCGGTCCGCACCTGCACCTGGAGGTCCACCCCGACGGGTCGCCCGCCGGCATCGACCCGATGGCGTGGCTGCACGGCAAGGGCCTCAACCCCTGACCTTTGTTTGCGCGATCTTTGCGCCCGGAAACGGCGGGGCGCGGAATGGGTCGCTCCGGATCGGTCGTTGATGCTCTACATGACTTCCAAGACTTCACTGCGCAAGCTGGGCCCGTCCGACCTCGAGGTCTTCCCGCTCGCCCTCGGCGGCAACGTCTTCGGCTGGACCGCCGACCAGGCGCAGTCGTTCGCGGTGCTCGACGCCTACGCGGCGGCCGGCGGCAACTTCGTCGACACCGCCGACTCGTACTCCGCGTGGATCGAGGGCAACCGGGGCGGCGAGTCCGAGACGATCATCGGCAAGTGGGTCAAGGAGCGCGGCAACCGCTCCGAGGTGGTCATCGCCACCAAGGTCAGCCAGCACCCCGACTACCAGGGCCTGAGCGCCGCCAACATCAAGGCCGCGGCCGACGCCTCCCTCAAGCGCCTGGGCACCGACTACATCGACCTGTACTACACCCACTTCGACCAGCCGGAGGTGCCCGTCGAGGAGATCGTCGGCGCCCTCGACGCACTGGTGAAGGCGGGCAAGGTGCGGCACATCGCCGCCTCCAACATCTCCGCCGAGCGGCTGGAGGCGTCGCTGGAGTTCTCCGAGCGCGAGGGCCTGGCCAGGTACGTGGCGCTCCAGCCGCACTACAACCTGGTCTCCCGCGGCACCTACGAAGGCGAGCTGCGCGACCTCGCCGAGCGGGCCGGCCTGGCCGCGGTGCCGTACTACGCGCTGGCCTCCGGCTTCCTGACCGGCAAGTACCGGCCCGGCGCCACGGTCGACAGCGCGCGGGCCGAGGGCGCCGGCAAGCACCTGGACACCGAGCGCGGCCAGAAGGTCCTCGCGGCCCTCGACGAGATCGCCCGGGCACGTGGGGCCGAGGTCGCCACCGTCGCACTGGCCTGGCTCGCGGCCCAGCCGACGGTGGTCGCCCCGATCGCCTCGGCGCGGACCGTGGAGCAGCTCCCGGCCCTGCTCGCCGTCGCGGAGCTGCGGCTGACGCAGGACGAGCTCGGGAAGCTCGCCCAGGCATCCGCCTGATCCCCCCGGCCGGTCCTAGGGCCGGGTCCGGTACGGGTTGTACGCGGCAGACGGCGCCACCGGCCCGTACGCCCCGTACCCCTGGGGCTGCCCGTGGCCACCGGGTTCCTGGGGCTGTCCGTACCACCCGTGCGCCTGGGGCCGGCCGTCCGGGCCCGCTCCCTGGTGCTGGGCGGGCCCGTACCGCTGGGAGTGCCCGTACACGCCGTACACCGGCCACGGCGGCGCGACCACCCGGACCGGCGGCGCGGTCATCCGCGCCGCGTGGTCCAGCGCGGGCTGCGCCACCTCGCGCCCGCGCCACATCGCGTGCAGCAGCTCCCGCTCCCGTACGGCGAAGTCGGCGCCGGCCCGGCCGAGCCGTCCCCGGTGGCGCAGGAACGCCAGCGACGTCGCGTACGCCTCGTACTGGGCGACGGTCCGCGCCGCCGGCTTGCCGAGGTGCCGGCCGGCGTACTCGCGGGCCAGTCGGCGGGCCCGCATGGACCCGAGGGCGAACGGCTCGGCGGGCGTCAGCCACCCGGCGGCGGCGTACGCCGGCAGCTCCTCGCGCACGGTCCGCAGCTCACGCTGCCGGGTCCAGACGACCAGCCAGGTCAGCAGCCCGAACGCGGGCACCATGAAGGCGCCGTAGACCGCGAAGAAGCCGTAGTCGCCGAAGGTCGAGGAGCCGTTCCAGAACGCGTGCATGCCCATCGCGAGCAGCAGCCCGGTCGGCGGCAGCAGCAGACGGCGCAGACGCTGGCGCTCCCCGGACAGCGCGGCGACGCCGAAGCCGATGCCGGTCAGGACGGTGAACAGGGGGTGCGCGAACGGCGACATGACGACCCGCACGAAGAAGGTCGCCGCGGTCACGGAGGCGATGCCCCGGCCGCCGGTCACCTGGTCGGCGCCGAAGGCGGTGCCGAGGTACAGGATGTTCTCGGTGAAGGCGAAGCCGGTCGCGGTCACCCCGGCGATCACCACACCGTCGACGATGCCGGTGAAGTCGCGTCTGCGGAAGAGGAAGATCAGCAGCACGGCGGCGGCCTTCGCCGACTCCTCCACGACCGGCGCTATCACGGTCGCCCCCAGGGTGTCCGCACCGGCCGGGTCGGCGGTCGCCGTGGCTATCCACTTCGTCGCGAAACTGTTGGCGACGATCGCTATCAGGGCCGCGGCGCACGCGCCCCAGGCGAAGGCGAACACCATGTTGCGCCAGGGACCGGGATCGACCCGGTCCAGCCAGCGGAAGGCGGCCGTCAGCAGCGGCACCGGCAGCACCGCCAGGCCGAGCCCGACCAGGAAGCCCTCGGTGCCGGTCTGCCGGCGGACGAGGGCGAGGATGACGAGCCCGGAGAGCGTCAGCAGGGCGGCCAGGGCGCCGTACCGCACCCGCTTCCGCTGCCACCAGTGGGCGTGCCGCGGTCCGCCGCCGACGGGGGCGGGTCCGCTGGGATGCGTCGGGTACGGGGGACAGATGGCCACGTGATTGACCCTAACGAGGGAGGGCGCCGCCCGCGACGGTGCCTCGACGTCCCGGTGCGGACGAGGTGATCAGGCGTGGCCCGGCGCGGACGGTGCGGTCCGGTGCGGTCGGTGTGACGGTGCGGTCGGTGTGGTCGTCGTGACGGTGCGGTCGGTGTGGTCGTCGTGACGGGGCGGTCGGTGTGGTCGTCGTGACGGGGCACGGCCCGGTGCGTGCGGTCGGGACCGGGCGCGGCCCAGGGGTCACGGCTGCTGGTCGCCGTGCGGTACGCGCCGGAAGAGCAGATCGTTCACCACGTGCCCCTTGTCCAGGCCCTGGCCCTCGAAACGGGTCAGGGGACGGAAGCCGGGGCGGGGCGCGAAGCCGCCGTCGGCCCGGGTGTTCTCGAAGCCCGGGTGCGCGGTCAGGACCTCGAGCATCTGTTCGGCGTAGGGCTCCCAGTCGGTCGCGCAGTGCACGACCGCCCCGGGCCGCAGCCGGGCGGCGGCCAGCGTCAGGAACTCGGGCTGGATCAGCCGCCGCTTGTGGTGCCGCTTCTTGGGCCAGGGGTCCGGGAAGTAGACGCGCAGCCCGTCGAGGGAGTCGGGGGTGAGCATCTCGCGCAGCAGGATGATCGCGTCGCCGTTGCCGACCCGCACGTTGGCGAGTCCGCCGCGGTCGGCGAGGCTCAGCAGGTTGCCCTGGCCGGGCGTGTGCACGTCGACGGCGAGGATGTTGGTGTCCGGGTCCGCCGCCGCCATCCGCGCGGTGGCCTCGCCCATCCCGAACCCGATCTCCAGCACCACGGGACGGTCGTTGCCGAACAGCTCGGCGAGGTCGAGCACCCGCTGACCGTCGATGTCCAGGCCCCACTGGGGCCACAGCCGTTGCAGGGCGTCGGCCTGCCCCGTGGTCACCCGGCTCCGTCGGGGCTGGAAGCTCCGGATCCGCCGCTCGAAGTGCGACCCGGCCGGATCGGCCCTGGGCCCGTCGGGGAACCGCGGCTCCCCCTTGGCCCGGGGGGGCCGAACGGACGCACCGGAGACGTCGTGCGGGAGCTGGTGAGCTGGGGAGAGGTTCAGGGAGTCAGACACAGTGCCACCGATTTTACGGGGCGGAGGACCGAAGCAGCCCGCCCGGTGCCCGGGCAACCGCGCCCGCCACCGACAGACGTGGACCCGGTCCCGGCCCCACTCCCCGCTCTCACCCACGCCCCCTCGCACTCCGGCGCCTGCCGCCCTCCTCACCCCTCCGCAGAGGCCAGCGCGGCCAGCGCCCGCCGAGCCACCTCCCGCCCGATGGGCAGCGAGGCGGTCGCCGCCGGCGACGGCGCGTTGAGCACATGCACGGCCCGGGCCCCCTCCCTGATCAGGAAGTCGTCCACCAGCGTCCCGTCCCGCAGCACCGCCTGCGCCCGGACCCCCGCGGCCGCCGGCACGAGATCCTCCTCCGTCACCACCGGCAGCAGTCTCCGCACCGCCTGTGCGAACGCCGCCTTCGACACCGACCGGCGCAGTTCCCCGGCGCCGTACCGCCAGTGCCGCCGGGCGATCCGCCACGATCCCGGCCAGCCCAGTGTCCCCGCCAGCTCCCGGGGCCGTACGACCCCCCACCCGTAGCCCTCGCGGGCGAGTGCCGGCACCGCGTTGGGCCCGATGTGCACGCCGCCGTCGATCCCGCGCGTCAGATGCACTCCGAGGAACGGGAACGCCGGGTCCGGCACCGGATACACCAGACCCCGCACCAGCTCCGGGCGCGCCAGCTCGTAGTACTCCCCGCGGAACGGCACGATCCGCATCCCCGGGTCGTCCCCGGTCAGCCGAGCCACCTCGTCGCAGTGCAGTCCGGCGCAGTTGACCAGCACACGCGCGCGCAGGACGTCGCCGCGCGCCGTGCGGACGGCCACCCCGAGCTCCGGCCGCCGGTCCACCCGGACGACCTCTGCCCCGTAGCGCATCTCGGCGCCCGAGGCGTGGGCCAGCTCCCGTGCGACGGCGGTGTAGTCGCAGATGCCGGTCGTGCCCACGTGGATCGCGGCCAGGCCGCGCACCTCCGGCTCGTACTCCGTGATCTGGGCGGCGCCCAGTTCGCGCACCGGGATGCCGTTCTCCCGGCCGCGCTGCACCAGGGCGTGCAGCCGGGGGAGCTCGGCCCGCTCGGTCGCGACGATCAGCTTGCCGGTGACGGCGTGCGCGATGCCGTACTCGGCGCAGAACTTGACCATCTCGGCGGCGCCCCGCACCGCGTACCGCGCCTTCAGGGAGCCCGGCCGGTAGTAGATCCCGCTGTGGATCACGCCGCTGTTGCGGCCCGTCTGGTGCCGGGCCGGGCCGGGTTCCTTCTCCAGCACGGTCACGCGCGTGCCCGGCGCGGCACGAGTGATCGCGTACGCCGTCGACAGGCCGACGATCCCGCCTCCGACCACCAGCACGTCGCAGTCGTAGCCGATCCCTGGCCGCACCAGCTCCACCTCCCGGTTCCGATAGTGCACCGTGCCACTGACAATGCCCACGAACCAGGGTGGTGGACCCACTCCCGGGCGAACCGTCTACGCGGGGGTCACGAGCAGCGGCCGGGCCCGTTCGCGGAGCTCGGCCACCCGGGGCTCGTGGCTGTAGGGCTCCAGCCGGTGCAGGAGGTCCTTGACGTACTCCGTGGTGCGCGCGGAGGAGATGCGCCCGGCGACCTCCACCGCCCGCACGCCCTGCTCGCAGGCGGCGTCCAGGTTCCCCGACTCCAGTTCGGCGACCGCGGAGACGACCAGTCTGAGGCCGTGCGAGCGCACGAACTCCTCCGTCGGCTTCGACAGCGCCTGCTCGGTGAAGCGGCGGACCTGGCGCGGCGCCTTCAGGTCGCGGTAGCACTCGGCGGCGTCGGCGGCGAACCGGTCGTAGCCGTAGAAGCCGAGCCAGGTCGGGTCGCTGTCGCCCTCGCGGGAGCGCTCCAGCCAGGCCTCGGCCGCCTTCAGGGACGCGCCGGCCGCCTGGGCGTCCCCCGCGCGCGCGTGGGCGCGTGCCTCGACGAGGCGGAAGAAGCTCATGGTGCGGGCCGTGGCCAGGCCGCGGTTGCGCTCCAGCGCGGCCTGCGCGAGGTCGACGCCCTCGTCGCCGAAGCCGCGGTAGGTCGCCTGGAGGGACATCGAGGCCAGGACGTAACCCCCTAAGGGCACGTCCGCGGCCGCGCGGGCCAGGCGCAGCGCCTGGATGTAGTACCGCTGCGCGGCCTCCTGCTGACCGGTGTCGAAGGCCATCCAGCCGGCCAGCCGGGTCAGTTCGGCGGACGCGCCGAACAGTGCCCTGCCGACCTCGTCGGAGTACGAGCCGAGCAGCAGCGGCGCCGCCTCCACCCGCAGGCACTCGGGCACCATCGACGAACGCCAGTCGCCGCCCCCGTACTTGGAGTCCCAGCGCCTGGCGTCCTCGGCTGCCTCCCGCAGCTTGCGCACATCGCTGTGGCCGACTTTGATCGGTGCGCCGGAGCCTTCCGCCCCTCCCGCTTCGCGCGCCACCGAACTGTCGGCCGGGGTTATCAGCCACCGGGAGGCGGGCGTGGCGTACGCGGTCACCGCGAAGGAGCCGGCGAGCGACTGCCAGATGCCGCCGGACCCGGCCCGGCGGCCGGCGAGGTCGAGCCGGTACAGCTCCGTCGCCGACTTCACCGCCTGGCCGACGTCCCGGGGGAAGGCGAGGCCCACTTCGGGCGCGGGATCCGCGTCCGCCAGGCCGATCTCGTGGAGCGGCACCGGGCGGCCGAGCTTCTGGCCGATGGCGGCCGCGATGAGGTGCGGTGCCGCACCCTGCGGCACCATGCCCTTCGAGACCCAGCGCGCCACCGACGTCTTGTCGTAGCGAAGCGTCAGGCCGCGTTGTGCGCCTAGGTCGTTGACGCGTCGCGCGAGCCCTGCGTTGCTGATTCCCGCGAGGGCGAGAACGGCGCCGAGCTTCTCGTTCGGCCCGCGTTGCTCCCTGGACATGCGCCACCCCTCGACACAGACGGCTGCCGCGCTGGCATAACCACGCGGCATTCGTAAACCCAGCGTAGTTCGCCGCATCCCAAGCGTTAAGGGGCATTCTTCCGGATGGCGGGATTGTGGTCCGTACGGGAGTACGGGCTCTGCACGCTGGGTTGCCACGTGCTCCCGACGTGTGGCCGTGCGCCCGTGCGTGCGCTCTACTCCGGCCACTTGGGGAGCGATTCCATGGCGGTGCGTGGGTCGGCCCGCTGTACTGGATCCAGTGGGCTGGGGGACACCGCCGCCTTCATCCCCGCGGGCGGCGGAACGGTCCGGGAGGCGAACTCCGCCTCCCGGACCGGGCGTTGTCCGTGCACTGTGCGCAGCGTCTACGGAGCGTGCGCACGTCTGTTCCCCGAACTCCGATTTGGCTGAAAATAGACCGCACCTCCCGCCGCCGAATTCCGTCCTCACCACGGCACTTGACGGCGCGCAGGTATTGCGGGGAGCGCATCAGGGGGCGCATTCAGGTCGCAGCGACCATGCCCGGTACGGGGGTTCACCATCACCGGGGCAGGCGCGCGGGGGCGCGCGGAGCGTGCCGAAGGCGGCTCCGCCTCCCCTCCGGCACGCCTCCTTCGTGGCAGCATGGTGACCGGTTCGTGCGGTGCACCTGGTTGTCCACAGTCCGTGGAGGCGTCGATGCGGTGGTTGGTGGGATGGAGCAGCGCCGCCGCGGGGACGGACCGGATCGGCTCCGCGGGCGCCACCGGATACGACGGCGAGACCGTGCAACCGGTGGGCTCCCAGCTTCTGTGGGGCGATCCCGACCCGCTGTGGGCGGTCGGCGACTGGCGGCCGGACGAGGTCCGCGTGGTGCAGGCCGACGCGGGGACGAGGATCGCGGTGCTCGGCACCTGCGGCGCCTCCGACGAGCAACTGCGCGTCGGCCTGTTCGCCGCGCGCGGGGGCGCGCTGCGGCACCTGACCGCCTGGCCCGGCAGCTACACGGCCGTCGTACAGGTCGGCCGCCGGGTCACCGTCTGCGGCGACCTCGCCGGCGCCCGCCCCGTCTTCCACACGCCCTGGGCCGGCGGCACCGCCTACGCCACGGCGGCGCTGCCGCTCGCCGACCTCGTCGAGGCGAACCTCGACTTCGGCCACCTCGCCGCCCTGCTCGCCGCTCCCGACGTCCCGGCCGCGCTGCACGACTCCACGCCCTACGACGGCGTACGGCGCATTCCCCCCGGGCACGCCCTGATCCTGCGCGCGGGCGCGCGCGAAGTCGCGGGGTACGAGCCGGTCGCCTCGCTCGCCGTGGCGGCGCCCCCGGCCGATCCCGACAGCGCGGTCGACGCGGTGCGCGACGCCCTGGTCGAGGCCGTCCGCGCCCGCCTCTCCGCGCCCCGGCACGTGCCCGACATCGACCCCGGCCCGGTGCCCGGCATGGGGCCCACCGAACGCCGGGCGGCACGCGGGATGCCGGTGCCCGGAGTCGGGGCGGACCTGTCCGGCGGCCCGGCCTCGGGCACCCTCGCGCTGCTGGCGGCGGGCCTGCCCGGCAACCCGGGCACGCTCCTGGGCCACGGCGCGGGCGCCGGCGAGCGGCTGCTGGCCGTCACCTTCAACGACCTCGCCGTCGGCGGACGCGAGGCCGAACTGGAACGGGCCGGCACCCTCGCCGCCAACCCGCGCCTGCGCCACGTGGTCGTCACGGGCGGCGAGGACGTGCTGCCCTACGCCGACCTGGACGGCCCGCTGACCGACGAGCCCGGACCCTCCCTGATCACGGCGGCCCGGCACCGCGCACGCCTGGCCTCGGGCAGCGCGGACCACTTCACCGGCTACGGCGCCCGCCAGGTGCTCGACGCGCACCCCGCGCGGCTGGCCGACCTCCTCATGGACCGCAAGCGCCGCCACCTGGTCCGGCCCGTCGCCGCGCTGGCCAGGGCCGACGGGTCGGTGATGGTCCCCGCGCGGGTGTACGGCGCCGCCCGGCGACTGGCGAGGACGCCGTACCGCGCGGGACTGGAGGGGCTCGCCGAGCGGCTGCTGCACCGCCGGTTCGACGAGCCCCCGGGCGCGGTCGGGGCGTCGCTGGCCGCGCTCACCTGGGCCGGCCCCGGGCCGGCCGCACGGTGGCTGACCGGCGAGGCACTGGCTGAAGTATCGGTTCGCCTCCAGGGCTCGACGACGCGCTCCGCGATCGGCCCGGGCCAGCGACCGGGGGACCATCGCGCGCGTGCCGCCCTGGCGAGACACGCCGCCGACCTACGGGTGCTGGAGCAGGCCGCGGAGATCCGCTCCCAGCGGCTGCACGCCCCGTTCCTCGACAACCAGGTCGTCCGCGCCTGCCGTGCCCTGCCGGAGGCGCTGCGCGTCCAGCCGGGAGCGCGCGCGGCCATCCTGCGCACGGTGCTGGAAGGCGCCGGAGTGGGCGGGCTGCCTCCCGGCTGGGGGGCGCCCTCGCACGCCCCGGCGGCCGTCGCCGCCCGCGCCGGCCTGCGGGTGGCCGTGGACGACCTGGTCGACCTGTTCGCGACACCCCTGCTCGCGCAGGCCGGCCTGGTGGAGGCACGGGTGGTCCGCAAGGCCCTGCGCGCCGCCGCCCAGGGCGAACCGCTCCCCCTGGACGGCCTGGCGGACCTGGTCTCCCTGGAGACGTGGCTGCGCCGCCTGCTGGCCCGCAGGGGCACCTGCTGGACCGGAACACCCGCACGCGCACGCGCCGTCCCGGCGGGCATCGCACCCCGCAGGAGCGCTCTGGCCTCCGGGGGATGACACCCGCCCTGGTCCCGGGACGCCCTACGCTCCGCTCCCGCGTCGGCGTCCGTGCTGGTCCCGTGCCGGCGTCCGGGCTGGTGTCCGTGCTGGTCCTGTGACGGTGTCAGCACCGGTCCGGCATCGGTCGTGCGTCGGTCTTCGTCCCGTTCGTACGTCGGCGTGCGCCTGGTCCTGCCCCGGCGTGCGGCCGGGGCCTGTGACGGCGTTCGCGCCGCTCCCGTGTCGGTACCCGCCCCGGCTCGGGATCGGACGCGTCCCGCTGCGACCTCGTCCTGAGCCGCCCCGCCGCGAATTCCGTGCCCCGGCTTCCCGCTCCCGGCGACAATGAGCCGGTGCGGTACATGATCCTGGGCGTCACCCAGGCCGAGGACGACCAGGGCACCGTCGTGTCCCTCGGCGGCTCCCGGCTGCGCGCGCTGCTGGCCGCCCTCGCGCTGCGCGTGGGCACTGTGGCCGCCCCGGCCGCCCTGATCGACGAGGTCTGGGACGACAGCCCGCCCCTGGACGCCCCGGCCGCGCTCCAGGCCCTGGTCGGTCGCCTGCGCCGTGCCCTCGGCAAGGAGGCGGTGCGTTCCGAGGCGGGCGGCTACCGGCTGACCGCCGACCGGGACGACGTCGACCTCTTCCGATTCGAACGCCTCGTACGGCAGGGCACCGACGCCCTCGTCCGGGGCGACGCGGCCACGGCGGCCGCCGCCCTCGACCAGTCACTCGCCCTGTGGCGCGGCCCCGCCCTCGCCGACCTGCCCGACCGCGCGGCCGCCGCCCGCCCGGAGGCCCTGCGCGTGGAAGCGGTCCGCGCCCGTGCCGACGCGCTGTTGCGGCTGGGCCGCGCCGCCGACGTCGTACCGGAGTTGACGGAACTGACCGCGACCCGCCCGTACGACGAGCCGCTGCACGCCCTCCTCATCCGAGCCCTGCGCGACACCGGCCGCGGCGCCGACGCCCTCGCCGCGTACGAGACCGCCCGCCGTGCCCTGGACGACGGCCTGGGCACGGACCCCGGCCCGGAACTGTGCGCCCTGCACGCCGAACTCCTCAACCCGAACGTCGCGCCTGCGGCACATGCGGCACATGCGGCACATGCGGCACCGACGGCACCGGCTGCGCCTGAGGCGCCGGCGGTGCGGGCTGCCCCCGCGGGCCGGGCGGACCGACGACTCGCCTCCGCCCCGGTGGAACCGCCCGCCCCGGCGGCGCCGTGGGCCCAGGCCCGCGCGGAACCGTCTCCCGACGGCCCGGGAGCGGACCATCCCGTCCCGCGGCCCGATCCTCACCCGTTCGAGCGAACCGGCAACATCCGTCCACGGCTTACCTCTTTCGTGGGTCGGGAACCCGAACTCGTCGCGATCCGTGCCGACCTGCACGGGGCCCGCCTCGTCACCCTCACCGGGCCGGGCGGCTCCGGAAAGACCCGCCTCGCCGAGGAAGCCGCCGCCGGGCTCCCGCACGCCTGGCTGGTCGAGCTCGCGCCGCTGGACCGGCCCGAGGCGGTGCCGGGCGCGGTGGTCAGCGCGCTCGGTCTGCGGGAGACGGTGCTGATGACCAACGAACTGGCGGCCCCGCAGGACGACCCGGTCGCCCTGCTCGTCGCGCACTGCGCCCCGCACGACCGTCTCCTGATCCTCGACAACTGCGAACACGTCATCGGCGCGGCGGCCGACCTGGCCGAGACGCTCCTCACCCGCTGCCCGGGACTGACGATCCTCGCCACCAGCCGGGAACCCCTGGGCGTGCCCGGCGAAGTGGTGCGCCCGGTCGAGCCCCTGCTGCCCGCCCAGGCTCACCGCCTCTTCGCCGAGCGCGCCGCGGCCGTCCGACCCGGCGGCGACGGCGTCCCGGGCGACCGGGAGGCCGTCGCGGAGATCTGCCGCCGTCTGGACGGTCTGCCGCTGGCCATCGAACTGGCCGCCGCCCGGCTGCGGTTGCTCACCCCGCGCCAGATAGCCGACCGGCTCGACGACCGCTTCCGTCTGCTCACCGCCGGCAGTCGCACGGTCCTGCCCCGCCAGCAGACCCTGCGCGCCGTCGTCGACTGGTCCTGGGACCTGCTCGACGAGCGGGAGCGGACCGTGCTGCGCGAGGTGTCCGTCTTCGCGGGCGGCTGGGACCTCACCGCCGCCGAGGCCGTGTGCACCGGCCCCGCGGCCGACCTCCTCGGCGCCCTCGTCGACAAGTCACTGATCGTCGCGGCGCCGTGCGAGGAGGACGGTGGTGTGCGGATGCGCTACCGCATGCTGGAGACCATCCACGAGTACGCCGTCGAGCGCGCCGCCGAGTGCCCCGGGGTGCGCGCCGCCGCCGAGCACCGGCACGGGGCGTGGGTGCGTGCGCTCGTCGAGGAGGCGGATCCGCGGCTCAGATCGGCCGGGCAACTGCCCTGGCTCGCCCGCCTGGAGAACGAGCTGGACAACATCCGGGCGGCTCTCGACCGAGCCCTGGCGGCCGGCGACGAACGGTACGCGGGCGGACTCGTCCTCGCCATGGGCTGGTTCTGGTGGCTGCGCAACTACCGTCGCGAGGCCGCCGGCTGGACCCTGCGCGCACTGGGCCTGGGCGCCGCCCTCGACGCCCTCCACACCTCCCGCACGACCGCGGACACAGCGGCCGGAGACGGTGGGACCGGAGCGGACGGCGCGGGCGGCGCGGGCGGGTACGGCCCGGCACCCGCGCCCTCACCGGCGCCCCCGGCTCCGCGCCCGTCCGCCGACCCCGTGGCCGCGCTGCTCGACGCGCCGGACGGCGAGCGGCACCACCCGCTGCGCGCCGTCCGCATGGACCTCCGGATGCTGCACCTGTTCCTGACCTCCGACTCCGAGCCGGTGGACTGGACGCGCGACGAGCGTTTCGTTCGCTACGTCGCCCAGGTGCGGGCCACGTTCGAGGCCGGCGGTCCACGGGCGGCCCGGATGCCCGGCCTGCTCTGGCCGCTGACCGTCTACTACACGGGCGGTCCGGACGAGATCCAGTCCGCCATGCACGCGGCCGTCGCCAACTCCCGCCGCCACGGCGGCGACTGGGAGATCGGTGTCGCCCTCATGTTCCGCACCCACATGGTCGTCGACTCACCGGGCAACCTGCGCGGCGTCGACGAGGACCTGGCCGAACTGCGCCGGCTCAGCCGACGCGTGGGCGACCGCTGGATGCGCGCCCAGGTGTGCAGCGCGGCCGGGGAGGCGGCCATGGCGCGCGCCAGGTTCGAGGAGGCACGCGCCGAGTACGAGGAGGCGCTGCGGCTCGCCCGGGAGGTCGGTGCGCACGCCGAGGCGGCGTTCCTGCTCGCGCGGCTCGCCGAGATCGCCTACCGCTCAGGTGACCGGACCGGCGCCCGGACCGCTTTGGACGAGGCGAGCTCGTCGGCCGAGCGGTACCAGGTGGCGGACTCGGGGGCCTTCGTCGAGCTGCTGCGGGCGCAGATCGCCCTGGACGACGGGGACGTGGCCGGAGCGCGCGCCCACTGGGAGGCGTCCCGCGCGCAGAGCGAGCGCGGCACCCCGCCACCGCAGTTCGAAGCGATGCTGAGCGCGGTCCACGCCCTCGTCACGGCCGGCGAGTCCGGCCCGGAGCACGGCCTGCCGTTGCTGGCCGACGCGCTGCGCACGGCCGCCGAGCAGCGGTGCTCGGAGGTGGTCACGACGGCGCTCGTGGACATGGCGGCCGAACTGCTGGCCCGGCTCGGTGAGATCCCGTGCGCGGTCCGGCTGCTCGCCGCCGCCGACCGCTGGCGCGACGGCCGCCCGCGTCCCCTGCCCGAGCGCGCGGCGGCGGAACGCATCGAGGCCACCGCCCGGGCCACCCTCACCGCGGACCGCCATGGCGCCGAACACGCCCGGGGCGCCGGCCTGACCCTGGAAGACGTCCTGACCGAACTCGCGGAGGCCACGCGAACCCACCCCGCCACGCCCGGATGACCCGTGGCCGGGCCGGACGGCGCCGCGCGGTCCCGCCCGGCTCAGGCCGGACGGGACCGCACCCCCTCGGACTCCCGGAACCGAGCCGAGGGGCGACCCCAGCCGGCACGCCGGCTCACGCCGGACGGGACCGCAGACCCTCCAGCAGGATGTCCAGCAGCCGTGCCGAGGCAGCCGCCTGCTGGACGGCGTCCGGAAGCGAGGGCGCCGCCGTCGCGATGACCAGCAGCACGTCCGACACCGACACGTCCGGCCGCAGTTCGCCCGCCGCGCGGGCCCGCTCGACGAGCCGTCCCACGACCTCGAGCAGCGCCGCCGCCCCCGCGTCCTCCACCGCCGGGTCCGACGCGTGCGCGCCGTCCCCGCCGGGCACGAGCCGCAGCTCCCCGGCGCCCGGCTGGGTCCGCTGCTGCGGCAGCGGCAGCCGTACTCCGTCCGGCCCGGCCGCCTCCTCCGTGGGCTCCTCCGCGACTCCCACCCGCAGCACCTGCGGCGGCAGCAGCCGCCCGGCGCCGGAGGCCACCGAGGTGCGCAGGAAGCGCGAGAGCGCCGACCACGCGTCGTCCTCCTGGCCGAGCGCGGCCCGCGCCTGGTCGGTCAGCCGGGAGGTCTCCTCCTCGGCTATCCGCCGCACCAGGACGTCCTTGCTCGGGAAACGCCGGTACACCGTGCCCACCCCGACCCGAGCGCGCCGCGCCACGTCCTCCATCGGCGCGCCGTAGCCCAGCTCGCCGAAGACCTCGCGCGCCGCCCGCAGCACGTGTTCGAGGTTGCGCTGCGCGTCCACGCGCAGCGGCGTCGTCCGGGCCGACCTGGGCTCCTCCCCGGGCCCGCCGTTCGCCACCGCGCTGATCGCGGTGCCGCCGGGCACGACGGCGGACGCGGTCGACCAATGAGTGTCCTGAATGTGCATGACTGATCCCCCGGTAATGACGTCTCCCCCCGGAGACACTCCCCGCCACTGAATCCGAGGTGCGCGAAGCGGGAACCGCGCACGAGCGAGCCCTTCCCGCGATCCGGCCGGACCCCGCGGACTCGTTCGCCCCCCCACCCCTTACACCCCGTCGACACGAACATAGTTGAGAGGCAGTCAATTCAGAAGGGGCAGGTTCCGCACAGAGCGCCCCCCGATCGGAGTACGGGTCGCATACGTCCGGATTGCCATGCGTTCCGCATCCCGCCCTACCCGCGTTGACCTGCGTGCTTTTTGCATACTCCGGTGATTCGGCCAACCCCGGGGAGCACCGGCGGACCGTCACACGAATCGTCGGGCCTGTGGACAAACGAGAGTCACGGGTGCGTCATGGGATGGTGAAGGAACGTGTGCGCATTCTCGTTGTCGGCGGCGGCTACGTCGGGATGTACACGGCCCTGCGCCTGCAGCAGCGGATGAGGCAGGAGCTCAGGCGGGGGGAGGTCGAGATCACGGTCGTCACGCCCGACCCCTATATGACGTACCAGCCGTTCCTCCCCGAGGCGGCCGCCGGCGCGATCTCCCCCCGGCACGTCGTCGTACCGCTGCGCCGTGTCCTCGACCAGTGCCGCGTCATCGTCGGCGAGGCCACCGCGGTCGACCACGCGCGCCGCACCGCCACCGTGACGACCCTCGCCACGGAGGAGACCGGCGGCGCCGAGGAACTGGCCTACGACGAGCTGGTGCTCGCCCCCGGCTCCGTCTCGCGCACCCTGCCCATCCCCGGCCTCGTCGACTACGGCATCGGCTTCAAGACAGTCGAGGAGGCCATCGGGCTGCGCAACCACGTCCTCGAACAGATGGACATCGCCTCCTCCACCCGCGATCCGGAGATCCGCGACGCGGCCCTCACCTTCGTCTTCGTCGGCGGCGGGTACGCCGGCGTGGAAGCGCTCGGCGAGCTGGAGGACATGGCCCGCTACGCCGCCCGCTACTACCACAACGTCCAGCCCGAGGACATGAAGTGGATCCTCGTCGAGGCCACGGACCGCATCCTGCCCGAGGTCGGCGAGGAGATGGGCCGCTACACGGTCACCGAACTGCGCCGCCGCAACATCCAGGTCCTCCTGCGAACCCGCCTCGAATCCTGCGCCGACCGCGTCGCCGTCCTCAGCGACGGCCAGCGCTTCCCGACCCGGACGCTCGTGTGGACCGCCGGCGTCAAACCGCACCCGCTCCTCGCCGCCACCGACCTGCCCCTGGACGGCCGCGGCCGGCTCAGGTGCACCGCACGGCTGACCGTCGAGGGGGCCGAGCACGCCTGGTCCGCCGGCGACGCCGCCGCCGTGCCCGACGTCACCGCCGCCGAACCCGGCCGGGAGACCGCGCCCAACGCGCAGCACGCGGTCCGCCAGGCCCGGCTCCTCGCCGACAACATCGCCCACCTCCTGCGCGGTGAGCCCTTGGAGACGTACGCGCACAAGTACGTCGGCTCGGTCGCCTCGCTCGGACTGCACAAAGGCGTCGCACAGGTGTACGGACGCAAGCTGAAGGGCTACCCCGCCTGGTTCATGCACCGCGCCTACCACCTCAGCAGGGTCCCCACCGTCAACCGCAAGGCCCGGGTCCTCGCGGAGTGGACGCTGGCGGGGCTCTTCAAACGGGAGGTCGTCTCCCTCGGCTCACTGGAACACCCCCGCGCCGAGTTCGAACTCGCGGCCGGTGGAAAGCATCCTCTCGACCCGAACATCAACCCGAAAGGGTCGTCCTGACCGGATCGAGGAACTCCGTGGCACGCCCCGGCGTCCGACGGATGTCGGCGCGAGGCGGCCGCACTGCCAGACTGGTCCACGACCCGGGCGGGCAGCCGCCCGCCCCCGGTCACCGATGACGCATCACCGCTGTGCCGCACCGACCGGGGCGGTAGAAATGTGCGGACCCGCCGCGCGGCCCCAACCCCCGGCCGGGCCCGGAGCCGGCCCGAGACGACAGACACGAGGCAAGGATTCGTGAACTTCACGCGCTGGAGCGCCCGGCTCCCCGGCATCCCCGGAACGCAGCGCCGCGCCGCGGCGCGGACCACTCTCGCCACGGCGCCCGGCCGGCGGGCCGACGGCTCCGTTCCCGCCGCACGCGCCGGCCAGGGAGCCGACGGGGCACCGCCCGTGCCCGCCGTCGACGAACTCCCCGCACGCGAGGTCCTCGACCGCGTCCCGGCCCTCGTCGCCCTCGTCCACGGCCCCGACCACCGCATCGCCTACGTCAACGGCGCCTACACCTCCGCGTTCGGCGCCCGCACCCTCGGCGAACCCGCCCGCGAGGCACTCCCCGAACTGCGCGAACTGGGCCTGCTCCCGCTCCTCGACCAGGTGCTGCGCAGCGGCAGACCCCGCACCCTGAAGTCCCGCAGGGCGACCGACGGCCGCTGCTACACCTTCACCTGCACCCCGGCCGGCGGCGCCGCGGGCGACGGCCGCGCCACGAACCCCGGGGTACTGGTCTTCGCCGCCGACGTCACCGACCACGCGGAAGCCGCCGAACGCCTGCGGGCCAGCGAGCGACGCCAGCGCGAGACCGCGGTCACTCTCCAGCGCTCCCTCCTGCCGCAGGTGCTGGAGCAGCCCGACGACCTGCGGATCGCCGCCACCTACCAGCCGGGCGGCACGGAGGCCGCCGTCGGCGGCGACTGGTACGACGTCATCACCCTCGGTGGCGGCCGCACCGCACTGGTCATCGGAGACGTCATGGGCAGAGGGGTGCGCGCCGCCGCGGTCATGGGCCAGCTCCGCACCGCCGTCCGCGCCTACGCCCGCATGGACCTGCCACCGCACGAGATCCTCCAGCTCCTCGACGGCCTGGCCGCCGAGATCGACGCCAACCAGATCGCGACCTGCGTCTACGCCGTCCACGACCCCAACGAGGGCCGGCTGGTGTACTCCTCCGCGGGGCACCTGCCGATCCTGGTCCGCGACGAGAGCGGCGTCGTCGTGCGCGCCGACGAACCCACCGGTCCGCCGCTCGGCACCGGCGGCTGGCTGCACGCCTCCGGATCGGTCCCGCTCGGCCCCGGCTCCACGGCCGTGCTCTACACCGACGGCCTGGTCGAACGCCGGGACCAGGACCTGGACGAGGGCATCGCGGCCCTGGAACGAGCCCTGTCCGGCGCCACCGGCGCCCCCCAGGTGATCTGCGACCGCCTCGTCCGCTCGGCCGGAGTGCAGGCCGACCACGACGACGACGTCGCCGTCCTGGTCCTCCAGCACCCCGCACGCACCGGCCCGGACGGCGAACTCTTCCGCAACGCCGCGCTGGAACTGCTCGGCGGCGTGGAAGCCGCTCCCCGCGCGCGTGCGTTCGCCTCCGGCGTCCTGACCAGCTGGCGCTTCCCGCCCGATCTGCACGACGCGGGCGTCCTCGCGGCCAGCGAACTCGTCGCCAACTCCCTCCAGCACGGAACACCGCCCATGCGCCTGCGTCTGCGCCGCACCGACCGCCGGCTCATCGTCGAGGTCACCGACGGGGACGACCACCTCCCCAGGCGCCGTCGCGCCGAACCGGTCGACGAGTCCGGCCGCGGCATCGCCATCGTCGCCACCATCGCCTCGAGCTGGGGCTCCCGCCGCACCCCGGGCGGCGGAAAGGCGGTGTGGTGCGAGTTCGCGCTGCCGGGCAGGCAGCCGTGACCAGCGGTCGTACGACACGCGGGGCGGCCGCCACCCGAAGGTGACGGCCGCCGTTCACGGGTTCCGCCGAGCCGGCCTCGTCAACCCGAGGAGCGGGCGCCGAGCCGGGGCCCCAGTCGGCTCACGCCTCCGCGGGCACCGGCTCGGCGGCCGACCCACCGCGAGCCACCACCCGGCTCCGCGCGGCCCACGGGTGATCCTGCATGGCCGTGAGCCCCCGCCCGAGCCGCAGCGCGAGCACACTGACCGCCAGCGCGAACAGCAGGAACACCACGACGTACGGCCCCGGCAGCGAAGCCGCCAGCGGACCGCCCACCGCCGGCCCGACCGCCAGAGCGAGCTGCTTGACCAGGGCGAACGCCGAGTTGTACTGCCCCGCCATCCCGGCCGGCGCCAGATCCGCCACCAGCGGCGCGAGCGTCGGCGACAGCATCGCCTCACCCAGTCCGAACAGCGCGTACGTCGACACGAACGCGGCCGTCGCCATCGCCTGGCTGCCGTGCCCGAGCCCCGCGTACGCCGCCGCGGCCCAGGCGACCGCCCAGATCGCACCCACGGCCGCGATCATCCGCGACCGCCGCCGCCGTTCGACGAACCTCAGCACGGCGAACTGCGCCACCACGATCATCAGCGTGTTCGCGGCCAGCGCCGTCCCCAGCGTCGACGTCGATATCCCCGCGGCCTCCACGCCGTACGCGCTCAGACCCGACTCGAACTGCCCGTAGCAGGCGAAGAACAGCACGAAACCCAGTACGCACAGCTGCACCATGGCCCGGTTCCCGAGCAGCTGCCGCCAGCCGTTCGCGCCCGTCCCGGCGCCCGCCGGAGCATCCCCGACACGGGGCGCGCGCGGCATCCGCACCGTCGACATCAGCACGACCAGCAGCACGAACACCGCCGCCTCGATCGCGAAGAGCAGCGTGAAGGACGACACCCGCGAGGTGTCGACGAGGTGGCCGCCGATGAGACCGCCGACGCCGAGCCCCAGGTTCTGCAGGAAGAACTGCATCGCGAAGGCCCGTGACCGCGTCTCCGTCGACGAGCAGTCCACGATCATCGTCGCCAGCGCCGGCTGCATCACGGCCTGCCCGGCGCCGAGCGCCGCCGCCGACAGCAGCACGGTCGCCGCACCGTCCGCCAGCCCCAGGCTCAGCGCGCCCAGCGCGGCGGTGACCAGGGCGGCGAGCAGGACCGGCAGCGGGCCACGCCGCACGATCGCCCGGCCGGCGAACGGCAGCACGATCAACGCGGCCACGGCGAAGACGGCGAGCACGAGGCCCGCCGTCATGGCTCCGAGCCCCCGCACCTGCGCCACGTAGACGTACAGGTAGGGGACGGTGAAGCCGAGTCCGAACGCGCTGAGTCCGTTGGCCACGTGGATCCGGCGCATCGCCGCGCCCATCGCCCTGGTCACGTTCACCTCTCTCGAGTCGTGCTGGTTACTTGGCATGCTTCAGTAGTTAGAACTGAAGACTTCGAAGCTAAACTTCGATGCTAAACAGTACACCCGGAAGGACTTCGACGCCAAGCGGCCCCGTGCCATACTGCGGACATGGGCGACACCTCCGGCATCGGCAGCGAACCGACACTCGAAGAGCAGATCGCCGCCTACCAGCGCGAGTTCCAGGACCTCGACCCCCAGGTCGAGCAGATCGTCTCGGCGCTGTCCCGGCTGAACCGCCGGATGAACGTCGCCTACGGCCGGCAGACCGCCGCCCTCGGCATCAGCAACGCCGAGTGGGAGGTCCTCAAGGCGCTCGTCCTCTCCGGTGCTCCCTATCGACTGGGCCCGAGCGAGTTGGCCAAGCGGCTCGGCCTCACCCCGGCCGCGATGACCCACCGCATCGACCGCATGGTCGCCGAGGGTCTGGTCACCCGTGAGCGGGACGAGAACAACCGGGTCCGCGTCATCGTGGAGCTCACCCCCGACGGGCGTGAGAAGTGGCTGGAGGCCATGCGCCTGGCGACGGTCTTCGAGGGGGATCTCCTGCAGGACCTCACCCAGGCCGAGCGCACGGTCCTCGGCGAGGTCCTGACCCGGCTGCTGCGCAGGGTGGAGCACGCCCAGCCGGACGCCGGCGGCAGGCTCAGCGACCTCGACTAAAAGATCTTGACAGAGGGGCCTTGACAGTCCCCTGCTCGATCCGTAGGGTTCTTCGGGTTGCCACGGAGCCGTAACGGTTCTCCGGCGACACCTCCCGCCGCACCTGCGGCAATCAAACCACCAGCACGATCTCCCAGCCGGGTTGCTTTCGGTGTCCCCGAATTCAATTCGAATGGGACTTGTCGACCTCGAACGGATCCACCAAGGGCCCGATTGGGAATCGCCGAGGAGATCCGCTAAGGTTTGGGACGTCGGAACGGCCGAACAGCCGGGAAGACAAACCCCGCTGACCGGGGGTCAGGTCGAAAAAAGGATCTGATAGAGTCGGAACCGCCGGAAAGGGA
>NZ_JBIBUK010000029.1:0-97250 GCF_043079345.1 Streptomyces sp. NPDC015220 | reverse complement strand
GCTCCCGCAGCCCCGAAAGATCATCGCGTCCAACGGCCACGGTCCTCGCAACTCCCACAGATCGCGGGTGTTGCGAGGACCGTTAGAACCCAAGGTGTACCGGGGCCCTGTGATGACGTGCGGCCGCCTACGGGCGGCGCGGTTCGCTCAGCCGCACTGGCAGGTGCCGCCCGACTGGCAGCCGCAGCCGCAACCCGAGCCGCAGCCGCAGGCGGCGAGCAGCGGGAGGCTCCTGGGCTCGGCGGGCTGCTCGGTCTCGCGGTTCTGCGTGGGGTCGGGGACGGTGCTGGGGGATTCGGCCATGGGTCCCTCCTCGAGGCTGGTGCCTTTGTCCATTCCATGCCCGTTCCGCCGGGCGCATCAACGGCGCACAGTGGCTCGGCCAGGCCCCCGCCGGGGGGAGGGCCGGGAGCTACGCCCCCTCGACCCCCGTGACCGGCTGGATGTCCGACTGGAGCTCGTCGGCGTGCTCGCCCGTGACCAGGTAGACCACCCGCTTGGCGACCGCCACCGCGTGGTCGGCGTAACGCTCGTAGTACCGGCCGAGGAGGGTGACGTCCACGGCCGTCTCGATGCCGTGCTTCCAGCGGTCGTCGATCAGGTGCTGGAACAGGGTGCGGTGCAGGAGGTCCATCTCGTCGTCGTCCTGCTCCAGCTGGAGGGCCAGGTCGACGTCCTTGGTGACGATCACCTCGGCCGCCTTCGCCATCAGGCGCTGCGCGAGCTGGCCCATCTCCAGGATGGTCGCGTGCAGGTCGTGCGGGACCGCGCGCTCGGGGAAGCGGAGGCGGGCGAGCTTGGCGACGTGCTGGGCGAGGTCGCCGGAGCGCTCCAGGTCGGCGGACATGCGGAGCGAGGTGACGACGATCCTGAGGTCCGTCGCCACCGGCTGCTGCCGGGCCAGCAGTGCTATGGCCCGGGCCTCCAGGCCGTGCTGGAGCTCGTCCACCTTCTGGTCGGCCTCGATCACGCTCTCGGCCAGCTTGAGGTCGGAGTCGAGGATGGCCGTCGTGGCGCGTCCGATCGCCGACCCGACCAGCCGGGCCATCTCCACCAGGCTGTCGCCGATCGAGTCCAGTTCCTCGTGGTACGCGTCCCGCATCTTCGGCTCCCTCTCGTGCGTTCTTCGTTCGGGGGTTGGTACAGGGGCGGCGGCCGACCGCCGCCGGCGAGACCGGTATGACAACCGGCGGTGCGAACCCCACGCTTCCACGTTCCGGCCCCTACGCGTCCGTTTCCGTCACCCCGAATGAACCGTCACTGGCCCCCAGGTGAACTCTGGGCGACGAGTGTTCGAGGTCGCACTCGGATGGGTGCGGGCACGTCGCACCCCGTGCCTAACCTTGAGGCATGGACGTGAACGCGGCGGTCGCCGCAGCGGCAGCGATCGCCGGAGTACTCACCGGCGTCATCGCCATGCTCGCGTTCCGCTTCAGCGAGCGCGAGCAGAAGCGCCCGACCCGTACCTCCCTGCACACCGACGCGGTGCTGCCGCCGGGCGTGGACACCGTCCTGTCCGTGCTGCGGTCCTCCGCCGTCGTCCTCGACGAGGCCGACGCCGTGGTCAAGGCCAGCTCCGCCGCGTACGCCCTCGGGCTCGTACGCGGCGGCAAGCTGTCCGTGGAGCCCATGCTCCAGATGGCCCGGGACACCCGGCGGGACGGGGAGATACGGCAGGTCGAGCTGGACCTGCCCCGGCGCGGCACCGGGCGCGGCGAGGCCCTCGCGGTCTCCGCGCGTGTCGCCCCGCTGGGATCGCGGCTGGTGCTGCTGCTGGTGGAGGACCTGACCGAGGCCCGGCGCATCGAGGCGGTACGACGCGACTTCGTCGCCAATGTGAGCCACGAGCTGAAGACGCCCGTCGGTGCGCTCTCCCTGCTGTCGGAGGCCGTCATGGACGCCTCCGACGACCCGGAGGCCGTGCAGCGCTTCGCCGGGCGGATGCAGATCGAGGCCACCCGGCTGACCAGCCTGGTGCAGGAGCTCATCGACCTGTCGCGGGTGCAGAACGACGACCCGCTCGAGGACGCCGAGCCGGTGCGCGTGGACGAGCTGGTCGCCGAGGCCATCGACCGCTGCCGGCACCAGGCCGGCACCAAGCAGATCACCATGGCCACGAACGTGTGGGCGCCCGAGGGGCTCGACCAGGGTGCTGGCGGGCGACGGGCGGGCAGTCCGGCGGAGCTGCACGTGTGGGGCAACCGCGGCCAGCTCGCCGCGGCCCTCGGCAACCTCGTCGAGAACGCCGTCAACTACTCCCCGCCCCGCACCCGGGTCGGGATCGCCGCCCGCAGGATGACCGTGCCCGGCGGCGACCTGATCGAGATCGCCGTCACCGACCAGGGCATCGGCATCTCCGACAAGGACAAGGAGCGCATCTTCGAGCGCTTCTACCGTGTCGACCCGGCCCGTTCGCGTGCCACGGGGGGCACCGGACTGGGCCTCGCGATCGTGAAGCACGTGGTCGCCTCGCACGGCGGGGAGGTCACGGTGTGGAGCGCCGAAGGACAGGGCTCCACCTTCACCCTGCGGCTGCCCGAGGCCGCCGCGGCCCGTGCGGCCCGCGAGCGCGGCCGTGACCGCGCACAGCAGCACCCCGCCCTCGACGACGAGGCCGGGCAGCCCCCCACAGTCTCATCTCCGTACGAATCGCTTCCCGCCCCGGAGGTCCTTCCGTGACCCGAGTGCTCGTCGTCGAGGACGAGGAGTCCTTCTCCGACGCCCTGTCGTACATGCTCCGCAAGGAGGGCTTCGAGGTCGCCGTCGCGGCCACCGGGCCCGACGGACTCGACGAGTTCGAGCGCAACGGCGCCGACCTCGTCCTCCTCGACCTGATGCTGCCGGGGCTGCCCGGTACGGAGGTGTGCCGCCAGCTGCGCGGCCGCTCCAACGTCCCCGTGATCATGGTGACCGCCAAGGACAGCGAGATCGACAAGGTCGTCGGTCTGGAGATAGGGGCCGACGACTACGTCACCAAGCCCTTCTCCTCCCGGGAGCTGGTCGCCCGCATCCGCGCGGTGCTGCGCCGGCGCGGCGAGCCCGAGGAGGTCGCCCCGGCGGCGCTGGAGGCCGGCCCGGTCCGGATGGACGTCGACCGGCACGTGGTGACGGTGTCCGGCTCCAAGGTCGATCTGCCGCTGAAGGAGTTCGACCTGCTGGAGATGCTGCTGCGCAACGCGGGGCGCGTGCTGACCCGGATGCAGCTCATCGACCGGGTCTGGGGCGCCGACTACGTGGGCGACACCAAGACGCTGGACGTCCACGTCAAGCGGCTGCGCGCCAAGATCGAGCCGGACCCGGGGGCCCCGCGCTTCCTGGTGACGGTACGGGGGCTCGGCTACAAGTTCGAGCCGTAGGCCCGCGGCCCGGGCGGAGGCACGGCGAAGGGCGGCACCCCCGCAGTGGGGTGCCGCCCTTGTGCGTCCGGGCGCCCGCGGGCGCGGGCCGGTCGGCCGGTGTCAGTGGCCGGCGGCCGACTGCGACGCCGAGTCGCTCGGGACGACCTTGTCCGGGGTGCCGGCCGGGGAGCCGTTCTCCGAGGCGTTCGGCGAGCCCGCCGGGGGCTTCGCCGTGGACCCCGGCTTGCCGGAGGCGGTGGCGGAAGCGGTGGCCGTGGCGCCCGGGGCGGCCGGGATGCTGCTCGGGCCCCACTTGTCGAAGTAGGTCCCGGCCGGGACGACGAAGGCGCGCAGGCTCACGTCACCGGTCTTGCTGAAGGTGAAGGTGATCTTCTGGGCGTTGCCGTCGGTGACGTTGGGGCCCATGTCGGTCAGCGCGGCGGAGGCGTTGCCCTTGCCGCCGATGACGACGGAGCCGCCAGCCGGGACGGTCAGCTTGCCGCTGCCCTTGCCCTGGGCGGGGGTGAGCTGCGCGGAGCCGTCGCCGTCGACGCGGACCCCGTCCAGCGTCTGGTCGGCGGTGCCGTTGTTGAAGACGGTCGCGGAGATGACGGCCGGGCCCTTGGTCTGGGTGCCCGGCTGGGTGATGATCACCGCGTTCTGGACCTTGATGCCGCCGACGGTGACGGCCGCGTTGTCCGGCTTGACCTCGAGCGTCTGTGCATCGTTGCCGGCACCGCACGCGGCGAGCGAGGCGAGCGAGAACGCGATGGCGGCGGCGGCGAGGGCGCCGCGTCGAAGGCTGCTGCTCACGGCGGCGGCAACTCCTTGAACGTAGGCGGTACAGGGCGGCTCTCGGATAAAGCCGCCCTAAGCGTCTGTCAGCGGCCTTAGGTTACCGAGCCGTTCCCTGGGGCCCGCACCCGACCCGCCCCTGCGCCTGCCGGGGCACCCGGACACCGCTCGCGGACGAGGCCCAGGGAGCGCTCTCAATGCGGCTCTCCGGCCGCCCGCCGACCGCATTGGCCGTGCCGTCGTCCGCCATTCGCATAAGCGCCGTCCGGCATACCCGCCGGATTGGCCGAGGGCCGCGCCGCGCCCCCTCTCGCGGATTTCCGCCGAAGGAATGCGCCGCCGCCGCGGGAATTGATCACCGATCGCCGGGCCGGTCGTTGTGCCGCGGCCGTGATCAATTTCGGATTCGTCCCGAACGCGACGGAGGTCACCGAACGGAGTAGCGGAAGTCGGACACATGGAACCGGACAAATCGGGATGTTCAGCCGTTTGGACGGGCGGCCGGATGTGTGTAACGTACGAGTTTCTCCCCGTGCGGGCAGCCCCTCCGACCTGCGAATACCCGCTTCCTCTTGAGGCGCCGACCCCTTCCGAAGCACGTCCCGGTTGCTGTTGTCAAGCCCTGAGATATGCCCTGACCTGCGAAAACGCCATTCAGAAGACGCCGTATCCGTGTTACCCTGGATAGCCACGGAAGGGGTACCTGTCACATGACGTTCAAGGTTGGCGACACCGTGGTCTATCCCCATCACGGGGCCGCGCTGATCGAGGCCATCGAAACTCGCCAGATCAAAGGCGTGGACAAGACCTACTTGGTGCTGAAGGTCGCCCAGGGTGACCTGACGGTACGTGTGCCAGCGGACAATGCGGAGTTCGTCGGCGTGCGTGATGTGGTCGGTCAGGACGGGCTGGACCGGGTCTTCGAGGTGCTGCGCGCTCCGTACGCCGAGGAGCCCACGAACTGGTCCCGTCGCTACAAGGCAAACCTGGAGAAGCTCGCCTCCGGCGATGTCATCAAGGTCGCGGAAGTCGTGCGTGACCTGTGGCGTCGCGAGCGCGAGCGCGGACTCTCCGCCGGTGAGAAGCGCATGCTCGCCAAGGCCCGCCAGATCCTGGTGAGCGAACTCGCCCTCGCGGAGAACACCAACGAGGACAAGGCCGAGGCCCTGCTCGACGAGGTTCTCGCGTCCTGACGCGAGGTGCCCTGACATGAGGCGGCCGCCGGTCCGTCTCGGTTGAGCGTTCAGCACAGCGAAGCCAATGCCGCGGTGCCCGGTGACGTGACTGCTGTCGCCGGGCGCTGCGGCATGTTCGCACCCGCTGTACGAGATGCCCCGAGCACCCGATGCCCGCGGTGCCCGTGGTGCGCTCCTCGCGGTACGAGCGGCAGGTACCCGCACGCGGGACGGCCATGCCGTACGGCGGGGGAGGTCCCCCGATACTGTGTGCCGGGCCCGGGCATGTCGACTCGACCGCGGTCACGGAAGGGTCCGGTCAAGGCGTCCCGCCCGGCACGGTGTGGCCATACCCACGTAGGCCCCGCCGCCAAACCGGCGTCTGCCGGGCGGCCTCCGCCGCCTGCGTCCGCCAGGTGCCGGCCGGTCCGTCCGCCCGGGCGGGCGACCCCGGTTCGGCGGCAGGCCCCGCACACGAACCCGACAGGAACCGATGTCTGACGAATCGCGCCCCTCGCCCGCGGGCGCCCAGCCTTCAGCCCCCGTCGCCGCCGTGATCCCGGCCGCCGGCCGGGGCGTACGCCTCGGCCCCGGCGCGCCCAAGGCGCTGCGCACGCTGAACGGCACCCCCATGCTCGTCCACGCGGTGCGCGCCATGGCCGCCTCCCGCGCGGTCTCGCTGGTCGTCGTGGTCGCGCCGCCCGACGGCGCCGCCGAGGTCAAGTCGCTCCTCGACGCGCACGCGCTGCCCGAGCGGACCGACTTCGTCGTCGTCCCCGGCGGCGAGAGCCGCCAGGAGTCCGTCCGGCTCGGCCTGGCGGCGCTGCCGCCCGGTCACGACATCGTGCTCGTCCACGACGCGGCCCGGCCGCTGGTCCCGGTGGACACCGTGGACGCGGTCATCGAGGCGGTACGCGACGGGGCGCCCGCCGTCGTGCCCGCGCTGCCGCTCGCGGACACCGTCAAGCAGGTCGAACCGGCCGCCGAGCCCGGCGCGGCCGAGCCGGTGGTGGCCACGCCGGACCGCTCGCTGCTGCGGGCCGTGCAGACCCCGCAGGGCTTCGACCGGGCGACGCTGGTACGCGCCCACGAGACGGTCACCGACAACGTCACCGACGACGCGAGCATGGTCGAGCAGCTCGGCGAGCGGGTCGTGGCCGTGCCCGGCCACGAGGAGGCGTTCAAGGTCACCCGCCCGCTGGACCTGGTCCTCGCGGAGGCGGTCCTGGCCCGCCGGAGGCTGAACGATGGCTTCTGAGACGCCCCGCACCCCCGCGGACCCCGGCGCGCCGGCGACCCCCGGCTCTCCCGTGCCGCTGCCCCAGGTCGGCATCGGCACCGACATCCACGCCTTCGAGGACGGCCGCGAGCTGTGGTGCGCCGGCCTGAAGTGGGAGGGAGAGGGACCCGGACTGGCCGGCCATTCCGACGCCGACGTCGTCGCGCACGCCGCCTGCAACGCGCTGTTCTCGGCCGCAGGGCTGGGCGACCTCGGACAGCACTTCGGCACCGGGCGCCCCGAGTGGTCCGGCGCGTCCGGCGTCACGCTGCTGACCGAGGCCGCGCGGATCGTGCGCGCCGCGGGCTTCCGGATCGGGAACGTCGCCGTCCAGGTCGTCGGTCCGCGGCCGAAGATCGGCAAGCGCCGCGAGGAGGCGCAGGAGATCCTCTCCGAGGCGGCCGGCGCGCCGGTGTCCGTCTCCGGCGCGACCACCGACGGGCTGGGTTTCCCGGGGCGCGGCGAGGGCCTGATGGCGGTGGCCACGGCGCTGGTGGTGCGGGCGGGCTGAGGGTGCGGTCGGGCTGACGGCGTGCGAGGGTACCCGGAGAGTCACCAGTGACCGAGGACCCGGAGGGTGCCCCCATGTCCGCCGTACTGTCCGACCGGCTCAAGAACCTCCTCGACAGCCCCGTCTTCATCGTCGTCGGCACCGTGCAGCCCGACGGCAGCACGCAGTTGTCCCCGGTGTGGGTGAAGCGGGACGGCGACGACATCCTCGTCTCCACCACCGTGGACCGCCGCAAGACGAGGAACCTGGACCGCGACCCCCGCGTCAGCGTCGTGGTCCAGGACCCCGAGTCCCCCTACGAGTACGCCGAGATCCGCGGCACCGCCGAGCTGACCACCGAGGGCGGCCAGGAACTCATCGACGAACTGTCCGTGAAGTACAGCGGCAAGAAGTACGCCGAGTTCAACCCCGCCTCGGCCCAGGACTCCGAGCGAGTGGTCGTGCGGATCCGGCCGCGGAAGGTCGTCGGGAGCCTCTGACCCCCGGCCGGGGCGGCCGCCCGCGCCCGCACCGCGGCGCCGCCGGAGGCGACCGACGGCTCGCGGTCCGGCGGACGCGCGGCCGCGTCCGCGCCGAAGGGCCGCACGCGCGGCCGCACGGCCGAGTCGGGGACGCGAATACGGGGATTCACGGGCAAGGAGGGGACACGAATCCGCGGCCTTGTGGCGAAGCCGAGTCGGGGACGCGAATACGGGGATTCACGGGCAAGGAGGGGACACGAATCCGCGGCCTTGTGGCGAAGGGGCGCCAGGCACTGTCCCCGGCCCACTACCCTGGAGTGGTGACTATTCGCCTGTACGACACCAGCGCCCGGCAGATCCGTGACTTCACCCCGCTCCGGCCGGGCCGCGTCTCGATCTACCTGTGTGGCGCCACCGTGCAGGCCGCCCCGCACATCGGGCACATCCGGTCGGGCCTGAACTTCGACATCATGCGCCGCTGGTTCGCCTACCGCGGCTACGAGGTGACGTTCGTCCGCAACGTCACCGACATCGACGACAAGATCATCGCCAAGTCGCGCGAGCAGGACCGCCCGTGGTGGTCCATCGGCTACGACAACGAGCGCGCGTTCAACGACGGTTACACCGCGCTCGGCTGCCTGCCGCCCACCTACGAGCCCCGCGCCACCGGCCATGTGCCGGAGATGGTCGAGATGATGCGCACCCTCATCGACCGCGGGCACGCCTACGCCGCCGACGGCAACGTCTACTTCGACGTGCGCTCCTTCCCCGGCTACCTCCAGCTGTCCCGGCAGGAGCTGGACAACCTGCTCCAGCCCTCCGGCGAGGGCGAGACCGGCAAGCGCGACCCCCGCGACTTCGCCATGTGGAAGGCCGCCAAGCCGGGCGAGCCGACCTGGCCCACCCCGTGGGGCGAGGGCCGGCCGGGCTGGCACCTGGAGTGCTCCGCCATGGCGCACAAGTACCTCGGCTCCGCCTTCGACGTCCACGGCGGCGGCCTGGACCTGATCTTCCCGCACCACGAGAACGAGATCGCCCAGGCCAAGGCCTACGGCGACGACTTCGCCCAGTACTGGGTGCACAACGCCTGGGTGACCATGGCCGGCGACAAGATGTCCAAGTCGCTCGGCAACAGCGTGCTCGTCTCCGAGATGGTCAAGCAGTGGCGGCCCATCGTGCTGCGCTACTACCTCGGCACCCCGCACTACCGCTCGATGATCGAGTACAGCGAGGAGTCGCTGCGCGAGGCCGAGTCCGCGTTCGCCCGCATCGAGGGCTTCGTCCAGCGCGTGGTGGAGAAGGCCGGCCCGGTGGAACCGTCCGCCGAGGTGCCGCCCGCCTTCGCCGAGGCGATGGACGACGACCTCGGTGTCCCGCAGGCGCTCGCCGTCGTCCACACCACCGTCCGGCAGGGCAACAGCGCGCTGGCCGCGGACGACAAGGAGGCCGCCGTGGCCCGGCTCGCCGAGGTGCGCGCCATGCTCGGCGTCCTCGGCCTCGACCCGCTCGACGAGCAGTGGGCCCAGGAGAGCGACCGCGGCGACGACCTGCACGGAGTCGTGGACAGCCTGGTCCGCATGGTGCTGGACCAGCGGGAGGCCGCCCGGGCCCGCAAGGACTGGACGACCGCGGACGCCATCCGCGACCAGCTCGGCCAGTCCGGCCTGGTCGTCGAGGACAGCCCGCAGGGCCCCCGCTGGAGCCTCGGCCCCCGCTGAGACCGCGCGGTCCCCGGAGATCGACTGTGCCGCCCGGCGTACCGGGCGGCACACTTCATAGACGTAGCGGCACACTTCCATAGAGGTAGTGGACCGACTACGTGACAGACGTACGCCTAAGACGTACGACGCTTTCGACAGACAGGTAGGTCATGGCCGCGAACAACCGCCGCATGTCCGGCAAGAAGGGCGCGCAGGTCGGCAGCGGCGGCAAGCGGCGCCGCGGCCTGGAGGGCAAGGGCCCCACGCCGCCCGCCGAGATGCGCAAGGGACACGCCAAGCAGCGCGCCGCCCAGGCGAAGACGCGCCGCGCGCAGGGCCGCCCGCAGCAGCGCCGTGGATCGGGCAGGTCCTCGGCCGAGCTCGTCGTCGGCCGCAACCCGGTCGTCGAGGCGCTGCGCGAGGGCGTGCCCGCCACCACGCTCTACGTCCAGCAGTTCATCGACAACGACGAGCGCGTCCGCGAGGCGCTGCAGCTCGCGGCCGAGCGCGGCGGCATCAACCTCATGGAGGCCCCGCGCCCCGAGCTCGACCGGATGACGAACGGCCTCAACCACCAGGGCCTCGTCCTCCAGGTCCCGCCGTACGAGTACGCCCACCCCGAGGACCTCGCCGACGCCGCCGCCGACGCGGGCGAGGACCCGCTGATCGTCGCCCTCGACGGGGTGACCGACCCGCGCAACCTCGGCGCGGTCGTCCGGTCCGTCTCCGCGTTCGGCGGGCACGGCGTGGTCGTCCCCGAGCGGCGTGCGGCCGGCATGACCGCCGGCGCCTGGAAGACCTCCGCGGGCACCGCGGCCCGTACCCCCGTCGCCCGCGCCACCAATCTGACGCGCGCCCTGGAGGCGTACCAGAAGGCGGGCATCACGGTCGTCGGCCTCGCCGCGGACGGCGAGGCCGAACTCGGCGACCTGGAGGCCCTGGAGGGCCCCGTCGTCATCGTCGTCGGCAGCGAGGGCAAGGGACTGTCCCGGCTGGTCGGCGAGACCTGCGACCTGCGGGTACGGATTCCGATGCCCGGCGGGGCGGAGTCGCTGAACGCGGGTGTGGCCGCGGGCATCGTCCTGTACGAGGCGGCGCGCAGGCGCGGCTGACGGCGGGGGCGGCCGACCGCACCCGCCCGGCCCGGACGCCCGGCCGACCCGGCCCGGACGCCCGGCTGAGCCGGAACGGGTGTCCGGCCGGCCCGGCACGGGTGTCCGACCCGGAACGGACGCCCGGCCGACACGGAACGGGTGTCCGGGGCGGCCGGGCACGGGTGTCCGCCGGCCCGGCACGGCGCCCGTACCGCTTTGGGCCGGGTGGCCGCGCCCGACTCACGCGAACGGTCGCACCGGCTCGCACGAACGGCCGCACGAAGCGCCATGGGCACTCGAACGGGTGCCCATACATTCACTCACTCGGGTACATCCGTGAGTTCACCGCAACCTTGACGCGGTCCGGACAGATCCGCCGGGTCAAGGCAGTGTCCTAACTCCGCATCACTCGGTTAGATGAGTGTGGACACCAGAACACCCCGCACACCCACGGGGGACCGCTCGTCGGGATACGACGACGCTCCCGCGCTGAGCATGGTGAAGGTGCCGAGCGATCCGGCGCAGGTCATCGTCACTCACGCGAGCTTCCGCGTGCAGTTGGGCGCCGCGTCGTGGCGCGCCCGGTCCCCGCGGATCGCCCGGCCCCAGAGCGCCACCGAGAACACCGCCCGCGTGCCCCTCGCCGGTCTGGCCGGCCGGGCCGGGACCGCCACCCGCCGCCGCCCGGTCGTCTGGAGCGGCAGGTCCGCCCCCGACGACACCGGCGCCCACCGGCTGCTGCAGGCCGTACGCACCGGCAGCGTGGGCTACACCGAGGATTCGTCCGCCGACGTCGGAGCCACCCAGGTCATCCCGCGCATCGACGCCGGCCAGGGCTACGGCACCGGCCCCGGTGCCGACCTCGACCGGACCATGGAGACCCCCGTCGTCGGTGGCCGGCGCGCCCCGCAGCCGGGGGGAACCAGGCTGCTGCCGCACATGCGCACCGCGGGCAGCGCGTACGAGGAGATCGCACACGACGACTCCGGGTACGCCGGCGCCGGATACGCCTCCCCGGGCGGCGACCCGTCCCACGGCCACCCCGGCTACGCCGGTCCGCACGACGGCTTCGCGTACGACGACCACGGGTACGACGACCACGGGTACGACGACTACGCCCACGACGGTCCCGAGGACCGCGACGGCACGGCCGAGGACGAGCGCGCACGGTCCAGACGGCACGGCGACGACCCCGCCCGCCACGCCTACTACCCCGGCCGCCGGATGAACCTCGGCGTCGTCCTGCTGCCGCTGCGGATCTTCCTCGGGTTCGTCTCCATCTACGCCGGCATGGGCAAGCTGTGCGACCCGCTCTACTTCGACGGCGGCAAGCGCGGCTCCATGGTCAAGTGGCTCAACGCGCTGCACCCCTGGGAAGTCGCCGAGCCGCTGCGCCAGTTCGCGCTCCAGCACCCGGTCGGCTCCGGGCTGGTCATCGCCTTCCTCCAGGTCATCGTCGGCGTCCTGACGGTCCTGGGGTGCTGGCAGCGGGTCGCCGCGATCGTCGGCGCCCTGCTCTCGGCCGCGCTCATCGTCACCGTGAGCTGGCGCACCCTCCCCGTCTACGACGCCCCGGACATCATCTATCTCGCCGCCTGGTCACCGCTGATCATCGCCGGCGCACCGGTCTACTCCGTCGACGGCCGTCTCGCCGCCTCCGCCTGGCGGCGGCTCGGCCCGCGCTCCCACATCTGGGAGCTGCGCCGGTTCGTGCTGCGTCGCGGCGCCCTGCTCACGGTGGTCGTCACCGGCCTGACCCTGCTCACCGGCTCGCTGTTCGGCGACGCGGTGCGCGATGCCGACCGAGTGGTGGTGCCCCGACCCGGCGAGGCCCCGCGCAACGAGCGGCCCGGCTCCCCCCTCCCTCGGCAGTCCGAGGGCGAGCGGCACCGGGAGTCGCCGTCGGCTCCCGCCCGGCCCAGCCACCGTGGTGCGACGGCCGGCCCGTCCGGCGGCCCCGCGACCACCCCGGGCACGGCCCGGGAGAGCGGCGGCGCCGTCACCGGCGGCACGCCCAGCCAGACCCAGGGCACCACGGGCCGCGTCCTGCCGCGCCACTCCGCGCCGCAGCAGCAGGCGCCCAGCACCAGTGCCGGTCCGACCTCCGGCGGCACCGCGTCCGGCGGCACCGGTTCCACCGGCGGCACCGGCGGCGGCACCTCCTCCGGCCGGCCGGGCCTGGTGGGCGGCCTGCTGGGGTAGCCGGGGCAGCGGCCGGTACCGGCCGCGCCACGAGGACGGGGTCCCGCGCAGTTCGTGCGTGGGGCCCCGTCCTCGCGTGGCCGGAGGCCGTCAGGCCCGTCCCAGGGCGGCCAGCTCCTTCGCGGCCTCCGTGAGGTCCTTCGCGGTGTCGATGGCCCGCCAGTAGGCGCCCTGCGGGATCGGGAAGCCGGCCAGTCTCAGTTCGCGGGCCAGCCGGGGGAACGTGGTGCGTTCGTGGTCGCCGCGCTCCGGGAGCAGTGCGGAGAACTCGGGGGAGAAGACGTACACGCCCGCGTTGATCTCGAAGGTCGACGGCGGCGCCTCGATGAAGTCCGTGATGTGACCGAAGCCGTCCGTCTGCACCGCGCCCCAGGGGATGCGCGGACGGGCCAGCGCGAGGGTCGCCACCGCGTCGCGCTCGGTGTGGAAGTCCGCCATGTCGCGCAGCGAGAAGCGGGTCCAGATGTCGCCGTTGGTGGCGTACCAGGACCGGTCCGGGTGGGGCAGATGGGCGGCGGCGAACTTCAGGCCGCCGCCGCGGCCGAGGGGCTCCGTCTCCACGGCGGTGGTGACGTTCACCGGAAGCGCCGCCGACCTCAGCCACTCCTGAAGGACCTCGGCGAGATGACCGCAGGAGATCACCACGTCCGTGACGCCCTCCTCGGCGAGCCAGGTGAGCTGGTGCCCGATGATCGGGGTGCCCGTGCCGGGGATCTCGACCATCGGCTTGGGCCGGTCGTCGGTGTAGGGGCGCAGCCGGGACCCCTGGCCACCTGCCAGGACGACGGCTTGAGTGGGGCGGGACGCCGCATTCGGATGGGTCATGACGGCACTGTACGTGCCGCCCGCCGCGCCGCCTCGCGGCAGGCGGGGCCCGCTCAGAGGGTCCGGGTTTGGGCTTCCCGGGCACGGCCCGCAAGCCGACGGTGCCTCAGCGACTCGGGGCCGCAGGGCCTGTAGGCCGGCGAGCATGTCTCGGGGCCCGCGCCCCGACGAGGCGAGCAGGCACTGCCCCGGGCCACGCGTACGGCCCTGCCCGGGTGCCCGGGTGCGGGCCCGGGCGGCCGTGCCGATGCCGATGCGGGCACCGGTGCCCGTACCGGTGCCTGGACGGCACCGGACGGTGGGAGCGGGGCGCAAGGCCGGGACCGGCCGGGTGCGGGCGCGGCGGCGCGTGACCGTGTGCGGCCGGCCATGGTGGCGTTGGACGCGTCTCGTCGGCCGTGGTGGCGTTGGGCGCGTGCCGTCAGCTGGGAGCCGTCGGCCGGGTGCGGTCGGCCGGTGGGGCGTCAGCTGTGGGCGGCGAGGACGCCGGAGGCGAAGGATGTGTCGCAGACGGGGCGGGCGTACGACTGGGCGCGGGAGGGGCCGTAGATGCGGACCGCGGCACGGCCGAGGGTGCGGGCGATCGAGCCGCAGTACCTGGCCAGTGACGGGCGGCCGTTGACCGCCTGCTGGAGATGGGTGAGCGCGACCCCCGGGTCCTTCTCCTGGAGTTCCGTCAGCAGCTGCTCGCGCAGCGCGTCCTGCGGGGCGCGGGCACGGGTGCGGGCCGAGTTTCCGGTCGCCGACGTGTCGGACGCGGTGAGCACCGAGGTCGCTGGGTTCCCCGACCAGTTGACTCGGGTGACCGCGAGGGTCCCGGAGAGCACCAGGACGACGGGCAGGACGAGGGCGAGGGAGCGGCCGATCCGGCGGGCGGGGCCCCGGCCGCGTCGCGTGGGGTGGGTGGTGGAGTGCTTCACGCGTGGCAGCGTAGCCGCCGGTAATGATTTGGCGACATTTAGTCACCCCTTCGAGGGATGCTGAACGGCACATACCCGCGCGTCGTGTTGACGCACACGGCTCGAAATGTCCGGTGTGGCGAGATTTTCCGGGACAGCGAGAAGGGCCCCGCCGCAGTTCGCGGGGCCCTTCTCGTCAACCTGGGTGAATCGCCCGGGAATATCCCGAGGTTTCAGCCGTAAGGGTGGGGCGGAGGATGGCTCAGTCGGAGAGGCGCTCGCCCGTGGAGGTCGAGAAGACGTGGGTCTCGCCCGGCCGCGGCACGACGTGCACCGTGGCGCCCTTCTCCGGCACCGCGCGGCTGCTGACGCGGACGACCAGGTCCTTCTGCTCGCCGCCGACCTCGACGGTGCCGTAGATGTAGCCGTCGGCGCCGGTCTCCTCGACCACGTTCACCGAGACGGCGAGGCCGGCCGGGGCGTCGGCGCTGTCCTTGGTCAGCGAGGCGGCCGAGGCGCCGCCGCCCAGCTCGACGACGTCGAAGTGCTCGGGGCGGACACCGACGGTGACCGTGCGGTCGCCCTTGTCGGCGGCGGCCTTGAGCGCGTCCCGGTTGACCGGCACCACGCTGTTGCCGAACTTCACACCGCCGTCGGTGATCGGCACCTCGACCAGGTTCATGGCGGGGGAGCCGATGAAGCCGGCGACGAAGAGGTTCGCGGGCTTGTCGTACATGCTGCGCGGCGAGTCGACCTGCTGGAGCAGACCGTCCTTGAGCACGGCCACCCGGTCGCCCATCGTCATGGCCTCGACCTGGTCGTGGGTGACGTAGACGGTGGTGATGCCGAGCCGGCGCTGGAGGCTGGCGATCTGGGTACGGGTGGAGACACGCAGCTTGGCGTCCAGGTTGGACAGCGGCTCGTCCATGAGGAAGACCTGCGGCTCACGCACGATCGCGCGGCCCATGGCGACACGCTGGCGCTGACCGCCGGAGAGCGCCTTCGGCTTGCGGTCCAGGTACTCGGACAGGTCGAGGATCTTCGCGGCCTCCTCGACCTTCTGCCGGATCTCCGCCTTGTTGACGCCGGCGATCTTGAGCGCGAAGCCCATGTTGTCGGCCACCGTCATGTGCGGGTAGAGCGCGTAGTTCTGGAACACCATGGCGATGTCCCGGTCCTTGGGCGGCAGGTGGGTGACGTCGCGGTCACCGATGCGGATGGCACCGCGGTTGACGTCCTCGAGCCCCGCGAGCATGCGCAGCGAGGTGGACTTGCCGCAGCCGGAGGGACCGACCAGGACGAGGAACTCGCCGTCCGCGATGTCGATCTCCAGAGCGTCGACGGCGGGCTTCTCGGAACCCGGGTAGATGCGGGTCGCCTTGTCGAACTGCACAGTGGCCATGGTGAATGGGCCCCCTTCTACCGGCAGGAACGTGCCGGACGATCCGTTGTAGGAAGGTGGTTGCCACTACGGATGTTCCGTTGTGGTTGTCGTGTGGTCCACAAGAGTGAACTGGCACAGGACGGTACCTGGCGTTCACCTGGTCTGTCAGCACTTGAGGGCCTGTGAACTCCACGGAAATTCTCGAGAGCCCGTGCCGGGACCCGGGTACACTGCACGGGCATGGATGTGTTGCCTCCTTAGCTCAGCTGGTCAGAGCGCCGCTCTTGTAAAGCGAAGGTCGTCGGTTCGAATCCGACAGGGGGCTCTGAAGAAGGCCAGGTCAACCGCTGTTGACCTGGCCTTTTCTGTTCCTCGGAGCCGAGGGGCCCGGATCGGTCGGCGCCGTGCCGGGCCGCGCTCACCCGCGCGGCGGGGGGCGCCGGTCCCGCGGGATCAATGGATCACTCCCGCACCGCGGGTCTCCGGGGCGACGCCGGGGGTTCCGGCCTTCGCGGAGATCGCGTGGCGCGCGGCCGGCGGGTGGGCCCGCGGTGTAGGTGTCGTCGTAGTACCCGGCATGACCGGGGCCGCTGGCGTACGCCCGGGGCGGCAGTCCTCCGGTGTCGTCGGGACGCGTGCCCGCAACCGCCGGACCACTCGCACCCCCGCGGCGCCCGCACTCCTGCGGCGCCCGCACTCCTGCGGTGCCCGCACTCCTGCGGTGCCCGCACTCCTGCGGTGCCGCGCTCCGTGGCGCCACGTGCCCCCGCGGCGCGGGTGGTCTCCCGTGTTGTGGCTGGTCAGCCTGTTCTGAGTACCGCTGTGAGGACCTGGCGCAGGGTTTCCTCCGGGTCGGGTACGGCGTCCGTGGCCCGCCATGCCACGAAGCCGTCCGGGCGGACCAGCACCGCGCCGTCGGTCGTCGTGCCGTGGGTCCGCGCCCAGTCGGGGGCCGGTCCGTCCTCGCCGGGCGGTGTGTCGTAGGTGAGTTCGGCGCCGACGCGGTACGACTCCAGGCGCACGTTCCGTCTCTCCGCGACGCGGTGGGCCGCCGCGTGCCACCCGGCGGTCGAGCGGGCGTCGCTGAGCAGGACCAGGGTGCTTTCGTACAGGTCCAGGGTGGAGATGCGCGCGTCGCCGTGCCGGAGCCACATGTGGGGCGCCCGGCTGCCCGGTTCGCCGGTCAGCCGCATGGTCTCGGGCACCGCCTCCTGGTCCGGGGCGGCCCCCACCACGGCGCCGTGCGGGTACCGGTAGCCGAGGACGACGTTGAGGATGCCGCCGCGTCGGCCGCCGCCGAGGCCGGGGGCCGGGGCGAAGCCCGGGTGGCTGTGCTCGACGGAGCGGGCGGAGGCGCGGGCGCTGGTGGCCAGGGCGACCGGGCGGCGCTCGGTCTCGTAGGTGTCGAGGAGGCCGGGGCCGGCCCAGCCGTCGAGGACGGCGGCGAGTTTCCAGGCGAGGTTGTGGGCGTCCTGGATGCCGGTGTTGGAGCCGAAGGCGCCGGTGGGGGACATCTCGTGGGCCGAGTCGCCGGCGAGCAGGACCCGGCCCGCGGCGTAGCGGTCGGCGACGCGCTCGGCGGCGCGCCAGGAGGCCTTGCCGGTGATCTCCACGTCGAGGTCGGGGGCGCCGATGGCGCGGCGGATGTGCCGCTGGAGGCGGTCCTCGGTGAACTCGTCGAGGGTCTCGCCGTGCTCGGGGTGCCAGGGGGCGTGGAAGACCCAGTGCTCCTCGTTGTCGACGGGCAGCAGGGCGCCGTCGGCGTCGGGGTCGGTGAGGTAGCAGCAGATGAAGCGGCGTTCGCCGACGACGTCGGCGAGGAGTTTGGAGCGGAAGGTGACGCTGACGTTGGCGAAGAGGTCGCCCGGGCCGCTCTGGCCGATGCCGAGGCCGCGGCGGACGGGGCTGCGGGGGCCGTCGCACGCGACCAGGTAGTCGGCGCGCACGGTGTGGCGCTGGTCGGTGGCGCGGTCCCGGACGACTGCCGTGACACCTTCGCCGTCCTGTTCGAAGGTCTCCATCTCGTGGGAGTAGCGGAGTTCGCCACCGAGTCGGCGGGCGCCTTCGAGGAGGACGGGTTCGAGGTCGTTCTGGCTGCACAGGCACCAGGCGGTGGGGCTGAACCTGGCGAGGCCGCCGCCCGGGTCGATGTGCTTGAACAGCCATTCGCCGGCGTCGCCGACCAGGGTGGGGGTCTGGAGGATGCCGTGGTTGTCGGCCAGGAGCGAGGCCGCCGCCTTGATGTCCGGTTCGATGCCGGCCACCCGGTACAGCTCCATGGTCCGTACGTTGTTGCCGCGTCCGCGTGGGTGGATGGAGGTTCCGGAGTGCCGCTCGACGAGCATGTGCGGCACTCCGAGGCGGCCGAGGAAGAGCGAGGTGGACAGGCCCACCAGGGAACCGCCGACGATGAGGACGGGTACCCGGTGGTCGGCTTCTTGGCGCATCGATGCCTCCAGGGACGGGGTGCGGGGCGGGCGGTGCGGGCGCGTCGCTGTTTCCATGCCCGGTGGCGTCCGTTCCGCGTGCGTTCGCGGGGTCAATCACCCGTGTGATCACCCGCGTGGATCACACGAGTCGCGCGCCGATCGCACCCGGCACAGGATCGAGATCACGCTGACGTCGCGTCATCCGCGGTCGGCGTCCGAGTTCCCTGTCCCGTGCGAACCGCCGATCCCCGCCAAGGAGACGTACCCAGATGACCGCCATTTCTGAGCGTGTGTCGGAACCGACCGAGCAGCAGGCCGTGAAACGTGTCTCCCAGTCCGTCTTCGACGGCTCCCGGCTCCGGGTGGTGCTGCTGGTGGACGTCTACGACGGCGCCCAGCAGCAGTTCCTGGAGGCGTACGAGGAGATGTACAAGCAGGTCGCGTCCGTGCCCGGGCATGTCAGCGACCAGCTGTGCCAGTCGATCGAGAACCCCTCCCAGTGGCTCATCACCAGCGAGTGGGAGAGCGCCCCGCCGTTCCTCGCGTGGGTGAACAGCGAGGAGCACGTGCGGATGGTGCAGCCGATGCACAGCTGCATCCGGGACACCCGGTCGCTGCGGTTCCACATCGTCCGGGAGACCGGCGGCCAGAAGGCGTCCGGCGAGCGCCGGCTCCAGACGTCACCGCGGATCGGCGACGGTGTGATCCGGCACGCGCTGACGTTCACGGTGAAGCCGGGCAGCGAGGCGAAGGTCGCCGAGCTCCTGGCGAACTACGAGCCGCCCGAGCCTCAGGTCGACGGCACCACCCGGCTGCTGCGCACCTCCCTGTTCATGCACGGCAACCGGGTGGTGCGGGCGATCGAGGTGCGCGGCGACCTGCTGGCGGCGCTGCGCCACGTGGCGCGGCAGCCGCAGATCCGGGCGGTCGAGGAGGCCATCAACCCGTATCTGGAGCAGGACCGGGACCTGAACGACCAGGAGTCGGCGCGGGTGTTCTTCACCCGGGCGGCGCTGCCCGCCGTGCACCACGTGACGGCCGGCCGGGAGGGCGGCCAGACCGAGCGGCACGCGCTGTACTACCCGGCACGGCCGGGCATGGGCATGAAGCTGGCCGAGCTGCTGGCGCGGCAGGACGAGCGGGCCGCGGACGACCCGCGCGGTCCGGTGGTGCGCAGCACGGTCTTCGAGCGCGACGACGTGGTCGTACGCCTGATCGACATCCGGGGCGCGCTGGACGCCGACCCGGTGGCCGCGCTCGGCCTGGCGGACGCCGCGCAGGCGGCCGAGCTGACCACGCTCCTCGGTGAGGGCGCCGCCAAGAAGGACGGCGACCTGGTGCGGCTGCTCACGCTGGCCCGTATGGACTCCGTCACCGACCGCCGGTCCGCGCCGGACGCCTGAGGCGCCCCCAGTCGACCCACACACCTCCGGAGGAACGACGTGATCAAACCCAGGCCAAGGATCGTGGATCTCAGCGACACCGAGCCCAACACCAGGCGCGGAGGCGATCTGCGCGCCATGCTCACCCCGGCCACGGTGGGCTCCACCAGCGGTTTCATGGGCGTGGCCATCGTGCAGCCCGGCGACCGCATCGGCGAGCACTACCACCCCTATTCCGAGGAGTTCGTGTACGTCGTCTGCGGCGAGCTGGAGGTGGACCTGGACGGCGACCCGCATCCGCTCAGGCCCGAGCAGGGGCTGATGATCCCCGCCTACATGCGGCACCGGTTCCGCAACGTCGGCGACGTGGAGGCGCGGATCGTCTTCCACCTGGGTCCGCTGGCCCCGCGCCCGCAGCTGGGCCACGTGGACACCGAGGGCACGGAGACGGCGCCGGTGGCCGTGCCCGAGGAGGCCGGGGCGGCCGAGGTGCGGTCATGACCAGGCGGGTCGCGGTCACCGGCATAGGCATCGTGGCGCCGGGCGGGATCGGCGCGCAGGCGTTCTGGGACCTGCTGGCGAACGGGCGCACCGCGACGCGGGGCATCACGTTCTTCGACCCGTCCGGCCTGCGGTCCCGGATCGCCGCCGAGTGCGACTTCGATCCGGCGGCGTGCGGACTGGACGAGGACCAGATCGCGCGCTGCGACCGCTACATACAGTTCGCGCTGGCGGCCGGCCAGGAGGCGGTGCGGGACTCGGGACTCGACCTGACCGCGGAGAACCCCTGGCGGGTGGCGGTCTCGCTGGGCACCGCGGTCGGCGGCACCACCCGGCTGGAGAACGACTACGTCCTCGTCAGCCACGGCGGCGAGCGCTGGGACGTGGACCACGAGCGGGCGCGGCCGTACCTGGAGCGGGCGTTCACGCCGAGCACGCTGGCCTCGACGGTGGCGGAGCGGTTCGGGGCGCGCGGGCCGGTACAGACCGTGTCCACGGGCTGCACCTCCGGTCTCGACGCGGTCGGGTACGCGCTGCACACGGTGGAGGAGGGCCGGGCCGACATCTGCATAGCGGGTGCGTCGGACTCGCCGATCTCGCCGATCACGATGGCGTGCTTCGACGCGATCAAGGCGACGTCGCCGAACAACGACGACCCCGCGCACGCCTCCCGGCCCTTCGACAACGACCGCGACGGGTTCGTGATGGGCGAGGGCGGCGCGGTGCTGGTGCTGGAGGAGCTGGAGCACGCCCGGGCGCGCGGCGCGCACGTGTACTGCGAGCTGAGCGGCTACGCCACCTTCGGCAACGCCTACCACATGACCGGTCTGACCAGTGAGGGAGTGGAGATGGCACGGGCGATCGAGACCGCGCTGGACCACGCCCGGCTGGACGGCTCCGGGATCGACTACGTCAACGCGCACGGCTCCGGCACCCGGCAGAACGACCGGCACGAGACCGCCGCGGTGAAGCGGGCGCTGGGCGCGCACGCCTACGACACGCCGATGAGCTCCATCAAGTCGATGGTGGGTCACTCGCTCGGCGCGATCGGGGCCATCGAGGTGGTGGCCTGTGTGCTGGCCCTGGCCCACCAGGTGGTTCCGCCGACCGCCAACTACGAGACGCCCGACCCCGAGTGCGACCTGGATTACGTCCCGCGGGTCGCGCGCGAGCGGAAGCTGGACGCGGTGCTCTCCGTGGGCAGCGGGTTCGGCGGATTCCAGTCGGCCGTGATCCTGACCCGGCCGAGGGAGAGGTCACGATGAGCGCACCCAGCAAGCGGCGGGCGGCAGTCACCGGCATCGGTGTGGTCGCACCCAACGGAACCAGCACCGAGACGTTCTGGAAGTCCACCCAGGAGGGCGTGAGCGTCCTCGACCGGGTGACCCGCGAGGGTTGCGCGCACCTGCCGCTGAAAGTGGCGGGCGAGGTGCGGTCGTTCGACGCCTCGGCGGCGATCGAGGGCCGGTACCTGGTCCAGACGGACCGGTTCACGCACTTCGCGATGGCCGCGGCCGACGCGGCGCTGGAGGACGCCCGGCTGGGCCGGGCGGACACCGAGGGCACGCCGTTCTCGGCGGGCGTGGTCACCGCGGCGGGTTCCGGCGGCGGTGAGTTCGGCCAGCGGGAGCTGCAGAAGCTGTGGAGCCAGGGCAGCCGTTACGTCGGCCCGTGGCAGTCGATCGCCTGGTTCTACGCGGCCAGCACCGGTCAGGTCTCGATCCGGCGCGGCTTCAAGGGTCCGTGCTCGGTGGTCGCCGCCGACGAGGCCGGGGGTCTGGACGCGCTGGCGCACGCGGCACGGGCCGTCGGGCGTGGCACGGACCTGATCGTGGCCGGGTCCACGGAGGCGCCGCTGGCCCCGTACTCGATGGTCTGCCAGCTCGGCTACGGGGAGCTGAGCGCGGTGACCGAACCGGAGCGGGCGTACCGGCCGTTCACCGAGGAGGCCTGCGGTTTCGTGCCGGCCGAGGGCGGCGCGATGCTCGTCGTGGAGGAGGCGGCGGGCGCCCGGGAGCGGGGCGTGCCGGTGCGGGCCTTCGTGGCCGGGCACGCGGCCACCTTCACCGGCGCCTCCCGGTGGGAGCTGTCCCGGCAGGGACTGGCGGAGGCGATCCGGGGCGCGCTGGCCGAGGCGGGCTGCGCGCCCGAGGAGGTCGACGTGGTCTTCGCCGACGCCCTGGGCGTTGCCGAGGCGGACCGGGCGGAGGCGCTCGCCATCGCCGACGCGCTCGGGGCGCACGGCCGGCGGGTGCCGGTCACGGCGCCCAAGACCGGGACCGGCCGGGCCTACTGTGCGGCGCCGGTGCTGGACGCGGCGGCCGCGGTGCTGGCGATGGAACACGGTCTGATCCCGCCCACCCCCAACGTCTTCGACATCTGCCATGACCTCGATCTGGTGACCGGCAGCGCGCGTGCCGTACGGACGCGCACGGCGCTGGTCCTCAGCCGGGGGCTCATGGGCTCGAACTCGGCGCTGGTGCTGCGGCACGGCACCGCCGACGCCTCCTAGCGGGGGCGCCGGAGCAACCAGCCGGGAGCAACAAGGAGAGGAACCGCATGAGTGACCGAATCACCGTGGAAGAACTGTCCGAACTCATGAAGAAGGCCGCGGGCATCACCATCAGCCCGCAGGAGCTGGCGGACCGGTCCGGGACCGGCTTCGAGGAGCTCGGCATCGACTCGCTCGGCCTGCTCGGCATCGTGGGCGAGCTGGAGAACCGGCACGGCATGCCGATGCCGGCCGACGCGGAGCGCTGCAAGACGCCCCGGAAGTTCCTCGACCTCGTCAACAGCACCCTTCTCGCAGGAGCCTAGAGATGGCAGGACACACCGAGAACGAGATCACCATCGCCGCGCCGGTGGACCTGGTCTGGGACATGACCAACGACGTGGAGAAGTGGCCGCAGCTCTTCAGCGAGTACGCCTCCGCCGAGATCCTGTCCCAGGAGGGCGACAAGTGCACGTTCCGGCTGACCATGCACCCCGACGAGAACGGCGTCGTCTGGAGCTGGGTCTCCGAGCGTGAACCGGACCGCGCCACGCTCACGGTCCGCGCCCGGCGCGTGGAGACCGGGCCGTTCGCGCACATGAACATCCACTGGCGGTACGAGGAGGTGCCCGCCGGGACGCGGATGGTGTGGACCCAGGACTTCGCGATGAAGCCGGAGGCGCCGGTCGACGACGACTGGATGACCGACAACATCAACAAGAACTCCAAGGTCCAGATGGCCCTGATCCGCGACCGGATCGAGAAGGCCGCCGCCGGCCGCCGGGCCGAGCCGGCCCTGACCACCGACTGAGCCGGAGAGGGACGAGGAGGAGAAGGTCCATGCACCAGGCACTGATCGTGGCCCGGATGGCCCCGGGCTCGGCCCCGGACATCGCCAAGATCTTCGAGGAGTCCGACCGGGGGGAGCTGCCGCACCTGGTCGGCGTCACCCGGCGCAGCCTCTTCCAGTTCGGCGATGTGTACATGCACCTCGTCGAGGCCGAACGGGACCCGGGGCCGGCCATCGCGAAGGTGGCCGGGCACCCCGAGTTCCGCGGCATCAGCGAGCGGCTGTCGGCGTACGTCAGCGCCTACGACCCCGAGACCTGGCGTTCGCCGAAGGACGCGATGGCGCACCGCTTCTACCTGTGGGAGCGCGACACCTCCCGCTGAGCGGAGCGCTCCCGCCGGTCGGGGAGCCTCCGTCGCGCGGGCAGGCCGCCCGTGGCGACGGGACACCCGCCGTCCGGCCCCCTGTCCAGGACCTCCGGACGGCCAACGGCCGCCGGGCCCGCAGCGTCGCGGGCCCGGCGGCCGTTGGTCCGGGTGCGGTCCGGTGCGGTGCGCCCGGTGCGATCCGGTCCGGTGCGGTGGGGCGCGCTCTCCGGCCGGCCGGTGTGTGCCGGCCGGGAGCGGGTGCGCTCCCGCCGGTCAGGCGGGGACGGTGCAGTCGAAGGCGTGCAGGTAGGGGTTGACCGGGCTGATGTCGTCGATGACCAGGCCGGCCGCCGTCAGCCGGCTCACCATGGACTCGGTGGTGTGCTTGGCCCCGCCGACGTTCATCAGCAGCAGCAGGTCCATGGCGGTGCTGAACCGCATCGACGGGGTGTCGTCGACGAGGTTCTCGATGACCACGACCCGGGCCTTAGGGCCGCCCGCCGCCATGACGTTGCGCAGGCACCGTGCGGTGGAGTCGTCGTCCCACTCCAGGATGTTCTTGATGATGTAGACGTCGGCCCGCACCGGAACGGCCTCGCGGCAGTCGCCGGCCACGATGCTCACCCGGCCGGCCAGCGAGCCGCCCTCGCGCAGCCGCGGGTCGGCGTTCTCCACCACGCGCGGCAGGTCCAGCAGGGTGCCGTGCATGGCGGGGTACTTCTCCAGCAGGCCGGCCACCACGTGTCCCTGGCCGCCGCCGATGTCGACGACCGAGTCGGCCCCGGAGAGGTCCAGCAGGTCGGCCACGTCCTGGGCCGACTGCCTGCTGGAGGTCGTCATGGCCCGGTTGAAGACGTCCGCCGACTCGGGGGCGTCCTCGTTGAGGTAGACGAAGAACTCCTTGCCGAACAGGTCCTGCACGACGTTGCGGCCGGTGCGCACCGCCTCGTCCAGCTTCGGCCAGGCCTCCCAGGTCCACGGCTCGGTGCACCACAGGGTGATCCAGCGCAGGCTGCCCGGGTCGTCCTCGCGCAGCAGCCGCGACATGTCGGTGTGCGCGAACGTGCCGTCCGGCTGCTCGGTGAAGACGCCGTAGCAGGTCAGCGCGCGCAGCAGCCGGCGCAGTGGCCCGGGTTCGGTCTTCACCGCCGTCGCGAGGTCGGCCACGGCCATGGGGGTGTCCCCGAGCGCGTCGGCCACGCCCAGCCGGGCGGCGGCTCGCAGGGCGGCGGCACACGCCGCCCCGAACACGAGCTCCCTGAGCCGCATGGGCGGCGGTGGGGCGGTCTGAGCGGTCGTCATGTACCGCCTTCCTTCCTTCTCGGTTCCGTGACTTTTGTGAGCGGCCGGGCCCGGGGCCCGCCGTCACCTTCCCGTCGTCGCCCGAAGGGCGGCCGTGGCGTCCGGTGCGCGCTTGGGGGGTCTTGAGGAGCGTGGGGGAGCGCGCCGGGCGTCGCGGGGCGGACGTGGATTCGACGACGGGCCCTACGGCCTCAGCACAGTCCCGCGGGCTTGGAGGCCCGGCAGGAGTTCTGCCGGAAGGTGTTGCCGCGCTTGGCGCTCTCCTGGTCGACCAGGTCGGCGGGGGCGTTGTCCTGGAGCGCGTTGTCGTGGACGCGGTTGCGCTCGTTGGCGGCGCCGACGAAGCTCCTGAAGAGCACGATGCCGCCGGACAGCGGGGACGTGCCCGAGTTGCCGAGGACCGTGTTGTGGCGGACCTCGGTGTCCTCGGCGCCGGTCAGGACGATGCCCGAGCCCTGGAGGAAGGGCAGCCGGGCGGTCTTCGCGCAGTACTTGTTGTTCTGCGCGACCAGGTTGCCGCGCACGGTCAGCGCGCCGGCCCTGGGCTTGTTCTCGTCGCCGACGACGAACACGCCCGCGCAGTTGCCGGTGACGTGGTTGCCGGCGACGGTGAGGTCGCGCAGCCGGCGGACGGTGACGCCGATCCGGTTGTCCTCCAGCCGGTTGTCGGCGACGACCGTCCCGCCGGTGTCCACCGCGCCCTGCTCCGCGGTGATCGTGTTGGCGAGGAAGACGCCCGCGTCGCCGTTGCCGCGGGCGAGGTTCTCCCGGTACTCGCTGCGCCGGGAGCGCTCCTCGGCCAAGCCCCACAGCCCGTTCCTCTCGGCGCTCACGTGCCGCACGGTCAGCCCCTCGGTGCCCACGGCGACCAGTCCGGCGCGGGGGAAGCCGGTCACGGTCAGGTTGGAGACGGTGACGTCCTCCAGCCGCTCCGCCTTGGTGCCGACCACGCAGATGCCGTTGCCGCGCGAGCCGCAGTCGTCCGTGGGCTTCGTGGTGGCGGGCTTCAGGACGGTGGTGCCCTGACTCGTTCCCCGCAGGGTCAGTCCGGGCGTCGTCACCTTGACGCTCTGGTGGTAGGTGCCCGGCATCAGCAGGACGGTGTCGCCCGGCCTGGCGGCGTCCACCGCCTTCTGGATCGACTGGCCCGAGCGCACCAGATGCACCAGCGGCACGGACACGGAGATCGGCGGGGCGGCGGCCACTCCGGAGCCGACGAGCGCTGCCGCACTCAGGAGCAGGGCGATATGGCGTTTCGTCATATTCTGTACGCTATGACCCTATTTGCCCGAGTTCGCCGGATGGGCCGTCCGGCGGCGTGTCACCGCCCCCGCGGGGGCCGTCGGCAGCGCGGGGCGCGGCCGTCCTGCGGGGAGGCGCTCCCGGGCGGTCCGCCGGTCCGCGGCCCCCGCCGGCGCGGGCGGCCGGCCGCCCGACGCGGCAGGCCCACGGCGGACGCCCGGCCCGCCGCCCGCCGGTACTCCCCTGGGCGGCGGCCGGCTCGGCAGGCACCCCGATCACCCGCGCGACCATACTTGCGGGTATGAGCGGGGTCATCCGGATGCGGCGCGGACTCCAGGCGGCGGCGGCGTACGTCCGCAGCGCCCCGGGCACCTACGTCTGGCTGCTGATCCTGTTCGTCACGACCGTGGCCCTGCACCACATGTCGCCCAGGCTGGAGGAGGACTTCCTGCGGCAGCGGTCGACCAACATCCACGAGCTGTCGGACAACCCGGTGCGGGTGCTGTTCTCCAGCGCCATGTGGATCCCGGGCGGCCGCTGGCTGCCGTACGTGCCCCTGTACACGCTCTTCCACGCGCAGGCCGAACGCTGGCTGGGCACCCTGCGCTGGCTGGTGGTGTGCGTGGCGGCGCACGTGCTGGCCACGCTGATCAGCGAGGGCGCGCTGCTGTGGGGGATCTCGCGCGGCGTGGTGCCGACGGGCTCCGTCAACACCCTGGACGTCGGCGTGAGTTACGCGCTGGCCGGGGTGGTCGGCGTGCTGGCCTACCGGATCGCGCGGCCCTGGCGGTATCTGTACCTGGCCGCAGTGCTGGCCTTCTTCGGGGTGCCGCTGCTGACCGGGCGCACCTTCACCGATCTCGGGCATTTCACCGCGGTGCTGATCGGACTCGGCTGTCGTCCGCTGGTCAGGGGCCGCGCGAAAGCATGGAATCCGAAGGAGACACTGGCCGCCCTCAGGCATTAACGTCCCCGCCATGAGCAGCTCGGCAAGCAGTGCCGCGGGCGGCGGCACCGGCAATGGCGGCATCGTGAACGGCGGCATCTCCTTCTGGTTCGCGGACGACGGACTCCCGGCGGTGCGTGAACCGCTCACCGGCGACGCGACCGCCGACGTGGTGATCGTCGGCGGCGGGTACACGGGCCTGTGGACGGCGTACTACCTCAAGAAGGCCGCGCCCTTCCTGCGGATCACCGTCCTGGAGCAGAAGTTCTGCGGCTACGGGGCCTCCGGCCGCAACGGCGGCTGGCTCTACAACGGCGTGGCCGGCCGCGACCGGTACGCGAAGCTGCACGGCCACGAGGCCGCCGTACGCCTGCAACGGGCGATGAACGACACCGTGGACGAGGTGGTCCGGGTCGCCGCGGAGGAGGGCGTCGAGGCGGACGTCCACCGGGGCGGGGTGCTGGAAGTGGCGCGCACGCCCGCGCAGTTGGCCCGGCTGAAGGCGTTCTGCGAGCAGGAGCGGGCGTACGGCGAGAAGGACCGTGAACTGTTCGGGGCGCGGCAGACCGCCGAGCGGATCCGGGTCGCGGACGCCGTGGGCTCCACCTGGACCCCGCACGGCGCCCGGCTGAACCCGGCGAAGCTGGTCAAGGGCCTGGCGGCGGCCGTCGAGGCGCTCGGCGTGACCGTCCACGAGGCGACCCCGGTCACCGAGATCCGCCCCAAGCACGCGGTCACCCCGTACGGCACCGTCCGCGCCCCGTACGTCCTGCGCTGCACCGAGGGCTTCACCGCCTCCCTGAAGGGGATGAGGCGCACCTGGCTGCCGATGAACTCCTCGATGATCGCCACCGAGCCGCTCTCCGACGAGCAGTGGGAGTCCATCGGCTGGGCGGGCCGCGAGACCCTGGGCGACATGGCGCACGCCTACATGTACGCCCAGCGCACCGCCGACGGCCGGATCGCGCTCGGCGGACGCGGAGTGCCCTACCGCTTCGGCTCGCGCACCGACAACGACGGCCGCACCGGGCGCGAGACCGTCGAGGCGCTGCGCGACATCCTGGTCGCCTTCTTCCCCGCCCTGGCCGGGGTGCGCGTCGAGCACGCCTGGTCCGGCGTGCTCGGCGTGCCGCGCGACTGGTGCGCGACCGTCACCCTGGACCGTACGACCGGCCTGGGCTGGGCGGGCGGCTACGTCGGCTCGGGCGTCGCCACCTCCAACCTCGCCGCCCGCACCCTGACGGACCTCGTCCAGCAGGACTCCGGCCAGGCCGGACCGACCGAGCTGACCGCGCTGCCCTGGGTCGGCCACAAGGTGCGCAAGTGGGAGCCGGAACCGCTGCGCTGGCTGGGCGTGCAGGGCATGTACGCCACCTACCGCACGGCCGACCGGCGTGAAGTCCGCACCCACAGCGCCGAGTCCTCCCGGCTGGCCCGGATCGCCGACCGGGTGGCGGGCCGCCACTGACGGAAGGCACCGGGCCGGAGGAGTTCCGCACGGGGAGGGGTCCCGGGGTCGCACCCGGGCCCCTTCCCGTCCCTCCCTGCCCCTCGCGGGTCCTGGCCGGCCGGTCGTTCCGGTCTCCTTCCGTGCCGCGGACGGTCCTCCCGTCCTCGGGCCGTCGCCGCGGTCCCTCAGGTCACCGACCCCGGCTCGGGCGCCTTCACCGGGGACCCGTGGCCGGGCGTGCGCGCCGTCACCATCAGGCCGGCGACCACGCCGGCCAGCAGCATGACGGCGGCGGCCCACCAGATGGCGACCGTGTAACCGTGCACGATCCCCTCCGGGACCACCCGCGCCCTGTCCGCCGGGCCGCGCGGCCGGGCGGCGACGTACGCGGTGGCGCTGGTCGTGGCGACCGTGTTGAGCAGGGCGGTGCCGATCGAACCACCCACCTGCTGCGAGGTGTTCACGGTCGCGGAGGTCACGCCCGCGTCGCGCGGGGCGACGCCCGCGGTCGCGGTGGCGAACACCGGCATGAAGGTCAGGCCCATGCCGAGGCCCATCAGCAGCAGCGCGGGCAGCACCTCGGTGGTGTACCGCGAGACGACCGTCAGCCGGGTCAGGAGCAGCAGGCCGGCCGCGGCCAGGACCGTGCCGGGGACCATGAGCAGCCGCGGCGGCGCGTGGCTCAGCAGCCGGGCGGAGACCTGCGTGGAGCCGATGACGACCGCGGCGGTCAGCGGCAGGAACGCCAGGCCCGTCCGCAGCGGCGAGTAGCCGAGGATCTCCTGGAGGTAGTAGGTCATGAACAGGAACAGCCCGAACATGCCGATCACGGCCAGCAGCATGGTCAGGAAGCAGCCGGCCCTGGCGCGGTCCCGGACGACGTGCGGGGGCAGCAGCGGCACCGGGGCGCGGGCCTGCCACCGCACGAACGCCGTGAGCATCGCCGCGCCCGCCGCGAACAGGCTCAGCACCAGCGGGTCCGTCCAGCCGCGCGGCTGGGCCTCGCTGAATCCGTAGACGACGGCGACCAGCCCGCCGCAGCCCAGCACCGCGCCCGGCACGTCCAGCCGGGCGCCGGCGTTCCCGGGCCGGCCGCGCAGCAGCGTGAGCGCGCCGAGGACGGCGACGACCGCGATGGGCACGTTGACGTACAGGCACCAGCGCCAGTTCAGGTACTCGGTCAGCAGCCCGCCGACGATGAAGCCGATCGCCGAGCCGCTGCCCGCGAGCGCGCCGTAGATGCCGAACGCCTTCCCGCGCTCCCCGGGATCGGTGAAGGTCGTGGTGAGCAGGCTGAGCGCCGACGGCGCGAGCACGGCGGCGAACGCCCCCTGAAGGGCCCGGGCGCCGAAGAGCATGCCGGAGGAGGTGGCCGCGCCGCCCAGCGCGGAGGCGACGGCGAAGCCGATGAGCCCGACGACGAACGTGCGCCTGCGCCCCACCAGGTCGGAGATCCGCCCGCCCAGCAGGAGCAGCCCGCCGAAGGCGAGGGTGTAGGCGGTGATCACCCACTGGCGGTTCGCGTCGGACATGCGCAGGGCGCGCTGCGCGGAGGGCAGCGCGATGTTCACGATGGTGGCGTCCAGCACGACCATGAGCTGCGCGAGCGCGATCACCACCAGGGCCCACCAGCGGTGAGTCTCGCAGGACCGGGCGTGCCGGGGGCCGTGGCCGCGGGGGCGGTTCCGGCGCGGTCGGCCGGCGCGGTCGGCGTGGAGGGTGCGGCTCGCGTGCCGCGCCTGATTCGCGCGATGTCCGCGTAGGGGGGAGGAGTCACCTTGGGGGGTGCCACTCATTTCGCCAGAAGACCATGGATCGGGGCGGGTCGCATCCGGGGGCGATGTCAGTGCCGGGGTGCAGCATGGGGACATGACGAGGAGAGCGAACGGCCGGGGCGCCTCGGGCGGGGCCGCGGTGAAGGCGGCGCGGCGGCCCGAGGTGCGGCTGCCCGCGCCGGCGGAGTACCGGGGCGCGGGGCTGGCGCCCGACGGGGACTACGACGGGCTGGAGTTCCGGGAGACCGACTTCGCCGGGCAGGACGGAGCGGGCGCCCGCTTCATGGACTGCGCGCTGCGGGGCTGCGTGCTGGACGACGCCTCGCTGCGTCACGCCCGTCTCCTCGACTCGGTCCTCACCGGGGTGCGGGGTGTCGGTACCGACCTCGCGGAGGCGACCCTGCGCGACGTGGAGCTGACCGACGCCCGGCTCGGCGGGACGCAGCTGCACGGCGCGGTGCTGGAACGGGTGTGGATCCGCGGCGGCAAGATCGACTACCTGAACCTGCGCAAGGCGCGGCTGCGGGACGTCGTCTTCGAGGGCTGTGTCATGGTCGAGCCGGACTTCGGAGGAGCCCGGCTGGAGCGGGTGGAGTTCGTGGACTGCGCGCTCAAGGGCGCGGACTTCACCGCGGTCACGCTCACCGACGTGGACCTGCGCGGCGCCGCCCCGCTGGAGATCGCGGGCGGGGCGGACCGGCTGGCGGGGGCGGTGATCAGCACCGGTCAGCTGCTCGACCTGGCCCCGGTGCTGGCGGCGCGGCTGGGGATCAGGGTGGAGGACTGAGAGCCGGCACGGCGAAGGGAGCCGGGCGGTCAGGGCAGACGGGGGAAACGCGCCTGGAGGGTCCAGATCGCCGGGTTCTCCGCGAGGTCCTCGTGCAGGTCGCACAGGTCGGCGATCAGGTCGTGCAGGAAGTCGCGGGCCTCCCGGCGCAGCTCGGTGTGGGAGAAGGACAGCGGGGCCTCCTCCGCGGGCATCCAGTCCGCCTCGATGTCCACCCAGCCGAAGCGGCGCTCGAAGAGCATGCGGTCGGTGGACTCGGTGAAGTCCAGTTCCGCGCGCTGGGGGCGGGCCGCCCGGGAGCCCGCCGGGTCCCGGTCCACCCGTTCCACGATGTCGCACAGCGCCCATGCGAAGTCGAGCACCGGCACCCAGCCCCAGGCGGTGGCCAGTTCGCGGTCCGACTCGGTGTCGGCGAGGTACACGTCGCCGCAGAACAGGTCGTGGCGCAGGGCGTGGACGTCCGCGCGGCGGTAGTCCGTCTGCGGCGGATCGGGGAAGCGGTTGGAGAGGGCGTAGCCGATGTCGAGCACGTAGGCGATGGTGTCACGGGCTCCTTCCGGGAGCGCACGGGCTCCCCGCCGGGGCACGGGCTCCCCGCCGGGGCGCGTGCTCCCCGCGGGGCGCGGGGTCCTCTCGCGCCCGGTGGCGGCCGCGGGGGTGTCCCTGGCTCTCGCCGGGAGCAGGCGCGGTCCCCTGTGAGGGTGTGCGGCGCGCGCCGTGGTCCGCCGGCTCCCGGGGTGTTCCGCGTTTTTCGCACGGATCCATGACCGCCGCATAGGATCGCACCTGTGTACAGACCCGCACAGGCTGTCCGGGCCGTCGCCGCCTCGGTCCTGCTCGCCGTCGCCCTGAGCGGGTGCGACGGAGGCGTCCAGGGCGAGCCGGGCGGCTCCGGCCTCCGCGACCCGTACTTCCCCAAGGCCGGCAACGGCGGGTACGACGTCACCCACTACGGCCTCACCCTCGGCTACGAGCCGGCCGGCCGCCGCCTGACCGGCACCGCGGTGATCACCGCCCGCGCCACCCGGGACCTGTCCGCCTTCGACCTCGATCTGACGGGGTTCGAGGTGCGGGGGGTGACCGTCGAGGGGCGGGACGCCCGTTTCAACCGGGCCGGCCAGGAACTGACCGTCCGGCCGCACGACGAGCTGCGGAAGGGCGAGACGTTCGGCGTCACCGTCCGCTACTCCGGCACACCGCGGACCCTCACCGACGCCGACGGATCGAAGGAGGGCTGGCTGCCGACCTCCGACGGCGCCGTGGCCCTCGGTGAACCGGTGGGCTCCATGGCCTGGTTCCCGAGCAACGACCACCCCTCCGACAAGGCCGCCTACGACATCTCCGTCACCGTGCCCGGGAAGCTGACGGCCGTCTCCAACGGCGAGTTGAAGAGCGTGACGGTCAACGGGAGCCGCCGGACGTTCCACTGGCACACCGCCGAGCCGATGGCCAGCTACCTCGCCACGGTCGCGATCGGCGACTTCCAGGTGAGCCGCTACGAGCTGGAGAACGGCACGCCGGTGTACGTCGCCGTCGACCCCGCCCTGGCCGAGGCGAGCAAGCCGGTCCTCGCCCGGCTCCCCGAGATCATGGAGTGGGCGGAGGACAACTTCGGTCCGTACCCCTTCTCCTCCACCGGCGCGATCGTCGACCGCGTCCAGGGCGCCGACTACGCCCTGGAGACCCAGAACCGGCCCGTCTTCCCCAGCGCCCCCGACACCGGCACCCTCGTCCACGAACTCGCCCACCAGTGGTTCGGCGACTCCGTCACGCCGAAGAACTGGCGGGACATGTGGCTCAACGAGGCGTTCGCGACGTACGCGGAGTGGCTGTGGAAGGAGGACAACGACGGCCCGAGCGCCCAGGAGACCTTCGACGCCGTCTACCGCGGCCAGGGGGACAACGGCATGGCCGTCTGGGACTTTCCGCCGGCCCGGCCGAGCAGCGCCGCGGACATCTCCGACGCGCCCGTGTACGACCGCGGCGCGATGGTCCTGCACAAGATCCGTCAGAAGGTCGGCGACGACGCCTTCTACGACATCGTCCAGGGCTGGGCCGCCGCTCACCGCCACGGCAACGCCTCCACCGCCGACTTCACGTCCTACGTGGAGAAGAAGGCGCCCGGCAAGGACTTCGGCGAGATCTGGAAGGACTGGCTCTACGGCGAGGGCAGGCCGACGAGCCCGTGACCCGGCACGCACGCACCGGGGCCCCGGCCGTGAAGGCCGGGGCCCCGGTGCGAGTGCGAAGGAACCGTCAGACGTTCACGCCGAAGTCCTGGGCGATGCCGACCAGGCCCGAGGCGTAACCCTGGCCGACCGCGCGGAACTTCCACTCCGCGCCGTTGCGGTACAGCTCGCCGAAGACCATGGCCGTCTCCGTGGCCGCGTCCTCCGACAGGTCGTAGCGGGCGATCTCGGCGCCACCGGCCTGGTTGACGATGCGGATGTAGGCGTTGCGGACCTGGCCGAAGTTCTGGCCGCGGTTCTCGGCGTCGTAGATGGAGACCGGGAAGACGACCTTGTCGACGTCGGCGGGCAGCCCGGCCAGGTTGACGTTGATCGCCTCGTCGTCGCCGGAGCCCTCGCCGGTGAGGTTGTCGCCGGTGTGGACGATGGTGTTGTCCGGCGTCTGCTTGTTGTTGAAGAAGACGAAGTGGGCGTCGGAGTACACCTTGCCCTGGGTGTTGACCGCGATGGCGGAGGCGTCCAGGTCGAAGTCCGTGCCGGTGGTGGTGCGGACGTCCCAGCCGAGGCCCACGGTGACGGCGGTCAGGCCCGGAGCCTCCTTGGTGAGCGAGACGTTGCCACCCTTGGACAGGCTTACAGCCATTGTTGGGAGTCCCTTCCCTCGTTGCGTGTGCGGACGAAGCTACCGCCACTCGAAAGAACGCCGAGAGGGGTCCCCATGGTTCCGGATCTCTTTACCTTTTTTACCAAGGCCGGTTCGAACGCCGTCGGGGCCCGGGCCGGGCCGTTGCGCGGATCGCGCCGCGGTGCGGCGGCGCACATGACGCGGTGCGGCGGCGAAAATGTGGTGACGTGACCCGGACGGCGGCGGGAACATGGAGGGCATGTCCGGTCCCCATGTCATCCGCGGCTCCGTCGTGCTCCCCGAGGCCGAGCTGGCCTGGCGCTTCTCGCGGTCCTCGGGGCCCGGCGGCCAGCACGTCAACACCAGTGACTCGCGGGTCGAGCTGAGCTTCGACCTGGCGCGCACCGAGGCCCTGCCCGAGGTGTGGAAGCGGCGCGCGCTGGAGCGGCTCGCGGGCCGGCTCGTCGACGGGGTCGTCACCGTCCGCGCCTCCGAGCACCGTTCCCAGTGGCGCAACCGCGAAGCCGCCGCCGTACGCCTCGCGGCCCTGCTCGCCGAGGCGACCGCGCCGCCGCCCAGGCCGCGCAGGCCCACCCGGATCCCGCGCGGCATCAACGAACGGCGGCTGCGGGAGAAGAAACAGCGCGCCGAGACCAAGCGGGGCCGGTCGGGGCGGGACTGGGGCTAGGGACTTCCGGGGCCAGGATCCACCGGCCGGCTCACGCCAGGGTCTTCCGGGGCCAGGGTCTTCCGGCCGGGGCATGCCGGGCTAGCCAGGGCGGGGACGACCCGGGCGGTAGGCCCCGGGGTCCGGGGTTCAGCGAGCGGCCCCGTCCGCCAGTTCGAGTACGCCCACGGTCTGATCGCCGCTCGTCTCGCCGTCGGTGCGGAAGCCCAGCCCGAGGTAGAAACCCTCCGGGCCGTCGGGGCCCGGGTGCCAGCTCACGTGCATCCGGGTGCCGCCCCGGCGGCGGATCTCGGCGGCGACGCGGCCGACCGCGTACCGGCCGTAGCCGCGCCCCTGCTCCCCGGCCGCGATGTTCAGCCGCCACAGACCGGAGCGGATCACGCTGCCGTCCAGGTGCCAGTCGATGTCGAAGAAGGCCATGAGGAAGCCCACCGGGCGGTCGCCGTCGACGATCAGCCGCGGCCAGGCGACACCCGGGTGGACGTAGGCCTCGGCGAGGGACTTCACGACCGGTGCGACCGCGTGCTCCTGGCCGGGGCGGACCCGGATGCCGAGTGCGGCGTCGAGGTTGTCGGCGGTGATCTCCTCGAGGCGGAGCGCGGGAACGGCGTCGGTGGTCGTCACCGGCGCACCGTAGACGGCGTGCCCGGCGCGCGGCCACCGGATTTCCGGCTCGGCCCGGCGACCGGCTCGTCCCGGCTGTCGACTCGGCCCGGCGACCGGCTCGGTCCGGCCGTCGGTTCAGCCCAGTTGCCGGTACCGGCCCTTGAAGTACATCAGCGGGCCGCCCTCCGCGCTCGGGAGCCGAGCCGTCAGCACCCGGCCGACGACCAGGGTGTGGTCGCCCGCGGGCACCCGCTGTTCGGTGCGCAGTTCCAGGGTGGCCAGGGCGTCGCCCACCAGCGGGGCGCCGGAGACCTCGCCGCGGACGCAGGCGATGTCCTCGAAGAGCAGGCGGTCGCTGATCCTGCCCTTCATGGCGAACCGGCCGGCGATGTGCCGCTGGCTCTCGGCCAGGACGGACACCGCCCACAGCGGCTGCTCGGCGAGCAGGTCGTCCATGCGTGAGCCCTCGCGCAGACTGACCAGGGCCAGCGGCGGGTCCAGGGAGACCGACAGGAACGCCGTCGCCGTCATGCCCACGTCCTCGCCGCCCGGGGCCAGCGGGTCGTCCGGGTCGAGCGGCGGCTCCTGCGCGGTCACCAGCACCACGCCCGCGGCCAGCCGGGACATCGCGGCGCGGAACTCGTCGTTGGTCACCCCCTCAGCATGCCCAAAGGCGGCGGTGGCGGCGGGGGAGGAGGACGGCGCAGCAGATGTGTTCAGCACACACTCAACGCTAACCACCGGCTCCCGGCACCCGCATCGGGCCCATGGCCGAAGCCGGACCTAGGACCAGAGGACCAGCGGCGGACCGGAGGCCGCGGGCGTAGGGCGCGGGCCGCGGGACGTGGGCCGCGGCGGACGCGGGCCGGCGGGCGGAAGAGGAGGTGGCGGGGCGGGCGGCGGGGCGGAACCCGTGATTCCAGCCCGCGGCGCGCGACCGTCGTGCATCATGGCCGCACACCCACAAAGTTTGCGTTCGGTGAACGCACAGGGAAAATGCAGAAACTCCTCTCAATTGTTCACGTTTAGCTGTGACTTGAGTCACAAGAGGCCTTAATTGTTGACCCTGTGTACCGAGTGGGCTCCGCGCTGTGATTCAGTGGCTGAGACCGCACGGAACAATACGCCGACGAGAACCCTTTGATTCGCTGCGAGGTTTCGGGGGGAGGGCGAGCATGGAGACCGAGTCGGAACCGTACGTCCGCCTTACGACCCTGCGACAACTGCACCAGGTCATGGCGGACATGAACACGGCGCGGAGCCTGGCGGACACGCTGCAGACCGTCGCCGACGGCGTCGTGACCGGCCTCGGCTACGAACTGGCCTGCGTCAACCTCGTGCGCGCCGACGGCGACCTCGTGGTCGCCGCCTTCTCGGGCAACCCCGCCGCGGAGGCCCTGATCACCGGCAGGGTCGGCTCCCGCGACTCCTGGGACCGCCGGCTCGCCATGGGCGAGAAGTGGGGCGACCTGGTCTTCATATCGCACACCGAGGGCTGGGTCCTCGACGACGACGACGTCCCGCAGTGGTACACCGACGGGCCGGCCCCCCGCTTCGAGGACGAGTGGCACCCGTCCGACCGGCTGTTCGCGCCCATGTACGCCCCCGGCGCCCCCGGTGGAGCCCCCGGCGAACTGCTCGGCGTGCTCTCCGTGGACCGCCCGCGCAACGGCCGCCGGCCCGGCGCCTGGGGCCGCGAGGCCCTCCAGGTGTACGCGTTCCAGGCGGCCATAGCGATCAGCAACGCCCGGCTGCGCGCCAACATGCAGCGCGCCCTGGTCCGTCTGGAGCGCGACCAGCAGGCCCTGCGGGCCAGCGAGGAGAGCTTCCGGCAGGCGTTCGAGTACGCACCCTCCGGCATGGCCATCGCCGAGATGGGCGGCGACCAGCACGGCCGCATCCTGCGCACCAACGACGCGCTGTGCCGCCTGCTGGGCCGCCCCGCCTCCGCGATGCGCCGCTACTCCTTCGCCGACCTCGTCCACCCCGAGGACATCGGCACCCTGCTGCGCACCTCGGCCGAGGGCGGCCGCGCCGAGCTGCGCCTGGGCCGCCGCGACGGCACCTACGTCTGGGTGTCGCTGCGCAACTCCGTCGTCGCGGACGCCGCCGACGGCCCCCGCTTCCTGCTCACCCACGTAGAGGACATCGAGGAGCGCAAGCGCCGCGAGCTGCACCTCGCCCACCGCGCCTCCCACGACTCCCTCACCGGCCTGCCGAACTCCGCCGAACTGCGCGCCCGCCTCTCCGCGCGCCTGTGCCGGCGCCCGCAGTCCGCGCACCCCGGCGAGTACGACTCCCTGGACGCGGCCTACGGCCACCCGGTCTACGACAGCGGCGGCCACGGCTTCGACTTCGGGCCCGGCGCCCCGGCGTACGACGCCTACGACCACCACGTGCACACCGTCGCCCCCGAGGGCGACCGGGACGACGGCGCCAAGGGGCTCGCCGTCCTCTTCTGCGACCTGGACGGCTTCAAGTCGATCAACGACCGGTTCGGGCACAACGCGGGCGACGCCGTCCTCATCGAGGTGGCCCGGCGGCTCGGCAACGGGGTGCGCGACGGCGACACGGTGGCCCGGCTCGGCGGCGACGAGTTCGTGATCCTCGCCGACGGCCTCGGCCGCGCCGACGCCCAGGACCTCGCCGTGCGGCTGCGCAACGAGATCATCCAGCCGATCCGCGCCGAGGGCCGCGCCGTCCGCGTCGGCGCCAGCTTCGGCATCGGCTGGGCGCACTGCGGGATGACGGCGGACGAAGTGCTCAAGTCCGCTGACGAACGGATGTACGTCGAGAAACGATCTCGTCCCAAACAGCATCGCCGGGCCGGATGATCCGCAGGTCAGAGGCTTGCCGCCGGCTGGGTCACCCGTCCGGGCCCACGGGAGCGGGTAGGCTCGGTCCAATCTCACGACGTACTGCATCCGACCCGCACTGTTGAGGAGCACCAAGGGATGACGCCCGGCAACAACGGCGCGAGCACGCCCGAGGACGACGACCCGTTCGGCTATCTGTACGCCGACGGCCAGGCCAACGGAGCCCAGCCGCCGTCCGGCGGATACGGCTATCCGGGATCGGTCAACCGGGTCCGCACGGTCGGCCAGCGGCAGTACGGCCAGCAGGCCCCCACCGCGCCGTACGGGCAGGCCCCCGCTCAACAGCAGGGCGCGTACGGCCAGCAGAACGCCCACTACGCCGCACCCGAGACCCTCCCGGGCGGCGCGCAGCCGCCCCGGCAGCAGGACCGCGGCGGCAACGGCCGCGGTGGCCGCAGGGGGCCCAACACCAAGGGTCTGCTGATCGGCGCCGTCGCGGTGGTCGCCGCGGTCGTCATCGGCATCGGCATGGCCATGATGAGCGACAAGGGCGAGGACAAGACCGCCGGTCAGGCCGGCGGCGGTACCCCCGCGCCCACCCAGAACTCCCCGCAGCCCACCTCCTCGGCGAGCAGCAGCGTCGCCCCCGACGGCGAGCTGCCGAAGATCGACGCCAAGGCGCTGCTGCTGGGCGGCGGCGCCACCACCGCCTCGTCGGTCAAGGGCGCCCAGGCGGACGGCGGCGTCTACGTGGGGAACTTCAACAACGTCGGCGCCTCGGTCACCTGGACCGTCAACGGCATCCCGGAGGACGGCAAGTACACCGTCTTCATCGGCTACGGCGTCCCGGGCAAGGACGGCACCGCCACCCTCACGGTCAACGGCACCCCGTCCAGCACGCCCGTCAAGCTGATGAACTGGGCGCACGCCCCCGAGGGCGACTACGAGAAGGGCTGGACGAAGACCTTCAACTATGTCCAGCTCACCAAGGGCACGAACACCATCAAGATCTCGTGCGAGCAGGGCAACCAGTGCGACGCCAACCTCGACCAGCTGTGGATGGCCAAGGGCTGGGTCAAGTCGAGCTGACCCTCACGCCGCGCTGACCTCCCCCGTCACCGCCACCCGGCCGAGCAGTTTCTCGTAGGCCGGGTGGTCGTACTCGCCGGCCGCCGGGGCCAGGACCGTGGCGGTGGACAGGGCGACGGCCCGGGCCAGGCGGTCCGGCCAGGGGAGGCGTTCGGCGAGGCCCGAGAGCAGGCCCGCGACCGCGGAGTCGCCCGCGCCGGTCGGGTTGCCCTGGACGCGGGCCGGCGGTGCGGCCCGCCACAGGCCCTCCGGGGTGTGCGCCAGCAGCCCTTCCGCGCCGAGCGAGGCCACCACCGCGCGGGCGCCGCGCCGGCGGACGTCCTGGGTGGCGCGCAGCGGGTCGTGGGAGCCGGTCAGTTCGGCGAGCTCGTCGGCGTTGGGCTTGACGATGTCGGGGCGGCCCGCGATGCCGCGGCGCAGCGCCTCGCCGCTGGTGTCCAGCAGCACCGGGACGTTCGCGGCGCGCGCGGTGCGCACCAGGCCCGCGTACGCGCCCACCGGCAGGCCGGGCGGCAGGCTGCCGCACAGCGCCACCGCCGACACCGAGCCGAGCAGGTCCTCGTAGACGTCCTGGAAGGCGGACCACTCGGCGGGGGCGACCACCGGCCCGGGCTCGTTGAGCTGGGTGGTGTCGCCCAGGCGCTCGTCCACGACCGCTATCGTGCGGCGGGTCGCGCCGGCCACCGGGACCAGCGCGTCCACCACGCGGGGCGTGGCCGAGAGCCGGTCGCGCAGCACGCGTCCGGTGGCTCCGCCCGCGAAGCCGGTGACGGTCACCTCGTGGCCGAGGGCCGCGAGGACCCGGGCGACGTTGACCCCCTTGCCGCCGGGCCGTTCGGCCACCTCCGTCACCCGGTGCGAGGCGTGGGGCCGTAGCGACGGCACCCGGTAGGTGATGTCGAGAGCGGTGTTCAGAGTGACCGTGAGGATCACCTGGCCCGACCTCCCCCGAGTAAGTGCGCCTGGCACGCCTGTCACGATGCCCCGGGCGTTCCCGGGGCTTCGATCATGCCAAACGGACGGCCCACCGCCCACCCCTCGGATCGGCCACCGCGGCCGGACGGGGGACGGATCAGCCCAGTTGCGGATCGACCACCCATTCGCCGCGCCGCAGCACGCCCTTGAGCGCGAAGTCCTGGTCCAGGACCACCAGGTCGGCGTCCTTGCCGGGCTCCAGGGAGCCCACCCGGTCGTCCAGTCCGAGCAGCCGGGCCGGGTTGGTGGACAGCGCGGCCACCACGTCCTCCACCGGCAGCCGGTCGACGGTCACCGCGCGCTGGAAGGCCCGGTCCAGGGTCAGCGTCGAACCGGCGATGGAACCGCCTTCCACCAGCCGTGCCACGCCCTCGGCGACCTCGACCTCCAGGGGGCCGAGCATGTAGCGGCCGTCGCCGATGCCGGCGGCGTCCATGGCGTCGGTGATGAAGGCGACCCGAGCCGCGCCGGCGTGGTGGAAGGCCAGCTCCAGGGCGGCCGGGTGCAGGTGCACGCCGTCGTTGATCAGCTCGACCGTGACCCGCTCGTCCTCCAGCAGGGCGGTGATCGGACCGGGAGCGCGGTGGCCGACCGGCGGCATCGCGTTGAACAGGTGGGTGGCGACGGTGGCGCCCGCGTCGATCGCCTCCACCGTCTGCTCGTACGTCGCGTCGGTGTGCCCGATCGCCGCGATCACGCCGTGCTCGGCGAGCAGCCGTACGGAGTCGATGCCGCCGGGCAGCTCGGTGGCGAGCGTGACCATCTTCGCGTGCCCGCGGGCCGCGTCGATCAGCTTGCGGACCTCGGCCGGGTCGGGGTGGCGCAGCAGGGCCTCGGAGTGCGCGCCCTTGCGGCACGGCGAGATGAACGGTCCCTCGAAGTGGACGCCCGCGATCTCGCCCTGCTCGGCGAGTTCCGACAGCAGGCCGGCCTGCTTGGTGAGGATGCCCATGTCGTCGGTGACGGTGGAGGCCACGAGGGTGGTGCTGCCGTGCGCCCGGTGGGTGCGGACGGCGGTCATGACCTCGTCGGCCGTGCCGGAGAAGGAGGCGCCGCCGCCGCCGTGGTTGTGGATGTCGACGAACCCGGGGACCAGCCAGTGTCCGGTGGCGTCGATCGTCTCGGCGTCGGCCGCGGCCGTGCCGGGGTCGGCGATCCGCGTGCCGTCGACGATCACGCGGCCGCCGTCGACGATCCCGGTGGGCAGCACCACCCGGGCTCCGGTGAGAACCTTGCTAGCGGCCATCAGGTGGCTACCTCCGGGAAGTTGGAAGTGTTGAGGAGGTCCCAGGCGAGGAGGCCCGCGCCCAGGCATCCGGCGGTGTCCCCGAGGGCGGCGGGGACGATCGACGGCAGTTTCTGGAAGGTGACCCGGCGGCGGACGGCCTCCCGCAGCGGTGCGAACAGGGTCTCCCCCGCCTCGGCGAGACCGCCGCCGATGATCAGCGTGCGCGGGTCCAGCAGGGTGAGGGCGGTGACCAGCCCGTCGGCGAGCGCGTCCACCGCCTCCTGCCAGACCGCCTGTGCCCGTGCGTCCCCGGACTCCACCGCCTTGGCGCAGTCCGCGGCGTCCGCCCGGGGGTCCCCGCACGCCTCGGCCCAGGCCTGGCTGACCGCCGACGCGGACGCGAGGCGCTCCAGACAGCCGCGCTGCCCGCACGGGCAGGGGATGCCGCCGGGCCTCACGACGATGTGGCCGATCTCGCCGGCGAAGCCGTGCGCGCCCGCCTCCACCCGGCCGTCGATGCCGATGGCCCCCGCGATCCCGGTGCCCAGCGGCACGAAGAAGAACCGGTCCGCGCCCCTGCCCGCGCCGATGCGGCCCTCGGCGAGCCCGCCGGTGCGCACGTCGTGGCCCAGGGCGACCGGGCTGCCGAGCCGCTTGGCGAGCAGGTCGCGCAGCGGTACGTCGCGCCAGCCGAGGTTGGCCGCGTAGGCGGCGACGCCCCGCTCCTCGTCGACGATGCCGGGGACGGCGACGCCCGCGGCGGCGGCCGGCTCGCCGAAGCGCTCGACGCCCAGCGCCCGCAGCTCGGCGGCGAAGCCGAGGATGTTCTCGACGACGGCGTCGGGCCCGCGCTCGCGACCGGTCGCGCGGCGTGCCTGGTGCAGCAGCGCGCCGTCGGCGGCGACCAGCGCGGCCTTCATCCCGGTGCCGCCCACATCGAGAGCGATGACGTGTCTCACGGGGGACAGTGTGGCCCTTCGACCCGCGAGAGGTCTAGTCCACTCACGTGGTGTAGACCTATCGTGTCCACATGGTGAACGGCGAGACGGCAGGGGCGGAAGAGGCAGTGCAGCGGCGCGGTAAAGCAATGATCGCGGTGGTGTCCGCAGTGGGCATGACGGCGGTTCTCGGCGGCTGCGGGAGCACGGGCTCCTCCGACGTCACCCTCCGACTGGTCGCCGCCGACTACGGGGACTCCGCGGCCAACGGTTCGCAGAAGTACTGGGACCAGCTGGCCCGGGACTACCAGTCCCGGCACCCGGGCGTGAAGGTCGAGGTCAGCGTCTATCCCTGGACCGACGTCGACCGCAAGGTCAAGGAGATGGCCGACGCCGGCGACCCGCCCGACATGGCGCAGATCGGCGCCTATGCCGACTACGCCGACAAGGGCCTGCTCTACAAGGCCGACGACCTGCTCTCCATCCCCGTGCAGGCCGACTTCCTCGGCCAGCTCTCCGAGGCGGGACAGCTGCGCCACGTGCAGTACGGCATCCCGTTCGCCGCCTCCACCCGCGTGCTCTTCTACAACAAGACCCTCTTCGCCCAGGCGGGCATCACCACCCCGCCCAAGACCTGGGACCAGCTCGCCGCCGACGCCCAGGCGCTGAAGGCCAAGGGGGTGAAGTACCCGTACGCGTTGCCGCTGGGCCCCGAGGAGGCGCAGGCCGAGACCCTTCAGTGGCTGCTGAGCGGCGGGGCCGGCTACACCGACGACATCGGCACCTACACCATCAACTCCCCGGAGAACGCCGAGACGTTCACCTGGCTCAAGGACGAGCTGGTCGGCAAGGGCCTGACCGGCCCGGTCGCCCCCGGCAAGCTCAACCGCGCGAAGGCGTTCTCGGCCTTCGCGGCCGGCGACGTCGGCATGCTCGACGGCCACCCCACGCTGATGCAGCAGGCCACGAAGGGGGGCGTGAAGTTCGGCATGGTGCCGGTGCCGGGCAGGAACGGAACGCCCAAGGCGACCATGGGCGTCACCGACTGGATGATGGCCTTCAAGAAGCACGGCCACAAGGACCAGATCGGCGACTTCCTCGACTTCGTCTACAGCGAGAAGAACGTCCTGGACTTCTCCCGCGAGTACGACCTGCTGCCCGTCACCAGCTCCGCCTCGGACGCGATGAGCGCGGCGCAGGAGGACAAGAACCTGTGGCCGTTCCTGGAGGAGCTGCCGCTCGCCCAGCTCTATCCGTTCGGCAAGACGTCCTGGGCGCAGGTCAGCGCGGACATCAAGAAGGAGATCGGCCGGACGGTGAGCCCCGAGGGCGACCCCACCGCGATCCTGAACCAGTTGCAGACCACGGCGTCCCAGGTGGAGAGCGCGCAGAGCGCGGGCTAGGGACTCCCGTCCGGACAGTGCCGGGCCGCGAGCCGGACCGAGTCCCGCGGGTTCCGTCGGGCTCGGTTCACGGCCCCTCGGGCCCCGCCCGGGGCGGCCCCGGCGGTCGGCCCGCGTGGTTGTCGGCGCCGCGAGCTACCGTGCCGGGTATGGACGAGCGGGACGACGAGCGCCCCCGGGGCGAGGGCGGCGACCGGACCTCGGGCCGGGGCGAGGACGCTGGCCGGGCCCCCGGCGCAGGCGAGGAAGGCGGCCGGGTCCTCGGCGGGAGCGAGGCCGGTGGCCGGAGCTCCGGCGGGGATGAGGAGGATGGCCGGTCCCCTGCCGGCGAGGACGAGGCCGGTGGCCGGACCCTCGGCGGGAACGGGGCCGGTGGCCAGGCTTCCGGCGAAGGCGAAGGCGAAGGCGAAGGCGAAGGCGAGGCCGCGGCCGGGGCCGGGGGGCAGGGCCCGGGCGAGGAGCGGCGGCTCGGCCGCCGGGAACGGGACATCCTCGCCCTGGAGCGGCGCGGCTTCTTGGGCCCCGGCGCCAAGGAGCGCGCGATACGCGAGGAGCTCGGCCTGTCACCCGTTCGCTACTACCAGCTCCTCAACGCCCTCCTCGACGACACCCGCGCGCTGGCGCACGACCCGGTCACGGTGAACCGCCTGCGCCGGATACGGGAGACCCGCCGGTCCGGGCGGTGAGGCGGCGGCCCGACGCGACTCGGCCCCGGCCCGGCCCGGCGGTGATCCGGCCCGCCGCGGCGACGACGGGAGCGGCGGACGGCACGGGCCGGTCCCGGCGCTGTGGAGGAGTGGGCCCGGCCGAGTGTGGATAGGTTCGGCACATGGGCAGCCATGACAAGCAGGACACCGCCTCGACCGACTTCGACCCGTCCCTGCCGACGCCGGCCACCCGGGCCGGGCGGGACGGTCTCGACGCCCTCCTCGCGCGGCCGGAACGGGCGGTGATCGCACTCGACTTCGACGGGACGCTCGCCCCCATCGTGCCCGACCCCGACCGGGCCCGGGCCCATCCGGGGGCGGTGCCCGCGCTGGCCGTCCTCGCCCCGAAGGTGGCCGCCGTCGTGGTGGTCACCGGACGCCCGGCCGGCGTCGCGGTGCGGCACGGCGGCTTCGCGGGCGTACCCGGCCTGGAGCACCTCGTCGTCCTCGGCCACTACGGCGCCGAACGCTGGGACGCCGCCACCGGGAACGTCACCGCCCCGGCCCCGCACCCCGGAGTCGCCGCCGTCCGCGCCGAACTCCCGGGCTTCCTCGACCGGATCGGCGCCTGGCACGGCACCTGGATCGAGGAGAAGGGCCGTTCCCTCGCCGTCCACACCCGCCGTGCCGAGGACCCGCAGGCCGCCTTCGACGGGCTGCGCGGACCCCTCGCCGACCTGGCCGCCCGGCACGGCCTGATCGTCGAGCCGGGCCGCATGGTCCTGGAACTGCGTCCCCCGGGCATGGACAAGGGCGTGGCGCTGGCGGAGTACGTCCGCGACCTGGGCGCCGCCTCGGTCCTCTACGCCGGCGACGACCTCGGCGACCTCCCCGCCTTCGCCGCGGTGGAGAAGCTGCGCTCCGACGGCGTACCGGGCGTCCTGGTGTGCAGCGGCAGCACGGAGGTAACGGAGCTGTCGGAGCGGGCCGACCTGGTGGTGAACGGTCCGGCGGGCGTGGTGGAACTGCTGAGGACGCTGGCGGACCGGCTCGGGTAGGGCCGCGCGCTTCGTGGGCACGCGGCTTCCTCCGAGTGCCGGGCGCTCCGGGGGATTCCCGCGTACCTCGTGGGCGCGCGCCCGTCTCCCGGTGCCGGATGCCCCGGGAGGACCCCGCGCACATCGCGGGCGCGCGCCTTTCCGCCGGTGCCCGGCGCCTCGGGGGAGCCCCGCGCACCCGGGGGCGCCGTCCGATCAGCCGTCCAGCTCTCCCAGCTGGTCCAGGAACCACTGGGCCGGCGGAAGGGCGGTGGCGGCGGCCGCGAGCCGCTTGCTCCGCTCCGCCCGCTCGGGGCCCGCCATGCTCAGCGCCTCGTGCAGCGCGTCCGCCGTACCGACCACGTCGTACGGATTGACCGCGATCGAGTCGTCGCCCAGCTCCGCGTACGCCCCCGCCTCCCGGGACAGCACCAGCGCGCACCCCGCGTCGGAGACGACCGGCACCTCCTTGGCGACCAGGTTCATGCCGTCCCGGATGGGGTTGACCAGCGCCACGTCCGCGATCCGGTATGCCGCCAGCGACCGGGCGAAGTCGTCCTTGACGTGCAGCACGACCGGAGTCCAGCCGGGCGTCCCGTACCGCTCGTTGATCTCCTCCGCCAGCCGCCGTACCTGGGCCGTGTACTCCCGGTACACGGCGAGGTCCTGCCGCGAGGGGTAGGCGAAGGCGACGTGCACCACCCGTTCGCGCCACTCGGGGCGGTCCTGGAGCAGCTGCCGGTACGCCAGCAGACCGCGCACGATGTTCTTCGACAGCTCGGTGCGGTCCACCCGGACGATCGTCCGGCGCGCACCGCCGTCCGGAGCCGCGCCGATCTCCTCGCGCAGCGCCGCCATCCGCTCCTTGACGTCGGCCCGGTGCGAGCGCTCCCGCAGGAACTCCGCGTCCGCGCCCAGCCCGTGCACCCCGATCCGGGTGCCCCCGAGCCCGCCGACGAGGGCGTCGCAGCACCCGGCGAACGCGTCCGCCCACCGCTGGGTGAGGAAGCCCAGCCGGTCCGCGCCCAGCATGCCGTGCAGCACCTGCCGGGCGATGTCGTCGGGGAGCAGCCGGAAGTAGTCCACCGGCGCCCACGGCGTGTGCGAGAAGTGCCCGATCCGCAGATCCGGCCGGAAGTCGCGCAGCATCCCCGGCACCAGCGTCAGGTGGTAGTCCTGCACCACCACGGCCGCGCCCTCGGCCGCCTCCTCCGCCAGCGCCTGGGCGAACGCCCGGTTGTAGGCCTCGTACGACGCCCACTGGCGCCGGAACTCCGCGTCGAAGACGGGCTCCAGCGGGGTCTGGTAGAGCATGTGGTGCACGAACCACAGCACCGAGTTGGCGATGCCGTTGTACGCGTCGGAGAAGACGTCCGGGTCGATGTCCAGCATCCGGACCTGCTGCCCGCCGGTGTCCTGTGACGGCAGCCTGTGCCCGCCCTCGAAGCGGCGCACCGCCTCCCGGTCGGCGTCGTTCAGCGCGGCGCACACCCACACCGCGCCCGCGTCCGGGCCGATGGCGGACAGTCCGGAGACCAGCCCCCCGCCACCGCGTTTCGCGTGCAGCGAGCCGTCCTCGTGCACCTCGTACGAAACCGGTCCGCGATTGGACGCGACCAGCACCCCGGCACCGTGCGTAGCAGCCATGGTCCTCAACCTAGCCCGGCCCCCGAACACTCAAACGTACGGTCCGGCTTCGTAGCCGGGCGACCGCGGCGCGGTGCGGGATTCAGGCCACCCGCCTCGCGCCGCCCTCGCGCGCCGCCCGTCTCAGGCCACCCGCCGGGCGGCGTACTCCGCGATCTCGGTCATCGGCGGGCGCTCCTCGGTGTCCACGGAGTACGTGCGCGGCTCGAAGCCGTCCTCGCCGCGCTCGAACTGGGTCAGGGCGGGACGGATCAGATGGCCGCGGGCCAGACGCAGCTGGGCGGTGCGGTAGATCGCGGCGGCCATCCGGCCGAGCGCCTGCCCGTCCTGGTGCCGGTGCTTGCGCTCGCCCACGTCGACCTGGGCGAGCGCGTCCAGGCCGACCAGGTGCAGCGCGTCGACCAGCATGCCCAGCTCGACGCCGTAGCCGACCGGGAACGGCAGCCGCTCCAGCAGCGAGCGGCGGGCGGCGTACTCGCCGCCGAGCGGCTGCACGAAGCCGGCCAGCCGCGGCCAGTGCATGTTGAGCAGCGGGCGGGCCATCAGCTCGGTGACCCGGCCGCCCTGCCCGGCGGCGCCGGCCAGCGGGCGGTCGTACATCGCCTTGACGAGCTGCACGCCGGGGTCGGTGAGCAGCGGGCCGACGATCCCGGTGACGAAGTCCGAGGAGAAGTCCCGCAGGTCGGCGTCGACGAAGCAGACGACGTCCCCGTGGGTGACCAGCAGCGAGCGCCACAGCACCTCGCCCTTGCCGGGGACCGCCGGGATGCGGGGCAGTATCGCGTCGCGGTGCACGACCCGGGCGCCCGCGGCGGCCGCCACCCGCGAGGTGCGGTCGGTGGAGCCCGAGTCGACGACCACCACCTCGTCGACGAGCGGGGCCTGCCGCATCAGGTCGCGGCGGATCACGGAGACGATGTCACCGACCGTCTCCTCCTCGTTCAGCGCGGGCAGCACCACGCTGACCGTCGAGCCGCTCGCGCGCTTCGCGGCCAGGACCGTGGCGAGCGGACGATCGGTCACGGACCAGGAACGCGTCCTCAGCCAGCGCTCGACTTCTTCCAGCACGGTCGACGGCTCCTTAACTCCTGCTCGGTACGGCCACCGCTCGCGCCAGGGCGCGGATCACATCATGCTGTGATCTGTCTCGCGGTTCGGACGACTATCTCTCACTGTCCCGGCCTTCGGTTACAGTCTTGAACAACGCGGATGACCATCGCATGCCGGGGTCGCCGCGTCTCCACAATCGAATACCGCTCATCCAGAGGGGCAGAGGGACACGGCCCGATGAAGCCCCGGCAACCCTCCAGCCGGTCTCGACGATCCATTGCGAGGCTCCCGGCTAGGGAAGGTGCCAAATCCGTCTCACGGCGAGATGCGTCGTGAGGAAGATGAGGAGAAAGGGCCTCGCCTCCATGGCTGTGCAGACCGTCGCAAGCAGCACCGACTCCACCGTAGACCTCGGCCCCGCCGCGGCGCTGAGCTGCCGCGAATGCGGTCACCGCGTGCCCCTCGGCCCGGTCTTCGCCTGCGAGGAGTGTTTCGGCCCGCTCGAGATCGCCTACGACTTCTCGGCCTACGACACCGAGGAGCTGCGCAAGCGGATCGAGTCGGGCCCCGCGAACATCTGGCGCTACGCCCCGCTGCTGCCCGTGCCCGCCGACGTGGCCGACAAGCCGAACATCAACCCGGGCTGGACCAAGCTCGTCAAGGCCGACCACCTCGCCCGCGAACTCGGCGTGACCGGCGGCCTGTACGTGAAGGACGACTCCGGCAACCCGACGCACTCCTTCAAGGACCGGGTGGTCGCCCAGGCCCTGGAGGCCGCCCGCGCCTTCGGCTTCACCACCCTGTCCTGCTCCTCCACCGGCAACCTGGCCGGCGCGGTCGGCGCCGCCGCCGCCCGGGCCGGGCTGCGCTCCTGCGTCTTCATCCCGCACGACCTGGAGCAGGGCAAGGTCGTCATGGCCGCGATCTACGGCGGCGAGCTCGTCGGCATCGAGGGCAACTACGACGACGTGAACCGCTTCTGCTCCGAGCTGATCGGCGACCCGGCCGGCGAGGGCTGGGGCTTCGTCAACGTCAACCTGCGGCCGTACTACGCCGAGGGCTCCAAGACGCTGGCGTACGAGATCTGTGAGCAGCTCGGCTGGCGGCTGCCCGACCAGATCGTCGTCCCGATAGCCTCCGGCTCGCAGCTCACCAAGGTCGACAAGGGCCTGCGGGAGCTGATCGAGCTCGGTCTGGTCGAGGACCGGCCGTACAAGATTTTCGGCGCCCAGGCCGAGGGCTGCTCGCCGGTGTCCACCGCCTTCAAGGCCGGGCACGACGTGGTACGGCCGCAGAAGCCGAACACCATCGCCAAGTCCCTCGCCATCGGCAACCCGGCGGACGGCCCCTACGTCCTGGACATCGCGCGCCGCACCGGCGGCGCGGTCGAGGACGTGACGGACGAACAGGTGGTCGACGCGATCAAGCTGCTCGCCCGGACCGAGGGCATCTTCGCCGAGACGGCGGGCGGTGTGACGGTCGGCGTGACGAGGAAGCTGATCGAGAACGGCCTCCTCGACCCGGCCAAGACCACCGTCGTCCTCAACACCGGTGACGGTCTGAAGACCCTGGACGCGGTGGCGGGCACCGGCCTGACCGCGACCATCCGTCCGAACCTGGACTCCTTCCGAGAGGCTGGCCTCGCATGAGCGTGACCGTTCGCATCCCGACCATCCTGCGCACCTACACCGGCGGCCGGGCCGAGGTGAGCGCCGAGGGCGCGACCCTCGCCGAGGTCATCTCCGACCTGGAGAAGAACCACACGGGCATCGCCGCGCGCGTCCTGGACGACCAGGGCAAGCTGCGCCGCTTCGTCAACGTCTACGTCAACGACGACGACGTCCGCTTCGAGCAGGGCCTGGAGACCTCCACCCCGGACGGCGCCGGCGTGTCGATCATCCCGGCGGTCGCCGGCGGCTGAGCCTTACCTCAGGTAACTCCGATTACCGACCGTTCGTCCGATTGCCCCCTCCGTGAGAGAAACGGAGGGGGCAATTCTGTGTGGTTGAGCGCGGTACAGTTGGGGAACGCGCTCCTGACCAACGGATCAGGAAGCCTCTTTTTCCTGCCGCCCGCCGATCAGAAGTAGCCAAAGTGCGCGGGCTTTTCGCGGCATTTGCCTTGTTTGTCGGGCCCGACTTGCCCTGAAGTGTGGCGAATTCTCCCCACATTCCGGACCGCTCCCGTCCAGAATTCTCGTCCGATTGACCTGTTGCAGACGGCAGTTGGACAGATACATTCGGCCGCGGTCGACGCGTTCCGGCGCACGCCCCCGATCCACGGGGGGTGAGGTCTGACCCGGATCCGCGAAGTGTGGATCTGTGCAAGGGCCAGTAATAGGGGAGTTAGGCATGGCTCAGGGCACCGTCAAGTGGTTCAACGCGGAGAAGGGGTACGGCTTCATCGCGGTCGACGGTGGTGCGGACGTCTTCGTCCACTACAGCGCGATCCAGATGGACGGCTACCGCTCGCTGGAAGAGGGTCAGCGGGTCGAGTTCGAGATCTCGCAGGGCCAGAAGGGTCCGCAGGCCGACATGGTTCGCGTCACGGCCTGAATCGCGCGACCACCGCAAGCGATCTTCGAAGGGTCCGCACCTCCGCCGGGGGGTGCGGGCCCTTCGGCCTGTCCGTCCGGCGGGGGCCCGTCCGTGCGGGCGTGTGCCCACGGGCGCGCGGACGCCGGATCACGGGGCGGGCGCCGGACCACGGGGCGGACGCCGGACGCCGCGACCCGCGGCGTGTCCGCGGGTGCGCGGGCGCCGGTGCGGGCCCCTGGGGCGCTCCCGCCCGCCGCCGTCCGACCGCCGCCCCGCGTCGGATCCACTTCGCCGACGCTTGCACTCTCAGGGGTCGAGTGCTAATCATTGCGTTAGCACTCTGAAGGTGAGAGTGACAACGAGGACCGGGTCGGTGAGGCCCGCGGGCCGGGTGGGGCAAGGAACCACGAGGCCGGCGAGCCGTCCGTCGCGGGCGCGGGCGCGGTCCGAAGGAATCACCCCCAGTCCTGGAGGGACCACTTCACATGGCCAAGATCATCGCGTTCGACGAGGAGGCGCGGCGAGGCCTCGAGCGCGGCATGAACCAGCTCGCGGACGCCGTCAAGGTGACCCTCGGCCCCAAGGGCCGGAACGTCGTCCTCGAGAAGAAGTGGGGCGCCCCCACGATCACCAACGACGGTGTCTCCATCGCCAAGGAGATCGAGCTCGAGGACCCGTACGAGAAGATCGGCGCCGAGCTGGTCAAGGAAGTCGCCAAGAAGACGGACGACGTCGCCGGTGACGGTACGACCACGGCGACCGTGCTCGCCCAGGCGCTGGTCCGCGAGGGCCTGCGCAACGTGGCCGCCGGTGCCAACCCGATGGCCCTGAAGCGCGGTATCGAGAAGGCCGTCGAGGCCGTCTCCGCCGCCCTGCTCGACCAGGCCAAGGAGGTCGAGACCAAGGAGCAGATCGCCTCCACCGCCTCCATCTCCGCCGCCGACACCCAGATCGGCGAGCTGATCGCCGAGGCCATGGACAAGGTCGGCAAGGAAGGCGTCATCACCGTCGAGGAGTCGCAGACCTTCGGTCTGGAGCTCGAGCTCACCGAGGGCATGCGCTTCGACAAGGGCTACATCTCCGCCTACTTCGCCACCGACATGGAGCGCATGGAGGCGGTGCTCGAGGACCCGTACATCCTCATCGCCAACTCCAAGATCTCCTCGGTCAAGGACCTGCTCCCGCTGCTGGAGAAGGTCATGCAGTCGGGCAAGCCGCTGCTGATCATCGCCGAGGACGTCGAGGGCGAGGCCCTGTCGACCCTGGTCGTCAACAAGATCCGCGGCACCTTCAAGTCCGTCGCCGTCAAGGCCCCGGGCTTCGGCGACCGCCGCAAGGCCATGCTCGGCGACATCGCCATCCTCACGGGCGGCGAGGTCATCTCCGAGGAGGTCGGCCTCAAGCTGGAGAACGCCACCCTCGACCTGCTGGGCAAGGCCCGCAAGGTGGTCATCACCAAGGACGAGACCACCATCGTCGACGGTGCCGGCTCCTCCGAGCAGGTGGGCGGCCGCGTGAACCAGATCCGCGCCGAGATCGAGAACAGCGACTCCGACTACGACCGCGAGAAGCTGCAGGAGCGCCTGGCGAAGCTCGCCGGCGGTGTCGCGGTCATCAAGGCCGGCGCCGCCACCGAGGTGGAGCTCAAGGAGCGCAAGCACCGCATCGAGGACGCCGTGCGCAACGCCAAGGCGGCCGTCGAGGAGGGCATCGTCGCCGGTGGTGGCGTGGCCCTGCTCCAGGCCTCCCAGGTGTTCGAGAAGCTGGAGCTCGAGGGCGACGAGGCCACCGGTGCCGCCGCCGTCAAGCTGGCGCTCGAGGCCCCGCTGAAGCAGATCGCCGTCAACGCCGGCCTCGAGGGCGGCGTCGTGGTGGAGAAGGTGCGCAACCTGACCCCGGGCCACGGCCTGAACGCCGCGACCGGCGAGTACGTCGACCTGGTCGCCGAGGGCATCATCGACCCGGCGAAGGTGACCCGTTCCGCGCTGCAGAACGCCGCCTCCATCGCCGCGCTGTTCCTCACCACCGAGGCCGTCATCGCCGACAAGCCGGAGAAGGCCGCCGCGCCGGCCGGCGGCGGCATGCCGGGCGGTGACATGGACTTCTGATCCTTTCGAGGATCGGACCCGTCCGTCGCGTACCGAGGGCGGCACCCCCTGGAGACAGGGGGTGCCGCCCTCGGCGTTCTCCGGAACGCGGGCGCCCGGGGCCGGAATGCCGGGGTGGACGGCGGGGTTGACGACGACGCAGACTTGATGCACATGCACATACCGTCTGGTATCCGCACTTGCCGAGGAGTCCCATGAGCGTCACCACGTCCGAGTCCGTCCCCGAGAACGCCTCCCGCGCGGCCCGCGTCCTCTCCCGTCCGGTCGCGCTGGGCGGCCTGACCGTCCCGAACCGCATCGCGATGGCCCCGATGACCCGCATGTTCTCCCCGGGCGGCGTCCCGGGCGAGGACGTGGCGTCGTACTACGCCCGTCGCGCCGCCGCGGGTGTCGGCCTGATCGTCACCGAGGGCACTTACGTGGGGCACGAGTCGGCGGGGGAGAGCACTCGGGTGCCGCGCTTCCACGGCGCGGAGCAGCTCGCGGGCTGGGCGAAGGTCGCCGACGCCGTGCACGCGGCGGGCGGCACGATCGTGCCGCAGCTGTGGCACATCGGAATGGTCCGCAGGCAGGGCAGGGGGCCGTTCCCGCAGGCGCCGGCGGTCGGCCCCTCCGGGCTGCGGACCGACGGGACGGAGGGCGCCGGCAAGGCGATGACCCGGGCCGACATCGACGACGTCGTCGGCGCGTTCGCCGAGGCGGCCGCCGACGCCGAGCGCATCGGCTTCGACGGCGTGGAGATCCACGGCGCCCACGGCTACCTGCTCGACCAGTTCCTGTGGGCGGGCACCAACCGCCGTACGGACGCCTACGGCGGCGACGCGGTGGCCCGTACGAAGTTCTCGGCGGAGGTCGTGGCGGCGGTCCGCGCCGCCGTCTCGCCCGGCTTCCCCGTCATCTTCCGGTACTCGCAGTGGAAGCAGGACGCCTACGACGCGCGCCTCGCCGAGACCCCCGAGGAGCTGGAGGCGATCCTGGCCCCGCTGGCCGAGGCCGGCGTGGACGTCTTCCACGCCTCCACCCGCCGCTACTGGCTGCCGGAGTTCGAGGGCTCGGACCTCAACCTCGCGGGCTGGACCAAGAAGCTCACCGGCAAGCAGGTCATCACGGTCGGCTCGGTCGGCCTCGACGGCGACTTCCTCAAGGCGTTCCAGGGCGAGGGCGCGGCGATCGGCGGCCTGGACAACCTGCTGGACCGCCTGGAGCGCGACGAGTTCGACATGGTCGCCGTGGGTCGCGCGCTGCTCCAGGACCCGCAGTGGGCGGCCAAGGTGCTCCAGGGCCGCTCCGAGGAGCTGAGGCCGTACGACGCGGAGTCGCTGAAGACGCTGAGCTGACGCCTTGACCCGGCACGAGGCCGGTGGCCCCTCGCGGGCCGCCGGCCTCCCTCTGGCCGGAATACAACTTGCTTAAGTCAATCAAATCGAATTATGGTTGCCTGAGTCAAGTACCCCTGCCCTCCACGGAGACGTCCCTCATGTCCGACGCACAGGTCCGGCCCACCACGGCCGAGGCCCCGCCCAACCCCAACGCAGTCGTGGCCGTACTGGCCTTCGGCGGCATCGTGGTCTCGCTGATGCAGACCCTGGTGATCCCGATCGTCTCGGAGCTGCCCAAGCTGCTGCACGCCTCGGCGTCGGACGCCGCCTGGGTCATCACCGCCACGCTGCTCGCCGCCGCCGTCGCCACCCCGGTCATGGGCCGCCTCGGCGACATGTACGGCAAGCGCCGCATGCTCCTGGTGAGCATCGGCATGCTGGTGGCCGGCTCGGTCACCGCCGCGGTGAGCGACTCCCTGACGCCGATGATCGTCGGACGGGCGATGCAGGGCCTCGCCTCCGGTGTGATCCCCCTCGGCATCAGCATCATGCGCGACGAACTGCCCGCCGAGCGGCTGGGTTCGGCGACCGCGATGATGAGCGCCTCGCTCGGCGTCGGCGGCGCCCTCGGTCTGCCCGCCGCCGCGGTCATCGCCGAGAACTTCGACTGGCACGTGCTGTTCTGGGCCTCGGCGGCCATGGGCGTCGTCGCGGCGGCCCTGGTGCTGTTCCTGGTGCCGGAGTCGAAGGTGCGCTCGGGCGGCCGTTTCGACGTCGTGGGCGCCCTCGGCATGGCGGCCGGCCTGATGTGCCTCCTGCTGGCGATCTCCAAGGGCGCCGACTGGGGCTGGGGCAGCGCCACCACCCTGGGCCTGTTCGCGGCGGCGGTCGTCATCCTCGTCGCCTGGGGCTTCTTCGAACTGCGCGTGCGGGAACCGCTGGTGGACCTGCGCACCACGGCCCGCCGCCAGGTGCTGGTGACGAACCTCGCCTCCATCGCGATCGGCTTCGGGATGTTCTCGATGTCCCTGGTCATCCCGCAGCTGCTGCAGCTGCCCGCGCAGACCGGCTACGGCCTCGGCGAGTCGCTCCTCGTCTCCGGCCTCGTCATGGCCCCCTCCGGACTGGTGATGATGGCCGTCGCCCCGGTCTCGGCGGCCGTCTCACGCACCCGGGGACCCAAGGTGACGCTGATGATCGGCGCGCTGATCGTGGCGGCCGGCTACGGCCTCAACATCGCGCTCATGAGCCAGGTCTGGCACTTCGTGCTGGCGTCCTGCGTGATCGGCGCCGGCATCGGCTTCACCTACGGCGCGATGCCTACGCTGATCATGGGCGCCGTGCCCGCCTCCGAGACCGGCGCGGCCAACAGCCTCAACACCCTGATGCGCTCCATCGGCACCTCCACCGCCAGCGCGGTGGCCGGTGTGGTGCTCGCCCACATGACCACGCGGTTCGGCCCCTACGCGCTGCCCTCGGAGAACGGCTTCCGCACGGTCCTGGGCCTCGGCGCGGGCGCCGCACTGCTCGGCTTCGCCGTCGCCTCCTTCATCCCGCGCCAGCGGGTCGCCGCCACGGGCGAGCCGGTCGCCGCGGCGAGCGGGCAGGAGAAGCCGGCGGTGAAGGCGTAGCACGTCCGCGCACCGACCGCGCGGGCCCGGCGGACTACATGTTCCCGAGCGGTTCGATGTCGACGCGCACCGGGGTGCCCCAGACCCGCACGACCTCGTAGTCGGTGAACTCGTGCACGAGCCGGTACGCCATCGCGGCGCGCGGCGCGCGCCGCTGGGCGGCGATGAACAGCTCGGCCTCGCGCCGGTCCCGGCGCGGGGTCCCGCACAGCTGCCACTCCCGCCCGTTCCACAGCTCCGGCAGCCAGCGCTGCTGGGGCTGCGGCCGGTCCTCGCGCACGCCGTACCGGGACGGCGCGGGGGCGGCGGGCTCGCCGCCCGGCCGGGCGTACGGCGGATACGCCCCGTCGACCTCGGAGCGGCGGGCGGCCCGCCGCCGGGTCTCGCACAGCAGGCAGAGGTCGGGGGCGCTGTCGTCGACGGGCCCGTTCGGATGCTCGGGGCACCGGGTGGCGGCCGCGGCCGTGGTGACGCTCTCCTCCAGCAGGTCCAGGGCGCGCCGCAGGTCGCCCTTCACCTCGTGCAGCTTGGCGTCGGGCGTGTCGGCGGTGAGCGCCTCCCCGTGCTCGCCGAGGAGCCGGAGGGCCCGCCCGAGGGCGGTGAGCTGGGCATGGTTCATGGCCCTCCCAGCGTAGGCCGCCGGGCCCGGGGCCGGTGGGGGAGGAGGGGGGATCCGCGCCACACCGCGGGGCACGGCCCGCGCTCCCGCGGCCCTGCCGCCGCCTCCGCCCTCCCCGCCGCCGCGTCCGGGTCCCCGGCCCGGATCCGCCTCGCCCCCGTCAGGTCCCCGCGTGGGTCAGGGCCGTGCGGAGGTGGCCCGAGGACCGGGTCAGGAGGTGGGTGGCCGTGCCGGCGTCCACGTCGGCCAGGAGGACCAGGATGGCGGTCTTCACCTCGCCGTCCGCGGCCGCGAGGGCGCGTTCGATCTCGTCGTCCCCGGCGCCCGTGGCCAGGGCGACGATCCGGCGGGAGCGGGCGCGCAGCTTGTCGTTGGAGGCGCGCACGTCGACCATCAGGTTCCCGTAGGTCTTGCCCAGCCGGATCATCGTGATCGTCGAGATCATGTTCAGCACCAGCTTCTGGGCCGTGCCGGCCTTCAGACGGGTCGAACCGGTCAGCAGTTCGGGGCCGGTGACGATCTCGATGCCATGCTCGGCGGCGGCGGCCAGCGCGCTGCCGGAGTTGCAGGCCAGGCCGACGGTGAGCGCGCCCAGCCGACGGGCGTGCTCGACCGCGCCGATGGCGTAGGGGGTGCGGCCGGAGGCCGAGACGCCGACCACCGTGTCGTCCCGGGTGAGGCCGAGGGCGTCCAGCGCCTCGACCGCCAGCCCGCGCGAGTCCTCCGCCCCCTCCACCGAGGTCACCATGGCCTCGGCGCCGCCCGCGATCAGCCCGATGACCTGCGACGGGTCCGTGTTGAAGGTCGGCGGGCACTCCGAGGCGTCCAGCACCCCCAGCCGGCCCGCCGTACCCGCGCCCGCGTAGATCAGCCGGCCGCCGCGCGCCATCCGCTGCGCCACCGCGTCGATCGCGGCGGCGATCTCCGGCAGCCGCCGCGCCACCGCGGCGGGCACGGTCGCGTCCTCGGCGTTCATCAGCCGGGCGATCTCCAGGGTGGGCAGCCGGTCGATCTCGGCCAGCTCCGGGCGGAACGCCTCGGTCGTCAGCGACTCCAACTCGGAGCGCAGCTCACGGTAGTGGGGCGTGGAGGTCATGAGGGGCGGCTCTCTTCGTGCGACGGCGATACGACTGACTGACTGACTTGGTGGAGGTGTACGCGCGGTTCCGCACGGGCTCGTACCTCTCCGCTTCCCGGCCACGGCCATTGCGGCGCCCGGCCGCGGTGGCGCCGGACGCTCCGGCGCCGGGCTACGGGCGCCGGTCCCCGCCGCGTGGGCTGTGCCGGTGGGCCAGTGCCTCGTACGAAGCCGCCAGGGCCGGCGCCGCGGTCTCGTAGGTCCGCTGCGCCACCCCCACGAACAGGCAGTCGACGACGAGCAGTTGGCTGGTGCGGGAGGACATCGCCGCCGGACGCAGCTCGCTCTCGCGGGCCGTGGAGGTGGTCAGGACGTGGTCGGCGTACTGCGTGACGGGCGAGTCGGGACGGCCGGTGATCGCGACGGTGGTCGCGCCGTGCTCGAAGGCGACCCGCAGCGGCTCGATCACGTCCCCGGTGGAACCCGAATGGGTGATGGCGATCGCCACGTCTCCGGTGCGCAGTTGCACCGCGTTGGTGACGGCGAGGTGCGGGTCGCAGTGCGCGTGCGCTATCAGCCCTATGCGCAGCAGCTTCTGGGTGAGGTCCTGGGCGACCAGGGCGGAGGCGCCGACGCCGTACACGTCCGTGCGGCGGGCGGTGGCCAGGGCGCCGACGGCCGCGCCGAGCTGGACGGTGTCGAGGCCGGCGGCGGTGTCGGCGAGGGTCTGCTGCTCGTCGTAGGCGAGCTTGGCGACGACGTCGGCGATGGGGTCGTCCACCGCGATGTCGGTCGTTATGGCGGGCGCGCGGCCGGACTGCTGCTGGGCGGCGAGCCCGGCGAGGGCGAGACGCAGGTCGCGGTAGCCGGGATAGCCGAGCAGGCGGGCGGTGCGCACGACGGTCGCCTCGCTGGTGCCGGTCAGCTCGGCGAGGCCGGTGACCGTGAGGGCCGCGCAGCCGGCCGGGTCGCCCGCCACGGCCTCGGCGACCCGCTGCATGGAGCGGGTCATGGAGGGCGCGAGCGTGCGCACCTTCGCCGCGAGCGCGGCGGGCGCGGGCGGCGCGCTGTCCGGGGCGCCCCTGGTGCCCGAGCCTGCGAAACTTTCCTTCACGTCCTGGGTCACACCATGAAAGCTATTTTCCGAGCGGACGTGTGGTCAAGAGTGCGCACAATGGAGGCATGGACCCCATCAGCCCGCTGGAGCAGGCTCTGCACGCCGCGCGCGCCCTGGTACTCGCCGATCTGGTCGCGGGCGAGGTCGCCCAGGCGGACGTGGTCTCCCTCGTGGAGGACTCCGTCGTCCAGCGCCGATGGTGGGTGGAGCAGTGGCCGGACGGCGCGCGGTACGTGGCCGGCCTGGTCGCCCAGGACGTGCAGGACGCGCTGCTGGAGCGGTACGGCCGCTGGCCGCTGTGCCCGGTGTGCGGCTACGGCGACCCGCACGCGCTGGACGTGGAGCCGGAACTCGGCCCCGACCCGCACTGGGTGTGCGCCAAGGCGGGCGTGAAGGTCGCGCCGGTGGGAGCGCTGGCCCGGGCCACGGGCGGGAAAGCCACCTCGTGACGGCCGCCCGTACGGCGGCGGGGGCGGCGGTGGACGTCCGCACGGCGGCGGCGTCGGCGGTGAGCGTGACGGCGACGGCGTGACGATCTACATCGACCCGGCGAACTGGCCGGGGCACGGCCGGATGTGGTCCCACCTCGTCAGCGACCTGTCCTACGACGAACTGCACCTGTTCGCCGCCACCCTGGGCGTGCCCCCGCGCGCCTTCGACCGCGACCACTACGACCTGCCCGCCCACCGCTACCCCGAAGCGGTGGCGGCGGGGGCGGTCGAGGTCAGCAGCCGGGAGGTGGTGCGGCTGCTGCACGCGGCCGGGCTGCGCCGCCGCAAGCGCCGCTCTCAGGGACGCAGTTCGTAGGCGAGCAGCTCCTCCGCGTCGTCCACCTGGACGAAACCGGCGCGGGTGAGAACCCGTTGGGAGGGGATGTTGTCCCGGTCGACCGTGGCGAGCAGCCGGTGCACGTCGTCGCGGGCCAGCGCCCAGGCCGACAGCGCGCGCAGCGCCTCGGTGGCGTAGCCCCGGCCGCGGCCCGCCTCGGCGAGGTCGTAGCCGACCTCGGCGCGCCCGTCCTCGTCGGGCGCGCCGTGGAAGCCCATCGCGCCGACCGCGCGCCCGTCATCCCGCCGCACCAGCACGAAGACACCCCACTCGGGCCGGTGCACCCCGCTCTCGTGCGCCTTCACGGTCATCCCGGCGGCGATCCGCGTGCCCTCGAAGGGGCCGCCCTCGATCCACCGGAAGCCGCCGTCCCCGCCGGTGCTCAGATCCCGCGCCGCGGCCGGGGTGACGCCTTCCAGGATGAGGCGTTCGGCGGGTATGCGGATCGTGCCGTCGTGTCCGTCAGGTGTTGTCATCGTCCTCGTTCCCCGTGTTCGACCGGTACGACCGACACGATGGCACAGGTCGGGGCGGCGGGTGCGGAATACGGCCGCGGGAGGCGGACCGGCCGGGCCGGCGCCCCGGCGGTGTCACGCCGTCAGCATCTCCAGCTCGGAGGCGAGGTTGTAGCGCGCCGTGGCCTCCCAGTGCCGTTCGCCGTACGGGGTGCGGAACAGGCGGGGCAGGGCGAGGAGTTGGCGCAGGACATCGGCGCGGCCCCGGCGGAAGGCGTCGTTCGGGACGAAGTGGTACTCCTCGCGGACGCCGGCCGTGTAGGCGGCGTACGCCGACGGGGGCGCGGCCAGGATCGCGAGGTCGGCGTCGCACAGGACCCGGCCGTCACGGTCGTCGCCCGCCGGGTCGTGGGTGACGGTGAGCCGGACCAGGCGGGCCACCTCGGCGGTCTTCCGCGCCGGCACCCCGGCCTCGGTCAGCGCGCGCTCGGCGAGCCGCGCGGAGCGCTCCTCGTTCTCGGAGCGCTCCGGGAGGTACACCGCGTCGTGGAACCAGGCGGCCAGCCGGACCACGTCGGGGTCGGCGGCGTACTCCGCCAGGACGTCGACGTGGTCGAGCACGGCGGTGAGGTGGGTGAGCGTGTGGTAGTGCCGCTGCGGCTCCTGCCAGCGGCGCAGCAGGGCGTCGGCGTACGGCAGCGGGTCGGGGTCGCGGGCGCCCTCCCGTGCCGAGAGCAGGGTCCGCAGCCAGCGGGCGCGGAGCGCGACGGGGTCGGCGTGTTCGGCCATGCGCTCATTCTCCCGCCGGGCGGGGGCGCCGTGCGTGCGAAGTCTCGCGTTCGGGTCATGTCGGAAAAAGGGCGTGCCGGGCCCGCGCGCCCGTTGGTGCGGGCCGGATAGCCCTAGCGTGGAGCCATGACTTCTGCTGATCCGCACGAGGTACGGGACCCGGAACTGCCCGGGCTGCTGCTCGCCATGGAGCGGGACGCGCTCGTTCCGTTGCTGCGTTCGCGGCCGGAGGCGGACTTCGCGCTGCCGACCGCCGCGTGTCCGGGGTGGTCGGTGCGGGACCTGATCGCGCACTGTTCCGCCGTGTTGACGAGGGTGGTCGAAAACCGGTTCGAGAAGGGGGTGTTCTCGCCCGAGTCCAACGACCGGGACATCGCCGAGCGGTCCGGCTGGCCGCACGCCCGGGTGGTGGACGAGCTGGAACGGGGGATGACCGAGGCCGGACCGCTGATCGCGGAGGCCGGGGGCGTGCTGGACCTGATCGCGCTCGGGGAGTGGGTGCACGCCGGCGATGTGCGCGAGACCCTCGGCGAGCCGGGGGCGTACGCCGGCGCCGGACTGCCGCACGCGCTGACGCTCCTCGGCCGGGTCACCCGGGAGAAGGGCCTTCTGCCGCTCCACGCCGACCTGGACGACCTGGACGAGCCGCTGCGGTTCGGCGACGTGAGCGGCGAGCGGCCCCCGGCGCGCTACATCGGCGACGCCGCCACACTGGTACGGCTCTACGCGGGACGCCCGGCCCCGGCGGCCGGGACGGGGTACGAGCTCGCGGGCGTGGAGAAGGGAGAACTGAACATCTTCCGGTGACCGGCCCCCCCTCCGGGGACCTGCTCGGCGTACCCTGAGATTGGACTAGACCTGTCAAGCCCCAGGGGAAACCGAGGAAAGGGGTCCCATGAGCATGCGTGCAGTCCTGGAGGTGATCGCCCTCGACATCGAGGACGCGGTCGCCGCCCAGGCCGGAGGCGCGGACCGCCTCGAGCTGGTCACCGACATGGCGGCCGACGGGCTCACCCCGTCGGCCGGGACCGTGGCCGGGATCCGCGCCGCCGTCGACATTCCGCTGCGCGTGATGGTGCGGCTCGCGGACGGATTCGCCGCGGGCGGTTCCGGGGGCGTGGACAGGCTGGCTGGGGCCGTCGGCGAACTGCGGGAGGCGGGCGCCGAGGAGTTCGTGCTCGGGTTCCTCGACGCGGACGGCGGAGCGGACCTCGCGGCCGTGGAGCGGGTGGTGAGCGAGCTCGACGGGTGCCGGTGGACCTTCCACCGGGCGATCGACCGGGCCGTCGACCGGGACGCCCTGCGCAAGCAGCTGGACGGCCTGCCCGGCCTCGACACCTACCTGACGGCGGGCGCGGCCGGCGGCGTCGACGACGGACTGCCCGTCCTGGTCGCGGAGGCGGCCCGCAGCGGGGAGCCCGGCTACGAGCCGCGGATCATGGTGGGCGGCGGTCTGCGGCTCGACCATGTGCCGGCCCTGCGGTCGGCCGGCATCGACGCCTTCCACATCGGCGGAGCGGCCCGGCCCACCGGGTGGGCCGGGCCGGTCTCCGTCGGCGCGGTGGCGGAGTGGCGCTCGGTGCTCGACGGCGAGGCGGTCCAGCGCCCGGCCGTGTGAGGTGCGGCGGGCCCGCAGTGGCACACCCCGCCCCGCCCGCGAAGGAGGCCGCCGACGCCTTCCGCGCCGGCCGCGCGCGGAGCGGGGCTCGGTAGTGGCGCGGCCGGCCGGTGGCGCGGGGTGCGGCCGTGGTGCGGCGGGTCGGTGGCGCGGCATGGGCGCGGAAACGCGGCCGGTCCACCGCGCGGAGTGCGGTCGCGGCGCCGGGTGCGCGGCCGGCCTGCCGGGCGGGGTGCGGTCGCCGTCGCGGTCCGGCCGGCGCGTCCGGTGCGGTCCGGCCGGCGCGTCCGGTGCGGGCGGGGTGCGGTCGCCGTCGCGGTCCGGCCGGCGCGCCCGGTGCGGGCGGGGCGGCGCGTCCGGTGCGGGCGGCCGGTCAGGACAGCTGCGGCGGGAGCGGGGCCGCGTGGGCCACGATCAGACCCGAGACGGCTCGGGTCAGGGCCACGTAGAGGCGGCGCAGGCCGGTGCGTTCGTCGGGTTCGCCGTCGACCACGGCCTGCGGTTCGTCGAGGACGACGTAGTCGTACTCGAGACCCTTGGCCAGTGAGGCCGGGACCAGGGTGAGCCGGGTCTCGGCCGTCGTCTCCTGGCCGGGGGACAGGTACGTCAGCCCGGCCGCCGTCAGCGCCTCGGCGAGGACGGGGACGCGGGCGTCGGCGGCGATCAGGCCGGTCGAGCCCTCGTTGCGCAGCAGCTCCGCGCAGGCGGCGACCACCTCCGCCGCCCCGGCGGGATCCTCGGGAGCGTCCCCCGCGGCGCCCGTGATCGTACGGACCTCGAAGAAGCCCGGGTTCTCCCGGACCGACGCGACCGGGGCCAGGCCCGGGGCGATGTGCGGAAGCAGCCGGGAGGCGTAGGCGATGACGTCCGTCGGCACGCGGAAACCGGCGGTCAGCTCCTCGATGACCCCCTCGGACTTGCCGAGGTGGGCCAGGGCCTCCTCCCAGGTGCGGGTGGCCCACGGCGTGGTGCCCTGCGCGAGGTCGCCGAGGACGGTCGCGGAGCCGGTGGTGCAGCGCCGGCCGACCGCCCGGTACTGCATGGGGGAGAGGTCCTGCGCCTCGTCCAGGACCACGTGGCCCAGGGAGTGCGTCCGCTCGACGAGATCCGCGGTCTCGTCGATCAGCACCGCGTCCGCCGCCGACCACTTGGCCGACCTGACCGACCGCACCGGCCTCGCCCACAGGATCGTCTTGCGCTCCTCCTCGGTGAGGACGCCGTCGGCGTGCTCGGCGAGGAAGTCCGCGTCCGTCAGCAGCCGCAGCACCAGCTTCGCCGGGTCGACCGGCGGCCAGAGCGCCTTGACCGCGGCCTTCACCGCCGCGTTGCGGGCGACCGAGTCCTGCACCCGGTCGTCCGGGGCCTCGCCCGCGCGCTCCATCTGCACCAGCACGGCGTGCGCGATGCGCTGCGGCAGGGCCGCGCGGCCCGCGCCGTAGCGGATGCCTCGGTCCAGCAACTCGCGGACGATGTCCTCCAGTTCGTAGGCCGGGACGCGCCAGCGACGGGAGCCGCGCACCACCACGACCGGCTCGGTGGGCATCGTGACGTGGGAGTACACCGCCCGCCTGAGGACCTCCGCCATGCGCGCGTCGCCCTTGATGACCGCGGCCGCCGCGTCGTCGCTCCCGCGCACCTCCACATGGGCGACCAGGTCGTCGACCGTCGCCTGCTGGACCGTCAGCTCGCCCAGGGCCGGCAGCACCTGCTCGATGTAGTGGAGGAAGGACTTGTTCGGCCCGATGACGAGGGTGCCCGTGCGGGCGAGGCGCTCGCGGTGGGCGTAGAGGAGGTAGGCGACCCGGTGCAGGCCGACGGCGGTCTTCCCGGTGCCGGGGCCGCCCTGGACGCAGACGGTGCCGCCCAGGCCGGACCGTACGATCTCGTCCTGCTCGGGCTGGATGGTCGCCACGATGTCGCGCATCGGGCCCACGCGCGGGCGCTCGATCTCCTGCTGGAGCAGCTTGCTGGTGGTGGCCGCCTCGGCCGGGTCGGACAGGTGCTCGTCCTCGTACGCCGTGAGGTCGCCGCCGGTGTAGCCGAAGCGGCGGCGCAGCGCGACGTCCATCGCGTCCTTCCTGGACGCCCGGTAGAACGGCTGCGAGACCGGTGCGCGCCAGTCGATGACCATGGGGTCGCCGTCGGCGTCGTGCACGTGCCGCCGCCCGATGTAGAAGCGCTCGCCCCGCGCGCCCTCCGCCTGCTCCGCGCCCGGCGCGTGCGAGTAGTCGAGGCGGCCGAAGAACAGCGGGGTGTCGCTGAGGTCGGCCAGTGCCTTGATGCGCTCGTCGATCTGGCGGGCGAGTACCTCGGCGTTGACCCAGTTGGCGGTGACGTCGCGGATGTCGAGCGACTCGACGTCCTCGCGCATGGCCCGCAGGGCGGCGCGGGAGGCGGCGAGGTGCGAGCGCTCGCGGGTGAGGGGGTTCTCGGCGGTCGGGGCGGCGTCGGCGGGCGTGGACAAGGGAAGTGCCTCCGGAGGACCTACGGGACAGGCGGCTGTGCCTGGTGCGGTTGTTGCGCCGGACGCGGCCGCGGTGCGGCTGGGCGCGGGTTCTGCCGACCGGTTTCCGTCCGGTCGGCGGCTCTCCGTGGGGAGGCGGGCAAGAGCGGAGATTGTAGGTCTTCGCGTTGGCGGAGGCCAACCGGTTTTCCGGGGCCGCCCGCTCGTCCCCTAGGGGGAGTCACCTGCCGGGCGTAGGGGGTGCGCTCCCTCCAGAGGGGTACGTGGAGGGCAAGGAGGTTGGCTCCGCAGAGCGATGCCGGCCTCATGTCCCCCGATCCACCATTGAGCCATGAGTGCAGCAACCATCCATCCCGCAACCGCTGCCCGTCCGGCCGGCGCCACGGCCGTCCAGGGCAGCCACCACCACCGTCTGGGCGACGTCCTGCACGCCGTGAAGGTCTTCGCGGGCGCCGCGTTCGACGTGGTCGTCCTCGGCGAGTACGGCGAGGAAGCGGGCGTGCGCCGCAAGTGACCTTCTAGGGTCGGTCCGTGACAGAACGGACAGTGGCCCTCCGGTCGCGCACGGCGGTCCCCCTCGCCCTCCTCGTCGTCTCCTTCACCGCCCTCGGGGTCCTGTTCGCCGTCCTGCGGGTCCCGATGCCCGACGCGGTCGTCTACCGGGCCGAGGGCGCGGCCGTCCTGCACGGCCACGACCTGTACGGGTTCACGGTCACCGAGGGGCGGCTGCCGGCCACGTACCCGCCGTTCGCGGCGGTGCTGTTCGTGCCGGCCGCGTGGCTGCCCGTCCCGGCGGTGAAGGCGGCGTTCTGCGCGGGCAACGCGCTGCTGCTCGCCTGGCTCGTCCGGCTGTCCGCCCGCCTCGCCGAGCGCCCGGTGCGGGCGCGGACGCTGTGCGCCGCTACGGCGCTCGCCGTCTGGCTCGAACCGGTCTTCCAGACCTTCTGGTACGGGCAGATCAACCTCTCGCTCGCCTGCCTGGTCCTGTGGGACCTCACCCGGCCGCCCGGCGCGCGCGGCAGGGGCGCCGCGCTCGGCGTCGCGACCGGCGTCAAGCTCACCCCGGGGCTCTTCGTCGTCTACCTGCTGCTGCGCGGCCGCGGCCGCGAGGCGGCCACGGCGACGGCGGCGTTCGCCGGGACCGTCGCCGTGGGCGCGCTCGTGCTGCCCGCGGCGAGCGTCGAGTACTGGACCCGGCTCTTCTACCGGTCCGACCGGGTGGGGAGGCCGTGGATCGTCGACAACCAGTCCCTCCAGGGCATGGCCGCCCGCCTGCTGCGGGACCCGTCGCCCGGCCTCGCCTGGCTGCTGCCGGCGCTCGCGGTGGCCGCCGTCGGCCTGTGGCTCGCCCGGCGGGCGCCTCGGGCCCGGTGGGGCGTCCTGCTCACGGCCCTGACCGCCCTGCTCGTCTCACCGATCAGCTGGTCGCACCACTGGGTGTGGTGCGTGCCGCTGATCGCCGTGCTCCTCGCCGAGGGCCGCCGGGGCTGGGCCGCGGTCGCCGTCGTCTGCTTCACGGCCCGCACGATGTGGCTGGTCCCGCACGCCGGCGACCGCGTCCTGCGCCTGCCGTGGTGGCAGCAGCCGCCGGCGTCGCCGTACGCGCTGCTGGCGCTGGCCCTGCTGGCGGCCGCCGGGTGGGTGCGGCGCCGGGACGGGCCCGGGGACGCCTCCCGTCAGACTCCGCCCGCCAGCAGCTCGTCAGCGTCCATGATCCGGTAGGCGTAGCCCTGCTCGGCCAGGAAGCGCTGGCGGTGGGCGGCGAAGTCCTGGTCGATCGTGTCGCGGGCCACCACCGAGTAGAAGTGGGCCTGGTGGCCGTCGGCCTTGGGGCGCAGCACGCGGCCGAGGCGCTGGGCCTCCTCCTGGCGGGAGCCGAAGGTGCCCGAGACCTGGATGGCGACGGTGGCCTCCGGCAGATCGATGGAGAAGTTGGCGACCTTCGACACCACGAGCACGTTGATCTCGCCCTCGCGGAAGGCGTCGAAGAGCTTCTCGCGCTGCGCGTTGGACGTCTCGCCCTTGATGACCGGGGCGTTCAGGTGCTCGCCGAGCTCGTCGAGCTGGTCGATGTACTGGCCGATGACCAGGATCTGCTGCCCGGCGAAACGGCGGACGATCGCCTCCGTGACCTTCCGCTTGGTCGCGGTGGTCGCGCAGAAGCGGTACTTCTCCTCGGTCTCGGCGGTGGCGTAGGCGAGCCGCTCGGAGTCGGTCAGGTTCACCCGGACCTCGACGCAGTCGGCGGGCGCGATGTGGCCCTGCGCCTCGATCTCCTTCCACGGGGCGTCGAACCGCTTCGGCCCGATCAGGGAGAACACGTCGGACTCGCGGCCGTCCTCCCGCACGAGCGTCGCGGTCAGGCCCAGCCGGCGGCGGGCCTGGAGATCGGCGGTGAACTTGAAGACCGGCGCGGGCAGCAGATGGACCTCGTCGTAGACGATCAGACCCCAGTCCCGGGAGTCGAACAGTTCGAGGTGCGGGTAGACGCCCTTCCGCTTGGTGGTGAGCACCTGGTACGTGGCGATGGTGACCGGGCGGATCTCCTTCCTCGTCCCGCTGTACTCGCCGATCTCGTCCTCGGTCAGCGAGGTCCGCTTCACCAGCTCGTGCTTCCACTGCCGGGCGGAGACGGTGTTGGTGACGAGGATGAGGGTGGTGGACTTCGCCTGGGCCATCGAACCCGCGCCGACCAGCGTCTTGCCCGCCCCGCAGGGCAGGACCACGACCCCGCTGCCGCCGTGCCAGAAGTTCTCCACGGCCTGCTTCTGGTAGGGCCTGAGCGCCCAGCCGTCCTCGCGCAGTTCGATCGGGTGCGCCTCGCCGTCGACGTACCCGGCGAGGTCCTCGGCGGGCCAGCCCAGCTTCAGCAGCACCTGCTTGATCTGCCCGCGCTCGGAGGGGTGCACGGCCACGGAGTCCGGGTCGATGCGCACGCCGACCAGCGGAGCGATCCGCTTGGACTTCAGCACCTCCTCCAGCACCGGCCGGTCGGTGGTGGTCAGCACCAGCCCGTGCGCCGGGTGCTTGGACAGGGTCAGCCTGCCGTAGCGGTCCATCGTCTCGGCGATGTCGACGAGCAGCGCGTGCGGTACCGGGTAACGGCTGTACTGCACGAGCGCGTCCACGACCTGCTCGGCGTCGTGCCCGGCGGCCCGCGCGTTCCACAGGCCGAGCGGAGTCACCCGGTAGGTGTGGATGTGCTCGGGCGCCCGTTCCAGCTCGGCGAACGGCGCGATGGCGCGGCGGCATTCGTCGGCCTGCTCGTGGTCGACCTCGAGCAGCAGGGTCTTGTCCGACTGGACGATCAGGGGACCATTCACGCGCAGCGCCCTTTCCATGCGGTCAAACGTCCAGTGTGCCCCAACGGCGGCCGATGCGTTCCACGGCGCCGCGCGAGCGCGCGCGGACGGGCGGCCGCCCGCCCGCCGCCGCGGGGCCCGGCGCAGGCGCCCCGCCCCGTCCGCCCGGTGGTCGTCACCCCTCGTCGTCCGCCAGCTCCGCCACCCCAGTGATCCGGTGCAGCGGATAGGTGCGGACCTCGTCGGCGGTGTGGTCGTACGCCGTCACGAAGCCGCCCTCGACGCGGATCGGCGCGATCACCCGCTGGCTGGCGGCGCCGTCGGCGTTGACGTAGCCGATCCACAGCGCTTCGCCGGTGAGGACGGCGGCCTGCACGGTGGCCAGGGTCTCGGCGGGACCGGTGCGGGGCGGATCGCCGCCGTCCGCCGGCTCCGGCGCCGGTCTGCGCGGGGCGGTGGAGGCCAGGTCGCCGGCCCGGATCGCCCGGATCGCGGCCGACAGCAGCGTGGCGTCCGGGGCGGGCGGGCCGTCCGGGACCGGTTCGGGGGCGGTGCGCGGCGGAGTGCGGTGGGAGTCGGCGCGGGTGACGAGGACGTCGCCCTCCGCGGACTCGGCCGCCGGGGCGTACCCCATCGCGCGCAGGCCTTCCAGGAGCGTGGCCGGGTCGGCCTGCGCCGCCAGCACGGTCGGCGCGAGCCGGCGCAGCCGCAGGCCGGCGGAGCGCCTGTCGGCGAGGATCTCGTTCAGCAGCGCGTCGTCGTCGCAGCGCACGTACGCCGAGGCCGCGCCCACCCGCAGGTGCCCGTGGCGCCGCGCCACGTCGTCGATCAGGTACGCGAGCGGCTGCGGGACCGGCGTTCGGGAGTGCTCGGCGAGGAAGGCGTGCAGGTCGGCGGCGCTGCGGCCGGCGTCCAGGGCGCGGCGCACGGAGGCCGGGGTGAACCGGTAGACGGTCGCGCCGCCCTTGGACTCCACGTCGGCGAGCACGCCCAGCACATCGGCGAGCGGACGCCGCAGCGGGCCGGGCGCCACCGCCGTCAGGTCCGCCTGGAGCAGGACGTGGTCCAGCGGTTCGGGCAGGAGCGGGGCGAGGAGGCGGGCGGCCGCCGCGGAAGCCGCGGCCTGCTCGGCGGGGGACAGGGGCGCCCGGGCGGCCGGTGAGCCGGAGGCGGCTTCGGCGGTGTCGGCGGGCCGGGCGTGGTGCCGGTGGACGGGCAGCTTGTCACCCGGACCGGCGGACCGGCGCGCGGACTCGTCCGTGGCCGTACGCGTGTGCGCCGGCGCGGATTCGGACCCGGGTGCCGGGGGCGCTCCCAGCAGTGCCCGCCCGTGCGCGGACAGCGCGCCGCGTCCGGTGACGCCCAGCAGCTCCGCCTCGGACAGCGTCCACCGGGCCAGCCGGCCGCGCAGGTCGTGGTCGCCCGTCCGCTGCGGTCCGCGCAGCGGGCGCTCCCAGCGCAGCCGGGCCAGCACCGAATCGGCGTCCACAGCGGCGCCCTCGGGCAGCGCGGCCAGCAGGGTCAGCACCCGGTGCCGTACCTCCGGCGCGGCCGAACGGTCCAGGCCCGGCCCGAGCGCGGACAGCGCGCGGTCCTTGGCGTCCCGCCCGCCGACCACCCCCGGCGTCCGGGTGGCCGCCAGCCAGGCCCGGGCCAGGTGCGCCCAGCGGTCGGCCGGGGGCCGCTCCCGCCACTCGTCGTAGGCGGGGGTGGCCGCGTAGCGCTCGTCGGCCTCCCCGTCGGAGGCCAGCAGGCCGGCCGCGTAGGCCAGTTCCACCCAGAAGGCGGCCACCGGCTCGGACACGTCCAGGGCGACGGCGGTGCGCTTGAGGTCCCGCACGCTCAGGCCGCCCGCGCGCAGCACGCCCGGCCCGCCCTCGTCCCAGTCCTTCAGCAGCTCCTCGACGGTGGCGAGTGCCGTGTACGCCTGCCCGGCCGCCGTCGCGTCCACAACCTGTGGACGGTGCGCGGCGGTCGTCGTCACGGCCGGCGGCAACGGCTCGGGCGCCCGGTGCGCGCGCCCGGCGCGCAGGTGCAGGGCGACTTCGCGCGGGAGTACGACGGTGCCGGGCGCGGTGGGCAGCAGCAGGCCCCGGTCGAGCAGCAGCCGCAGCCGGGGCGCCGGGTCGGCGGTCACCTGACCGTAGGGCGGCCCCCACACCAGGCGGTCGAGCACGTCGAGGGAGTCGGCCGGCACGTCGGCGAGCAGCGCGGCCATCCGCCCGCGGTCGGTGAACAGTCCGGTGAGCGAGGCGACGGCGGAGACCGAGTCATGGGTGGACGGCAGCCCGGCGGCCGTCACGATCTCCTGGATCCGCCCCGGCGACATGCCGGCCGTGGCCTCCTGCACGGTCGGCCCGAGCCCGGTGGGGGACGGGTGCTGCGGGGACGGCGCGAGCAGTTCGCGGGCGGTGCGCACCAGGTGCAGCCGGTCGTCGCCGCCCCAGACCAGGGCCTGCTCGCGCAGGGTGCCCAGGGCGCGGGGCAGCGTGTCGGCGACGGCGGGGTCACCGGCGTCCCCGGCCATCAGGCCGAGCAGTTCGCCGTACGGCGCGGGGTCGCCCGCCACGGCCAGCGCCTCCGCCGTCTGCAGGGCGAAGCGGTCCAGCCGCTCCAGCGCGCGCACCACCGAGGCACGGGTCCCGGCGCGGGTGGCGAGCTGTGTGAGGTCGGTCGGGACCGGTGTGATGAGGTCCGGGCGGCTGCGCAGGAGCGCGGCCAGGGAGACGTCGTCGCGCGCGCGAAGCGCCTCCGCGAGCGAGCGGGGGGCTGCCGCCGGTTTCTCATCGCTGCTCATCCGACCCACGTTAGCGGGTGGGTACGGCCGCGGGGCAGGCGTCCGTCCCGCGCGCGGCACGGCGACGGGCGGCTACGACGCCCGCCCGCCAGGCGGTACCTTCGTCCCACGGGGCCATCTGCCGGCCGCTCCGGAGGGGTGTCGTGGGGATCGAGAGCGACCAGGTCGTCTACGAGTATCTGAGCCGCGTCGGGGACGTCGCCCAGCAGCAGCACCTGTCCTCGGCCGTCCGGATGCGGCTCGTCTCGGAGCTGCGCAACGAGATCGACCGGTGCCGTGCCAAGGCCGCCGTGGACAGCCCCGCCGCCGTCCGCGGCATCCTCGACCGCCTCGGCAGTCCCGACGAGATCGTCGCGGCGGCGGGCGGCGCCGGCGGACGGGGACCTCAGCAGGCGGCGCCGGCCCCGGCCGTGCCCGTGCAGCGCGAGCCCGAGGCCCCCGCGGCGCCGGGCACGGTCGGCACGAAGGGGGCGTCCGGAACGGGCGACGCCCCGACGGAGGCCGGGACGGAGCGGACGCGGCGGCCCAGGGGCCTGCGCCGGATGGTGCCCGGGCCACGCCCCGCCGAGCCCGCCGCGAGCCCGCCGCCCTCCTCGGGCGGCGCGCTTCCGCCGCATCTGGCGACCGCCGGCGAGCTCGGCGGCTCGGCGGCGGCCCGCGGCGACTGGTGGCGCACGGACGGCAGCCCGTTCGGGATCGGCGACGACGTGCCCGGTTTCGTCGGCGGCGTGGAGATCTCGGACCTGCTCAAGGCCCCCGCGCTGAAGGAACCGCCCAAGGAGGACCGGACCGCGCCCGCCGACGCGGCGGTCGATGTGCCGGCGGACCGTCCGGAACCCGCCCCCGCCCGCAGACGCTTCGCCCTGCTGCCCCGGCGCGCGGGCACGTGGAGCAACCCCCTGCTCCTGCTCGCCGCCGTGCTGCTGGTCGCCGGAGCGGTGCTCGGCAACTGGATCGCGCTGCTGCTCGGCTGGGTCATCGCCTACGGCTCCCGGCGGCTGACCCCGCTGGAGACCAAGTGGGCGGTGATGGGCATGCCCGGGCTGGCGGTCGCGGCCGGTCTCGTCTGGCTCTGGGGCCGCGACAACGGCCGCTGGGGCGACCCCATCGCCCAGGGCCACGTCAACGACGCGGTCACCCAGACCTGGCCCTGGGTGGTGCGCTCCGCGGCGGTGCTGTCGGCCCTGTTCCTGGTCTGGCGCTCACAGCGGCAGCGGGAGCGCTAGCGGCGCGGCGACGCAGGTGCCCGGTACGGCCCGCGGGCCGCTCCCACGCCGCACGGACCGCCCCTACGCCTCACGGGCCGCCCCTCGTCGCACGGGCCGCCCCTCGTCGCACGGGTCGGCGCATGTCACACGGACCGGGCGTCCACGGGCCGTGGCTCCCTGGGCACAATGGCCCATATGACTGCGCGCCCGCTGACCGTCGGCTTCGATCTCGACATGACCCTCATCGACTCCCGTCCCGGCATCCACGCCTGCTATCTGGCGCTGTCCGAGCGGACGGGGACGTACATCGACGCCGACCTGGCGGTCACCCGGCTCGGGCCGCCGCTCACCGAGGAGCTGGCCCACTGGTTCCCGGCCGGGCGGATCGAGGCGGTGGCGGGCCTGTACCGCGAGATGTACCCGACGTTCGCCGTCGCCGCCACGCCAGCGCTGACCGGCGCCCGCGAGGCGATCGCGGCCGTACGGCAGTCGGGCGGCCGGTCCATCGTCGTCACCGCCAAGTACGAGCCGAACGCCAGGCTGCACCTGGACCACCTCGGCATGGAGCCGGACGCGGTGATCGGCGACCTGTGGGCGGAACGGAAGGCGCTGGCGCTGCGCGAGCACGGCGCACAGGTGTACGTCGGCGACCATGTGGGTGATGTGCGCGGTGCCCGCGCGGCCGGCGCCCTGTCGGTCGCGGTGGCCACCGGCCCGTGCGACGAGAGGGAATTGCGGGCGGCGGGCGCCGACGTCGTACTCGCCGACCTGTCCGAGTTCCCGAATTGGTTTTCGGACTACCGTCAGGTCTTTTCGGACGAAGAACCGCGGGAGGCCGACGGCTATCCGGCGTCCGAGCGCGCCTGACGGCGCCCGGCGGCGACCGACTGGAGCAGGCCGGCCCCGGCGATCAGGAAGCCGAGAGCCATGAGCATGCTCAGTCCGAACATGTAGGTCGGAAAAGGCTTCACCCCGAGGAACAGCGGAGCCACCGTGACCAGAGTGGCCACCGTACCGATGAAGAACACGATGACACCGGCACGGATCAGCCGGTCACCGGCCGCGGCGGAATTCGGTTGGGTTTTGTCACGCACTCCACCAGGGTAGTTCCCAGCGCGAAGGAACAACCGGGCGACGTCTTGTCAGCCGCCCCAAGACCATTAGCCTGGGTACCGGCGGGTCCGGGCGCGACCCGCCCGAGTGCTATCCAGAGCCGTTTCCGAAGCAGTTTTCCGACGAGTACGAGGACGAGGACAGACGTGCCTACCGGCAAGGTCAAGTGGTTCAACAGCGAGAAGGGCTTCGGCTTCCTCTCCCGCGACGACGGCGGCGACGTCTTCGTCCATTCCTCGGTCCTCCCCGCCGGAGTAGACGTGCTCAAGCCGGGACAGCGAGTGGAGTTCGGGGTGGTCGCCGGGCAGCGCGGCGACCAGGCACTGTCGGTGACCATCCTGGACCCGACCCCGTCGGTCGCGGCGGCCCAGCGCAAGAAGCCCGACGAACTGCTCCCCATCGTCCAGGACCTGACGAGCCTGCTGGAGGACGTCGGCCAGACGCTGAACCGGGGCCGCTACCCCGACAAGGCCTACGGCAAGAAGGTCGCCACCCTGCTCCGCGCGGTCGCCGACCAGCTCGACGTCTAGCCCCTTTCCACCCCTCCCGGCCCGGGCCGCCGGGGTCAGGGGAAGGCGAGCGCGTCCGGGCCGAGGGGCGGGACGAGTCCCTCGGCCGCCGCGCGCGTGAGCAGCCCGCGCACGGCCGCGTAGCCGTCCTCGCCGAGGTCGGCGGTGAACTCGTTGACGTACAGCCCGATGTGCTGGTCGGCGACGGCCGGGTCCATCTCCTGGGCGTGCTCCATGACGTACGGCCGGGACGCCTCGGGGTCCGCCCAGGCGGTGCGCACCGAGGCGCGGATCGACTCGGCGAGGCGGGTCAGCGTCCCGGCGCCCAGCTCCCGCCTGGCGATGATCGCGCCGAGCGGGATCGGCAGCCCGGTGGTGTCCTCCCAGTGCTCGCCCATGTCGGCGAGCTTGTGCAGGCCGTAGTTCTGGTAGGTGAAGCGGGCCTCGTGGATCACCAGACCGGCGTCGACCTTCCCGTCCCGCACGGCCGGCATGATCTCGTGGAACGGCATCACCACGATCTCGCCCACCCCGCCGGGCACCGTGTCCGCCGCCCACAGCCGGAACAGCAGGTACGCCGTCGACTTCTCGCTCGGCACCGCGACCGTACGGCCCTTGAGGTCGGCGTCCGGCTCCCGGGTGAGCACCAGCGGCCCGCAGCCCCGGCCCAGCGCGCCGCCGCAGGGCAGCAGCGCGTACTCGTCGAGGACGTACGGCAGTACGGCGTACGACACCTTCAGCACGTCGAACTCGCCGCGCTCTGCCATGCCGTTGGTGATGTCGATGTCGGCGAAGGTGACGTCGAGCGCGGGGGCGTCCGGGACCCGGTCGTGGGCGAGGGCGTCGAAGACGAAGGTGTCGTTGGGGCAGGGCGAGTAGGCGATCCGCAGCCGCTCGGGAAGGCTCTCACCGGGCTGCTGCTCAGGGTTCTGCGGGCTCATGCGGTTTCCAACTCTCCAGTACGGGGGCGAGCTTCCCGAAGCCCTCGGTCAGGGCGTTCAGGGCGTCGCCGATGCGCCAGGCGGCGCGGTCGCGCGGGCCGACGGGGTTGGAGACCGCGCGCAGCTCCAGCACCGGGACGCGGTGCGCGGCGGCGGCCTCGGCGACCCCGAACCCCTCCATCGCCTCGGTGCGGGCGCGGGGGTGGCGGGCGCGCAGGGCGTCGGCCCGGGCCGCGGTGCCGGTCACGGTCGAGACGGTCAGGGCCGTGCCGACGGCCGCTCCGGTGGCGGCCGCGATGGCCCGCACGAGTGATTCGGGCGGACGGTGGGTGACGGTGCCGAAGCCGAGCTCCGTCACCGGCAGGAAGCCGTCGCCGGTCTCGGCGCCCAGGTCGGCCGCGGTGATCTCGTCGGCGACGACCAGCGAACCGACGGGCGCGCCGGGCAGGAAGCCGCCCGCGATGCCGGCGGAGACGACGAGGCCGTAGGGCGCGCCGCGGAGGGCGGCGGCGGTCAGCGCGGCGGCGGTGGCGGCGGCGGCCGACGCGGGTCCGACCCCGGCGGCGAGCAGGTCGAGGCCGGCGCCGGTGCGGTGCACGGTCGCCCCGGGCAGCGGGAGTTCACCCGCCGACCCGGGGAACGCCCGTGCCACCGCGTCCCGTTCGACCGGTACCGCGGTGGCGACGAGCACGCGCGTGGAAGGCACCGGGGATCCGGTCAGGAGTCCTTCTGGAGCTTGAAGGTCCACACGCCCTTCACGTCCTTCTCGCCCTCCTTGATGGAGACCTTCGTCGAGTTGCCGGTGGCGCCGTACTGGGCGTTGAAGAACACGCTGCCCGGGATGGTGCGGTAGCTCTTCTTGCTGGAGTCGGTGAGCGGCTGGTCGTTCATCAGGATGGTCCAGCCCTCGTCGGCGATCTTGGGATCGACGCCGAAGCGCACGGTCTCGTCGGGGTCGACCTTGATCGACTCGACGTCCGTGTCCTTGAGGCACTTGGCCAGGTCGGCGGTCGACAGCGCCTTGCCGTCCTTGTAGCAGGTGGCCTCCGAGTGCACCGAGTTGTCGCCCACGGTGATCGTGGCCATCGGCGTCGGCTTTTCGCAGGCCGTCAGGAGGAGCAGTCCGGCGGAAACGGCGCCGGCGGCGGCGACGGCGCGGCGGCGTCGCACGGCGGATTGCAGCGAGGTCATGGCCGAAGGCTATCGGGCGCGTCCAGCCCCCCGGCCACGCGGGGGTACGGCGTGCCGTGCGGCGGCACACGGGGTGCGGCGCGGTGGGCCACGCGGGGTACGGCGCCGCGGGAGCGGGGCGCGCCGCGCGATGGGGCACGGCGTCGTGGTGGTCAGGCCGCCCGGGGGTGGCCCGATCCGCTCCGCCGGGCGGAGGCCAGCAGGCCCCGTACGGTGGTCAGCCAGCCGGTGGCCACGATCGCGGCGCCCACGGCCAGGCCCAGTACGCCGTTCAGCGGCAGCACGATGCCGATCGCGCCGCCGAGCACCCAGGCCATCTGGAGCAGCGTCTCCGCCCGCGCGAACGCCGACGTCCGCACCAGCTCGGGCACGTCCCGCTGGATCAGCGCGTCCAGGGACAGCTTGGCCAGCGCCTGCCCGAACCCGGCGACCGCCGCCAGGCACGTCACCAGGACCGTGCCGAAGAGGACCGCGGCCGTGACCGCCGCGCCCAGCACGATCGCCACGACCGTCACGACGATGATCTCCGGGGCCCGTGACCGCAGCCACGCCCCGACCGCCGTGCCCAGCGCGTTGCCCGTGCCCGCCGCGGCCCCCACTATGCCCAGCGACACCGCCGCGCTCTGGCCGGCCAGCGGATGCTCCCGCAGCAGGAAGGCCAGGAAGAAGATCAGGAAGCCGGACAGGCAGCGCAGGGCCGCGTTGGCCGCCAGGGCGTGCGTGACGGCCGTGCCGACGGTGCGCAGCCCCGGCCGCTTGGGCGCCTTGCGGAGCGGCCCGTGCAGCCGCTGCCCGTCCGTCGCGAGCAGCGCCCGGTCCTCGCCCTTGGCCGAGTCCACCTTCCGCGGCAGGGAGAAGGACAGGAACGTTCCCGCGACGAAGATCACAAAGGCGCCGTACAGCGGCCAGCCCGGGCCGACCAGATGCAGCCCCGCCGCGACGGGCGCGGCGGCGCCGGTGGCCAGCAGCCCGCCGAGCGTCACCCGCGAGTTCGCCTTGACCAGCGAGAACCGGGGCGGCAGCAGCCGCGGCACGACGGCGCTGCGGACCACTCCGTACGCCTTGGAGGCGACCAGCACCCCCAGCGCCGCCGGGTACAGCTCCAGCCCGCCGCCGGCCGCGGCGCCCGCGATGACCAGCGCCAGCAGCGCGCGGGCGAGCATCGCGGCGGCCATCGCGGCCCGGCGGCCGTGCGGCAGCCGGTCCAGGAGGGGGCCGATCACGGGCGCGAGGAGCGTGAAGGGCGCCATCGTGATGGCGAGGTAGAGCGCGACCCGGCCGCGGGCCTCGTCGGTGGGCACGGAGAAGAAGACGGTGGAGGCGAGCGCCACGGTGACCATCACGTCGCCGGCGCCGTTCACGGCGTGCAGCTCGATCAGCTTGCCCAGCCCGGACTCGCCGGCGCCGTGCGCGTGGGTGACCCGGCGGATGCCGCGGACGGTTGCGGTGACCGGGAACCGCAGGGCACGGCCGACCGCGCGGACGGACCCGCCGAACCGGCCCGAACCGCTGCCTCGGCTGCTCTCCCCGGGTCCCTGGGGCTCGTCGGTCCCAGTGGTCTGCGGGGGCGTCCTCGGGGCTGCCACCCCGTCATACTGCCCCGAGACGGGCACGGCTAGCGCCATGACGGCACGGATCGGGCCGACCGGCCCCCTGCGGACGCACTCCCCACCACCGCGGCCCGGCGCGCCCCGGCGACCCGGATCCGCGCACCGCGCGGGCGGAAGTCCGCGCACGGCGCGAGCGGGCCCCGTGGCGCCCACGGCCGCGAACCGCGCACGCCGCGAACGGGATCCGCGCACGCCACGGCCGCGAACCGGCGGGCCCGGAAAGCGGATCCGCCCGTCCCGCGCCCGGGCGTCCACGCGTGACGCGACCGGGAATCGGCCCGCCGCGCGGCAGTGAAGCAACCGTCGGTGTAGGCCCAGCGGCAGCGAGAAGGTAGCGTGCGTAGCGCGCCGTGGCGAACGTTCTCGGCCGCGCGCCTTACGGGCATACCGCAGAATGGATGACGTAGGTGCGCCCGAGCGCGATCGGGCGCGGACGTCGACGCGGTCCGCAGGTCCGCTCCGTCCGCCCCGCCGCCTTCAGGCCGGCGCACCCGAGAGACGGCGTAGGAGAGAAGCGATACCTGTGAGCGCAGCGAGCACGCGAAGCCGCACCCCCGACCGCCTGTGCGCCGAGGCCGTCGACCTCGCCCGCGCCGCAGCCGAGGAGGTGGCGGCGCCCGGCGTCGTCGGCGAGCACGCGGGCATGGTGACCGAGGGCGACCGGGTCGTCACCCACTTCTTCGAGTGCAAGGAGCTCGGCTACCGGGGCTGGCGCTGGGCCGTCACGGTGGCCCGCGCCTCCCGCGCGAAGATCGTCACCCTGGACGAGGCCGTGCTGCTGCCCGGCCCCGACGCGCTCCTCGCCCCGGAGTGGGTGCCGTGGAGCGAGCGGCTGCGCCCCGGCGACATGGGCCCCGGCGACCTGCTGCCCACCGACGCCGAGGACCTGCGGCTGGAGCCCGGTTTCTCCGGCGAGGACGGGCCCGCGCCGAACTCCGCCGTGTCCGAGGAGATGGCCGAGCTGGCCGAGGCCGAGGACGCCGACGTCACCGCGGGCCCCCCGCGGAACCTGCCCGTGGCGCCCTCGCGCGGCTCCGTCGCGGCGGTCGCCGAGGAACTGGGCATGCGCCGCGCCCGGGTCCTGTCCCGCTACGGCCTGCACGTCGCCGCCGACCGCTGGGAGGAGGCGTTCGGCGCCAAGACCCCGATGGCGCAGGCGGCCCCGGCGTCCTGCGCGAGCTGCGGCTTCCTGACGCCGATCGGCGGCTCCCTGGGCCAGGCCTTCGGGGCCTGCGCCAACGAGTTCTCCCCGGCCGACGGGCGGGTGGTCTCGCTGGCCTACGGGTGCGGCGGGCACTCCGAGGCCGCGGTCATGCCGAGGCCGCCGCAGCCGGCCCCGCCGGTGATCGACGAGACTCGGGTGGACCCCTTCCCGCTGCGGCCCGCGCGGGACTCCGGCTCGGTGCCGGCCGTCTCCGACGAGGACACGGCGGAGCTGGGGCACTCGTAGGACCCGCGGCGGAGGCGCCGGCCCCGCGTCGGCGACTTCCGGCGGTGCCGGAGACCCCGTCGGCGGTCCCCGTCGGCGTCGGAACGTCTGTCCGTGGTACGTCCGTCCACCGCGCACGCCGGTTCGCGCGGACGTGTCCGCGCGCCGCGCTGCCTCGTCAAGTGGTCCGTCCACTCTGTCGTGATGTGTCCGTACGCCGGGCGCGTCCGTTCCGTCGCGGTGCGTCCGTCCGCCGGGTGCGCCGGCCCGCCGGGGTGGATCCGTCCGTGAGTGTGTTGTAGATCACAGTTGTCGGGGTGGTCGTGCTCCCGGCCCGCGCCGCCCTCCACAGCCCCTCTCGCCCCTGGACCCGCTTCACCGCCCCCCGGGCGCCCTCATCGCCCCCATGGGCGTCGACGGCCCCGTGCCGTGCCCCGCGCGTCCCGTGCCCGGTCCCCGGCGGCCGGGTGGCCGGGTGGCGGGCCGCCGCCGGTCGGCCCCGGACGACCCCGTGGTCGCCCAGGGCCGCGCGGTACCTTCGACCTCACCCTCATGAGGAGAATCAAAGTGAGCATGTTGGTGCAGCCGTCCGCCGGAGGAGATCCGTTCGGGACCGCGCGCCTGCGGCGCGGTGTGCTGGACGCCTGGGCGACCAGCCCGGCGAGGTTCCGGGAGGACGCCAACGCCGAGGAGGACCTCGTCCTCGGCGGCTACCGGGACCGGCTCGTCGTCGAGCTGGCGCAGAACGCCGCCGACGCCGCCGCCCGCGCCGGCGTCCCCGGCCGGCTCCGCCTCACCCTCCGCGACGGCGTCCTGGCCGCCGCCAACACCGGGGCCCCGCTGGACGCGACCGGTGTGGAGTCGCTGTCCACCCTGCGCGCGTCCGCGAAACGGGACGCCGCCGCGCGGACCGCCGCCGTCGGCCGCTTCGGCGTCGGCTTCGCCGCCGTCCTCGCCGTCACCGACGAGCCCGCGGTCGTCGGCCGGCACGGCGGGGTGCGCTGGTCCCTGGCCGAGGCCCGGGACCTGGCCGAGGAGACCGCCCGGCACAGCCCGGGCCTCGGCGACGAGATCCGCCGCCGCGACGGACACGTGCCGCTGCTGCGGATCCCGTTCGCCGCCGAGGGCACCGCGCCCGACCCGTACGACACCGTCGTCATCCTGCCGCTGCGCGACACGGCCGCCGCCGACCTCGCCGAACGGCTGCTGCTCGCCGTCGACGACGCCCTGCTCCTCGCCCTGCCCGGACTGGAGGAGGTCGTCGTCGAGATCGGCGACGCCGGCCCCCGTACGCTGCGCCGCCGCACCGAGGACGCGTTCACCGTCGTGGAGGACACCCGCGAGGGCGCCACCCGGTGGCGCACCGCCGCCGCGCACGGACCGCTCACGCCCGAGCTGCTCGCCGACCGGCCGGTGGAGGAACGGCTGCGGCCCCACTGGTCGGTGACCTGGGCCGTTCCCGTCGGCGCCGACGGCGGCCCGGCCCGCCCGCGCACCAGCCCGGTCGTGCACGCCCCCACCCCGAGCGACGAACCCCTCGGGGTCCCGGCGCTGCTCATCGCCTCGTTCCCGCTGGACAACACCCGCCGGCACACCGCGCCCGGCCCGCTCACCGACTTCCTCGTGCAGCGCGCCGCCGACGCCTACGCCGGACTCCTCGCCGACTGGCACCCGGTGACCGAGGGCGTCATCGACCTCGTGCCCGGCCCGCTCGGCAAGGGCGAGCTGGACGGCACACTGCGCCAGGCGATCCTCGACCGGCTGCCGCGGACCTCCTTCCTGCCGCCCGCCGTGCCGCCGGAGGAGCACTCCGACCTGCCCGCCTCGCTGCGCCCCCGGGACGCCGAGGTGGTGGAGGGCGCGGGCGCGGAGACCGTGCGCGTCCTGGCCGAGGTGCTGCCCACCCTGCTGCCCGCCGGCCTCGAACGGCGCGCCGAGCTGCGCACGCTGGGCGTGGCCCGCCTCCCGCTGACCGACGCCGTCGACCGGCTGGCCGGACTGGAGAGGGAGCCGGACTGGTGGCGGCGGCTGTACGACAGCCTCGCGGGCGTCGACCCCGACCGGCTCTCCGGACTGCCCGTGCCCCTCGCCGACGGGCGTACCACCATCGGCCCCCGGCAGGTCCTGCTGCCCGCCCCGGACGCCGCACCGGTCGACCCGGAGGTGCTGGCCCGGCTCGGTCTGAAGGTCGCCCACCCGGACGCCGCCCATCCGATCCTGGAGAAGCTCGGCGCCCTGCCCGCCAGCCCGCGCGCGGTGCTCACCACCCCGCAGGTGCGGGCCGCGGTGGCCGCCTCCCTGGACGAGGGCGGCGGGGCGTGGGACGAGGACACCCCGGACGCCGAGGAACTGGCCGACACCGTCCTCGCCCTGGTCCGGGACGCGGGCCTGGAGCCGGGCGACGAGCCCTGGCTCGGCGCGCTCGCCCTGCCCGACGAGGACGGCGAACTCGCCCCGGCCGGTGAACTGGTCCACCCCGGCGGCCCGTTCGCACAGATCATGAGCGAGGACGAACTCCCCGCCGTCGACGCGGAGCTGGCGGAGAGGTGGGGCGAGCAGCCGCTGGCCGCCTGCGGCGTGCTCGTGGACTTCGCCCTCGTGCGGGCCACGGACGTCGTCCTCGACCCCGACGAACTGGAGCCGCGCGAGGGCGACTTCCCCCAGCCGGACGACCCCGGACTGCTCGACGCCGTCGACGTGTGGTGCGAGGACGTCCTCGACCGCTTCCCGGACAGCCCGGTGCCGCCGGTCGCCACCGAGATCGTCGCCGTGCGCGACCTGGACCTCGTCGACGACGACCAGTGGCCGCGGGCGCTCGCGCTGCTGGCCCGGCCGCCGCTGCGCGACGCCCTCACCCAGCCGGTGCGGATCCTGCTGCCGGACGGCACCCACGAGGTCGTACGGCCCTACACCGCATGGTGGCTGCGCGGGCACCCGGTGCTCGGCGGACGCCGGCCGGCCGGTCTGCGCGCGGCCGGCTCCGACCCGCTGCTGCGCGGCCTGTACGACGAGGCCGACGCCACCGGTTTCGACGACGAGCAGGTGCTGCGGGCGCTGGGCGTGCGCACGAGCGTGGCCGCGCTGCTCGACGAACCCGGCGGCGCCGCCGAGCTGCTCGACCGGCTCGCCGACCCCGAGCGCCCGGTGACCTCCGCCCAACTGCACGCCCTGTACGGCGCTCTGGCCGAGCTGGAACCCGAACAGGTCACGCTGCCCGACGAACTGCGGGCCGTGGTCGACGGGCGGGTCGAGGTGGTGGACGCGGCCGACGCCGTGGTGTGCGACTCCCCGGACCTGCTGCCGTTCACGGCCGGCGTCCCGCTGCTTCCCGTACGGCCCGCGCTCGCCGCCGAGCTGGCCGAGCTGTTCCAGGTGCGCCGGCTGAGCGAGTCCGTCACCGGCGAGGTGGACTCGGCGGGCGCCGAGCACGACGTACCGGAGCCGGTGCGGACGCTGCTCGGTCCGCGCACGCCCGAGAGCTATGTCGAGCACGAGGAACTCGTCGTCGACGGGACCGAGCTGGACTGGCGCCTGACGCCGGACGGGGTGCTGCACGCGGCGACCCTGGAGGGCGTGGCCGCCGGTCTCGCCTGGGCGGCCGGCCAGTGGCCCCGCCGCTTCGAGGTGGCCGCGCTGCTGGAGGACCCGTCCCGGACGGAGGAACTGGCACGGGACCGCTGGTTCGACTGAGACCCGGAGTCCGTGCCGGGCACGGGGGCGGTCGCGGTGAGCGGGGGCGGGCGTGCAGGGGGCACTGGGGAGCGTCCCGTGGGGAGGGCCGTGCGCGGTCGGCCCCTCGGGGCGGGCGGTCCTGGTAGCTGTCGTGACCGTCCCGTAGTCGCCCGGAGGGGCGGCCCGCGGCGTCCGGTGAGTGCTGCTGGGTCCCCTGACTACCCCTGGCTGGCCCGAGCCCGGCGAAAGTCCTCGTACTGGACGTACTCGGGCCGTGCCCGGTGCGCGGGTGGGCCGCTCGAAGAGTTCGGGGGAGCGCGCCGGGCGGCGCGGGGCGGACCGGAACTCGACGACGGTCCTCAGACCGGGAAGCGGCGGCCGATCCACTTCCAGCAGAGTTCCAGGACGGCCGCCGCCACCACGGCGACGCCCACCGCGAGCCAGGGCATCGCGGTCCCCACCAGCCTCAGCGCGAAGAAGTGCTGGAGCGCCGGCACGGCCAGCACGACGAGGAACGCCGCTCCCATCGCGGCCACCAGCACGACGCGCCACCAGGTGTAGGGGCGGGCGATGATCGCCAGCACCCACATCGAGACCAGGAACAGGGTGAGCGTCGCCGCGCTGGTCTCCGCGTCGAGCGCGTCCGCCCCGCTGTAGTGGCTGCGGGCGACCAGATACGTCACGAAGGTCGCCACGGCGGCCACCACTCCGCCCGGCACCGCGTACCGCATGACCCGCCGGACGAAGTGGGGCCGGGCGCGTTCCGTGTTCGGCGCGAGGGCCAGGAAGAAGGCCGGCACGCCGATGGTGAGCGTCGACAGCAGGGTCAGGTGCCGGGGCAGGAACGGGTACTCCACCTGCGAACACACCACCAGCACGGCCAGCAGCACCGAGTAGACCGTCTTGACGAGGAACAGGGTGGCGACGCGGGTGATGTTCCCGATGACCCGCCGTCCCTCCGCGACCACCGAGGGCAGACCGGCGAAGCTGTTGTCCAGCAGCACGATCTGCGCGACCGCCCGGGTCGCCTCCGAGCCCGAACCCATCGCCACGCCGATGTCGGCGTCCTTCAGCGCGAGGACGTCGTTCACGCCGTCGCCGGTCATCGCGACCGTGTGCCCGCTCGACTGGAGGGCGCCCACCATGTCCCGCTTCTGCTGCGGGGTGACCCGCCCGAACACCGTCCCCTCGTCGAGCTCCTTCGCCAGGGCCGACCGCTCGGCGGGCAGTCGGCGGGCGTCGACGGCGGCGCCGGTGAGCCCGACCTTGGCGGCCACCGCGCCGACGGAGACCGCGTTGTCGCCGGAGATGACCTTCGCGCGGACGTCCTGGTCGGCGAAGTAGCGCAGGGTGCCGGCGGCGTCGGGCCGCAGCCGCTGCTCCAGCACGACCAGGGCGGCGGGGCTGAGGGCGCGGGCGACGTCCGGGTCGTCCAGCTCGCCGGCCGCGCGGGCGAGCAGCAGGACGCGCAGGCCCCGCTCGTTCAGCCGGCCGGTCTCGGCGAGGGCCGGGGAGTCGGTGGGCAGGAGGACGTCCGGGGCGCCCAGCAGCCAGGTGCTGGACTCGCCGTTGCCCTCGCTGAAGCTGGCGCCGCTGTACTTGCGGGCGGAGGAGAAGGGCAGCGACTCCACGCAGCGCCACTCCTCGTTGTCCGGGCAGGCGTCGATGATCGCCCGCAGGGAGGCGTTCGGGCGCGGGTCGGACTCGCCTAGGGCGCCCAGGACCTGGCGGACGTAGGACTCGTCGTGGCCGTCCAGCAGTCGCAGCTCGGTGACGTCCATGCCGCCCTCGGTGAGGGTGCCGGTCTTGTCCAGGCACACGGTGTCGACGCGGGCCAGGCCCTCGATGGCCGGCAGCTCCTGCACCAGGCACTGCCGGCGGCCCAGCCGGATGACGCCGATGGCGAAGGCGACGGAGGTGAGGAGCACCAGCCCCTCGGGGACCATGGGCACGATGCCGCCGACGGTGCGGGCCAGGGAGCCCTTCAGATCGGTGTTCTTCACCACGAGCTGGCTGATCACCAGGCCGATCGCGGTCGGGACCATCATCCAGGTCACGTACTTGAGGATGGTGGAGATGCCGGAGCGCAGCTCGGAGTGGACGAGGGTGAAGCGGGAGGCCTCCTCGGCGAGCTGGGCGGCGTACGCCTCGCGGCCGACCCTGGTGGCCTGGAAGGCGCCGCCGCCGGCGACGACGAAGCTGCCGGACATCACGAGGTCACCGGGGCGTTTGACGACGGGGTCGGCCTCTCCGGTGAGCAGCGACTCGTCGATCTCCAGTCCGTCCGCCTCGACGCACGCGCCGTCCACCACCACCTTGTCCCCCGGCCCGATCTCGATCACGTCGTCGAGGACGATCTCGGAGGTGGCGATCCGGGTGGCCGCGCCGTCGCGCCGCACGGTCGGGCGGGCCTCGCCGATCACGGCGAGCGAGTCGAGGGTCTGCTTGGCCCGCCACTCCTGGATGATGCCGATGCCGGTGTTGGCGAGGATCACGAAGCCGAAGAGGCTGTCCTGGATCGGAGCCACGAACAGCATGATCAGCCAGAGCACGCCGATGATCGCGTTGAAGCGGGTGAGGACGTTCGCCCGGACGATCTCGGGGAGGGAACGGCTGCTGCGCACCGGTACGTCGTTGACCTGGCCTCGGGCGACGCGTTCGGCGACCTCGGCGGTGGCGAGTCCGGTCGTCCGGGCCGGCGGTATGGGCACGGGGTGCACGGGGTCCAGCTCCGCGCCCGCGTCGGTATGCGTCATGCATTCGACGGTACGTGGGCGCGGGTGGGTTCACTCGTCGAGCGGGCCGGCCGTCCCCTCTCGCCGCGGCGTACGGTCCGGCGGGCCCGGGATCACTCCGCGGGGGCCGGGCGTCCCGCCGGCGCGGCCTCCCGGTCGGCGGCGCGCTTGATCGCCGCGTCGCGCTTGCGGACGTACCAGATGCCGATCAGGCCGAGGCCGCCGCCCGCGAGGCAGGTCCACAGCCACCAGGTGCGGCCGTGGTCGTCGAACCAGCCGTAGAAGGGGAGCTGGACCAGGAAGAGGACGAACCAGACGATCGTGCCGCCGGTGATGGTGGCGACCACGGGGCCCTCCAGGGGCTCCGGCGCCTCGTGCTTGGGGGTCCACTTCGCCATGGCCTCAGCTTACGGCCCGCCCCGGACGGCGGGTGCGGCCCGGCCACCGGGGACGCACGCGACCCGGCCCGTGTGTCGGGACCTGGGCCCGAACGGGGTCTACGCGCGGAGATAGCCTTTTTCGCCTTCATATGTTCATACTGAAACTGTCTGAGTCTGGCCACTTCTGTTCGTAGGAAACACCAACCAGCAATCTGGGGGAGACCTGGTGGTGACCGAAGTCGGCGAGACTCGATCACGTTTGATCCCCTTCCAGGCCCGGTACTCCGGTACCTCCCCGCATCCCTGAGGTCATACGCATGTCCACCTCGGCCACCGCCAAGGTTCCAGCCCCCGAGAAGCCGGGAACGCCGCCCGCGTTCGGCGCCCTCGACCGTTACTTCAAGATCTCCGAGCGGGGCAGCTCGCTGTCCCGTGAGATCCGCGGAGGCTTCGCCACCTTCTTCGCGATGGCCTACATCATCGTGCTGAACCCGATCATCCTGGGCAGCGCGAAGGACATGTACGGGCACCAGCTCGACAACGGCCAGCTCGTCACCGCGACCGCCCTGGTGGCGGCGTTCACCACGCTCCTGATGGGCGTCATAGGCAACGTCCCGATCGCGCTCGCCGCGGGACTCGGCGTCAACACCGTGGTCGCGCTCCAGCTCGCGCCGCGCATGTCGTGGCCGGACGCCATGGGCATGGTCGTCCTCGCCGGCTTCGTCGTCATGGTGCTCGTCGCGACCGGTCTGCGCGAACGCGTGATGAACGCCGTCCCGCTCGGTCTGCGCAAGGGCATATCCATCGGCATCGGCCTGTTCATCATGCTGATCGGCCTGGTCGACTCCGGGTTCGTCTCCCGCATCCCGGACGCCGCCCACACCACCGTCCCGCTCCAGCTCGGCGCGGACGGTCACCTCAACGGCTGGCCGGTCCTCGTCTTCGTCCTGGGCGCGCTGCTCACGCTCTCCCTCATCGTGCGCAAGGTCCCCGGCGCGATCCTGCTGTCGATCGTCGCGATGACCGTCGTGGCCGTGATCGTCAACTCCGTCGCCAAGATCCCCTCCTGGGGACTGACCACCCCCAAGTGGCCGGGCAACCCCGTGTCCACCCCGGACTTCGGTCTGCTGGGCAAGGTCGACCTCTTCGGCGGCTTCGACAAGGTCGGCGTGCTGACCGGCATCCTGTTCGTCTTCACCGTGCTGCTGTCCTGCTTCTTCGACGCCATGGGCACGATCATGGGCATCAGCGACGAGGCCAGGCTGACCGACGCCCAGGGCCAGATGCCCGGGATGAACAAGGTCCTCTTCATCGACGGCATCGCCGTCGCGGCCGGCGGCGCCAGCTCCGCCTCGGCCACCACCTGCTTCGTGGAGTCGACGGCGGGCGTCGGCGAGGGGGCGCGGACCGGGTTCGCCAACGTCGTCACCGGCGCGCTGTTCACCGTGGCGCTCTTCCTCACCCCGATCGCCACGATGGTCCCGTCCCAGGCGGCCACCCCGGCCCTGCTCGCGGTCGGCTTCCTGATCCTGTCCGGCTCGATCAGGGAGATCGACTGGGCGGACCACACGATCGCCATCCCGGCCTTCGTGACGATGCTGATGATGCCGTTCACCTACTCGATCACCAACGGCATCGGCATGGGCTTCATCACCTTCGTCGTGCTTCGGCTGGCCTCCGGCCGCGGCCGGGAGGTCCCGGCGGCGCTGTACGTGGTCTCGGCGGTCTTCGCCTTCTACTACCTGATGCCGGCCCTGGGCCTGCTCTGATCCGCACCGGCCGGTTCCGCGGGGTCAGGATGGTCGGGTGACCCCGTAGAACCGCTCCGTCTCCTCGACGGCGGCCTGGAACCGTTCGTCGAAGTCGTCTCGAATGAGCGTCCGGACTACATAGTCCTGGACGCTCATTCCCCTTTTGGCGGCATGCTCCCGGAGCCGTTCGAGCAGCTCGCGGTCCATGCGCAGGCTGAGCACGCTGGTCCCCATGGAGACGAGGGTCGCGGCAGCTCTCCGCGCGAGGTGCCACCTTCCACTTCGAGTTCACCCGGACGAGTGACAGTGTTCGGCCGGTAGTGGTCAGCGTCACGGGGTGCGAGCGTGTCCCCGGTGGTCTTTAGCGAGAGTAATGAGTTACGCTAAAGAACATGCCGGACCTTACCCATGGCGACGACGCTGCCGCCGTGAACTCCCTGCGCTCCGCCGTGATGCGGCTGTCCCGTCGACTCAAGCACCAGCGCGTCGACGAGTCGCTGAGCCCCACCGAGATGTCGGTGCTGGGCACCCTGTCCAACTGCGGCAGCGCCACGCCGGGTGAGCTCGCCCGCAAGGAGCACGTGCAGCCGCCCTCGATGACCCGCATCGTGGCGCTGCTCGAGGCCAAGGGCCTGGTCCGGCTGGAGCCGCACCCCGAGGACCGGCGCCAGAAGGTCGTCACCAAGACCGAGCAGGCCGTGACCATGCTCGAGGAGAGCCGCCGCAAGCGGAACGCCTTCCTGGCCGGCCTGGTCGACGGCCTCGACGAGGACGAGTGGGCGAAACTGCGCGCGGCCGCCCCCGTGCTGGAAAAGCTCGCGCACCTGTAAAGCACGTCAGCCGAGGAGGCGAACCCCTTTGAGTACGGGATCCGGAGCAGCTTCCGCCCCCGCACCGACCGCCCACGACACCCAGCCCGCCCCCGACTCCCGCACCGCCTCCCCCCGCAAGACCTCGATGTTCAGCTCGCTGAAGGTCAGGAACTACCGCCTGTTCTTCCTGGGCCAGGTCGTCTCCAACACCGGCACCTGGATGCAGCGCATCGCCCAGGACTGGCTGGTGCTGAGCCTCACCGGCTCCTCGGCCGCCGTCGGCATCACCACGGCGCTGCAGTTCCTGCCGATGCTGCTCTTCGGCCTGTACGGCGGCGTCCTCGTCGACCGTCTGCCGAAGCGGCCCACGCTGCTCGTCACGCAGTCCGCGATGGCCGTCACCGGCCTGGTCCTCGCCGCGCTCACGCTCTCCGGTCAGGTCCAGGTGTGGCACGTCTACCTCGCGGCCTTCGCCGTCGGTCTCGCCACGGTCCTGGACAACCCGGCCCGGCAGTCCTTCGTCTCCGAGATGGTCGGCCCGAACCAGCTCCAGAACGCGGTCAGCCTGAACTCGGCGAACTTCCAGTCCGCCCGGCTCATCGGCCCCGCCGTCGCGGGCCTCATGATCACCGGCGTCGGCACCGGCTGGGCGTTCCTCGCCAACGGCCTGTCCTTCGTCGCGCCCATCGCCGGCCTGCTGCTGATGCGCGCCCGTGAGCTGCACGTCGTCGAACGCGCCCCGCGCGGCAAGGGCCAGCTCCGCGAGGGCCTGCGCTACGTGGCCGGCCGGCCCGATCTGATCTGGCCGATCGTCCTGGTCGGCTTCATCGGCACCTTCGGCTTCAACTTCCCGGTGTGGTTGTCGGCCTACGCCGACGACGTCTTCCACGCGGGCGCCGGCGCGTACAGCCTCTTCAACACCGTGATGGCGGTCGGCTCGCTGGTCGGCGCCCTGCTCGCGGCCCGCCGCGGCACGGCCCGGCTGCGCGTGCTGATCGCGGCGGCCGCCGCCTTCGGCGCGCTGGAGGTCGTGGCGGCGCTGGCCCCGTCGTACTGGCTGTTCGCGCTGCTGATGGCCCCGATCGGGGTCTTCGGCCTGACGGTCAACGTCACGGCCAACACCGCGGTCCAGATGGCCACCGACCCCGCCATGCGCGGCCGGGTGATGGCGTTGTTCATGATGGTCTTCATGGGCGGCACCCCGCTGGGCGCACCGCTCGTCGGCTGGGTCACCGACGCCTACGGCGCCCGGATCGGCTTCGCCCTCGGCGGGCTGATCTCGCTCGCCGCGGCCACCACCATCGGCCTGGTCCTGGCCCGCGTCGGCGACCTGCGCCTCTCGGTCGCCTGGCACCGCGGCCACCCGCGCGTGGACCTCGTCCCGCGCGAGCGCCGCGAGGCGCTGGCGGCGGCGGCGTAGCACCTCGCACCGGACACCGGCCCGGCGGCCTCGGCCGCCGGGCCGGTGTCGGTCGCGCCGCGCGGCACACCGCCACGCACGGTGAACTGGACACGCCGGGGAGTGCGGCGGGGACACTGACCCCATGAGACTCTTCGCCGCCGTACTGCCTCCCGAAGACGTCATCACGGCGCTCGCGGCCGAGGTCGCCGAGCTGCGGAGGCTGCCCGGTTCGGAGCGGCTGCGCTGGACGGAGCGGCCCGGGTGGCACTTCACGCTCGCGTTCTACGGCGAGGTCGGTGAGGAGGTCCTGCCGGAGCTGTCGGCCCGTCTGGAGAAGGCCGCGCACCGGACGCCGCCCTTCACTCTGGCGCTGCACGGCGGCGGGCAGTTCGGGCGCGGCAAGGCGCTGTGGACGGGAGCCGACGGCGATCTGCGCGCCCTGGGACTCCTCGCCGGGCGCGCGGAGGCGGCGGGACGCAAGGCGGGCGTCGAGACGGGGGAGCACCGCCGCTACAAGGCCCACCTGACCGTGGCGCGGGCCCGGGCGGCGGTGGACGTGCGGCCGTACGTCACGGCGCTCCAGGGATTCACCGGCCGTGGCTGGACGGTGGCGGAGCTGGTGCTCGTGCGCAGCCGGTTGCCGAGGTCGGGGGTGCCGGGCGAGCAGCCCCGCTACGAGCCGGTCGGCCGCTGGGCACTCGGCGGGGCCGGTTAGGCTCGAATACGTGGACCCGAAAACCCGTAACCGGATCATGGCCGGTGCGCTCGTGCTGATGCTGGCCGTCGTAGCCCTGGCGGCCGCGCTCGGCAGGTGAGGCCGGACGCGGCCGCCAGGGGCGCTCGGACGGCGCACGCCTACCAGGCGAAGGCCTCCGGGGACGGCCCCGGACCTGGGAAGATCTCGTCCAGCCCGGCCAGCACCTCCTCGTTCAGCTCCAACTCGACGGCGCGCAGCGCGGAGTGGAGCTGTTCGGCGGTGCGCGGGCCGACGATCGGGCCGGTCACGCCGGGCCGGGTGAGCAGCCAGGCCAGCGCGGCCTCGCCCGGCTCGGGGCCGTGCTTGTCGAGCAGGCCCTCGTAGGCCTCGATCCGGGCGCGCACGGCCGGGTCGGCCAGGGCGTCGACGGCCCGGCCGGAGGCGCGCCGGCCGCTCTCGGCCTGCTTCTTCAGCACCCCGCCCAGCAGACCGCCGTGCAGCGGCGACCAGGGGACGACCCCGAGCCCGTAGTCCTGGACGGCCGGGATCACCTCCATCTCGGCGCGCCGCTCGGTGAGGTTGTAGAGGCACTGCCATGGCGGAGTCCGAGCGCAGCCTCATCATGGAGCGCACCCGCGCCGGACTCGACGCAGCCAAGGCGCAGGGGCGTACCGGCGGACGGCCGTCCGTCGTGAACGAGGACGTGCTGACCGTGGCCCGCGCGAGGAAGGCGAAGGGAGAGAGCGTCAGTGCCATCGCCAAGGCTCTGGGCGTCTCCCGGGCCACGCTGTACCGGCACCTCGGAGACGACTCCTGACGGCGGAACCTGATGCCCTTGCCTGGAGCGGACTCGAAGCAGTTGGCTTGTGGCCCATGAAGTACACCCAGCTCGGACGCACCGGACTCAAGGTCAGCCGACTCGTTCTCGGCACGATGAACTTCGGTCCGCAGACAGACGAATCAACCAGCCACGGCATTATGGACGCCGCTCTCGACGCGGGTCTGAACTTTCTGGATACGGCCAACGTCTATGGGTGGGGTGAGAACAAGGGCCGCACCGAGGAGATCATCGGAACTTGGTTCGCCCAGGGTGGCGGGCGGCGCGACAAGGTCGTCCTCGCCACCAAGGTGTACGGGAACATGGCGGGTGACGGGGACGTCTGGCCCAACCACGACAAGCTCTCCGCGGTGAACATCCGACGGGCCGTCGACGCCTCCCTCAAGCGGCTGCAGACCGACTACATCGACATCTACCAGTTCCATCACATCGACCGGTCGACGCCGTTCGAGGAGATCTGGCAGGCGATCGACGTCCTGGTCCAGCAGGGCAAGATCCTCTACGCGGGGTCGTCCAACTTCCCCGGCTACAAGATCGCCCAGGCGAACGAGACCGCCGCCCGGCGCGGCCGCATGGGCCTGGTCAGCGAGCAGTGCCTCTACAACCTCGCTGAGCGCCGCGCCGAGATGGAGGTCATCCCGGCCGCGCAGGACTACGGCCTCGGTGTCATCCCCTGGTCTCCGCTGCACGGAGGACTGCTCGGCGGCGTCCTCAAGAAGGAGGCCACACAGGGGCGCCGGGCGAGCGGCCGCGCTGCCGACGCGCTCAAGGACACCAAGACACGCGAGCAGATCCAGGCGTACGAGAACCTCCTCGACAAGCACGGCCTCGAGCCCGGTGAGGCGGCACTGGCCTGGCTGCTGACCCGCCCCGGCGTCACCGGCCCGATCGTCGGCCCTCGCACGCAGGAGCAGCTGGACTCGGCGCTGCGCGCCCTACAGCTGGAGCTGAGCGAGGAACTGCTGACGTCTCTGGACGAGATCTTCCCCGGTCCCGGACCGTCTCCCGAAGCCTTCGCATGGTGAGGTAGCGGGTCTGTGTCGGAGTCGTCGCCTTCTGCTTGCGTTCGAGGCGAGTGGGAGGCGGCGGCTTCGTCGTTTCCACTCGGGGTCCGCAGGAGCGGTGAGCGTCAGCGATGCGCTGCTGCGGAACCTGGCGTCAAAATCGCCGGTTGGCCGTGTCGAAGAAGTTGATCCCCGCGTCCAGCGCCGCGTCCATGATCGCGTGGCTGTCCGCCTCGTCGGTCTGCGGACCGAAGTTCATGGTGCCGAGCACCAGTCGGCTGACCTTGAGTCCCGTGCGTCCGAGCTCTGTGTACCTCATGGTCCCCAAGCCAATGCCTTCGAGTGCGCTCGAAGCAAGGGGGACCGGGGGCGGAGCGGGTGGCGCCGGGTGCGGCGGCGGTCAGTCGCGGGGGAAGCCGTCGGTCCGCAGGGTGAGGCCGAGGGGCGTGGTGGTCATGTCCACCTCCGCACCGAAGGCGACGGACGTGTCGGTGAGGTACTCGCCGTCCTTGGGCTGGGTGTACAGGTGGCACCTCGCCCGGTACGGATCCACGATCAGGTAGACCGGGACCCCGGCGAGGGCGTACGCGGTCTTCTTGGGGCCGTAGTCGTTGGCGGCAGTGCCCTCGGAGATGACCTCGGCGACGAACTCGACGTCCTGGTGACGCCAGCGGCCCTCGTCGTCCTTCTTCGCCGAGTCGCCGAGCATGGCCACGTCCGGACAGAACCCGTTCTCGTGGCCCGGGAAGTCGATCCGGACATCCGAGAAGACCATGACATCCATCCCGAACTCGTCTTCCAGTGCCCGTACGATTCGGCGGATGACACCCCAATGGGTGTCGCGCTGCGGCGTCACATGAATGTTGCCCCCGACGATCTCGACCCGGAACCCTTCGGGGACGGGCATGCGCTCCAGCCGCTCGAACCACTCGTCCAGGCGCTTGGTGTTGGCGTCGGCCATCTCGATCCTGTCTGCGAGGACGGTCATCGTGGCGCTCCTCCCCGGCCGCCCCACGCACGAGTGCGGCCGCGCGGTACAACGATACGCACGGTGACCGGTACACGGGTGGCCGTGCATATGCCGCCGGGAGAAGCCGGCGCGCTCAGTGGCCGCCGTACTCCTCGCCCCACCCCCACGCCTGGTGCATGGCGACCGCGAAGGCCTCCGCGATCCGGTGCTCGCCGCGCGCGTTCGGATGGGTGCCGTCGTAGGTGTCGGAGTGGATGTCGTACTCGGGCGGAGGGGAGGCGAGGAGCAGGGGCGAGCGGGGCTCGTCCAGGTCGGCCGCGGCCTTGGCGAGCAGCTCGTTGAAGAGGGTCACCTGGGCGGCGAAGGGCGGGTCGGCCTGTGCGCGGATGTTGGGTATCACCGGGAGCAGGACCATGTGGATGCGGGGGTTGGCCTGCCGCGCCGCCGCGACGAAGGCCGTCACGTTTGCCGCCGTCTGCTCGGCGTTCGTGTAGAAGCCCAGGTCTATGAGGCCCAGTGAGACGAGGAGCACGTCGGCCCCGCTGTCGCGCACCGCGTCGCCGATCAGCGGCACCATGTGCTGCCAGCCCTCGCCCCAGCCGGCCAGGTGGGCGCGGGGGAAGTCGGGATCGGCGTACGCGTACGAGGCCGGCGCGTCGACCGTCTTGTCGTACAGCGTCTCGCGGGGGCCGACGAGGGTGAACGGGCCGCCGTACGTGTCGCGCAGATGCTGCCACAACCGGTACCGCCATGTGTGTTCGCCCGCGCTGCCGATCGTCATGGAGTCACCGACGGGCATGAACCTGAGCATCCGCTTATCGTGGACGATCGCGGCGGCGGCCCGAGCACCGGGTGGGTGTGAGGCCTGCCACCTCACCTGGACCTCCCGGCAGGATGGCAGGCTTGGGGCATGCGCCGACCGTTCGCCCTCCTCGCCGGGGCCCTTCTCGTGGGTGCGTTCGCCGTGCCCGTCACCGCATCGGCCGTCGACGGCGACGGCGGGTTCACGATCAAGGACCCGCGGATCAAGGAGTCCAGCGGGCTCGCCGCCTCGCGGCTGCATCCCGGTGTCTACTGGACCCACAACGACAGCGACGACGGCCCCTACATCTACGCCGTGGACGGCAGGACCGGCGAGACCGTCGCCACCGTCACGCTCAGCGGCATCGGCAAGCCCCGTGACGTCGAGGCCATCTCCATCGGCCCCGGCAACCGGATCTACGTGGGCGACATCGGCGACAACCTCGACGGCACCTGGCCCTACGTGTGGATCTACGAGCTGCCCGAGCCCAAGGTCCTGAAGGACCAGACGATCCGGGCCACGCAGTACGTGGTGAAGTACTCGGACGGGGCCCGCAACGCCGAGTCGCTGGTCGTGCACCCGAAGACCGGGCGCGTGTACATCATCGACAAGAAGGAGGACGGCGGGCACCTCTTCGAGGGGCCGGCCCGTCTGTCCTCCTCGGGCGCCAACATCTTCAAGCCGATCGCTCCGGTCGACCTGTGGGCCACCGACGCCGCCTTCTCGCCCGACGGCACCCGGCTCGCCGTGCGCGGCTACTTCGGCGGCATCCACTACGACTGGAACGGCGGGAGGATCAAGCGCGCCGGCAGGCTCGACGTGCCGTTGCAGAGGCAGGGCGAGTCGGTCACGTACACCGTCGACGGCTCCAGGCTGCTGTACGGCAGCGAGGGCGCCGACAGCCCCGTACAGGCCAAGGACGCGCCCGGGGGTGGCGGCGGATCGTCGAAGTCGCCGTCGGACGGCCGGGGGTCGCAGGCCTCCGGAGGGAGCGGCGCGGGCGGAGGCATGTCCGGCGGGCTGAAGACCGGGCTGGTCGCGGTCGTGGTCGGAGCCCTCGCGGTGTTCGGGCTGGGGCGGCTGCTGCGGCGCAGGTGACTCCTCCGGCGCCCCGCGGGGCGCCGCCCGAGCGGTGTACGCCGCGTCGTCGCCGCCCGAACACCTGGGCGCGGGCCGCGGTCAGCAGGGCCCGCGCGATCCGGGCACCGCTTCCGCGCCGCCGGGTCCGGGACACCTTCCTCGTCCGGCGGCTCTCATCCTCGACCCGCGCGCGCAGGGTGTCCGGCGGACACCGGGCGCCCTGCGGCGTCGTGGCGGAAACGGGCCGGGACGGTTGTCGCGTCAGCACCCTTGACGGGCCGCTGTGGCGTGGCTTCCATGGAGGGGCGCGGTTATGGGAGCGCTCCCATTCGTTCCGGGCCCGCGCCTCCGAGAGGAAGCAGCGACACATGTTCCGCAGCTTGCGAAGAGCGCTGTGCACTGCCGCCGCGGCGCTCCTGATACCGCTGGGCGCAGGATCGGGCCTCGGCCTGTCGACGGCCGCGCACGCGGCCGGGGCCGCCACGACGGCGACCGCGGGCGCCGGCTACTGGCACACCAGCGGGCGCCAGATCCTGGACGCGGCCGGCGATCCGGTCCGCATCGCCGGCGTCAACTGGTTCGGTTTCGAGACCGGCAACCATGTGGTCCACGGGCTGTGGGCCCGCGACTACAAGAGCATGATCGACCAGATGAAGTCGCTGGGCTACAACACCATCCGGCTGCCCTACAGCGACGACCTCTTCAAGGCCGGCACCACCGCCGACAGCATCAACTTCAACGGCATGAACGCCGACCTCCGGGGCCTGACCCCCCTGCAGATCATGGACAGGATCGTGGCGTACGCCGGCCAGGACGGTCTGAAGGTCATCCTGGACCGCCACCGACCGGACTCCGGCGGCCAGTCGGCGCTCTGGTACACCTCCGCCGTCCCCGAGTCGACGTGGATCGCGGACCTGAAGGCGCTGGCGTCCCGCTACCAGGGCCAGGACACCGTCATCGGCATCGACCTGCACAACGAGCCCCACGATCCGGCCTGCTGGGGCTGCGGCGACCAGGCGACCGACTGGCGGCTGGCCGCCGAGCGCGCGGGCAACGCGGTCCTGTCGGTCAATCCCGACCTGCTGGTCTTCGTCGAGGGCGTGCAGACGGTCAACGGCGTCTCCGGCTGGTGGGGCGGCAACCTGATGGGCGTCGGCCAGTACCCGGTACGCCTCGACGTCGCGAACCGGGTCGTGTACTCCGCCCACGACTACGCCACCAGCGTGGCCCAGCAGAGCTGGTTCGGCGACCCCTCCTTCCCCGCCAACATGCCGGGCGTCTGGGACAAGTACTGGGGCTACGTCTTCAAGCAGAACATCGCACCCGTGTGGGTGGGCGAGTTCGGTACGACGCTCCAGTCGACGGTGGACCAGAAGTGGCTGGCGGCACTGGTGGGTTACCTGCGCCCCACGGCGGGGAACGGCGGCGACGGCTTCCAGTGGACCTTCTGGTCGTGGAACCCCGACTCGGGTGACACGGGCGGCATCCTGAAGGACGACTGGCAGACCGTCGACACGGTCAAGGACGGCTACCTGGCGAGCATCAAGGCGCCCGGCTTCCCGACGGGCGGCGGCAACGGCGGAGGTGGCGGGGGCGACGGCGGCGGGAACGGGAGCAAGCCCGCCTGCTCCGCCGCGTACGTCGTCAGCAGCGACTGGGGCGGCGGCTTCAACGCCCAGGTGACGGTGACCAACACGGGCACCGCTGCGATCAAGTCCTGGAAGGTGACCTGGACCTGGAGCGGCTCGCAGAAGGTCACCAACATGTGGAACGCGACGTACACGCAGAGCGGTGCGACCGTGACGGCGGTCAACGCCGATCACAACGGGGCGATCCCGGCGGGCGGTTCGGCGAGCTTCGGCTTCGGCGGGGCGCCCGGCGGCGGCGGCGCGCCGAGCGTGAGCTGCACGGCGGCGTGACGGCGAACGGGCGCCCGGTGGCCGACCACCGGGCGCCCGTGCCTCAGGGAGCGTTGCGCGCGGGGCCCGGCGCTCTTCGGAGCACGGGCCTCCGGCCGCGTTCCGAACACCGTCCGGGAGGCGCGGGACGGGGCCGACGGCACGGCACGGATCCGACCGGCACCGAGAGGACCCACCGACCGTGCGTGGGCCTGGAGCCGACCGGGCGCGGACGCGAGGCCGGCGGTGCGTGCCGAGCGGTCGGCCGTGTGCGGACGAGTGGCCGGACGCGCGCGCCGACGGTGAACCGGACGTGCGCGCGCCGACGCGAAAGGGCGCCCGGCGGTCACCGCCGAGCGCCCTGGTCGCCGTGTGGAAGACGGCTACAGCTTCTCGATCACGTGGTCGACGCACTGGGTCAGGGCCTCGACGTCGGCCGGGTCGACGGCCGGGAACATGGCGATGCGGAGCTGGTTGCGGCC
>NZ_JBIBUK010000028.1:0-101055 GCF_043079345.1 Streptomyces sp. NPDC015220 | reverse complement strand
ACCGTCCACATCGTCCCGGTCGACGGTCAGGTCATCGGCGAAGTGCCGGTCGCCAGTGGCGTCGGGCACGTACTTCACAGTGACAACGATCCTCAGGCTCACTCCGGGTCCTTTCACTCTCTCACTTGACTGCACTCGACCGCACCGCGTCGGCCAGGTCCGCGGGTCCGGCGTCGTGCGGGGGCCGCGGGCCGTCCGTCCCCGCCGTCAGACCCAGCGCGGCGGCGAGTCGCCGCCGGTGCAGGGCCGGCGCGCCGAGGAGCTGGGACGAGCCGTGCGCACGCTTGAAGTAGCGGTGGGCGTCGTGTTCCCAGGTGATGCCGATACCGCCGTGCAACTGGATCATCTCGCCCGCCACCGTCGAGAGCGCCTCCGAGCAGGCGGACTTGGCGACCGCCGCGTACCTGGGCAGGTCCGGCGCGCCCGCCGCCGCCGCGTAGGCGGCGCCCAGCGCCGCCGAGCGCGCCGACTCCACCAGGACGTAGGCGTCCGCCAGCCGGTGCTTGACGGCCTGGAAGGAGCCGATGGGCCGGCCGAACTGCACGCGTTCGCGGGCGTAGGCGACCGTGACCTCCAGGCACCGCTCCGCGGCGCCCACCTGTTCGGCGGCGAGGGCCGCGCACCCGAGGTCCAGGACGTGGGCCAGTACCCGGGCGCCGTCGCCCTCCGCGCCGACGAGCCGGCCCTCGGCTCCCTCCAGGGCCAGCCGGGCCAGTGACCGCGTCAGGTCCATGGTCACCGTTGCCTCGCCTCGGACCCGCGGGTCGTCGGGGGCCACCTCGAAGAGGGAGACCCCCGCGTCGGTGCGGGCCGCCACGAGGAGGACGTCGGCTCCGGCGCCGTCGAGCACGTGTTCCTTGACGCCGTGGATCCGCCAGCCGCCGCCGGGACCCGGCGAAGCCGTGCTCCGCACCGCCGTGGGATCCCACGATCCGTCCTCCGCCCAGGCCAGCGACGCCACGGCGGCGCCGGCGGCGATGCCGGGCAGCAGCCGGGCGCACGCCGCGTCGTCCGCGGAGGCGAGCAGGGCCTGCGCGGCCAGAACGGCCGAACCGAGATACGGGACGGGGCTCAGCACCCGGCCCAGCTCCGCCGCCACCAGGTGCGCTTCGACCGCCCCGTACCCCGCGCCCTCGTACTCCTCGGGCACCCACAGGCCGGCGACGCCGATCTGCCCGGTCAGCGGGGCCCAGGCGCTCGCACCCTCGTAGCGGGCGAGCAACGACCGTACGGCGGAGCGCAGTTCCTCCTGCTCCCGGGTCGGCCTCACTCGTCCACCGCCGTGCGTGCGGGCGCGGAGGCGGCCCCGAGTCCGGCGAGGACGCGGGCCCGGCACACGGCGGGGGTGCCCCAGGCGTCCCGGAGCGGCCGGGCCTTGCGGATCCACAGGGACAGGTCGAGTTCGTCGGTGTAGCCGAGGGCGCCGTGCAGTTGCAGGGCGGTGAGGGCGGCCCCGTGGGCGGCCTCCCCCGCCGCGACCTTCGCCGCCGCGATCTCCCGGTCGGCGGCCGGATCGCCCGCGGCCAGGGCCAGGGCGGCGGAGTGGACCAGGGGCTGGGCGAACTCAAGGGCGATCAGGGTGTTGGCCAGGTGGTGCTTGACCGCCTGGAACGAACCGATCGCCACCCCGAACTGGGTGCGCCCGCGGACGTGGTCGACGGTCCGGGCCAGCAGGGTGCGTCCCAGCCCGAGGGACTGCGCGGCCGTGGCCAGCCGGGCGACGTGCGCGGCGTGTTCCGCCGCGGCCGTCACCGCGGGGCCGTGGGCCAGGACGGTCCCGCCGAGCGGCCGGGCGAGTCTGCGCGCGGGGTCGGCGGAGGGCTGCACGGCGCCCGCGGACCGCGCGAGGCGCACGCTGTCGCCGTCGACCGCGAACACGGCGTCGGCCGCGTCGGCGTCCAGGGCGTACGGGGTGCCGTGCGCACCCCCGTGCGCACCTCCGTGCGCACCCCCGTGCGCACCCCCGTGCGCACCGCCGGGCACAGTGCCGGGCACAGTGCCGTGCGCGGGGCCGGCGGGGGAGAGCAGTGCGAAGGAGACGGCCGACGCGCCGGAGGCGATCGCGGGGAGCCACTCGGAGGCAGCCTTCTCGTCGCCGAGCCGGTCCAGGAAGGCGGCCGCGGCCACCGTCTCCACCAGCGGGCCGGGCACGGCGTGGCGGCCCAGTTCGGTGAAGGCGACGGTCAGTTCGACCGGCAGGAGGCCGGTGCCGGAGTGCTCCTCCGGCACGGCGAGGGCGAAGACGCCGGCCTCGGCGAGCCTCGCCCACAGCGCGCGTCCCGGCGCGGAGTCCCCGGCGGCCCAGGCCCGTACGACGGCGGGGGTGCCGGCCGCGGTGAGCATGCCGTCCAGCGAGCGGGCGAACTCCCGCTGCTCGTCGTTGAGGAGGAACCGCATCACCGGCGTCCCTTCGGCAGGCCGAGCAGCCGCTCGGCGATGATGTCACGCTGGATCTCGTTGGTCCCGGCGTAGATGGGACCGGCCAGGGAGAAGGTGTGCCCCTCGGCCCAGCCGCCGTGCCCGGGGGCGTCGGCGGCCTCGTCGGACAGCTCGCCGTACGGCCCGAGCAGGTCGAGGGCGGTCTCGTGCAGGGCGATGTCCAGTTCGGACCAGAAGACCTTGTTGAGGCTGGACTCGGCGCCGATCGCGCCTCCCGCGGCGATCCGTGAGACGCCCGCGTAGGAGAAGAGCTGGTAGGCGCGGGCCGCGACGACGGCGTCGGCCACCCGGTCGCGCAGGGCGGTGTCGGCCGGGTCGGCGGCGGAGCGCCACAGCGCGGTGAGCCGGTCGGCGGCGGCGGTGAACCGGCCGGGGCTGCGCAGGGTCAGCCCGCGTTCGTTGCCGGCCGTGCTCATCGCCACCCGCCAGCCCTGGCCGGCCTCGCCGATCACGTCCTCGTCGGGGACGAAGACGCGGTCGAGGAAGAGTTCGGCGAAGGCGGGCTTGCCGTCGAGCCGGCCGATGGGCCGCACCGTCACGCCCTCGGCGTCCAGCGGGAACATCAGGTACGTCAGACCCCGGTGGGGCCGGTCCGCGTCCGGGTGGCTGCGGAACAGGCCGAAGGCGCGGTCGGCGAAGGCGGCCCGCGACGACCAGGTCTTCTGGCCGCTGAGCAGCCAGCCGCCGTCGGTGCGCACGGCCGTGGAGCGCAGCGAGGCGAGGTCCGAACCGGACTCCGGCTCGGACCAGGCCTGGGCCCAGATCACCTCGCCGCTCGCCATGGGGGGCAGGACGCGGGCGCGCTGCTCGTCGGTGCCGTGCTCGAAGAGGGTGGGGGCGAGCAGGTTGATGCCGTTCTGGCTCACCCGGCCGGGCGCGCCGGCGGCGTAGTACTCCTCCTCGAAGATCAGCCACTCCAGGAGCGAGCAGGACCGGCCGCCGTACTCCTCGGGCCAGGAGACCACCGACCAGCGGTCGGCGGAGAGCGTGCGTTCCCAGTCCCGGTGGGCCGCGAAGCCGTCCGCCGTCTCCAGCGAGGGCAGCGGCGCCGGCGGGACATGGGCGGCCAGCCAGTCGCGGGCCTCGGCGCGGAAGGCGTCCTGCGCCGCGGTGAAGTCGAGGTCCATCAGGCAGAGCCCTTCTTCATGGCGCGCACGTCCATGCCGCCGAGCGGGTCGCGGGCGGTCTCGGCGTTGTGCGCGTGTGCCAGGTGGTGCAGTCCGAAGACCGAGTCCATGCCGCTGTGCAGGCCCTGGAGGTCCTCGGCCTGGTTGACCGCGCGCTTGGTGAGCGCCAGGCCCATGCGCGGCATCCCGGCGATCCGGTCGGCCAGCTCCATGGTGCGCTCGGTGAGTTCGGCGCGCGGGACGACCCGGTTGACCATGCCCACCTCGTGGGCGCGCCGGGCGGTCATCCGGTCGCCGGTGTAGAGGAACTCCTTGGCGACGCGGGGCGGCATCACCCAGGGGTGCGCGAAGTACTCCACGCCGGGTATGCCCATGCGGACCACCGGGTCGGCGAAGAAGGCGTCCTCGGAGGCGACGATCAGGTCGCACACCCAGGCGAGCATGAGGCCGCCCGCCACGCACGCGCCCTGCACCGAGGCGATGACGGGCTTGGGCAGTTCCCGCCAGCGGCGGCACATGCCGAGGTAGACCTCGGACTCGCGGGCGTAGCGGCTCTCCGCGCCCGCCTTGTCCGAGTGGTCCCACCACAGCCCGGCCCTGCGGTCGAAGGGCAGGTGGGCGTCGCGCTCCGGGGTGCCGATGTCGTGACCGGCCGAGAAGTGCTCCCCCGCTCCGGCGAGGACGACGACCTTGACCTCGTCGTCGTCGGCGGCGCGGTAGAAGGCCCGGTCGAGGGCGTAGGTCATCGCGGAGTTCTGCGCGTTGCGGTACTCGGGCCGGTTCATGGTGACGATCGCGACCGGGCCCTGCCGGTGGTAGCGCACCGGGCCGTCCTGCGCCTGGGGGCGCTCGGCCGAGTGGTCGTGGGCAGCGGGCATCCGCCCCTCCTTCCCTAACAAGTGTTTGGTAGGTTAACGTACGTCCATGAGCAGCGTCGAGGAGTTCCGCACCGAGGTCCGCGGCTGGCTGCGGGCCAACCTCACCGGTGAGTTCGCGGCCCTGCGCGGACGCGGCGGACCGGGCCGCGAGCACGAGGCGTTCGCCGAACGGCTCGCCTGGGAGCGCCACATGGCCGCGGCCGGCTGGACGTGCGTGGGCTGGCCCGAGCAGTACGGCGGCCGGGGGGCCACCCTGGAGCAGCAGGTCGCCTTCCACGAGGAGTACGCCCTGGCCGACGCCCCCGCCCGGGTCAACCACATCGGCGAGCAGCTCCTCGGGCCCACCCTGATGGCCTTCGGCACGCCCGAGCAGCGTGAGCGCTTCCTGCCGCCGATCGTCGCGGTGCGGGAGCTGTGGTGCCAGGGGTACAGCGAACCGGACGCCGGGTCGGATCTGGCGGGCGTGCGCACCCGGGCCGAGCGCGACGGCGGGGAGTGGGTGGTCAGCGGGCAGAAGACCTGGACCTCGCTCGCCCACGAGTCCCAGTGGTGCTTCGTCGTGGCGCGCACCGAGCCCGGCAGCGTCCGCCGGCGGGGACTGTCCTACCTGCTGGTCCCGCTCGACCAGCCCGGCGTGGAGGTCCGGCCCATCACCCAGCTGACCGGCACCTCCGAGTTCAACGAGGTGTTCTTCGACGGGGCCCGCACACCCGCCTCGCACATCGTGGGCGCGCCCGGCGAGGGCTGGAAGGTCGCGATGGCGACGCTCGGCTTCGAACGCGGGGTGTCCACCCTCGGCCAGCAGGTCGGCTTCCGCCGCGAGCTCCAGGCACTGCTCGACCTGGCCCGCCGCAACGGCGCCGCCGAGGACCCGGTCGTCCGCGACCGGCTCGCCCGCGCCTGGATCGGCCTGGAGACCATCCGGTTCAACGCGCTGCGCATGCTGGAGGGCGTCGCCGCCGGCGCCCCCGGCCCGGAGGCCTCCATCGGCAAGATCTACTGGGCCACCTGGCACCGGGAACTGGGCGAACTCGCCATGGACGTGTGCGGCGCCGGCGGGATGCTCGCCGCCGGCGGGCCGTACGACCTCGACGACTGGCAGCGGCTGTTCCTCTTCTCCCGCGCCGACACCATCTACGCGGGCTCCAACGAGATCCAGCGCGACATCATCGCCGAGCGGGTGCTCGGCCTGCCCAAGGAGGTTCGTCCGTGACCACCGATCCCGTGTACGTCCCGGGGCACGGCCTGCTCCGGGGCCGGACCGCCGTCGTCACCGCCGCCGCCGGCGCCGGCATCGGCGGCGCCACCGCCCGGCGGCTGCTGGAGGAGGGCGCGGACGTACTCCTGTCCGACGCCCACGCCCGCCGGCTGGAGGAGACCCGGGCCGCGCTCGCCGACGAGTTCGGCGCGGCGCGCGTTGCGGCGCTGCCCTGCGACGTCACCGACGAGAGCGAGGTCGGCGCGCTGTTCGACCTCGCCCAGGAACGCCACGGCCGCCTCGACATCGTGGTCAACAACGCCGGACTGGGCGGCACCGCCGACCTGGTCGAGATGACCGACGAGCAGTGGGACAAGGTGCTCGACGTCACCCTGAACGGCACCTTCCGCTGCACCCGCGCCGCCCTGCGCCGCATGAAGGCGGCGGGCAGCGGGGGAGTGATCGTCAACAACGCCTCGGTGATCGGCTGGCGGGCCCAGAAGGGGCAGGCGCACTACGCCGCCGCCAAGGCCGCGGTGATGGCGCTCACCCGCTGCGCCGCCCTGGAGGCGGCCGAGTACGGGGTGCGGGTCAACGCCGTCTCGCCCAGCCTGGCCATGCACCCGCACCTGGTGAAGGTCACCACTCCCGAGCTGCTGGCGGAACTCACCGCCAAGGAGGCGTTCGGCCGCTACGCCGAGCCCTGGGAGGTCGCCAACGTCATCGTGTTCCTGGCCAGCGGCTACTCCTCGTACATGACGGGCGAGATCCTGTCCGTCAGCAGCCAGCACGCCTGAGCGAGGATGGTCGGGTGCCGAAAGTCAGCAGCAGCAAGAAGAACGCGACGAGCCCGTCGCCCGAGCGGCGCGAGGAGCTCCTGGCCACCGCCGCCGAGGTGTTCGCCGCCCAGGGGTACAACGCCACCACCGTGCGCAGGATCGCGGACGAGGCGGGGATGCTCGCGGGCAGCCTCTACTACCACTTCGACTCCAAGGAGTCGATGCTCGACGAGATCCTCTCCACCTTCCTGAACGAGCTCTGGGAGCGCTACGACGCCGTCCTGGCCGCCGAGCTCGGGCCCCGGGAGACCATCGAGGCCCTCGTCGTGGAGTCCTTCCGGGAGATCGACCGGCACCGCGCCGCCGTCGCCATCTACCAGAAGGAGTCCAAGCACCTCCAGAGCCAGCCGCGCTTCGCCTACCTCGCCGACTCCCAGCTGAAGTTCGAGCGGGCCTGGCTGGGGACGCTGGAACGCGGTGTGGCCACCAACACCTTCCGCGCCGACCTGGATGTACGGCTCACCTACCGCTTCGTGCGCGACACCGTCTGGGTCGCCGCGTCGTGGTACAGGCCGGGCGGACAGCACAGTCCGGAGGAGATCGCCCGCCAGTACCTGTCGATGGTGCTGGAGGGCATCGCCGTACGGACCTGACACGGCAGACGTCACCCTCACCGGACGTCACCTTCACCAAGGGAGCAGCAGGCATGGCCGAGGCATACATCGTCGAAGCGGTACGGACCCCGGTCGGCCGCCGGAACGGCGCACTGTCCGCCGTCCACCCGGCCGATCTCGGGGCCCATGTGCTCAAGGCGCTCGTGGAACGTTCCGGCATCGACCCGGCCGCGGTCGAGGACGTCGTCTTCGGCTGCCTGGACACCGTCGGACCGCAGGCCGGCGACATCGCACGCACCTGCTGGCTGGCCGCGGGGCTGCCCGAGGAGGTGCCCGGCGTGACCGTGGACCGGCAGTGCGGATCGTCCCAGCAGGCCGTGCACTTCGCGGCCCAGGGCGTCCTGTCGGGCACCCAGGACCTGGTGGTCGCGGGCGGCACCCAGAACATGTCCCAGATCCCGATCGCCTTCGCCAGCCGCCAGGCAGCCGAACCGCTCGGTCTGACCCAGGGCCCCTACGCCGGCTCCGCGGGCTGGCGGGCGCGCTACGGCGACCAGCCGGTCAACCAGTTCCACGGCGCGGAACTCATCGCCGAGCAGTGGGACGTCTCCCGGCGCGACATGGAGGAGTTCGCGCTGCGCTCGCACCGGCGGGCGGTCCGCGCCGTCGACGAGGGCCGTTTCGACCGGGAGATCGCCGCCTACGGCGAGATGACGGCCGACGAGGGGCCGCGCCGGGACACCAGCCTGGAGAAGATGGCGGCCCTGAAGCCGGTGGTCGAGGGCGGCCGGCTGACGGCGGCGGTCTCCTCGCAGGTCTCCGACGGAGCCGCGGCGATGCTCCTCGCCTCCGAGCGGGCCGTGCGCGAGCACGGGCTGACTCCGCGCGCCCGCATCCACCACCTCTCGGTGCGCGGCGAGGACCCGATCCGCATGCTGTCCGCGCCGATCCCGGCCACCGCGTACGCCCTGAAGAAGGCCGGGATGACGCTCGACGACATCGACCTGGTCGAGATAAACGAGGCCTTCGCCTCCGTCGTCCTGGCGTGGCTGAAGGAGACCGGCGCCGACCCGGAGAAGGTGAACGTCAACGGCGGCGCCATCGCCCTGGGCCACCCGCTGGGCGCCACCGGCACCCGGCTGATGACCACCATGCTGCACGAACTGGAGCGCACCGGCGGCCGGTTCGGCCTCCAGACGATGTGCGAAGGCGGCGGCCAGGCCAACGTCACCATCATCGAACGCCTCTGACGTCATGTCATGGCAAGGACCCGGCCCCGCGACGCGGGGCCGGGTCCTTCGGTGTGCGGGCCGGGCCGTCCGGCGCTCAGCGCACGGCCGGCAGCGCGCCGAGCGCGGTGTGCGCCTCGGTCATGACGCGCTCGACCAGTTCGGCGCAGGACGGCAGGTCCTCGATGACTCCGGCGACCTGCCCGGAGGCCATCACACCGATGTCGGTGCGGCCCTCGACCATGGATGCCCGCAGCAGCATGGGGGTGTTGGCGGCCAGCAGCACCTGACCCCAGGTCAGTTCCTTGCCGTGCCGCATGGCGAGGCCGTCGCGGACCATCCGCGCCCAGCTCATGCCGGACTCGCGCCGGAAGGCCGCCGCGTGGCGCACCGCCCGCAGCAGCGCCGTCGTCCGGCCCGAGCGCTCCAGCGCGTCGACCATCTCCGTGCGCAGCATCCGGTGCGGCAGGCCGTCCACCTTGGTGGTGAGGGTGACGTCCTTGACGCCGGCGGCCAGGTACCTGGCCTTGACCGCGTCGGGGACGGGGCTGTCGGAGGTGAGCAGGAAGCGGGTGCCCATGGCGATGCCGGCGGCGCCGTAGGCGAGCGCGGCGACCAGCCCGCGGCCGTCGTGGAAGCCGCCGGCCGCGATCACCGGAATGTCCACGGCGTCCACGACCTGGGGGAGCAGCACCGTCGTCGCGACGTCGCCGGTGTGCCCGCCGCCCTCACCGCCCTGGACCACCACGGCGTCGGCGCCCCAGGCCGCGACCTTCTCGGCGTGCCGGCGGGCGCCGATCGAGGGGATGACCACGACACCGGCGTCCTTGAGCCGGGCGATCAGCTCCCGGGACGGCGCGAGGGCGAACGAGGCGACCCGTACGCCCTCCTCGACGATCACCCGGACCCGCTCGGACGCGTCCGAGGCGTCGGCCCGGAGATTGACGCCGAACGGCGCGTCGGTACGGGACCTGACCTCGCGCACGGCGGCGCGCAGCCGTTCCACGGACATCGTCGCGGAGGCGAGGATCCCGAGCGCGCCGGCCTCGGCGGCGGCCGAGACCAGACGGGGTCCGGCCACCCAGCCCATGCCGGTCTGCACGATCGGGTGCCTCACCCCGACCAGTCGCGTGAGCGGGGTGGCGATCACGGCCCCGCTCATGGGCGCACCTCGCGCTCGCGCGCACCCGCCGGGTCGACGACCTCGCGGATCAGCCGCAGCTCCTCGGCCGTGGGATCGCGGGTGTAGGGCACCTCGTCGGGGACGGTGAGGGCGAACCCGGTGGCCTCGGCGACCTGTTCGACCGTCACACCGGGATGCAGGGAGCGCAGCCGCATCGAGCGGTCCGGGGTCTCGAAGTCGAAGACGCCCAGGTCGCTGATGACTTCGGGGACGCGGTGGTAGCGGGCGGCGGAGGGCCCGGCGGCCCGCGCGCGGTCGTAGCCGACCCCGCAGACCATGTCGACCCGCTCCACGAACACCCGCCGCGAGTGCCGGGGCACCCAGTAACTCGTCGGGTTGTTCAGGGTGTTGACGGGTGCGCCGCGCACGCCCAGCAACTGCCGGGCGGGCCGGTCCCAGTCGCCGACGCAGGAGATGTTCTGGTTGCCGTACCGGTCGATCTGGGAGGCGCCCATCATCACGTGCCGCCGTCCGGTCGCCACCAGGGCCAGGTGCTGACGGTAGGGCAGCCAGCCCTCCACCACCCCCGCCGGGGCGCCGATCGCCGGGACGTCGCCGATGAGCAGCGCCTCGCCGTCGGTGAGCAGCAGCTCGGGGGAGAAGGTGAGCCTCGCCAGCCGGGCCCCGATCGTGGGCACGGTGCCCATGGGGCTCGCCAGGACCTCGCCCGCGCCGCGCCATGCCTCCGCGCAGGCCACCACGCAGTACTCGGCCCGGGTCGCCGTCGTCGTACCGCTCTCGCTCATGCTGCCGCCTCCTCCTCGTGGAACGCCGTCACCGCGGCCTGGTACGCGTGTTCGTCGCCGGACAGGAACCGTTCGGTGAAGGCCCGCCAGGACTCGGGGTCGCCGGCGGCACGGACGTAGGCGCGCTGGAAGGCCTCGTCCCGGTCGTGGTCGGGGACGCAGGAGGTGAAGTGCGCGCCGTTCGGGGTCTCCACCACCCCGTTCACGAACGCGCGCTTGACCAGCAGCGTCTGCGGACCGCCCGCCTTGAGCAGGTCGGCGCCGTCCACGATCCGTTCGCAGGAGACGTACGCGGCGTCGGCGGCCTCGCAGAACAGGTCGTCGAAGTAGGGGTCCGGGCCGAGGTACTGGGCGTTGCCGTGCACGTCGGCGCGGTTGAGGTGGACGAGGGCGGCGTCCAGGCGCAGCGCGGGCACCGCCACCAGCTCCTCGCCGTCCTCGTAGGGCGAGGTGATCGTCCGCAGGCGCGGGTTGACCCGCAGCACGTCGGAGCCGAGGCCGGCCCGGATCGGCATGAACGGCAGCCGGTGCGCGGCGGCGGTCAGCCCCCACATGAACATGGCCTCGTCGAGTTCCACCAGTTCCAGCGCGCCGCGCTCCCGGGCCGCGCGGAAATGGGGCTCCAGGGGTATGGAGTCGAGCGTGGCGAACGCAGCCACCAGCTTGCGGATCTTCCCTGCCGCCGCCAGCAGGCCCACGTCCGGGCCGCCGTACGACACCACGGTCAGGTCGGTGACGTCCGAGCGCAGCAGCGCCCGCACCAGCGCCATCGGCTTGCGGCGCGATCCCCAGCCGCCGATGCCGATCGTCATCCCGCTCTCCAGCCGGGCGACGACCTCCTCGGCCGTCATCGTCTTGTCCCTGCTCACGAATGCTGCTCCTGGTTCGTGCCGAAGGTGTCACGGACGCGATCGGCGACACCGCTGAGGTTGGCCTCGAAGGTGAAGCCCTGTTCGAAGCGGTAGCTGCGGCGGACGTCCACCGGGTCGATGCCGTTGATCGCGGCCTTGGCCAGGCGGATCAGGTATCCGTCCTTCGCGGCGATCTCGCGGGCCAGCTCCAGCGCGGCGGCGTCCAGTCGCTCGCGGGGCACCACCTGCCACACCGAGCCGTGCCGGTGCAGCTCCTCGGCGGTGACGGTGCGCGAGGTGTAGTACAGCGTCCGCATCAGGTGCTGCGGCACCAGCCGGGCCAGGTGGGTGGCGGCGCCGAGCGCGCCCCGGTCCAGCTCCGGGAGGCCGAAGACGGCGTCGTCGGCGGCGACGATCGCGTCGGCGTTGCCCACCAGGCCGATGCCCCCGCCCAGGCAGAAGCCGTGCACCGCCGCGACCACGGGGACCTGGCAGTCGTATACGGCGGCGAACGCCTCGTAGCAGCCGTGGTTGGCGCCGATGAGGGCGTCGTGGCCGTCCGAGCGCTGCATCTCCTTGATGTCGACGCCCGCGTTGAAGCCCCGGCCGGCGGCGGTGAGCACCACACAGCGCACGTCCGGGTCGGCCCCGGCGGCGCGCACCGCTGCGGCCAGGTCGTGCCAGCCCCGCACGGGCAGGGCGTTGACCGGAGGGAAGTCCACGGTGATGACGGCGACGCCCTTTTCCGGGGCGGAGGTGGAGACACCCATGAGCAGATCAGCTACCTTTCCACCAAACGTTTGTTAGGGGAATGTAGCAGCGGGCACGCGCCGCGGGAAGGCGTCCACGGGCGGCGGGCGCCCGGGCCCCGTCGTCGGACCCCCCGTCGCCCCCTCCAAAGGGGCGCGGGCGGAATTTCGGCGCCGGGACCCGGCAGCGCCCGGCCGTCCGGCGTCCTCCTCGGTCGTCGGCCGGAGCCCGATGCCCCAAGGAGAAGGGACCTGAAGCCGTCATGACCGGACTGTGCAGCGGACGCGTCGCCGTGGTGACCGGAGCGGGCCGCGGACTCGGGCGCGCCCACGCCCTCGCCCTCGCGGCCGAGGGCGCCAAGGTCGTCGTCAACGACCTCGGCGTCGGACTCGACGGCACCGGCGGGGCCGCCGGGCCGGCCCAACGGGTCGTCGAGGAGATCCGCGCGCTCGGCGGGGAGGCGGTCGCCCACGGCGGCGACATCGCCACCTCCGACGGAGCCGCCTCCCTCGTCGCCGCCGCCCTCGACGCCTTCGGCCGCCTGGACACCCTCGTCAACAACGCCGGGTTCCTGCGCGACCGCATGCTCGTCAACCTCGACGAGGACGACTGGGACGCCGTCATGCGCGTCCACCTCAAGGGCCACTTCCTCCCGCTCAAGCACGCCGCCGCGCACTGGCGCGCCGAGGCGAAGGCGGGCCGCACCCCCGAGGCCCGCGTGGTCAACACCAGTTCGGGGGCCGGGCTGCTGGGCAGCGTGGGCCAGGGCAACTACTCCGCCGCCAAGGCGGGGATCGTCGGCCTCACCCTCGTCGCCGCCGCCGAACTGGGCCGCTACGGCGTCCAGGTGAACGCCGTCGCCCCGGCCGCCCGCACCCGGATGACCGAGCAGACCTTCGCCGACACCATGGCCGCGCCCGGCCAGGGCGGCTTCGACGCCATGGCCCCGGAGAACGTCTCGCCGCTCGTCGTCTGGCTGGGCTCCGCCGCCTCGGCCGGTGTGAGCGGCCGGGTGTTCGAGGCCGAGGGCGGCCGGATCACCGTCATGGAGGGCTGGCGCCCCGGCCCCACCGCGGACCGGGGCGCCCGCCGGACCCCGGCCGAGGCGGGCGAGACCGCCCTGCGCCTGCTGGCGGACTCCGCCGACCCGCAGCCGGTGTACGGCGCCCGGTAGCCGCAGGGCGGCAAGCGCCGCCCGGGGGCCGCAGGACGGCAGGTGGCGTCCGGTGGGCGCAGGGCGGCGAGTGGTGTGCGGCGGCCGGAGGAGGGCGACCGCGGCCGTCCGGTGGCCCCGAGCCGGTGCGCGGGCCGCACGCCGTCCGGGCGGCCCCCGGACCGGCCGCGCGCCTCCCCGGCGCAAGCCGGGGCCGCGCCGACGGGGGCTCGTCCGCGGTCCGGTGCCGCCGTCCGGTGCCTGGTCCCGCCGGCCCGCGCGCCGTCGCAGTTCGCCCGTCGCCCGTCGCCCGTCGCCCGTCGCCCGGCGTACGACGTACGGGTGGACCGGTGCCGGTGCCGGTGCCGGTGCCGGCGGCCGGAGCCGGGGCGCCGCGCGGGCGTCGTTCGGCGCCGACGTCCGGCGCTCCCGGTGAGTGGGACGGATCACATCGGCGAATGCCCCGGACCGTAACTTCCCCTCACCCCCCAAGGCCCCCCATCCCGACGAACCGACGTCGTGCGGCCTCATGCCGTGCGGCGAGCCGCGCCGCCACCGGGACCCGCGTCCCGGTGTGCGGATGTCCGAGCCCGAGGAGGAGCCAGTGGCCCACAGGTGGGACGCCGTCGCGACCGCGGCGGCCATCGCCGACGGCGAGGTGAGCATCCGCGCCGTGGTCGAAGAGGCCATCGCCCGGATCGAGAAGCTCAACGGCGAACTCAACGCCGTCATCCACACACGTTTCGACGAGGCCCTGGCGGAGGTGGACGCCGGACTGCCCGACGGGCCGCTGCGCGGTGTGCCGGTCCTCGTCAAGGACCTCGGCACGGAGGTGACCGGCCTGCCGCACACCGGCGGCAGCCGGCTCTTCGCCGACGGCGTCGCCACGCGCGACAGCGAACTCGTGCGGCGCTACCGGCGCGCCGGCATGGTCGTCCTCGGCACCACCAACACCGCCGAGCTCGGCCTCAACGCCAGCACGGAACCCACCCTCGGCGGTCCGACCCGCAACCCGTGGCACCGGGCGTACTCGCCCGGAGGATCGAGCGGCGGATCAGCGGCAGCCGTGAGCGCCGGAATGGTCCCGGTCGCCCACGCCAGCGACGGCGGCGGCTCCATCCGCATCCCCTCGGCGGCCTGCGGACTGTTCGGACTCAAACCCAGCCGCGGCCGGGTGAGCCCCGCCCCGCGGCCCTCCACCCTGTCGGGACTGGTCTCCGGCCATCACGCGGTGGCCAGGACGGTGCGCGACAGCGCCCTGCTCCTCGACATCGCCGCCGGCCCGCTCCCCGGCGACGCGTACGCCGCGCCCACCCCCGCCGACTCGTTCGCCGCCCTCGCGCGGCGCGATCCCGGACGGCTGCGCATCGGCCTGATCACCTCCCTGCCGGGCGGTCCCGCCGTGCACCCCGATCCGGAACGAGCCGTGCTCGCGGCGGCCCGACTGTGCGAGAGCCTCGGCCACGAGGTCACCGAGATCACGGCGCCCTACCGGCCGGAGGAGGTGGGCCACACCTCCGGCGTCCTGATGGGCGGCGACCTGGTCGCCCGGATCGACGCCCGCCTCGCGCAGCTCGGCCGGCCCCTCGCCGACGACGACGTCGAACCGTTCACCAGAGTGCTCTACGAGCACTACCGCTCCCTCACCGGCGCCGACGTCAGCCGGGCGCTGAGCCGGGTGCAGGAGATCGGCTGGCAGGTCGGGGCGGCGTTCACGGCGTACGACGTCCTGCTGAGCCCGACCCTCGCCCGGCCCACGCCCCGCCTGGGCACGCTCGACACGCGCCGGCCGGAGACGGTCTACGAACACGCCTCGGTCTGCTCCGCGTTCACCAGCGTCCACAACGTCACCGGCATGCCGGCGATGTCCGTGCCGTTCGGCCGGGACGGCGAGGGACTGCCGCTGGGCGTCCAGTTCGCCGCCGGCCTCGGCGGCGAGGGACTCCTGCTCGCCCTGGCCACGCGACTGGAACAGGCCGCGCCCTGGGAGCTCAACGCCCCCCTCGACGCGAGTGACTGACGATGCCTCAGATGTCGCCCCCCGCACCGCGCACCCTCCTGGCACCCCGCACCCTCGACGAAGGACCACGATGGCAGACAACGTCACCCCGCGTCCCGCGGTGATCTCCAGAGGGAGGGCACTGGCCGTGCTCGCCCTGGTCATCCTCCTCTCGGAGGCCGGCACCTTCGAGATCACGATGGTCTACCCGGCGCTGCCGGACATGGCCAGGGAGTTCAGGACCCTGAACATAGCCTGGGCCGCCTCGATCGTCACACTCGCCGGCGCCACCGTCATGCCACTGGTGGGCAAGGCGGCGGACAAGTGGGGCAAGAAGCGGGTCATCATCCTGCTCGGCCTCGTCTTCCTCGCGGGCAGCGTGATCTGCGCGCTCGCGTCCTCCTTCGCCGTGCTGCTGGTGGGCCGGGCCCTCCAGGGCTGTCTCGTCGGTATCGTCTCCCTCTCGTACAGCCTGGTGCGCGACATCATGCCGCGCGACTTCGTGCCGATCGCCCTGGGCACGGTGGTGACCGGGATCGGCATGGCGGCGGTCGCCGGCCCCTTCCTGGCCGGCTGGCTCATCGACGACCACGGCCCCGAAGGCGTCTTCTGGTTCCTCGCGCTCTACGCGGTCGTCCTGCTGCCGTTCTACGCCTTCGTCATCCCCGAGAGCCCGGTGCGCGTCGACCGTCCCGTCGACTACGTCGGAACCATCCTCCTCGGCCCGGGCATCGGTGTGCTGCTGCTCGGCATCACCCAGGGCAGCACATGGGGCTGGTCCGCCGGATCCACGCTGACGTTCCTGATCCTCGGCGTCGCCATGCTGATCGCGTTCGCGGCCTGGGAACGTGTCTGCAGCCACCCGCTGATCTCGCTCGACGTCCTGCTGGGCCGCAGGTTCGGCCCGACCGTGCTGGCCGTCGCGTGCGTGTCGTACATGATGAACGCGCACGCGCTGATCAGCCCCACCATGCTGAGGACACCGGGAGGCATCCCGGGCATCAGCTACGGCGTCGGACTGTCGGCCACGGAACTCGCCGTGTGGACCTGCCCGCTGGGCATCGTGGCCATGTTCGTGGGACCCTTCGGGGGCTACCTGACCACGAGGATCGGCGCCCGCAACGTCCTCCTCGCCGGCGCCGCGTGCTACCTCCTGGTCATGTTCCTCGGCTCCCGCCTGTTCACCGTGCAGTGGCAGATCGGCCTGCTGGCCCTGGTCGGCGGCTGCGCCAACGGCTTCCTGCACTCCTCCAACGCCAACCTGCTCCAGGACTCGCTGCCCGCCTCGCAGAACGCGGTGGGCAACTCGATCGGCGGCATGACCACCCTGCTGGCCGCCGGTATCGCCACGGCACTGACCGGCGTGGTCATGTCCGACCACGTGCTGATGGTGGACGCGGCCACCAGCTCCGTGGTCTACGCCGACAGCGCGCTCACCCACGCCTACGGGTACGCGGCGCTGGTGGGCGGCGTCGGAGTGGTGGTCGCCCTGCTCATGAAACACGGACGCGCCCCCGCCCGCGGCGGTCTCGTCGAACCGGCGGAAGGGCTCCCGCCGGTCGGGGACGTGCGTCTGTCCGCGACCGAGGCGGCCGGCTGAGCCCGGCGCCGCCGAGCACGCGCCGTCCGGCCGCGGTCCGAAGCCGCGGCCGGACGGCCCCGCTCCCGCTCACACACGGCGGCACGTGACCGGCCACCGGAGCAGTCGCCCGGGAGTCCGATCCGAGAGGACCCCGGGGCGACCCTGGGCAGGCGGACCGGGCGGACCGGGCGGACCGGGCGGACCGGGCGGACCGGGCGGACCGGGCGGACCCCCGGTCACCCCGGAGCAACCTCCGGTCACCTCGGTGCAACCCCCGGACACCCCGCGACAACCCCCGGGGCACCCCGGAACAACTCCGAGGTGCCCCGGGGACCATGGGAATGTCCGGCGGGAGAAGCCATCGGGTCCGTCACGTCTCCGGCTCGGGCGGCGGACGCAGCACGCCGAAGTCCCCGAGCCGGATCGTCATGGTGAACTCCCGGCGGCACAGCAGCCATCGCCCTTCCGTACGCAGCCAGAGGTCGTCGTACTCGCCGCAGCACTCGAAGAAGCGGTCCGCCAACGAGCCCGCGCCCTGGTGGTACACGCGCGCGTACGTCAGGGACCGGGCGCGGTCGCCGTCTACGGTCACCCGGTGATTGCCGAGCAGGTGCTGGGAGGGGCCGCAGCCGCCCAGATGGCGTCGGACGACGGCGACGACGTTCTCCACGCCGGTGACTCCGTAACCGGTCGCGTCCGCGGTGAAGGCGGCGGCGACACCCTCCCAGTCCCGGGTGTCGAGCGCCGAGGCGAGCCGGGCGAGCCCTTCGGTGATCAGCCGGTGGTCGTCGGACCCGCGGTCCCCTCCGGTCGCCCGTTCCCCCCGCTCCGCCGTGCCCCCCGTCACGCCTCCTCCGCCGATCCGTCGGCCGCCGCACCGCGGGCGAGCAGTTCGGGGGACTCGGCACGCCCGTCCAGGACCCGGTTCGTACGGACGGTCACCCGCCAGCCGTCGGCGCCCCGGCGCAGCCGCCAGAGGTTCGCGGTGGCGCGGCGCAGGGTGAACCCGCCGGTCTCCGGGTCCCGGACGATCATGGTGGTGTAGCAGACGGCGACGGCCAGGTCGCCGTGCACCCGGACCCGTGGCGGGCCCACGACGTGGGCGCAGCCGAGGCCGATCCACCTCTGGTGGTTGGCGGAGCGGACCATGGCGGCGATCTCCTCGCGCCCGGTCATCAGCAGTTCGTCGACGTCGTAGACCCCGTCCTCCTCCCACAGGCCGGCCACGGCCTCGGCCCGTCCGCTGTCGACCAGTGGTCCGTAGGACAGGATCAGGGAGGTGACGGCGGCCTCGTCCTCCAGTCGTGCCAGCCGCTGTTCGAGGCGGGCCAGGTGCTGCCGCGTGTCGGCGGGGTTTTGCCGGTCGTCGGTCGGGCACTGCGCGTCGTCGGTCATCGTCACTCCTGTGGGTCAGAGGGTCGCGGCCAGGTCCCGGAGGGCTTCCAGTTGCTCGCGGTAGTGCTCCGCGGAGCGCGCGGCGAGGGAGGCGGTCAGCACGGTCGCCCCGGCGTCGCGCAGCCGGCTCAGGGCCCGGACCGTGGTCTCCGGGTCGCCGGTCGGATCGACGGGACGACCCGGGCCGAGGACGATCTCGAAACCTTCCGGCGGTTCGGCCCGCTCGACCATCTCGCGCAGCCGGTCGGGCGCGAGGCCGAACGGCACCCAGCCGTCGGCGAGGGCGACGGCCCTGCGCAGCGACCTCGGGGTCCGGCCGCCGACCCACAGCGGCAGGTGCTCCTGCACGGCGTGCGGTTCGACCACGAAGTCCTCGAAGGCGTAGTGCTCTCCCCGGTATCGCGGCACCCGTCGCGACAGCGCGGCCCGCAGCGCCGCGAGGGCGTCGTCGGCGCGCGCGCCACGGTCCTCGAAGGGGGCGCCGAGCAGGTCGAACTCCTCGCGCAGGGTGCCCACCCCGAGCCCGAGGGTGACCCGGCCGCCGCTGATCCGGTCGAGGGTGCCGTAGCGCTTGGCGATCTCCAGCGGGTGGTGGTATCCGAGGACGAGCACCTGGGTGACCAGTCGGATGTCCCGGGTCAGCGCGGACAGGTGGCCGAGGGTGGCGGCCGGGTCCCAGTAGGTGCCGCCGCGTTCCCGGGCGACGTCCAGCGGGACGGCCACGTGTTCGCTGCACGTGAGGTGGTGGAAGCCCAGCCGGTCGGCGGCCCGGGCGATCAGCCCCAGTTCCTCGATGCCGGCCTCCGCCTCCCAGGGGGAGGAGGCTCCCGGCAGTTGCACCACTACGGGTGATGTGATCCCGATCCGCATGGAGGTCTCTCCTCGTGCCGTCGCCGCATGGCCGTGCCGTTCAGGCGATTCGTAACGCACGGGGGGCGGCCGGGGCCGGTGCCGTCCCGCTGATCGGGAAGCCGTGGGTGCCGCGGTGGGAAAGGCGGTGCACACCCCTTCCTACCGCTCCCCGGCGCTGCTAACTTCCAAAACCAGAATTCATTTCAGTTCGTCTGGAGGGCCCATGACGGTTGTCGATGCCGAGCCTGCTGTGGACGCGACCGCTCGCAAGGAGCTGCCGCCGTCGATGGTCGAGCGAATGACGCTGATCATGGACGCGTTCACGGGCCGTACCACCAGGCTGTCGCTGGAGGACGTGGCGCGCCGTACCCGCCTGCCGCGCTCCACGGCCCATCGGATCCTCGAGCAGCTCGTCCGGCTCCGGTGGCTGGAGCACACCCAGTTCGGCTACGGCCTCGGCCGCCGGGCCCTCGGGCTCGGCGGCGGCGACGGCGCCCACGCCGAGATCCGCGCGGCCGCCGCGGGACGGATCCACGACCTTCAGATCCGCACCGGTCTTGTCGTCCATCTGGCCGTGCTCGACGAGGGCCAGGTGCACTACCTCGACAAGGCCGGCGGCCGGTTCGCCGCGTCCGTCCCCTCGTGGGTCGGCGGCCGGGTCCCGGCCCATGCGACCGCGCTGGGCAAGGCGATGCTGGCCTGGCTCGAACCGGAGGAGGTCGACGCCAGACTGGGCGACACCATCGGCCGGCTGACCCACCGCACCATCGCCGATCTGCCGACCCTCCACCAGGAGCTCAACCGGATCAGGCAGCGCCGCGGCCTCGCGTTCGAACACGGCGAGTACTACCCCGGCATCGCCTGTGTCGCGGTGGCGGTCCGCGGCCCCGAGGGCCCGGTGGCCGCGCTCTCGCTGGCCGGTGAGGTCCGGACCCCGCTGGAGAAGGTGGCACCGCTCGTGGTCGACGCCGCCCGCCAGGTCTCGCGCGAGCTGTTCCCCTGCCTGGAACACCCCGACCGGGGCCACCACGCCGACCCGGCCGACGCCCACGAGCGGAACTGGTCGGCGCAGACCATGGACCGGCTGCTCGCCACCGGGCAGAACGGCGACTGGCTGTAGTGCCGTGTCTGGCTGTAGTGCCGCGAGTAGGCGACGTCTGCCCCGGACCGGTCCCGGACCCGCAGGCCGCGCCCCCGCAGGCCGCGCCCCCGCGGGGCGCTCCTCCCGCCGGCCGCTCCCGGACCGGCCCCGGGCCGAACCGTCACCCCCAGTGGTCGCCCCAGCCCCAGGAGAACGAACCCGTCGGAGAAGGGGTGGCCGGCTCTTGCTCGACGCCGAAGCGCCCGCGGAAAAAGAGCATCGGCCGCTGATCGTCCTCGGTCTCCAGTTCGAGGACCCGCCCGATCACCACGTCGTGGTCACCGGCGACATGCACGTCGTGCACCTCCGCGTGCGCCCGCATCAGCACGCCGCGGAGCGCGGGGGTACCCCACCGCGAGAGGTCCCAGCCGAGGTCCTCGTACTTCCTGCCCCTGCTGGAGCCGAAGCGGGCGCAGAGGTCGGACTGCTCCTCGGCCAGGACGTTGACGCAGAACCGCCCCGAGTCCCTGATGTGCGGCCAGGCCCGCCCCCGGTGGTCCGCGCAGAACAGCACGAGCGGTGGTTCGAGCGAGACGGACGCGAAGGACTGGCAGGCGAAGCCGACCGGCTCGCCGGCGGCGTCCAGCCCGGTGACGACGGTCACCCCGGTGGCGAACGCCCCCATGGCGCGGCGCATGAGAGCAGGTGTGGGCTCCGTGCCGGCACACGTGTCGGGTGCGGTCAGTGAATCGCCTGTCATCGGTTCCCCTCGACGTCGGACGGCACGGTGTCGTGCTTCGGGATCGGGCGGAGACCGACGGTAGGGCCGCGCCGGACGGCGGCGAGAGGCGTTCCCGATGAGTGGAACCCGGCCCCGGGCGCCGACCGGCCCCGCCGAGGCCCGGCCCCCGCCACCGGTGAGTCCCGCTGATCGGGACGGTCGTGACGGCGCCCCCTCGGCGCTGGCTACGTTCCGGGCGTGACCACAGGGACGGCGAAGGCAGGGACGATGACGGAGCTGAGCCACGAGTCCACCGCGCGGGAGATCGCCACCGACCGGGGCGTACTGCGCTACCACGAGGCCGGCGACGGGCCGCCGCTGGTGATGCTGCACGGCTCCGGTCCCGGCGTCACCGGCTGGCGCAACTACCGGGGCAACCTCGCCACGTTCGCCGAGCACTTCCGCTGCCTGGTCCTGGAGATGCCCGGGTTCGGCGTCAGCGACCCCGTCGACGGACACCCCATGGCCACCGCCCCGGCCGCCCTCGGCCGCTTCCTCGACGCCCTCGGCCTCGACCGGGTCGACGTCATCGGCAACTCCATGGGCGGCATCGTCGGCACCCAGTACGCGCTCAGCCACCCCGACCGGATCCGCAGGCTCGTGACGATCGGCGGCATCGGCCGCAACCTCCACAGCCCCGGCCCGGGCGAGGGCATCAGGCTCCTGACGGAGTTCACCGACGACCCCACCCGCGAGGGCCTGATCCGCTGGCTGCGCTCCATGGTGTACGACCAGAGCCTGGTCACCGAGGAACTCGTCGAGGAACGCTGGCAGCTGGCCAACGACCCCGAAGCCCTCGCCAACGCCCGCAAGATGTACGGCAGCGCCGCCTTCGCCGCCCGCGCCGCCGCCGCGGCCGCCTCCGAGGAGGCGCCGTACTGGGCGATGCTGCACAGGCTCAAGCCCAAGACCCTGATCACCTGGGGCCGCGACGACCGCGTGAGCCCCGTCGACATGTCCATCGTGCCGATGCGCACCATTCCCGACGCCGAACTGCACGTGTTCCCCGACTGCGGTCACTGGGTGATGATCGAGCAGAAGGCGGCCTGGGAGAACGTCGTACTGGCCTTCTTGACCCGCAAGGAGTCGGCATGACCGGCACCCCCACCCCCGCCTGGGAGCAGGAGTTCGACTTCGTCGTCGTCGGCAGCGGCGGAGGCGGCATGACCGCCGCGCTGACCGCCGCCGACGCCGGACTGTCCACCGTCGTGGTCGAGAAGGGCGCCATGTACGGCGGCACCACCGGCATCTCCGGCGGCGGCATCTGGATCCCCAACAACCCGACCCTGCGCGCCAAGGGCCACGACGACAGCCGGGACTCCGTCCGCCGCTACCTCGACCTGCTCACCGAGGGCCGGGTCCCGGCCGCCCGGCTCGACGCCTACGTCGACCACGGGCCGGCCGCCATGGAACTGCTCGGCCGCAGCAAGTGGATGCGCTTCACCTGGACCAAGGGCTACTCCGACTACCACCCCGAGTACGACGGGGGCCGCCCCATGGGCCGGTCCGTCGAGGCGGTCCCGTTCGACACCCGCAAGCTCGGCGAGGACGAGAAGTACCAGCGGCCCAACAGCCTCAAGGGCCCCCTCGGCCTGTGGGTCACCGGCAAGGACTACCACGACCTCGCCATGGTCAAGCGGACCTGGCGCGGACGCTGGGCCTCCGTGGTCGCCGCCTGGCGGGTCTCCTCCAACGTGATCCGCCGCCGGCACATGTCCACCGGCGGGCGCGCCCTGGTGGCCCGGATGCGCATGGCCCTCAAGGACGCCGGCGTCCCCCTGTGGCTGCGCTCCCCGATGACCTCCCTCGTCACCGACGACAGCGGCCGGGTCACCGGCGTAGTCGTCGAACGCGAAGGGAGGAGCGTGCGCGTCGGCGCCCGGTACGGCGTCCTGCTCGCCACCGGCGGCTTCGACCACAACCAGGGCATGCGCGAGCAGTACCTACCGGACGGCGGCAAGGAGGACTTCAGCGCCGGAGCGCAGGAGAACGTCGGCGACGGAATCCTCGCCGGACTGGAACTCGGCGCGGCCGTGGACTTCATGGACGACGCCTGGTGGATGCCGTCGGTGCGCCATCCCAAGGGCGTGACCATCCCCCTCGTCTCCGAGCGCTGCATCCCGCCGTCGCTGATCGTCTCCGCCAACGGCAGGCGCTTCACCAACGAGTCCTCGCCGTACACGAACTTCGTCCACGACCAGCTTGCGGGCAAGCACGTGCCGGCCTGGTTCGTGATGGACGCCAAGGCCCGGGCCCGCTACCCGTTCGCACAGGTCCTGCCCGGGATGCCCTTCCCCCGCGGGTTCTACGACGCCGGGCTCGTCCACCGGGCCGGCACCATAGCCGAACTCGCCCGCGCCATCGACGTCCCGGAGCAGGTACTGACCGCGACCGTCGAACGGTTCAACGGCTTCGCCCGTTCCGGCAAGGACGCCGACTTCGGCCGCGGCGACAGCGCCTACGACCGCTACTACGGCGACCCCACGCTGCCCAACCCCAACCTCGACGTGATCGACAAGGCCCCCTACTACGCCGTGCGCATCGACGTGGGCGACCTCGGCACCAAGGGCGGCCTGGTCTGCGACGAGCACAGCAGGGTCCTGCGCGAGGACGGCGGCCACGTCGAGGGCCTGTACGCCACCGGCAACACCTCCGCGTCCGTCATGGCCAACGAGTACGCCGGGCCGGGCGCCACCATCGGCCCGTCCATCGTCTTCGGCTACCTCGCCGCCCGGCACGCCGCCCGCCGCGGCGGCGCCGGCCGGGCCTGACCGCTTCGGCAAGGAAGACGGAGGAACCCATGGGGCGAAACACCCCCTTCACGGTCCGTGTGGTCGAGGTGGTCCGCGAGACCCCCGACGCGCACTCCCTGGTGCTCGAACCGATCGACGCGCCCAAGGACCGGTTCAGCTACCGGCCCGGCCAGTTCCTGACCGTCCGCGTGCCCTCCGAACGCCCCGGAGGCGCCGCCCGCTGCTACTCGCTGTGCAGCTCCCCGCAGCGCGACGAGAAGCTGAGGATCACCGTGAAGCGCACGGTGGACGGCTACGGCTCCAACTGGATCTGCGACCACGTCGTGGAGGGCGACACACTCGAGGTCCTGCGGCCCGCCGGCACCTTCACACCCGACACACTCGACGAGGACCTCCTCCTCCTCGCGGCGGGCAGCGGGATCACACCCGTGATGTCGATCCTCAAGTCCTGTCTGCACGCCGGCACCGGGTCCGTCACCCTCGTCTACGCCAACCGCGACGAACGCTCCGTGATCTTCCGCGACGAACTGGTCGCGCTGGCCGAGGAGTTCGGCGACCGGCTGACGGTGCTCCACTGGCTGGAGTCGGTGCAGGGCCTGCCCACCGGACCCGCGCTGCGGGCCCTGACCCGGCCCTACGCCGGCCGTCAGGCGTTCGTCTGCGGACCCGGCCCCTTCATGGACCTCGCCACCGCCACCCTCACCGGCCTGGGCACGCCGGCCGGGCGGGTGCGCGTCGAACGGTTCTCCTCCCTGACCGGGGACCCGTTCGCGGCTCCCGAGACACCCGGCGAGGACTCCGGCCCGGCCGGCGAGGTCGAGGTGGAGCTGGACGGCGCCACCAGGACCGTCCCCTGGCCGGCCGGGAGCAGGCTGCTCGACGCCCTCCTCGCCGCCGGGCTGGACGCGCCGTACTCCTGCCGCGAGGGCAACTGCAGCGCCTGCACCTGCCTGCTCGTCGAGGGCGAGGTGGCGATGGAACGCAACGAGGTGCTTCAGGAGCGCGACGTCGCCGACGGATACGTCCTGGCCTGCCAGGCGCTCCCGCTCAGCGAGCGCGTCCGGATCACCTACGACGGATGAGAGGACCGGGCCCGCCCGGCGACTCCCGCTCAGCGGGAGGGGCCGGGCGGGCCGGGCCGCCGCGCTGACACGTTGGGGAGCGCGCCCCCCGCGGCGCCCGCACCCTCGCCCCCCGGCGCCGCCCCGCGCCGCCCCGCGACTCCACGACCCCCGCGACCCCTCGATTCGGATGAGGTTCGAACTGTGACCAAGGCGACCGCCGCGATCGTCGGCTCCGGAAACATCGGCACCGACCTGATGTACAAACTGCTCCGGTCCGAGACGATCGAGCCACGCTGGATGATCGGCATCGACCCGCAGAGCCCCGGTCTGGGGCGTGCCGCCGAGGAAGGCCTGACGGCGAGCGCCGACGGCGTGGACGCGCTGCTCGCCCGGGACGACCGGCCCGACCTGGTCTTCGAGGCGACCTCCGCCTACGTGCACAAGGTCAACGCCCCCAAGTACGCCGAACTCGGCATCCAGGCCATCGACCTCACCCCTGCCGCGCTCGGCCCGGCCGTCGTCCCCGCCGTCAACCTCGGCGAACACCTGGACGCGCCCAACGTCAGCCTCATCACCTGCGGCGGACAGGCCACCATCCCCATGGTGCACGCCGTCTCCCGGGTCACCGAGGTGGCCTACGCGGAGATCGTGGCCAGCGTCGCCTCGCCGTCCGCCGGGCCCGGCACCCGCGCCAACATCGACGAGTTCACCCTCACCACCAGCCGGGGCATCGAGACCATCGGCGGCGCCGCCCGCGGCAAGGCCATCATCATCCTCAACCCGGCCGAACCGCCCATGCTGATGCGGGACACCGTGTTCTGCGCCATCCCCGCCGACGCCGACCGCGCCGCGATCACCGAGTCCGTCCACGAGGTGGCACGCCAGGTCGCCTCGTACGTGCCCGGCTACCGGCTGCGCGCCGAGCCGCAGTTCGACGAGCCCGACACCGTCAGCGGTGGCCTCGCCCGGGTCGCGGTCTTCCTGGAGGTGGAGGGCGCGGGCGACTTCCTGCCGCCGTACTCCGGGAACCTCGACATCATGACCGCCGCCGCCACCAAGGTCGGTGAGGGCTTCGCCCAGCGGATCATCGCCCGGCGCACCGCGTCCTGACCACCAAGGAGTCCCTCCGTCATGCCCTTCAGCGCAGACCTCGACATCCGCGTCACCGACTCCTCGTTGCGGGACGGCTCGCACGCCAAGCAGCACCAGTTCACCGTCGAGGACGTACGGGCCATCGTGTCCGCCCTCGACGACGCCGGGGTTCCCGTCATCGAGGTCACCCACGGCGACGGCCTGGGCGGGTCCTCGTTCAACTACGGCTTCAGCCGCACCCCCGAGCAGGAACTCATCAAGGAGGCGGTGAAGACCGCCCGGCAGGCGAGGATCGCCTTCCTGATGCTGCCCGGACTCGGCATCCAGGACGACATCCGCGAGGCCGCCGACAACGGCGCCGCCATCTGCCGTATCGCCACCCACTGCACCGAGGCCGACATCTCCGTCCAGCACTTCGGGCTCGCCCGCGAACTGGGCCTGGAGACCGTCGGCTTCCTGATGATGGCGCACAGCACCCCGCCCGAGGCCCTGGCCCGCCAGGCCCGCATCATGGCCGACGCCGGCTGCCAGTGCGTGTACGTCGTGGACTCCGCCGGCGCGCTCGTCCTCGAAGGCGTCGGGGACCGCGTCGCCGCGCTCGTCGCCGAACTCGGCGACGACGCCCAGGTCGGCTTCCACGGCCACGAGAACCTGGGACTCGGCGTCGCCAACTCGGTGTACGCCGTCCGGGCCGGCGCCCTGCAGATCGACGGCTCCACCCGCCGCTTCGGCGCGGGCGCGGGCAACACCCCCGTCGAGGCGTTCGTGGCCGTCGCCGAGAAGCTCGGCATCCGCACCGGCGTCGACACCCCGAAGATCATCGACGCCGCCGAGGACGTCGTGCTGCCCATCATGGGCGGCGACCGCCTGCTCGACCGGATGTCGCTGACCATGGGCTACGCGGGCGTCTACTCCAGCTTCCTCGCGCACGCCGGCCGGCAGGCCGCCAAGTACGGCGTCTCCGGCACCGACATCCTCCTGGAGGCCGGACGGCGCAAGCTCGTCGGCGGCCAGGAGGACCAGCTCATCGAAATCGCCGTCGGGCTCGCCGAGCGGGCCGCCGCGGCCAAGGACACGACCGGGCCGACGCCCGCGGGGAAGTGAGAGCGACCATGGCCAATCCGGTACTCGACGCCGTCGTCGAACGCGCGGAGGAGATCCGCGCCCTGGGGCCCGCCAACGAATCCCTCGGCCGGCTGGACGACCAGACGGCCAAGGTGCTGCGGGAGACCGGAGCCATCCGGATGCTCCAGCCGAAGAAGTACGGCGGCCTCGAACTGCACCCGCGCGAGTTCGCCGAGACCGTCATGAAGATCGCCTCCTGCGACGGCTCGACCGGCTGGGTCACCGGCGTCGTCGGCGTCCACCCCTGGGAGATGGCGATGGCCGACTCCCGGGTCCAGGAGGAGGTCTGGGGTGAGGACCAGGACACCTGGATCGCCTCCCCGTACGCCCCGATGGGCCTGCTGCGCCCCGTCGACGGCGGCTACGTCTTCAACGGGCACTGGCAGTTCTCGTCCGGCACCGACCACTGCGACTGGATCTTCCTCGGCGCGTTCCTCGCCGACGAGAAGGGCGAGCGGCTGAGCCCGCCGCGCTCCGTCCACGTGATCCTGCCCCGCTCCGACTACGAGATCGTCCCCGACTCCTGGGACGTGGTCGGCCTGCGCGGCACCGGCAGCAAGGACATCGTCGTCAAGGACGCCTTCGTACCGGACCACCGGGTCATCGACTACAACAAGGTCGTCGACGGCAGCCTCGCCGACGAGGCCGGCCTGACCAACCCGACGTACCGGCTGCCGTTCTCCGCGGCCTTCCCGCTCGGCATCACCTCCGCCGTGATCGGCATCTGCGAGGGCGCCCTCGCCCACCACCTCGCCTACCAGCGCGACCGCGTGCAGATCACCGGCACCGCCTCCCGCGACGACCCGTACGTCATGTACGCGGTCAGCGAGGCCGCCGCCGAGATCGCCGCCTCCCGCGCCGCCCTGCTCGACAACGTCAGCAGCCTGTACGACATGGTGGCGGCCGGCGAGCGGATCAGCTTCGACCGGCGGGCCGTGGGCCGCCGCACCCAGGCCGGTGCCGCCTGGCGGGCCGTGCGCGCGGTCGACGAGATCGTCGCACGCTCCGGCGGCAACGCCATGCGGATGAGCAACCCCATCCAGCGCTTCTGGCGCGACGCCCACACCGGTCTCGCGCACGCCATCCACGTCACCGGGGCGGTCTTCCACGTCGCGGCGCTGACCCAGATCGGCGTGGAGCCCCCGCAGGGGCCGATGCGCTCGATGATCTGACACCGGCGGGACCACCACAGGCAGCAAGGACGGGAGGAAGAAAGATGACGCACGTCCGAGGACTCGGTTATCTGCGCGTCCGCACCCGGGACGTCGCCCGCTGGCGCGAACTCACCGTGGACGCCCTCGGTTTCGCCGAGGGGTCCGGGCCGGACCCCGACGGCCTCTACCTCAGGATGGACGAACGCCAGGCACGGCTGGTCGTCCTGCCCGGCGACACCGACCGGGCCGAGGCCGTCGGCTGGGAGGTCCGCGACCAGTTCGCGCTGGCCGAGGTCGCCCGCGCCGTCGAGGCGTCCGGCACCCCGGTCGAGGAACTGACCTGGCAGGAGGCGGACGCGCTCGCGGTGGAGCGGGCCATCGCCTTCGAGGACCCCGCCGGCGTCCGGGTCGAGGTCTTCTTCGGCCCGGTCCTCGACCACAGCCCCGTCCTCACCGGCCTCGGGCAGCGCTTCGTCACCGGCGCCCAGGGCATGGGCCACGTCGTCCTGCCCACCACCCGCATGGACGAGACCGTCGCCTTCTACACCGAGGTGCTCGGCTTCCTGCCGCGCGGCGCGACCAAGCTGAGCGTCCAGTCACCGGACGCCCCGCCGCGCCGGGTGCGGTTCATGGGCGTCAACCAGCGCCATCACAGCCTCGCCCTGTGTCCGGCGCCGCACGGCGAGGCCCCCGGCCTGGTCCACCTCATGGTCGAGGTCGACACCCTGGACGCGGTGGGCCGCGCCCTGGACAACGTCGGCCGCCTCGGCTTCCCGCTCTCCTCCACCCTCGGCCGCCACACCAACGACAAGATGGTCTCCTTCTACGTCCGGGCGCCGGGCGGCTGGGACCTGGAGTACGGCACCGACGGCCTGCTCGTCGACGAGACCCACTACACCGCCGAGGAGATCACCGCCGACAGCTACTGGGGCCACGACTGGTCCGGCTCCCAGCCGCTCGCGGCGTTCCTGCCGCCCGGGAAGGACGCATGACCCCGCCCCGGCCCGTGACCCCGGTGCGCGCCTCGTCCGTCACCCACTACGACGCCGAAGCCGACGTCCTCGTCGTCGGCTTCGGGTGCGCGGGCGCCGCGGCCGCCTTCGAGGCGGCCTCGGCGGGCGCGGAGGTCCTGGTGCTGGAACGCGCCGGGGGACCGGGCGGCTCCTCGGCGCTGTCCGGCGGCGAGCTGTACCTCGGCGGAGGCACCCCGGTACAGGCCGCCTGCGGCTTCGAGGACACCGCCGACGACATGTTCGCCTATCTGTCGGCGGCCCTCGGCCCGCACACCGACGAGGAGAAGCTGCGCGCCTACTGCGACGGCAGCACCGAGCACTTCCAGTGGTTCGTCGACCGGGGAGTCCCCTTCCAGCACACCCTGTGGGACGCCCCGACCTGGATGCCGCCCACCGACGACGGCCTGATGTGGCTGGGCGAGAACGCCTGGCCCTACGACACCCTCGCCCGGCCGGTGCCGCGCGGCCACCGCCCCGCCGTCGGCCACTTCGGCGGCGGGCTGCTGATGGAGAAGCTGGTCGCGGCCGCCCGCGCGGCCGGCGCCGCGACCCGCACCGACACCTTGGCCACCGCCCTGATCACCGGCGACGACGGCCGGATCACCGGTGTCACCGCCCGCCGCTACGGACAGGAGCTGGCCTTCCGCGCCCGCCGCGGCGTCGTCCTGACCACCGGCGGGTTCGTCGACAACGAGGAGATGCTCGCCGACCACGCGCACGCCCTGCTCGGCCTCGGCAAGGTCAGCGACGGCCTGGACGACGGCAGCGGGATCCGGATGGCCTGCGCGGTCGGCGCGGCCACCCGGCGCATGTCGGCGGCCGAGATCGCGATGACCGCGCTGCCCGCCCTGGCCGTGCGCGGCCTGCTCGTCAACGCGCTCGGCCAGCGCTTCATCAACGAGGACGTCTATCCAGGGCTGTTCAGCACGGCGGCGGTGCTGACCCAGCCGGGACCCTACTGGGTGATCGTCGACCAGGAGGGCTACGAGTCCGTCCCCGAGGCGGAACGCTGGGGCGTGCTCCCGAGCCACGCCGACGAGAACCTGGCCGGCCTGGAACGCGAACTCGGCATGCCCCGGGGCGCGTTGGAGACCACCGTCGGCGCCTACAACACGCACGCCGAGCGCGGCGAGGACCCCTACTTCCACAAGAACGCCCGCTGGGTGCGCCCCCTTGGGCCACCCTTCGCCGCCCTCGACCCGCGACTCGGCTTCCACACCGGCGACCGGGACAGCGCGGGCGCCGGGACGGGCGCGGCCGGGTTCACCCTGGGCGGGCTGCGCACCACCGTCGACGGTGCCGTGCTGGACGTCTCCGGCGCACCCGTCCCCGGCCTGTACGCGGCCGGACGGGCCACCTCCGGCATCCACGGCCAGGGCTACGTCAGCGGCACGTCGCTGGGCGACGGCACCTTCTTCGGCCGCAGGGCGGGCCGGGCCGCCGCCGGCCCGGCCCGGCCCTGAGCGCGCCGGGCCCCCCACCGTTCAGGATCCCCGAGGGCCCGCGCCCCCGGCACGCTCACGCGAAGGGCCGTGATGAACCGCTTCGAAGGTGTCAACGTCCTGCTCACCGGCGCCGCGTCCGGCATCGGCCGCGCCACCGCGCTGCGACTGGCCGCGGAGGGCGCCGCCGTCTTCGGCGTCGACCTGTCCGGGAGCGGCCTGCGGGAGACCGCCGACAGCCTCCCGCCGGGGCCCGGACGACTGCACACCCACGTCGCCGACGTCTGTGACGAGAGCGCCGTCGTCGACGCCGTGGCGTGCGCCGCACGGGAACTGGGCGGCATCGACGTCCTGGTCAACGTCGCGGGCGTGCACCGCACCACGCCCATCGACCGGCTGACCGCCGAGGACCTGCGACACCTGTTCTCCGTCAACGTCGTCGGGACGGCGCTGTTCTGCCGCGAGGCGCTGCGCCACCTGCCCGACGGCGAGGGCGTCATCGTCAACGTCGCCTCGTCCTCCGCCACCCACGGGAACCCGTACATGAGCGCCTACTCAGCCTCCAAGGGCGCGGTGCTCGCGTTCTCCCTGTGCCTGGCCTCCGAGGTGGCGCACCGCCGCATCCGCGTCGTGCCCGTCTCGCCCGGCACCGTCGCCACGCCCCTGACCGCACGGCCCGACATGCTGCCGTCGGACCTCGACACCAGCTACTACCAGCGCATCCGCGCGCCGTTCGGCGCGGCCGGCCCGGAACAGATCGCGGGCGTCATCGCCTTCGCCGCCTCACCGGACGCCGGCTACCTCACGGGCGCGGAGATCCGGGCCGACGGCGGCTCCCACATCTGACCCCTGCCCCGGGCGGCGACCCGCCCGGGGCCGACGTGCGTCCGGCGACGGGGGCGTACTCCCGACGGCCGGCGCGCGACCGGCTGTGAGGTGTGAGCGGCTGGGCGTAGCCGGTGCCGGACATGTGTCCGGCACCGGCAACATGTGTCCGGCACCGGGGACATGTGCCCGCGACGGGGGCGTGCGCCCGGGGCCGTGAGCGTACCGGCCCTGGCACGCGCCTCCGACCTGGGGGCGCGTGCCCGACAGCCGGGCGCGCGCCCGACGAACGGGACCTTTGCCGATCGACCACACGGGCGCGTGCCCGGCGATCAGGACGTGCGCCTGAGTGGCCGGTGACACGTGCCCGCCGAAAGAAGGGAACGATCACCATGACCACCTCATCCGCACCGCGCGGGGTCGCCGTCACCGGAGCGGCCTCGGGCATCGGCAAGGCACTCGCCGACATGCTCCGCGCCCAGGGGGACGACGTGATCGGCGTCGACCTGGAGAACGCCGACGTCCGCGCGGACCTCGGCACCCCCGTGGGGCGGCGGGAGGCCGTCCGAGCCGTCCTGGAGCGCACCGGGGGCGTCCTCGACGCCGTGATCGCCTGTGCCGGCATCTCGGCGCGGGTGCCGGCCACGATCGCCGTCAACTACTTCGGCGTCACCGAGCTGCTGGAGGGCCTCAGGCCGGCCCTGGCGCGCGCCCGGGCGCCCCGCGCCGCGTTCGTCGGTTCCATCGTCGGGACCAAGGACGTGGCCCCCGAGGTCGTCGAGGCCTGCCTCGCCGGCGACGAGCCCGCCGCGCTCGCGGTGGCCGCCGCCGTCGCGGACGAGGGCGCGGGCGGCGCCCTCTATCCGGCCTCCAAGAACGCCCTGGCCCGCTGGCTGCGCCGTGTGAGCGTCACCGACGAGTGGGCCGGCGCGGGCATCCCGCTGAACGCCGTGGGCCCCGGCGTGGTGCTGACGCCGATGCACGCCGCCGTCGCCGTGACGGAGGAACAGCGCAGGATCGTCGAGCAGGCCGTGCCGATGCCGCTGAACGGCCACGCCGAGCCGGAGGTGGTCGCGCGGGCCCTGCGCTGGCTGACCAGCGAGGAGAACACCCACGTGACCGGCCAGGTGCTGTACGTCGACGGCGGCGCCGAGGTGGTCCTGCGCGGACCCGACCGGGTCTGAGCGCCCTGGCTCGCCGTGGGGCGAGGGCGGCGGGGGCGCGGGGCGCGATCCACTCAGTGGGACCGCCGCTTGCCTCGATCCAGAATGAATTCTAGTTCTGTTGGGACGCAACCGCCCCGGCCCTCGCGGGCCGCCCTCACACCTACGGAGAACCATGGCCGAGGCCGTCATAGTCGAAGCCGCGCGCACGCCGGTCGGCCGGCGTCGCGGTGTCCTGTCGGGTCTGCACCCGGCCGAACTGCTGGGCCTGGCACAAAAGGGCCTGCTCGAACGCGCGGGCGTCGCACCGGACCTGGTCGACCAGGTCGTCGGAGGGTGTGTCACCCAGGCCGGCGAGCAGTCCAACAACGTGACCCGCACCGCCTGGCTGCACGGCGGACTTCCGCACACCACCGCCTGCACCTCGATCGACTGCGCCTGCGGCTCCTCCCAGCAGGCCGTGCACCTGATCCACGGACTGATCGCCGCGGGCGCCATCGACGTGGGCATCGGCTGCGGCGTGGAGTCGATGAGCCGGGTCTTCCTCGGCCAGGCGCAGACACCCGGCACCGGAGTGCCGGTGCCGGAGAGCTGGTCGCTGGACATGCCGGACCAGTTCACCGCCGCCGAGCGGATCGCGCGCAAGCGCGGCATCACCCGCGCCGACGCCGACGCCCTCGGCCTCGCCTCCCAGCGCAAGGCCGCCCGCGCCTGGGCCGAGGACCGCTTCGCGGGCCAGATCCTCGACGTCGACGCCCCGGTGATGGGCAAGGAGGGCCCCACCGGCGAGCGCGCCGTCGTCTCCCGCGACCAGGGCCTCAGGGACACCACCGCCGAAGGGCTCGCCGGACTGAAGCCGGTGATCCCCGACGGCGTCCACACCGCCGGCAACTCCTCGCAGATCAGCGACGGCGCCGCCGCCGTCCTCCTGATGAGCCGGGAGAGCGCCGACCGCCTCTCGCTGCGCGGACGCGCCCGGATCGTCGCCTCCACCATGGTCGGCTCCGACCCCTACTACCACCTCGACGGGCCCGTCGAGGCGACCCGTGACGTCCTGCGCAGGGCCGGCATGACACTGGACGACATCGACCTCGTCGAGATCAACGAGGCGTTCGCCTCGGTGGTGCTGTCCTGGGCCCAGGTCCACCAGGCCGACATGGACAAGGTGAACGTCAACGGCGGTGCGATCGCGCTCGGCCACGCGGTGGGCTCCACCGGCGCCCGGCTGATCACCCAGGCGCTGTACGAGATGGAGCGCGCCGACAAGTCCACCGCGCTGATCACCATGTGCGCGGGCGGCGCGCACTCGACGGCGACCATCATCGAACGGATCTGAGACACCATGACCATCGGGCTGACCGAGGAGCACCGCGACCTGCGCGACTCCGTACGCGCCTTCGCCGCGAGGCACATCACCCCGGACGTCGTCCGCAAGGCGGTCGACGCCGAGGACGAGACGCTGCCGCCGTACTGGCGGGCGCTCGCCGAACAGGGCCTGCTCGGCCTCCACCTGCCCGAGGAGGTGGGCGGAGCGGGCTACGGACTGGTCGAACTCGCCGTCGTCACCGAAGAACTGGGCCGAGCGGTCGCTCCCGGCCCGTTCCTGCCGACCACCCTCGCCGCCGCGGTCCTGAACCGGGCCGCACACCCGAAATACCTGCCGGGCCTGGCCGACGGCACCGTCGTCGGCGCCCTGGGACTGCGCCCGGGCACCCTCGCCCTGACCCGCCGGGACGACGGCGGGATCTCCCTGTCCGGCGAGTCCGGCCTCGTCATCGGCGGCCACACGGCCGACGTCCTCGTGCTGCCCGCGGCGGACGGTGACGCCACCGCGTGGGTCGTGGTCCCGCGCGCCACCGTGGCGGCCGTCCACCACCGCGGCCACGACCTCACCCGCCGCTCGTCCCGGGTGCGCGCCGACGCGGTGACGGTGCCCGCCGGCGACGTCCTGTCCCTCGACCCGCGGCTGCCGCTCGACCTGGCCGCGACGCTGTTCGCCGCCGAGGCCTCCGGCATCGCCGACTGGGCCGTCGCCACCGCGGCCGACTACGCCCGGGTCCGCGAACAGTTCGGCCGCCCCATCGGCCAGTTCCAGGGCGTCAAGCACCGCTGCGCGCGGATGCTCGCCCGGGCCGAGCAGGCCCGTGCCTGCGCCTGGGACGCGGCCCGCGCCGCCGACCCCGGCGCCGTCGAGGACCCCCGCGAGGCGTCGCTGGCCGCCGCCGTCGCCGCGGCCACCGCCGTCGACGCCGGCTTCGCCGACGCCAAGGACTGCGTCCAGGTGCTCGGCGGCATCGGCTTCACCTGGGAGCACGACGCCCACCTGTACCTGCGCCGGGCCCAGACCCTGCGCATCGCGCTCGGCCCGGCCGCCGCCTGGCGCCGCCGCGTCGCCGGGCTAACGCTGGACGGCGCCCGCCGCCGCCTCGGCGTCGAACTGCCGCCCGCCGCCGAGGCCGTACGCGAGGGGATCCGCGCCGAACTCGGCGAGGCCGCCGCCGTGGACGGCGCCGAGCGGCCCGCCTTCCTCGCCGACCGCGGCTACACCGCCCCGCACCTGCCCGCCCCCTGGGGCAAGGGCGCCGACGCCGTCACCCAGCTCGTCATCGCCGAGGAGATGCGCGCGGCCGGACTCAAGCCCGTGGACATGGTCATCGGGGGCTGGGTGGTGCCGACCCTCGTCGCGCACGGCGACGACGAGCAGCGCGAACGGTTCCTCAGGCCGAGCCTGCGCGGCGAGATCACCTGGTGCCAGCTGTTCAGCGAGCCCGGCGCCGGATCGGACCTGGCCGGCCTGTCCACCCGCGCGGTCAAAACCGACGGCGGCTGGCGGATCAGCGGCCAGAAGGTGTGGACCTCCATGGCCCACGACGCCGACTGGGGCATCCTGCTCGCCCGCACCGACCCCGACGCGCCCAAGCACAAGGGCCTGTCGTACTTCCTGCTCGACATGAGCGCCCCCGGCATCGACATCCGCCCCCTGCGGCAGATCACCGGCGAGGCCGAGTTCAACGAGGTGTTCCTCGACGACGTGTTCGTTCCCGACGCCATGCTCGTCGGCGCGCCCGGCGACGGATGGCGGCTGAGCCGCACCACCCTGGCCAACGAACGCGTCGCCCTCTCCCACGACTCCTCGCTCGGCACCGGCGGCGAGGCCCTGCTCGACCTCGCGGCCTCGGCACCCGAGGACATGGACGACGAACGGCTCACCACCCTCGGCGGCATCCTCTGCGACGCCCAGTGCGGCGGACTGCTGGGCCTGCGCACCACACTGCGCTCGGTGTCCGGGCAGCAGCCCGGAGCCGAGGCCAGCATCGCCAAACTGATCGGCGTCGAACACGTCCAGCAGGTGTGGGAGACCGCCATGGACTGGCTCGGCGACGCCTCCCTCACCGGCGAGGGCCCCCGCCAGGACCCCACCTGGTGGTTCCTCAACTCCCGCTGCATGTCCATCGCGGGCGGCACGACGGAGGTCCAGCTGAACATCATCGGCGAACGCATGCTGGGCCTGCCCCGAGACCCCGCGCCCGCCCCCAGCACCTCCGGAGAGAAGGCCCGCGCATGACGATCGACCGCGACAAGGCGCTCGGCGCGCCCCCGGCCGTCCAGGAGATCAGCTGGACCACGCGGGACGTCCTCCTCTACCACCTGAGCCTGGGCGCCGGCGCGGACACCGCCCTCGGCCCCGAACTCCACCTCACCTACGAGCGCGGCCTGACGGTGCTGCCCACCTTCGCGATGGTCGCCGGCACCGGCGTCTCCACCGGCACCGACCCCGACCCGTCCTTCGAACTGCCGGGCATCGACATCGACCTGCGCCGCATCCTCCACGCCGGCCAGGACCTGAAGGTCCACCGCCCCCTGCCGACGGCCGGCTCGGCCACGCTCTCCTCCCGCGTCGCCGAGGTGTGGGACAAGGGCAAGGCGGCCGTGATCGTACGGGAGTCCACCGCGACCGGCCCCGACGGCGAGCCGCTGTGGACCAGCAGGATGCAGATCTGGGCCCGCGGCGCGGGCGGCTTCGGCGGAGAGCCCGGCCCGCAGACCGAACGGTCCGTGCCCGACCGCGCGCCCGACGCCGTGCTCGACACCCCGACCACGCCCCAGCAGGCGCTGCTCTACCGCCTCAACGGCGACCTCAACCCCCTGCACGCCGACCCCGGGTTCGCGCGGTTGGCCGGCTTCGACCGGCCCGTCCTGCACGGCCTCGCCTCCTACGGCCTTCTCGCCAAGGCCCTCGTCGGCGGCCTGCTCGACGGCGACGCCACCAGGCTGACGGAACTGTCCGTGCGGTTCGCGGGCGTCCTCTTCCCCGGCGAGACCATCCGCACCGCCCTGTGGCGCGACGGCGACCGCCTCCTGCTGCACGCCACCTGCCCGGACCGCGACGACGCCCCGGTACTCACCCACGCGACGGCGAGGATCACCGCATGACCGCCGAACACCACACTCCCGTGCCCTCCGAGCCCGTCGCACGGCCCGAGGCCCTGGTCTCCACCGCCCGCGACGAGGGCGTCGACGCGGCGGCCGCCGCCGCGCGCAGACTGATCGACGCCCTGCTGAGAGCCGGCGACCACACCGACACCGACATGGCGGACGTGGCCAAGCAGCTCGACGCCCTCGCCGACCAGCTCACCGAACGGGCCCCCGGCCCGGAGGACCGTCTGGTCACCATGTGGCAGGGCAGCGGCATCACCCGGCACGACCCCGTCACCGGCCCCGAGAACGCCATCGCCCCGCCCCTGACGCTCGCCGGCCGGGAGGACGGCTCCGTCCAGGGCACGGTCACCCTCGGGTTCCCCTACCAGGGCCCGCCCCGCTGCGTGCACGGCGGCGTGTCGGCGCTGCTGCTCGACCACACCCTCGGCGTCGCCAACCACTGGGCGGGCCTGTCGGGGATGACCGCCGAACTCACCCTGCGCTACCTGCGCCCCACCCCCCTGTTCGAACCCCTGACCGTCACCGGCCGCCAGATCTCCGTGGACGGCAAGAAGATCCAGACGATCGGGTCCATCTCCGCCGGCGGCCGCGAGTGCGTGACGGCCCAGGGCCTCTTCATCGCCAAACAACTGCCCCGCCCGAGCTGACCCACGGGCAGGCCCCGGGCCGGACACCCCTCCGCCCCGGGGCCTCGCCCTTCCCCTGCCGCCGGACGCCCACCTGACGAGGTGTACCGTCCATCGGCTCGTCCGGGACGTGCCGGGGGCCGCTGCCGTCCAGCCGTGAAGCCGGCCCGCTCGTGAAGACGGTCCAGCCGTGAAGCCGGTCCGCTCGTGAAGACGGTCCAGCCGTGAAGACGGCCCGCTCGTGAAGACGGTCCGCCCGCGAAGGCGACGGAGGTCCCTCGTCGTCGGTGCACGCGCCGGGCGAGGTCGTCCGCCTGGGGGGCGGTGCGCCGGGCAAGCAGCCCGCGGAGTTCCTCCACACATACTGGGACGTGGCCGGGACCGGGGCCGGGCGGGTCGTCCTGGCGCACTGGGACGACTTCTTCCTCGGCCTGGACCGGCCGCTGCGCCCCGTGCCCTACCTGTTCGACGACCTCGGCGCCACCATGAGCAGACCGCTGCCCCTGGCCCGCCGGGACGGCGTCGACGTCGTCCTGCCCGTGGCCCGGCAGCCCAGCACCCCCTCGACGGCATCGTGTGAACTCGTCCGGCCGACCCCTGTGACCGGCGCGGCACGTCGGTCACAGGGGTCGGTGGCGCGGGACGAGCGTCGGCCCGACGCGGTCGCCGGCGGTGCCGGACCGCGCCTCGGGACACCGGACGGGCCCCGCCGTCAGACGCGCACCTCGCGCCGGATGACTTTCCCCGTGGCGTTGCGCGGCAGGCTTTCCGAGGTGACCCGCCACCGTGACGGCACCTTGTAGTACGCCAGGCGTGCGCGCAGGAAGTCGGTCAGGGACTCCTCGGTGAGGGAGGAGCCCGCGTCGGTGACGACCACCGCCGCCACCTCCTGGCCCAGGTCCGGGTGGGGCACCCCGATCACCAGGCACTCCCGCACCCCCCGGCACTCGGACAGCGCGTTCTCGATCTCCGCCGGGTACACGTTCTCGCCGCCGCGCAGGATCAGGTCCGAGCGCCTGCTGGTGAGCCGCAGCCGGCCGTCCTGGAGCATCCCGATGTCCCCCGTGTGCAGCCAGCGGTCCGCGCGGATGGCCTGGGCGGTGGCCGCCGGGTCCTCCCAGTAGCCGAGCATCACATAGGGGCTGCGCAGGCAGATCTCGCCCTCCTGGCCCTCCGGCAGCGGCAGGCCGGCCGGGTCGCGCACCTCCAGTTCCACCGACACCACCGGGCGGCCCAGGCTGTCCGGCGCCACGGCGAGGTCGGCCGGGGTGGCCACGGCCGCGCCGGTGCAGGACTCGGTGAGCCCGTAGCTGTTGGCGAGCGCGCTCCGGGCCACCGGCAGCACCGCGCGCAGCCGGTCGTGGAAGGCCGGGGAGGACGGGGCCGACGCCAGCGCGAAGGACGTCAGGGACGACAGGTCGTAGCCGCTGAGGTCGCCGTGCTCGATCAGACGGTGCGCCATGGTCGGCACCGCGCCCCAGTTGGTGACCCGCTCCCGCTCGATCAGCCGCAGCACCCGGTCCACCTCGAAGCGGCCCTGGTACATCACCACGGTGCCCCCGTCCACGAGCCGGGGGACGGCGAGGTTGTGCAGTGCCGCGATGTGGAAGAGGGGCAGCGCGAGCAGGTGCCGCCGGTCCTCGGGGGCGGTCGGGTCGCCCAGCTCCGCGGCCAGTGCGTTGTTGAGGCACAGGTAGCCGATGACCGCCAGCAGATTGCGGTGCGTGTGCACCGCCCCCTTAGGCCGGCCCGACGTACCGCTCGTGTACATGATGACCGCGGGATCGTCCTCGTCGATCTCCGGCTCGGGCAGCGGCGCGTCCGGGTGTCGCCGCACCAGATCGGGGACGTCCTTCTCGAACGTCAGCAGCGGCACGCGGGAGCCGTCCACCGAGGCGGCCCGCTTGGTGTCGGCCAGCACCACCTTGGGCCGGGTGTGCTCGATGCCGTAGGCGATCTCGGGCGCCGTCCACCAGGCGTTGTAGCCGACGGCGACGGCGCCGAGCGAGACCGTCGCCCAGAACGCGACGATCCAGCCCGGGTTGTTCGCCGCCAGCAGCGCCACCCGGTCGCCCTTGCCGACGCCGTACTCCTCCTGAAGGACCCGGGCCAGGGAGGCCACCTGACGCGCGTGATCGGCGAACGAGATCCTCTCGTCCTCGGTCACGATGTAGTCGCGGTCACCGTGCCGCACGGATGCGGCCACCACATCCGCCAGTGACCTCTCCCGGTGCGCGAACACCTGCATACGGGCTCCGAGCACGTCCTCCCGGACCAGCTCGAAGGCGCCACCGGGGCCCGTCAGCCGCCGCAGGATCTCCGGCACCGTCTCCTGGTGATCCGCCGTCGCGCTCATGTGCCTCCCTCTCTCCGAGTGGTCGATGTGCGCGTCATGGTTCTCCTCGGGCCCCCGGCGGGGAGCGCGGCTCCCGGTCACCGGGACGGGCCCCGATCCGGCGACGGCCGGCCTACCACTCAGTGGGACACGCCTCCCGGCGACTTCCGCCCCGCCCGGAACATGAGCGGTCCGGGCGCCGGACCGACCGGCACCCACCGTCCACGAGACGCACGAGACGACACGACACACCCCAGAGACACGAGAAACACGAGAGACGCGAGAGAGGAGAACCGGTGGGACACCTTCAGGGCAAGGTCGCGGTCGTCACCGGAGCGGGCCAGGGGGTGGGCCAGGGCATCGCCCTCGCCCTGGCCACCGAGGGAGCGTCGCTGGCGGTCCTCGGCCGGACACCGGCGAAACTGGAGGCCACCTGTGCGCTGCTGCGGGCCCGCGGCGCGCGGGCCGAACCGTTCGGCTGTGACGTGCTGGAAACCGAACGGATCCCGCACCTGGTGGAGGAGATCGCCGAGCGGTTCGGACGTATCGACGTCCTCGTCAACAACGTCTACGACGGCGCCTACGGCCCGCTGCTGTCGCTGAGCGACACCGACTTCCAACGGGGATTCCGCAGCGGTCCCTTCGCCACCTTCGCGTTCATGAAGGCCTGCCACCCCCACCTGAAACGCTCCGGCGAAGGCGTCGTCATCAACCTGGTCACCTCCGCCATGGTCCGCTGGGACCTGAGCACCTACGGCGCCTACGCGGCCGCCAAGACCGCCGTGCGCTCCCTGACCCGTACCGCCGCGAACGAATGGGGGCCCGACGGCATCCGCGTGAACGCGATCGCCCCGCACGCGGCGTCACCCGGGTACGTGCGCTGGGCCGAGGCCCACCCGGCGGAGGCCGAGGAGTTCCGTGCCTCCGTACCGCTGCGCCGTGTCGGCGACTGCGAGACGGACATCGGCCGGGCCGTGGTGATGCTGTGCGGACCGGACGCCCGCTATCTCACCGGCGCGACCGTGCCCCTCGACGGCGGCCAGGCCAACTTCGACTGACACGGGCACGGGCCCGGACCCGGCCCCACCCCCGCGCCGCCCACCACCGCGCCGCCCGTCGCCGGGGCGGCCGAGCCCCGACGCCGACGCCGACCCCGACCCGGGCGCCGCCCGCGCTCCAGGCCCCCGGCCCTCCCGGTCAGCGGGACGGCCCCCGCCCGCCGGCTGATCCCTGAATAACGTCGCGACCGCCACCACGACGGGTGCGCGGACGGAGGTTCCCCTTGACTCAGACATCGCACCAGCCGCCCGGAACGCCGGACGTCCTGGCCCCCGCGACACTCGGCCCCATCACCCTGCGCAACCGCGTCGTCAAGGCGGCGACGTACGAGGGGCTGAGCCGTGACAGCCTGGTCACCCAGGACCTGATCGACTTCCACGTCCGGTACGCGCGGGGCGGGGTCGGCATGACCACCGTCGCCTACTGCGCGGTGGCCCCCGAGGGCAGGACCGACAGGCACCAGATCCAGTGGCGGCCCGAGGCCCTGCCCGGGCTGCGCAGGCTGACCGACGCCGTCCACGCCGAAGGCGCGGCCGTCTCCGCCCAGATCGGCCACGCCGGTCCGGTGGCCAACCCGAAGTCCAACGGACTTCCCGCGCTCTCGCCCAGCCGGCACTTCCACAAGACGACCCTCAGCTTCGCCAAGGAGGTGTCCCGGGCCGACATCGAGCGCATCGTCCGCAACCACGCCGACGCCGCCGCCATGGCCGTCGAGGCGGGCTTCGACTGCGTCGAGATCCACCTGGGCCACAACTACCTCGCCAGCTCCTTCCTCAGCCCGCGCGTCAACCACCGCAAGGACGAGTACGGCGGCAGCCTGGAGAACCGGTTCCGCTTCCCGCGCGAGATCGTGCGGGCCGTGCGTGAGGCGGTCGGCGACCGGATCGCCGTCATCGCCAAGCTCAACATGGACGACGGCGTCCCCGGCGGCTTCTGGCTCGACGAGGCCATCCCCGTCGCACGCACCCTGGAGAGCGACGGCTGCCTCGACGCCCTGGAGCTGACCGTGGGCAGCTCCCTGCTGAACCCCATGTACCTCTTCCGCGGTGACGCGCCCCTGCACGAGTTCACCCAGATCATGCCCGAGCCGATCAAGACGGGCATCAAACTCGTCGGCAAGCGGGTGCTGCACAGCTACCCGTACCAGGACGCCTACCTCCTCGACCAGGCCCGGCAGATCCGCGCCGCCGTCGACATGCCGCTGATCCTGCTGGGCGGGATCACCGGCCGGCCGAGCATGGACCTGGCCATGGAGGAGGGGTTCAAGTTCGTCGCCATGGGCCGCGCCCTGCTGCGCGAACCCGATCTGATCAACCGCATCAAGGCCGAGGCGGACACCCCCTCGCTCTGCATCCACTGCAACAAGTGCTTCGTCACCATCTACGGCGGCACACGTTGCGTACTCGTCGAGCCGGCCGGCGGGAGCACCGCCGCCGGCAAGGCGCCCATCACCGCCTGAGAGGGACGACGTTGGCACCCGACACCATCGCCGATCTGCTCCTCGCCCGCACGGGGGACGACCGTCCCGGCCTGCGCACCCGGGAACGGGACTGGACCTGGGACGAGGTCGTGCACGAGAGCGCGGCCCGCGCCCTGCTGGCGCGCGAGCTGCGCACCGACGGGCCGTTCCACATCGGCATCCTCCTCGACAACGTGCCGGAGTACGTCTTCTGGCTCGGCGGAGCGGCCCTCGCCGGCGCGTCCGTCGTCGGCATCAACCCGACCCGGCGCGGCAGCTACCTGGAGGAGGAAGTACGCCACACCGACTGCCAGTTGATCATCACCGACCGGGCCGGGCTCAAGCTGCTCGACGGACTGGACCTCGGCGTCCCGCCGCAGCGGTACCTCGTCGTCGACGACCCGGCGTACGCCGACGCCCTGGCCGCGCACGCGGGGGCCGAGCCGGTCCGCGACCCCGAGGTCACCGCGGCCACCCGCATGCTGCTGCTGTTCACCTCCGGCACGACCGGCGCCTCCAAGGCGGCGATCTGCTCGCAGGGGCGGCTGGCCGCGCTCGGCCACGCCAACTCCGCCAAGTACGAGGTCGGCCGCGACGACGTGTGCTACTGCCCGATGCCGCTGTTCCACGGCAACGCGCTGATGGCCCTGTGGGCGCCGGCCCTGGCGGCCGGCGCCGCCGTCGCCCTCACCCCGAAGTTCTCGGCCTCCGGCTTCCTGCCGGACGTACGCTTCTTCGGCGCCACGTTCTTCACCTACGTGGGCAAGGCCATCGCCTACGTCCTGGCCCGCCCGGAGCGGGACGACGACGGCGACAACCGGCTCACCCACGCCTTCGGCACCGAGGCGTCCCCCGAGGACCAGGCCGCCTTCCTGCGCCGCTTCGGCTGCCGGCTGATCGAGGGTTACGGCTCCAGCGAGGGCGCCGGAATGCTCCGGCGGGCCCCCGACGGCCCGGCCGGCGCACTCGGCGTGCCCGCGCGCGACAGCGTCCGGATCGTGCACCCCGGGACCCGCGAGACCTGCCCGCCCGCGCTGCTCGACGCGCACGGCAGGGTGCGCAACCCGGAGGAGGCCATCGGCGAGATCGTCGACACCGAGGGCGCCGCCCGGTTCGAGGGCTACTACAACAACGACGCCGCCAACGCCGAACGCGTCCACCACGGCTGGTACTGGACCGGCGACCTCGGCTACGTCGACGAGGCCGGCTACTTCTACTTCGCCGGCCGGTCCGGGGACTGGATCCGGGTCGACGGCGAGAACACCTCCGCGCTGCTGACCGAACGCATCCTGCGCAGACACCCCGCGGTCGTCGCCGCCGCGGTCTTCGGCGTCCCCGACCCCCGCTCCGGCGACCAGGTCATGGCCGCCGTGGAGATCCCCGTGGGCAGCGGCCTGGAGGACCTGCGCCTGCCGGAGTTCCTGGCCGCCCAGGAGGACCTGGGCACCAAGGGCGCCCCCCGCTTCGTCCGCGTCTCCCACGCCCTGCCGGCCACCGGCTCGGGCAAGCTCCGCAAGAAGGAGATGCAGGCCGAGGGCTGGCGCACCGGCGACCCGGTCTACCGCTGGACGGGACGCGGTCGGCCCGAATACGCCCTGATGACCGACGCGGACAAGACGGCGCTGCGCGAGGAGTTCCTCGCCAACGGGCGCGGGCGCTTCGTGCCCTGACCGCGCCCGGCCGCACACGAGGAGAGTGGAGAACCACATGCAACTGCGCGAGAGCGCCGCGCAGCGCGAACTGCGCCAGGAGCTCAGGGCGTACTTCTCGGGCCTGCTGCCCGAGGACGAACGCCGCCGGGCGGGCGAGGAGGGGGTGGGCGGGTCCCGTTTCCGGGAGATCGTGGCCCGGCTCGGCGCCGACGGGCTGCTCGGCATCGGCTGGCCCGAGGAGTACGGCGGCCAGGGCCGGCCCGTGGAGGACCAGTACGTGTTCTTCGACGAGGTCCAGCGGGCCGGCCTGCCCTTCCCGTTCGTCACCGTCAACACGGTCGGGCCCACGCTCATGGAGTACGGGACCGAGGAGCAGAAGAAGCGGTTCCTGCCCGGCATCCTCTCCGGCGAGATCGTCTTCGCGATCGGCTACACCGAGCCGGCCGCCGGCACGGACCTGGCCTCGCTCACCACCCGGGCGGTGCGGGACGGCGACGAGTTCGTCGTCGACGGCGCCAAGATCTTCACCAGCGGCGCCAACACCGCCGACTACATCTGGCTCGCCGCCCGCACCGACCCCGACGCCCCGAAGCACCGCGGCATCTCCATCCTCACCGTTCCCACCGGCGCCGAGGGCTTCTCCTGGAGCCCCATCCGGACCGTGGGCGGCTTGATCGTCACCGCCACCTACTACAGCGGCGTCCGGGTGCCGGCCGGGGACGTGGTGGGCGAGGTGAACGGCGGCTGGCGGCTGATGACGGCACAGCTCAACCACGAGCGCATCGGCCTGGCGGCCCTGGGCGGCCGGATGATCCAGCTCTGGGAGCGGGTGCTGGAGTGGGCCAAGGACAACGGCGCCATCGAACAGCCCTGGGTCCGCCAGGAGTTCGCCCGCACCCACGCCCGGCTGGAGGCGATGCGCCTGATGAACTGGAAGATGACCGACGCCGTCGCCCGTGGCCGGCTGACCGGCGCGGACGCCGGCGCGGCCAAGACGTACGGCACCGAGACCCACATCGACGTCCAGCGGACCCTGAGCCGGATCCTGGGAGCGGCGGGCCGGATCCGGCCCGGGTCGCCCGGCGCGGTGCTGGCCGGCCAGGTCGAGCAGCTCTCCCGCCAGGGCATCGTGAACACCTTCGGCGGCGGCGTCAACGAGGTCCTGCGCGACATGGTGGCCACCCACGGCCTCGGCCTGCCCCGCGGGGGGCGGGGCCGGTGAGCACGGCGAGCGAGGAGTACGAGCGGCGGCTGCGGTCCTTCACCGGCCGCGAACTGACCGCGCCCTCCCCCGGCCAGGACCCGGTCAACCGGCCGATGATCCGCCACTGGGCCGAGGCGATGGGCGACACCAACCCGGTCTACACCGACGACGCCGCGGCCCGCGCCACCGGACGCGCCGGCGTGGTCGCCCCGGCCTCGATGGTCCAGGCGTGGACGATGCGCGGCTACGCCGCCACCGTCGGCCCGCCGTCCGGCCGCGGCGGCTTCGACGAACTGGTCGAACTGCTCGACGAGGGCGGCTACACCTCGGTCGTGGCGACCGACTCGGAACTGGAGTTCGTCCGCGAACTGGTGCCCGGCGACCACATCTCCGTGCAGGAGGTCGTGGAGTCGATCTCCGAGGAGAAGCGGACCGCGCTCGGCGCGGGCCGCTTCGTCACCACCCTGAAGACCTACCGCGACCATTACGGCGTAATAGTCGCCACCCAGCGCTGGCGCACCCTCAGGTTCCGTCCCGCCGAGCCGGACGGCCCGCCAGAGCCCCGCCCGCCGCGTCCCCGGCCCGCCGTCAACCGGGACAACGCCTTCTGGTTCGAGGCGGCCAAGGAGCACCGGCTCCTGATCCAGCGCTGCGCCTCCTGCGGCGTACTGCGCCATCCGCCCGGCCCCTGCTGCCCGCACTGCGGCTCCCTGGAGTGGGACACCGCCGAGGCGTCCGGCCACGGCCGGGTGTACAGCTACGTGGTCAACCACCACCCCAGGCACCCGGCGTTCGACTACCCGCTGGTCGTCGCCGTCGTCGAACTGGCCGAGGGCACCCGGCTCATCACCGACCTGACCGGTGTCGCACCCGAGGACGTCGCCATCGGCATGCCCGTCGTCCTCGACTGGCTCGACGCCGACCACGACCTTTCCCTGCCGGTGTTCCGGCCCGCCGCTACGGAGGACCGCTGATGGACTTCTCCCTGGGAGAAGAGCTCGAAACCGTACGCGACCTGGCGCGGGAGATCTTCACCGACCACGCCACCGCCGAGCGGCTGCGGACGGTCGAGACCTCCGCGACCCGCGTCGACGACCGGCTCTGGAACGACCTGGCCGCGGCGGGGCTGCTCGCCGCCCCGCTGCCCGAGGAGGCCGGCGGCTCCGGTCTGGGACCGGCCGCGCTGTGCGTGGTGCTGGAGGAGCAGGGCCGGCGGGTGGCCCCCGTGCCGGTCTGGCCGGCCGTCCTCGCCGCGCTGGCCCTCGCCGCGCACGGCTCGGCGACGCAGCGCGCGGCCCTGCTGACCGGCGCCGCCGACGGAACCGCCCGGCTCACCCTGGCACTGGAGGAGTTCGCCCCCGCCGATCCCTGCCGGCCGGTGACCACGGCCGTGCCCGAAGGGACCGGATGGCGGATCAGCGGGACGAAGGCCGTGGTCCCCTCGCCGGAGGGCGCCGGCCACGTCCTGGTCACGGCGGCCACCCGGGGCGGCACCGGCCTCTTCCTCGTCCCGGCCCGGGCCCCGGGCGTGACCTGGACGCCCGCCGAGACCACCAGCCACGACCTGGCCGCCCACCTCACCCTGGACGGCGCCGCCGCCGAAGCGGTCGGCGAGCCCGGCTCCGGAGCGGTGGAGTGGATCATCGAGCGGGCGAACGTGGCACTGGCCGCGCTGCAACTCGGCGTGGCGCAGGGAGCGCTCCGCCACGCGGCCTCCTACCTGGCCGAACGCGAGCAGTTCGGCCGTCCGCTGGCCACCTTCCAGGCCGTGCAGCACCAGCTCGCCGACTGCTGGATCGACATCGACGCGATGCGGGTGACGCTGTGGCAGGCGGTGACCGCCCTGGCGGACGGGCAGGACACCCGGCGGGCGGCCCTGGTCGCCAAGTGGTGGGCGGACGAGGGCGGGGCCGACGTCGTCCACCGCGTGCAGCACGTGCACGGCGGCATCGGGGTGGACACCGACTACCCGGTGCACCGCCACTTCCTGTGGGGCCGGCAGATCTCCACCACCCTCGGCGGGGCCGGCGCCGACCTGGCCCGGCTCGGCGAGGTCCTGGCGCACGAGGCGGTGACCTCATGACGGCGCCGGTGACCCGGACGTACGACGAGGTGGCGGTCGGCGACCCGCTCCCGCCCCTGGAGATCCCGCTGACCCGGACCTTCATCGTCGCCACCGCCCTGGCGAGCCGCGACTACCAGGACGTGCACCACGACCCCGAACTCGCCCGCGAGCGCGGCTCGAAGGACATCTTCATGAACATCCTGACCAGCAACGGCCTGGTCGACCGGTACGTCACCGCCTGGGCCGGCCCGGCCGCGGTGGTCAAGGCGATCCGGATCCGGCTCGGCGCACCCAATCACCCCGGCGACACCATGGTGCTCACCGGCACGGTGACGGCGAAGGACGAGGACGGACGGCGCGTGGAGATCGCCGTCAGGGGCGTCAACGGCCTGGGCGCCCATGTGACCGGGACCGTGGCCGTGTGCCTGCCCGAGGGGGGCGGCGCGCGATGAGCGTGAGCGCCCTGTCGGGCAGCGCCGCCGTCGTCGGCATCGGCGCCACCGAGTTCTCCAAGGACTCCGGGCGCAGCGAACTCCGGCTCGCCTGCGAGGCCGTCCTCGCGGCGCTCGCCGACGCCGGGCTGACCCCCGCCGACGTCGACGGCCTGGTCACCTTCACCGCCGAGACGAACTCCGAGATCCACGTGGCCCGCAACACGGGCATGGGCGAGGTGACGTTCTTCTCCCGCGTCGGCTACGGCGGCGGCGCCGGCTGCGGCACCGTGCAGCAGGCCGCCATGGCCGTCGCCACCGGCGCCGCCCAGGTGGTCGTCTGCTACCGCGCCTTCAACGAGCGCTCCGGCGAACGCTACGGCCTCGGCCAGGCCGACCGTGCCATGGACACCAGCGCCGACCGCGCCGCGTACGCCTGGATGACCCCGTTCGGCCTGAACACGCCCGCCCAGTGGGTCGCCATGTTCGCCCGCCGCTACATGCACGAGTACGGCGCGAGCAGCGAGGACTTCGGCCGGGTCGCCGTCGTGGACCGCGCGCACGCGGCGAACAACCCGGCGGCCTGGTTCTACGGACGACCCATCACCCTGGCCGACCACCAGAGTTCACGCTGGATCGCCGAACCGCTGCGCCTGCTGGACTGCTGCCAGGAGACCGACGGCGGCCAGGCCCTGGTGATCGTCTCCGCCGAACGCGCCCGCGACCTGCCCCACCCGCCCGCGGTGATCCGCGCGGCGGCCCAGGGCCTGGGGGCGGACCAGCACATGATGACCAGCTACTACCGGCCGAGGATCACCGGCATCCCGGAGATGGGCCTGGTGGGACGGCAACTGTACGCGCAGAGCGGCCTGCGCCCGGACGACATCGACGCCGCCGTCCTCTACGACCACTTCACCCCGCTGGTGCTGCCGCAACTGGAGGAACTCGGATTCTGCCCGGTGGGCGAGGCGAAGGACTTCATCGCGGACGGGCACCTGGAGCTCGGCGGCCGGCTGCCGTGCAACACCCACGGCGGCCAGCTCGGCGAGGCGTACCTGCACGGGATGAACGGCGTCGCCGAGGGCGTCCGGCTGATCCGCGGCACCTCCGTGAACCAGCCCGAGGACGTCGGCCACGTCCTCGTCACCGCCGGCACCGGAGTGCCGACCAGCGGCCTGGTCCTGGGGGCCGCCCGGTGACCGCGTCCCCGTGGCGCGGCCACGACCTCGGCAGGCGCACCGTCTCCTACACCGAGCGGGACGCCATCCTGTACGCGCTCGCGGTGGGGGCCCGGGCGGACGATCTCGACCTGGTCTTCGAGCGGCGGCTGCGGGTGCTGCCCACGTTCGCCCTGACGCTGGCCCAGTGGGCCCCCGACGCCCTCGGCTCGGCGGGCGCCTTCGACATCACCACCGCCGTCCACGGCGCCCAGCGCCTCACCGTGCGCGAGCCGCTGCCGAGAGCGGGCGAGGTGTCGATGACCGCGCGGGTCGGCGAGGTGTGGGACAAGGGCTCCGCCGCCGTCTTCGACGTCGAGGTGGTCAGCGACCACTTCGTGGCGGTGTGGTCGCTGTTCGCCCCCGGGCGCGGCGGTTTCGGCGGCGAGCGGGGGCCCGCCGCCCCTCGGCGGCCCGAGACGCCCGCCGATCACCGGCTGACCGTGACCACCCACCCCGAACAGGCGGCGCTCTACCGGCTGCTCGGCGACCGGCACCCCATGCACATCGACCCGGCGGCGGCCCGTGCGGCGGGCATGCCGAGACCGTTCCTGCACGGTCTGTGCACGCTCGCCGCCACGACCCTGCCGATGGCCCGGACGCTGGACGCCCACCCCGCCGACCTGGTCGCGCTGGAAGGCCGCTTCACCGCTCCGGTGCACCCCGGCGAACGGCTCACCGTGGACGGCTGGCACGACGGCGAGGGCGCCCTGCGCTTCGAGACCTCGGCCGGCGGGCGCCCGGCAGTCTCCGGCGGCCGGGCGCGCTTCCGGTCCGCCCGCCCGTGACCCGCCCCGACCGCCGGGCGCCGGCGGATCCCGACCGCAGAAGGAGAGTCCCCGATGCTTGACGCGTCACAGCGCGCCGAGGCCGCCGACCTGTTGTGGAACGCGGAGCGCGACCGCGTCCCCGTCGACCCGCTGACCGGGGCGTTCCCCGGCATCGACGTCGTCGACGCCTACGAGATCCAGCTGCGCAACATCCGCCGGAGACTGACCCGGCCCGGTGTGTCGGTGCGCGGCCACAAGGTGGGGCTGTCCTCCGAGGTCATGCAGCGGATGATGGGCGTGGACGAGCCCGACTACGGACACCTGCTCTCGGACATGGTCCTGTCCGAGCACACCCCGGTGGACACGAGCCGGTACTGCTTCCCGCGCATCGAGGTCGAGATGGGCTACGTGCTCGGCGAGAGCCTGCCCGGCGAGGGCTGCACCGAGAAGGACGTCATCGCAGCCACCGAGTACGTCGTCGCCTCCGTCGAGCTCATCGACAGCCGGATCACCGACTGGCGGATCGCGCTCGCGGACACCATCGCCGACAACGCCTCCTCCGCCGGCGTCGTCCTCGGCGCCACCCGGGTGAGCCCCGGCGAAGTGGACCTCGCCGACATCGGCGCCGTGCTGTACCGCGGCGGCGAGGAGATCGCCCGCGGCAACACCAGCGCGGTGCTGGGCGATCCGACGGCCGCGGTGGCGTGGCTGGCCCGGAAGGTCGCGGGGTTCGGCGTCCGGCTGGAGGCCGGGCACGTGATCCTGCCGGGTTCGTGCACCGCGGCCGTCGACGCCCGCCCCGGGGACGACTTCCGCGCGGAGTTCGACGGGCTCGGCTCGGTGTCGGTCCGCTTCGCGTAGGCGGGTCGGCGCGAGTGAGGGCACCGGTCCGTGCGCGCGGACCGGCGTGGTGAGGGGCCCGGTACCCGAGGGAGGCCCGGTGCGGGTCGGAGGTCCGGCCCCGCGGGAGGCCCGGTGCGGGTCGGAGGTCCGGCCCCGCGGGAGGGCCGGTGCGCGGGCGCCCGGTCCGCGCGTCCACGCGGGTGCGCGCGGGCCGGGGCCGTACGACAGCCCCCGGCCGACGCGGAGGCCGGGGCGGGCGCGAAGTCCCGCTCCGTGCGGGCGGCCGGTCCGTGCGGGGCGGGGGTCGTCACCACTCAGCGGGACAGCCCCCGGGGCAAAACCAGAATTCGTACTAGTTTCGCGGGCGTCACATCCGCCCGGCAGGACCGGAACGCGCCGCCGGGCGGGACCGGAGAGAAAGAGGGAACATGAGCTCGAGGATCAGCCTGGAGGGACGCACCGCCGTCGTCACCGGCGCCGGCGCCGGCCTGGGCCGCAGCGAGGCGCTGGCGCTGGCCGCCCGCGGCGCCAACGTCGTCGTCAACGACATGGGACCGGCCGCGGAGGACGTCGTCGCGGAGATCAAGGCCCTGGGCCGCGACGCGGTCGCCGTGGTCGGGGACATAGGCGACTGGTCCATGGGCGACCGCCTGGTGCTCACCGCCCTGGAGACCTTCGGCAGCCTGGACATCGTCGTCAACAACGCGGGGATCCTGCGCGACAAGATGGTGTTCAACCTCAGCGAGTCCGACTGGGACGACGTCATCCGCATCCACCTGAAGGGACACGCCGCCGTCACCCGCGCCGCGGCGGCGCACTGGCGGGCGGCGAGCAAGGCGGCGGGCGGCCCGGTCTACGGGCGCGTCGTCAACACCTCGTCCGAGGCCTTCCTCTTCGGCGCGCCCGGCCAGCCGAACTACTCGGCGGCCAAGGCGGGCATCACCGCGCTCACCCTGGCGACCGCGCAGGGACTGGCCCGCTACGGAGTGCGCGCCAACGCCATCTGCCCGCGCGCCCGCACCGCCATGACGCAGGACGCGTTCAGCACCGGGAACACCCCCGAGGGCGGACTGGACATCATGGCCCCCGAACGGGTCGCCACCTTCGTCGGCTACCTCGCCTCCCCGGCGGCGGACGAGATCAGCGGTCAGGTCTTCGTCGTCTACGGCGACATGGTCGCCCTGCTCGCGCCCCCCACCGTCGAGGAGAAGTTCACCGCGGCGGACGGCGTCTTCACGCCGGAGGAGCTGGAGTCCCGGCTGACGCCCTACTTCGCCGGGCGCGACCCGTACCGCACCTTCGCCGCGTACGGCGTCTCCGCCCTCGACACCACCGGCACGCAGAACGCGGCCACCGCCCGCTGAAGCCGTCCGCAGAAAGGAAGCCGATGATCGACAAGGACGTGTACGGCCCGTGGGCGGTCGTCGCCGGCGGGTCCGAGGGGGTGGGCGCCCGGTTCGCCCACCGGCTCGCCGAGGCCGGTGTCAACCTGGTGCTCATCGCCCGCAAGCCGGGACCCCTGGAGCAGACGGCGGCCGAGGTCCGCGCCAAGGGCGTCGAGGTGCGCACCCTCCGGCTCGACCTGCTCGACGCCGGCGCGCTGAAGTCGATCCGCGCCGTGACCGACGGACTCGACGTGGGGCTGCTGATCTTCAACGCGGGCGCCAACACCTACGGCCACGAGTTCGTCGGCGGCGACCTCGACCGCGTCCGCGGGGTGATCGACCTCAACATCACCGCCCAGCTCGCCCTCACCCACCACTTCGGCGCGCTGATGAAGGAGCGCCGCCGGGGCGGCATCATGCTGGTCGGCTCGCTGTCGGGCTACATGGGCCAGGCCCGGCTGAGCGTCTACTCCGGCGTGAAGGCCTTCAGCCGGGTGTTCGCCGAGGGGCTGTGGCTGGAGCTGCGGCCGTACGGAGTGCACGTACTGGAACTCGTCCTCGGGGTGACCCGCACCCCGGCGATGGAGCGGGCGGGCCTGCGGATGGACCTGCCCGGGCTGAACGTCGCCGAGCCCGACGACGTCGCCCGCGAAGGACTGGAACACCTCGCGGACGGACCCGTGTGGGTGGCCGGCGGGAACGGGGCGGCCGCGACGAGGCGCAGCGCCGCCCTGAACCGCGCGGAGCTCGTCCTCGGCGCCCACGAGGCATCCCAGCGCCTCCTGCCCGGGGAGTGAGGGGCGTGCCGGACACCAGGACCACCGTCCCCGGCGTCCTCGCCCATGCCGCCGGCGCCTTCCCCGACCGGGAGGCCGTGGTGGACGGCGGGACCCGGCTGACGTACCGCCGGCTCGCCGAGGAGGCGGCCGCGGTCACCAGGTCGCTCCTGGCGCTGGGGATCAGGCGGGGCGAGCGGGTGGCGCTTTGGGCGCCCAACGGCGTCCGCTGGATCACGGCCGCGCTCGGCGTGGTCTGCGCGGGAGCCGCCCTCGTCCCCGTCAACACCCGGTACAAGGGCGACGAGGCCCGCTGGGTGCTGGAGCGGAGCCGGGCCCGGCTGCTGCTCGTCGAGAACGGCTTCCTCGGCAACGACTACCTCACCATGATCGGCGCACGGGGCGGGCCGGAGCGCCCGGTGCCGGACCTCCCCGAGCTGGACCGGGTCGTGGACCTGGCCGGCCGGGACGGCGGCGCGCGGGCCACGTCGTGGGAGTCCTTCCTGAGCCTCGGCGCCGCGGTTCCCGCCGCCGACGCGTCCGCCAGGTGGGCGGCGGTGCGGGAGGACGACGTGTCGGACGTGCTGTTCACCTCCGGGACGACCGGCAGGCCCAAGGGCGCGATGACCACCCACCGCCAGAACGTCCTGACCTACCGGGCCTGGTCGGAGCGGACCGGCCTCACCGGCGCCGACCGCTACCTGATCATCAACCCGATGTTCCACTGCTTCGGCTACAAGGCCGGGGTCCTCGCCTGCCTCCTGCGCGGGGCGACCATGGTCCTGCAACCGGTCTTCGACGTCGCCGAGACCCTGCGCCTGGTGCAGGACGAGGCGATCACCGTCCTGCCGGGGCCGCCGACGGTCTACACCTCCCTGCTGGACGCGCCCGGCCGGGACCGTCACGACCTGTCCTCCCTGCGCCTGGCGGTGACCGGCGCCGCCGTGGTGCCGGTCGCCCTGGTCCGGCGCGTCCGCGCCGAGCTGTTCCCGGTCGTGGTCACCGCCTACGGGCTCACGGAGTCCTGCGGGACCGTGACGGTCTGCCGCGCCGAGGACGACGACGAGACGATCGCCCGCACCGCGGGCGGCCCCATCGACGGGGTGGAGGTACGCGTCGTCGACCCCGACCGCCGGCCACTGCCCCCGGGACGGGACGGCGAGATCCTGGTCCGCGGCTACAACGTGATGCTCGGCTACCTGGACGACCCGCGGGCGACCGCCGCCGCCGTCGACGCCGGGGGCTGGCTGGCCACCGGGGACGTCGGGCACCTCGACGAGGCCGGGAACCTGATCGTCACCGGACGCTCCAAGGAGATGTTCTGCGTCGGCGGCTTCAACGTCTACCCGGCGGAGATCGAGCAACTGCTCAGCCGGCACGACGCGGTCTCGGAGGCCGCCGTCATCGGCGTCCCGGACACCCGGCTGGGGGAGGTGGGACGCGCCTTCGTGACCCTGCGCCCCGGCGTCGCGGCGACCCCCGCCGAACTCGCCGGGTTCTGCCGCGAACGCCTGGCGAACTTCAAGGTCCCCCGGGAGGTCGTGATCGTCGAGACCTTCCCGCGCAACGCCGCCGGCAAGGTCAGCAAGACCGAGCTGGACGGATCGCCGCGATGACCGGGCCCGCGGCCGGTCCGGCCCGCGCGGCCCGTCCGGTCCGCCACCGCCCGGCCGGCCGCGGACCCCGACCCAGTACGGACACGGAGGACGGCACCATGGGCAACACGGTTCTCGAGAGGGTGCGCGCCCTGCTCCCGGCCATCTCGGAGCGGGCCCGCACCACCGACGAGTCGGGGCGCGTCCCGGAGGAGACGGTCGGCGAACTGATCGACGCAGGCGTCTTCCGGATGCTCCAGCCCCGGCCGTTCGGCGGTCAGGAGGCCGACCCGGTCGAGTTCTACGAGGTGGTGCGGGCGATCTCGGCCGCCTGCTGCTCGACCGGCTGGATCACCTCCGTGCTGGGCGTGCACCCCTGGCAGCTCGGGCTCTTCCCCGAAGCGGCCCAGACCGAGGTGTGGGACCCGGATCCGGACACCCTGGTCTCCTCCGCGTACGCGCCGGTGGGCCGTCTCACCCCCGTGGACGACGGGTACCGGCTCACCGGCCGCTGGAGCTTCTCCTCGGGCTGCCACTACGCCCGCTGGGCGCTGCTGGGGGCGCTGGTCGTCGGCGACCAGGGCCGGCCCGTCGACTTCCTGACCGTGCTCGTGCCCCGGTCCGACTACCGGATCGAGGAGGCGTGGGACGTCGTCGGGCTGCGCGGCACGGCCAGCAACGACATCCTGGTCGACCAGGCGTTCGTCCCCCGGCACCGGGTGATCCGCAACTACGACCAGGCGCAGCTCAAGGGCCCCGGCCAGCGGATCAACCCCGGGCCGCTCTACCGGTTGCCCTTCGCCGCCGTGTTCACCAGCGCGGTCACCGCCCCGGTCGTCGGAGCGGTGACCGGCGGCTACGACTCCTACGTCTCGATGACGAAGGAACGCGTCCGGCTGAGCCTGGGCGGCGGCCGGTTCGCCGAGGACCCCTACGCCCAGGTGGCCATCGCCCGGGCGGCCTGCGAGATCGACGCGACGATCCTCCAGATGGACCACAACATCAGGGAGATGACCGTCCGCGCCGCCGAGGGCCGGGACATCCCGATGGAACTGAGGCTCCGGACCCGACGCGACCAGGTACGCGGCACCGAGCGCGCGATCGCCGCGATCGACCTGCTGTTCAAGACGGCCGGCGGCACGTCGCTGCGGCGGGGCAGCCCGATCGAACGGGCGTGGCGCGACGCGCACGCCGGAAGCGTGCACGTGGCCAACGACGTCGAACGCACCCTGGCCATGTACGGCCGCGGCGCGCTGGGCCTGACCGTCGAGGACAACCTCGTCTGAGGCCCGGCCGCCGGCGCCGGGCGCGGGCCGGCGTGCCGACGGCCGGGCCCCGGCGGCTCGCGACGGCCCGGTGGCCCGTGGCCTGTGGTGGTCCCGGTGGTCCGAGGCGGCCCCGGTGCGGCCGGGGAGCCCCGGCCGCACCGGGGCCGCGACCGTCGGTCGGCGCCGTGACCGTCAGCCGGCGCCGGCCGACTTCGCCGCGAGGTAGCGCGAGGGGAACTCGCCGCCGCCGTGCACGGCCACGTCGGCCCCGTTGACGTAGGAGGCCAGCCCGCCGGCCAGGTACAGGCAGGTGCGGGCGATGTCCTCCGGGACCGCCATCCGCGCCATCGGGAGCACCCCCGCCACGGCGGCCCCGCCGTCCTCGCCGTAGACGGAGGCGGCGCTCTCGGTGCGGATCAGCCCGGTGGTGATGTGGTTGACGCGTACCCTCGGCGCCCATTCCAGGGCCAGGGCCCGGGTCAGGCCGAGCAGTCCGGCCTTCGCGGCCGAGTACGCGGCGGTGCCGGGCTGCGGATCGTGCGCGGAGACACTGCCGATGTTGACGATCGAGCCGCCCTCGTCCTGGGTCCGCATGACCCGGTTCGCCGCCTGGGCCGTGTAGAACGGCGCCAGCAGGTTCAGCGCGACGATCTTCTCGACGAACCGCGGCGAGACGGTCGCCGCGTCGGCGTCGGGGGAGCCGCCCGCGTTGTTGACGAGCACGTCCAGACGCCCGAACCGGGCGACCGTCGCGTCGATCAGCCCGCTCGCGGCCTCGGGGTCGCGCACGTCGGCGGCGAGGAACACCGCCCGGCGGCCGAGTGCGGAGGGCGGCGACGGGGGCTCGCCCCGGCCGCAGACCACGACGTCCGCCCCCGCGCCGAGGAACGCCTCGGCGATGGCGAAGCCGATGCCCTTCGTGCCCCCCGTCACCACCACCACTCGCCCGGTGAAGTCCACCGGATTTCCGATGTCCATGGTCCGCCTTCCCCTGCCGGGCTCCGGCCCGCCGGCCGCCGTTTCCGGGGCCGGCCGCGGCCCGGGAGCCGTCGTCCGCTTCCCTGCCCGACCGGGTCGGCCGGGCAGGCGCGACCGTAGCCACGTGGAAGGCGGCGGGCCCGGCCCGTCCCGGTGACCGGGAGGGTCCCGAAGCGTCCGCACGCGGGGTCAGCGCGCGGGCGCGCCGGAGCGGCCGCCGAGGAGGACCGCGCAGGCGAGCCGGATCTCGGTCTCCGCCTCGGCGGCGGTGGTGTGGCCGTAGATAACGGAGACCAGCACGCCGTGCCAGCTCTTCATCAGCAGGCGCACGAGGCGGTTGTCGCGGTCGGTGGGGTGTTCGAGGCCGAGGAGGGTGAGGACGGTGCGGTGGACCCTGGCCTCGATGGCGGCGGCCTCGCTGACGGTGGCCGTGTGGGCGGCGTAGTTGCTCTGCATGATGGCGCTGGAGAGCAGGGGGGTGCGCAGCATGTGGCGGGTGGAGCGCAGAAGCGTCTCGGCGACGGCGTCGACGGGGTCCTCGGCAGCGGCGATCCGCGGTGAGGGGTCGTCCATGTGGTCGACCTGGTCGGCCATGATGGCGGTGAAGAGGTGGGTCTTGGAGGGGAAGTAGCGGTAGAGCGTGGCGATGGCGACGGCGGCCTCCCTGGCGACGTCCTGCATCTGGACGTGTTCGAGGCCGCGTTCGGCGCCGAGCCGCGCCGCGGCCGCGAGGATGCGCCGGTAGCGGGCCTTCTGGCCGGGTGACTGCGGCTCGGCCGCCGGCCGGTCCTCGGCGACTCTGGGCACGGGCTTCCCCCTCGGGCTCGTGATCGCGTCCGCCGGCGCACCCGTCGGTTCCGCCGGCGTTCCTCCCGCCCCGGGCGGGAACACGACGGCGGGACCCGTCCGGCCCGGCCGGCGGACCGCGGGAGCGGCCTTCCGGGGCGCGGGACGGGGACGCCGCGGGCGCCCGCGGACCCCATCAGAGAGCTTCGGGCCGTCCCGCGCACGGCCGCGTACCGCTCAGTGGGACCGGGCGGAGGCGCCCGGCCGCGACTGGGGTTTCCTGACGCCCGACATCGGCGAACCGCGGGAGGTCGGGCGTGACGCAGGAGTGGGACGAGGAGTACGACGTCGTGGTCGTGGGATCCGGGGGCGGGGCGCTCACCGCCGCCCTGCTGGCCGCCCGCGCGGGCCTTTCGACCGTCGTGGTGGAGAAGACGAGCCGGCTGGGGGGCATGTCCGCCTACTCCGGAGCCGCCCTCTGGCTCCCCGGCTCGCAGGTGCAGGAACGCCACGGAGTCGGCGACAGCACCGAGGCGGCCCGCACCTACCTGCGCGCGCTGCTGGGCGACGGCAGCGCGGACAAGCAGGACGCGTTCCTCGCCGAGGCGCCCGTCCTGGTCCGCGAACTGGAGCGGGACCCGGCCGTCGAGTTCGAGTTCCGGGTCTTCCCCGACTACTACGAGCGGCCCGGCCGGGTCCCGGGAGGCCGCTCCTTCGTCCCCGTGGACCTCGACCCCGGGGAGCTGGGCGACCTGATCTCCCTGGTGCGTCCGCCGGTGGACCGCGACCGGACCGGCCAGGGCCACGACGAGTCGGCTCCGCTGACCGGCGGACGCGCGCTGATCGGCCGCCTGCTGCTGGCGTACGACCGCACCGGCCACGGCGCCGTCCGCACCGGGACCCGCATGGACGAGCTCGTGGCCGCCGACGGCCGGGTGACCGGAGTCGCCGCCACCCGCGGGGGCCGCCGGGTCCGGATCGGGGCGCGCCGGGGCGTGCTGCTGGCCGCGGGCGGGTTCGAGCACGACGAGCGGCTGCGCGGCGCCCACGCGGTCCCGGGCGGCGCCGCGCAGTCCATGGCCCCGGCCGGCACCAACACCGGTGAGCCCATCGCCGCCGCGGTGGAACTCGGCGCGGCCACCGACCTGATGCACGAGGGCTGGTGGTGCCCGGGCGTCACCATGCCCGACGGTGGACCGGCGTTCGTCTGCGGCTTCTTCGGCGGCCTCGTCGTCGACGAGCACGGCTCGCGCTACGCCAACGAGTCCCTGCCCTACGACCGGTTCGGACGGGAGATGGCCGCCGCACCGGGCCGGTTGCCCTCCTACGTCGTCTTCGACGACGTGACCGGCGGGCGGCTCCCGGCGGTCACGCTGCCGCCGTGGGGGGAGCCGGCCGGCCACCTCGCCGCCGGCACCCTGGTCAGGGCCGACTCCCTGGAGGAACTGGCCGGTCTCATCGGCGTGCCGGCGGCCGCCCTGACGGCGACCGTCGAGCGGTTCAACGGCTTCGCCGACAGCGGCCACGACGAGGAGTTCGACCGCGAGGCGGACGAGTTCGGTCACTGGTTCGGCGAGCCGGTGCTCCGGCCCGTCCGCAAGGCGCCGTACTACGCGGCGAAGCTGGTGCTGTCGGACCTGGGAACCAAGGGCGGTCTGGTCACCGACGTGTCGGGGCGGGTCCTGCGGGCGGACGGCACACCCGTCGCCGGACTGTACGCGGCCGGCAACACCAGCGCGTCGTTCACCGGGGCGTTCTACCCGGGGCCGGGCATCCCGATCGGCACGGCGATGGTGTTCGGGGCGCTGGCCGCCAAACACATGATCGGCTGACCCGCGACCCGCGACCCGCGACCCGCGACCCGTGACCCGTGACCCGCGACCCGCGACCCGTGACCCGTGACCCGCGGGCCGCGACCCGCAAATCGCGCGCCGCGAGCAGGGAGCCGGGGCCGGCGGGCCGAGCCCCGGTGGAACGGGCCCGCGCCCGGAGGAACCCGCGGTACCGCTGAGTGGGACCGGGGATCCGGCCGCATCGCGACAGCCCGTACGTTCACGGTGACGACGGGCCGACGAACACCCCATCCACAGAGCCGGCCGAGCACAGCATCGGCGGAAGGGAAGGCCACAGATGACCACCGCAGACGAGGTCCGCACGATCGAGGCGGACTCCGTGCCCGCGCGTTTCGCCCGTGGCTGGCACTGTCTGGGACTCGCCCGGGACTTCACCGACGGCAAGCCGCACACGGTGCGCGCCTTCGGGCAGAAACTGGTCGTCTGGGCCTCGGCCGACGGCCGGCTCAACGTGCTCGACGCCTACTGCCGCCACATGGGCGGCGACCTGTCCCGGGGCACGGTCGAGGGCGACGACGTCGCCTGCCCGTTCCACGCCTGGCGCTGGAGCGGCGACGGGCGCTGCGCCCGCATCCCCTACGCCCGCCGGGTCCCGATGCGCGCCCGCACCGCGTCGTTCCCCACGCTCCAGCAGGACGGCCTGCTGTTCGTCTGGAACGACCCGGAGGGCAACCCGCCGCCGGACGGGGTGACGGTCCCGCGGATCGAGGGCGCGACGAGCGACGAGTGGACGGACTGGTCCTGGTACTCCGTCACGATCGACGGCGCCAACTGCCGTGAGATCGTCGACAACGTGGTCGACATGGCGCACTTCTTCTACGTGCACTACTCGTTCCCCACGTACTTCAAGAACATCTTCGAGGGCCACACCGCGACCCAGATCATGAAGGGCGTGGCGCGCGAGGACGTGCGCCGGCCGCAGGCCGAGGGCAGCGGCGCCCCCAAGGTGCTGGGCCAGACCTCCGTCGCCACCTACCACGGTCCGTCGTTCATGATCGACGATCTGACCTACCACTACACCGACGGCGACGTGGAGTCGGTGCTGGTCAACTGCCACTATCCGGTCACCTCCGACTCGTTCGTGCTCCAGTACGGCATCGTGGTGCGCAAGGCCGCGCACCTGGGCGAGGCGGCCGAGGAAGTGGCGCGGACGATGGGCGAGTTCATCAAGATCGGTTTCGAGCAGGACGTGGAGATCTGGAAGAACAAGGCCCGGATCGACAACCCGCTGCTCTGCGAGGAGGACGGCCCGGTCTACCAACTGCGCCGCTGGTACGAGCAGTTCTACGTCGACTCCACCGACGTGAGCGCGGAGATGACCGACCGGTTCGAGTACGAGATCGACACCACCAAACCCAACGCCGCCTGGCGGGCCGAGATCGAGCAGAACATCGCCAAGCAGAACGCCACCGCCGAGAGCCGGCCGGTCTGATGGCGGTGCGGCAGGACAACCGGCTCCTGGAGGAGCCGATGGCGCCCGTCACCTGCGGCACGTGCGGGGCCGAGGTGGAGGCGCGCAAGAGCAGTTGGGAGCAGACCAGCGTGCAGTGGCACGCCGGCGCGCTGGCGTCCTGCGCGGAACGCCGCGCGGCCGCCGCCGGCCCGGGGACGGTGTTCACCGGATGCCGGGCGCTCGCGCGGGCGATCGGCGAGGCCGCCGTCCAGGGGAGGATCCGCGTCCAGTGCGACGACGCGGACGACACCCGGGGGACCTCGACGGCGCGCGGATGACGCGCCGCGCGAACACGACGAAAGGGGCGCCATGTCCTCCCCGGAGCTGACCCGGAGCGTGGTGGAGCGCTACGTGGAACTGATAGCGAAGGGCACCGGAGCGCAGATCGCCGCGCTCTACGCGGAGCACGGCAGCGTCGAGGATCCGGTGGGAACCGGGCCCAGGGCGGGCCGCGAGGCGCTCGAGGAGTTCTACGACCGGGCCGCCGCCATGGACAGCACCACCGAACTCCTGGCGCTGCGCGTGGCCGGCAACGAGGCCGCCGCCCACTTCAGGGTCGTCTCGCGCACCGGCGGCAGGACGTACACCTGCGAACCGATCGACACCTTCGTCGTCGACGACGAGGGGCGCATCGTCACGATGCGGGCGTACTGGGGGCCCGGGGACCTCAAGGGGTGAGGCGGGCCGGACGGTCCCGCACACCGGCGTCCGGTCCGGTCGGAGCCGCCCCAGCCGCCTCGTCGGCCAGCGCGATGGTCGACGATGGAGTCATGACAGCGGAAGTGAACGAGATCGCTCTGAGCAAGCAGGATCTTCGTGAGGTCACCGCGTTCGCCGCAGCGTGCGCGGAAGTGGTGCTCGAGGTGTTCGAGGGCGATCAGCCGGACGACTCGCGGCCTCGAGACGCCATCGGCGCCGCGTGGGAGTTCGCTCGGGGCGGTGAGCGAGGGAAGGATCTGCGCGACAGAGCGTGGGCGGCACTCAAGGCAGCCAAGAGCGCGGACACTGCGGCCGCGCGCGAGGCGGCTCGGGCAGCGATGTCCGCGGCAGGCGCCGCCTATCTGCATCCGCTGGCCAAGGCCACCCAGGTCAAGCACATTCTCGGAGCCGGCGCTCACGCGGCCAGAGCGGTCGAACTCGTCGCCGACGACGATCGGAGCGTTGGTGCCGACCATCTCGAACAGACGCTGCATCGTGCGACGCCGGGCGTCGTCGAGGTGCTCGAACGCTTCCCGACGGCGCCGGGTGGCGGCGGACGGGTCGGTGAGTTGATCCGCATGCTGGACGCTGACCTTCGTTCACTCACCCTCGCCGAGTGACTTCGAACGTCAGACGGTGCGCCCCCACCGGGCCCCCGTACTCCCGCATGTTCCCTCGCGCTCCTGTCCGCCCGTGTCACCAGGACTCGGCCCGCAGGAAGAGCGTGATCAGTTGAGCGAAGAACCAGAGAGAGAACACCCCGCACGCGAGCCACAGCCCCCACAGCACCCAGCGGACCTCTCGTGGTATGCGCATGGGCGGATCATCCTCGCTGACGGTCCGGCACCGCCACCGCCGGCCGTGGTCGTGCGGTCGATCCGGCGGGCGGGCGGCCCCGGACGCCGGATCGACGGCACGCCGGACCGTCCGGGCGGGCCGCCGGGATCGTCGTGGCCGGTTGTCCTGCGGCCACCTGCTTGTCTCCCGGCCACCTGACGGCGCTTGCCCGTGCTCCTGTCGTCGACGGCGAGGATCAGCTCCACGCCGACGCCGACGCCGACGCCGACGCCGACGATCGGGTTCGGGGTGAGGACGGCTTCGGCGAGTTCCAGCGCGACGCGTTCGGCCTCGGTGAAGCAGCGGTCGGCGGCCTTCCCCAGCGTGCGGCGCCCCCGCCGCGGTCCCTGACAGGTCACGCCCGGCGCCGCGGCCGAACGGTGGTCCCCATGGACGCCTTCTCCGCTTCCGCGGCGTCCCGTCGGGTGCGAAGGCCTCGTTTCATACCGCCTTCACGGCGTGGCTCATATGCCATATTTCTGGCAGAACCAGAGGAAAGGCATGTCATGGAGATCGCAGTCATGGGCGGCACGGGGCTGATCGGGTCACAGGTCGTCACCCTCCTGAACACCGCCGGGCACAAGGCGGTACCCCACTCGCAGTCCACCGGAGTCGACGTCATCAGCGGCCGAGGGGTGGACGACGCGGTCGCGGGAGCCGACGTGGTCGTCAACCTGACGAACTCCCCGACCTTCGACGAGGCCTCCGCGGCCTTCTTCCGGACCTCGATGGACAACCTCCTGGCCGCGGCCCGCAAGGGCGGCGCCGGGCACTTCGTCATCCTCTCGATCGTCGGCGTGGACCGGGTGCCGGAGCTGGACTACTACCGTGCCAAGGTCTTGCAGGAGAAGATCCTCGAGGCCGGTCCGGTCCCCTACTCCATCGTCCGGGCGACGCAGTTCATGGAGTTCATGGACGCCGTCCTGTCCTGGACCGCCGACGGCGACACCGTCCGGTTGCCCGCCACACCGATCCAGCCCATCGCCTCCAAGGACGTGGCCGGGGCGGTGGCGGAAGTCGCGGCGGGCGCCCCGTTGAACGGCATTCGCGACATCGGCGGCCCCGAGGTCTTCCCCCTGGACGAACTGGGCCGGATCACCCTGGCCCGCAAGGGTGACGACCGTACCGTCGTCACCGACCCGACCGCCGGCATGTTCGCCGCCGTCAAGGGTGACGTCCTCACCGACATGGGCGCCCGTCTCGCCCCCACCCGGTACGCCGACTGGCTCTCCTGACCTGCTCGTTCCCGGCGGCGCGGGCCGCGTCCACGACACGTTCGGCCCGGTGCGACCGGCCCCGCGGCAGGCTCCCGCCGAGCTTCGTGTCGCCCCGGCCGGGCCGGCCGGGGGTGAGCGCGCGTGGTGCGGACGGCCCAGCGGACGAGCGGGGCGCCGGGCCGGGCTCTAGCCTCGAAGTGCCCTGCGTTGACAGGACCGCAGGGTCTGGGCGGCCCCGTACTCCGCGCCCTGGGCTGGGGCCGCCCCTCGGGCTCGACCCGACTGCCGCCGGCCGGCGGCGCCGGGCCGTGCGGCAGCCGTACGCACGGCCCGGAGGACGTACCGACCGCGACGGCCGCGAGCACCACGAGCGGAATCGACCGGTGCGGCGACAGGGGGGATCAGGCACTTCCGTTCGCCGGCACTCCGACCCGCGACCACGCGTCGAGCACCGCCTGGTGCTCCTCGCCGTCCCCGTACCGCTGCTTGGCGCAGGTCGCGGTGAGCGCGGCGAAGACCGCGAAACCCGCGTCGGACGGCAGCTGCCCGTCGGTGAGCGTGTCGTACCAGATCTGTCCGGCGCGCTCCCAGGAGTGGCCGCCGAGGGCTGTGGCGACCAGGTAGAAGGCATGGTTGGGGATGCCCGAGTTGATGTGCACGCCGCCGTTGTCGGTGGAGGTCCTGACGTAGTCGTCCATCGAGGCGGGCTGCGGGTCCCTGCCGCCGAGCCGCGGGTCGTCGTAGGCCGTGCCGGGTGCCTTCATGGAGCGCAGGGCCCTGTCGTGGTTCCCGTATCCGCGGACGGTCGGGCCGAGCAGCTCGGCGCCGATCAGCCAGTCGGCCCGGTCGACGGTCTGGCCGAGGACCCACTGCTTGATGATGCTGCCGAAGACGTCCGACACGGACTCGTTGAGTGCCCCGGACTGCCCGTAGTACTCCAGGTTCGCCGTGTACTGCGTGACGCCGTGGGTCAGTTCGTGGCCGATGACGTCGTAGGAGCCGGTGAAGTCCAGGAAGATCGTGCCGTCCCCGTCGCCGAAGACCATCTGCTCGCCGTTCCAGAAGGCGTTGTCGTACTTCTCGCCGTAGTGCACCGTGGCGATCAACGGCAGTCCCCGGCCGTCGACGGAGTTCCTGCCGTACGCCTTCTGGTACAGGTCGAAGGTGTGCCCCAGACCGTCGTACGCCTGATCGACCGAGCGGTCCGCGCTCTCCTGGCCGCCCTCGGCACGCACCTGTGTGCCGGGCAGGTTCTGCGTGTGGTGGGCGTCGTCGACGGTGCGCCGGGGGTGGAGGGGGACGGCTTCGCCCGCGACGGCTTCCGGCGCCCCGAGGACGGCGGTCAGCCGGCGCCTGGTGCGCACGGAGGAGTCGTGCACCAACGTGCTGCGGGCGGGGTCGGCGAGTTCGGGGTCCGCCGCTCGCGCGAGGTGCTCGAGCATGTGCGGTGGGACGATCGTGCAATGCGTCAACGCGTGGTCGTAGGCCATGCAAGCATGCATGGCGGGATGCGGCCGCTCCCTCACCCAGGATGGCAGGCTTTACCGAGAACGGCGGACGAACTGCGTCCTTTCGGGTATCGGCCCGTGCGCGGATCGGCAGGACGCCATCGGTGTCGGCGACAGAGCCCTGTCGCCCCGGCCGTGGTCCGGCGCCCCGGCCGTGGTCCGGCGCTCCGGCCGTGGTCCGGCGCTCCGGCCGTGGTCCGGCGCTCCGGGTCCCGGCCGCCCGTCCCGGTGGCAGCACTGTCGTCGCCGCGCTGGTCCCGCGGCCGTTGCGGCGCAGACGGCCGGGACCGACCGGGACCGCCCGTCAGGCCCGGTGCCGGCCTTCCGGCCGCACGGGGACGCCGTCGGCGCCGCCGTGCGGCACACGGGCGCGGCCACGCCCCTTCAGTCGGCCAGTCGGCGTTCGGGGCGGCCGGCCGGGCGTCCGGTACGAGAGCCGTGCCCCGAGGCGCTCTCCCAGAAGGCGCGCAGTGCGGCGACGAGTGCCTCGGGCGCCTCTTCGGCGATGTGGTGTCCGGAGTCGATCGGACCACCGTCCAGGCGGTCACCCGCCCAGTCGCGCCAGACGCCCAGCACGTCGCCGTAGAGGTCGGCCATGTCGTCACGGGTGGCCCACAGGACCTGCAGCGGGCAGCCGATGCGCCGGCCCGCCCGCCGGTCGGCGTCGTCGTGCTCCCGGTCGACACCCAGGCCGGCCCGGTAGTCCTCGCACATGGCGTGCACGGTGGCCGGATCGTGGATCGCGCGCCGGTAGTCCTCGTACGCCTCCGGGCCCATCTGCTCGGGAGTGGCCTTGTACCAGGCGTCGGGGTCGGCGTTGATGACGCGCTCGGCGGGCTTGTGGGTCTGTCCGAGGAAGAACCAGTGCCACCAACTCGCGGCGAACGCGGCGTCGCAGCGTCGCAGCGCCTCACCGATGGGAACGGCGTCCAGCACGCTGAGGGCGGACACGGCCTCGGGGTGGTCCAGGGCGAGCCGAGTGGCCACGTACGCGCCCCGGTCGTGCCCGACGACGGCGAACCGCTCGTGCCCGAGCCGGCGCATGACCGCCACGCAGTCACCGGCCATGGCGCGCTTGGAGTACGGACGGTGCTCCGGATCGGTCGGGGGTTTGTCGGACCGGCCATAGCCCCGCAGGTCGGGGCAGACGACGGTGTGTCCCGCCGCGGTCAGCAGCGGGGCCACCCGGTGCCAGGTCGCGTGCGTGCGTGGATGACCGTGCAGGAGCAGCACCGCGGAGCCGCTGCCGCCGTGGCGCACCCGCAGACGGGCGCCGTCGCCCTCGCACCGGGTCAGCTCGAAGCCGTCGAACACGTAACCTCCCAGCCCTGGGTCGTCGTGGCTCTCCTGCCCCGGGTCGCCTCGCCCACACGGCCGCCGCCCACACGGCCGCCGCCCACACGGCCGCCGCCCGCCCGGTCGGGCGCGCCGGCCCAGCGCAGGGCGACGGCCCGGCCGAAGCGCTCGGCCACACCGCCCGGCCGTGACGGCGCGAGCGCGGGGTGGCGGTGGACGACCACGGAATGGCAGGTCCCGGACAAAGAATCGCCCAAGTCCCGGACGGCTCCGCGCATTCGTGATCGGGTCGCCGCGACCGCTGTAGCCACACCCGTTCGGGAGGATCCGGTGCCGGCACCAACCCGCAGAAGACGATGGCTCACGATCTGTGCCGTGACTGCTGTCACCGGGCTCGTCGCGATACCCGCGAGCGCCTCGCCCGGCCGGCACACCAGCCCCTTCGGGGCCCGCGCTCTCGCCCGGCTCGCCGCCGAGCGCGCCCACTCGGCCGGTGTCCTTGGCCCCAGGGCGAAGTCGGACGACGGCGACGACGGCAACGAGGCCGATGAGATCGCCGAGGGCGCGGACCAGTACGCCGAGGCCCGTACCTCTCCCGGCGTCGTCGCGCCGGGCGCGTACGGTGCGGCCTGGCGGAGCCTGGCCGACCTGCCCCGCACCGGTGGCAGTTGGCGCGACGTCACCGGTCTGCCCTACGACTCCGACGACCCCCGCTACCGCGACATCGACTCCAACTCCGGCGGCGGCTCCGGCAAGGTCACCGGACGCATGGCCGCGATGGCCGCGGACGACGACGGCTACGTCTACGCCGGCAGCGCGGGCGGAGGCGTGTGGCGCTCACGCAGCGGCGGCGGGCACTGGCAGCCCATCAGCGACCGGCTGCCCTCGCAGTCCACCGGAGCGCTCGCCCTCGACGGCGCCGGACGGCTCTGGCTGGGAACGGGCGAGGCCAACACCAACTCGGACGCCTACCTCGGCAGTGGCGTCTACGTCCTCTCCCACCCCCACCAGGGCAGCTTCTCCACGCGCAGCCGGGTCGGCGGCGACGAGCTGGAGAGCACCACCGTCCGCCAGTTGCGGTTCGCCGGCGACAAGGTGTGGGCCGCGACCGGCAGAGGCGTGTGGAGTCACTCCACCAAGAACCTGCGCGGCCCCTGGAAGCTGGAGTTCGCGCCCAACCCCGACTACCTGCCCGGCGGTTCGAAGGCCACCGACGACGCCGCCGTGTACAAGAACGTCACCAACGACATCGCCGTCGACCCCATGGACCCCTCGAAGGTGGTTCTCGCGGTCGGCTGGCGCGGCGGCGACGACCACAACGGCTTCTACACCCGGACCGGCGGCGGCTGGAAGCGGATCACCAGTGGCTTCGGCGAGCTGCCGACCGACGCGGACGACGTCGGCACGGTGACGTTCGCCCGCGCCCCGGACGGCTCCCGCTACTACGCCATCGACCAGTCGCCCGAGCAGACGGCCACCAACCCGGACAGCGGCCTCGAGGGGATCTTCAGCGCCTCCTCCCCGTCCGGGCCCTGGACGAAGATCGCCGACTACCGGCAGCTGGCCGCCGACGGTTCCGCCCTGACCAGCGCCGGCTACATGCCGGGCGTGCAAGCCTGGTACAACCAGTTCCTCACCGTCGACCCCGCCGACCCCGAGCACGTGTACGCGGGCCTGGAGGAGGTCTACGAGACCAAGGACGGCGGCGCCACCTGGGCCACCGTGGGCCCGTACTGGAACTTCACCTTCCCCTGCTGGAGCATCGACCCCGGCAAGCAGACCGGCGACTGCGGCCAGACCACCCACTCCGACCAGCACGGCGTGGCCATCGGCCGCTACCACGGCAAGAGCTACGTCTACGTCGGCGACGACGGCGGCGCCTACAGGCGGCCGCTCGACGGCTCCCAGGACGCCTCCGGCCACGCCACCGACTGGGCCTCCCTCAACGACGGCACCATCGACACCCTCCAGTACTACTCGGTGGGCATCGGGAAGGACCCGGGACACCGCGGGGTCCTGGTCACCGGCGGCCTGCAGGACAACGGCCAGTCGATCCTGCGCGGCGGCGACAAGGTCATGGGGTCCAACTTCGGCGGCGACGGCGGCGACACCCTGACCGCCCCGGCCAACGGCTGCGACATCGCCCAGGAGTACGTGTACCTCTCGGTCCAGGTCACCCAGAACTGCGCCGTCAACGACGGCGGGTGGACCACCGACCCCGCCAAGGCGACCTCGTACAACGTCGCCCCGGCCGACAACGCCACCAGCGAGGCCCGCTTCATCGCGCCCCTCGCGGCCGACCTGGGCGACAGCTCCACCTGGGTCGCCGGCGGCCGCCACATCTGGGTGCAGAGCCACGGCTACGCCATCCGCAGCGGCTCCGAGTGGAAGAGCGTGCACGACCTCGGCGCCGGCCGCACCGCGACCGCCGTCGCGGCCTCCGGCGGCAAGGTCTACGCGGCCTGGTGCGGTCCGTGCAACGAGCGGGGCTTCGCCCGCGGAATCGCCGTCGGCAACGCGGACGGCACCGGCTGGCACGACATCGACCTGCCCGTCGACGGGACCGTGCCGAACCGCTACCTGAGCGGTTTCGCCGTCGACCCCAGGAACGCCGACCACGTCTTCCTCGCAGTCAACGGCTTCTCCCGGCACTGGACCGAGGGCCCGGGCGCGGGCTCCGGTCACGTCTTCGAGTCCACCGACGGCGGCACGACCTGGAAGGACGTCTCCGCCGGCCTTCCGGACGTGCCCGCCGACTCCGCGGTCGTCCTGCCCGACGGCGGCCTCGTCGTCGCCACCGACCTCGGCGTCGTCCACCGCGCGCCGGGCCGCACGAAGTGGCGACGCGTCGGCTCCCTCCCGGCCGTCGCCGTCCTCCAGCTCAAGCTGAGCCCCGACGGCGGCACCCTGTACGCGGCCACACACGGTCGCGGGATCCGCACGATCAGGGTGCGCGACTTCGACTGACGTACCACCCGATGGACGCGGGGGCGGCTCCGGCCGCCGGGGCCGCACCCGCGCCGAGCACGGCACCTCGCCCACGTCGGGCGTGAGGGCGGCGCGCTCCGCCCGCCCCGCGCTGGGCGCGTGCGCCGGAGCGCCGATCGGGGCCGTGCCGCCCCGGCCGCCCGCACACCGCGACACCCCACGGGCGCTGCCGCGTGCGGGTCCGGATGCCGGCCTGCCGGCCGGACGGGAGGACCAGGGCCGGCGCGGAACTGCGCACGGCCGCCGCCGGCACCCGGACGCCGTCCGGGGCGGCCACCACGACCGACAGCGGGCCCGGCCGCTCGGCGGTTTCGGCGTACGGCACTTCCACCCCGGCCAGGGGGGCGATACTGGCACGCCGGGACCTTCGCCCGCAGCCGCCGCCCCCGCGTCCGACGGGCGACGGCCTCGCGCGATCGATGGAGCCGACAGAGGGGCATCAGGCGTCATCCTCACCGGCGCGGGTACGCGCGCGAGGCGTGAACGGGGTAGTGAAGGCGGCGGAGATGGAATCAGTGCCGGTGGGCGAGGACGGCGTCGAGCCGGGCGGGCGGGCCATACGGACGACGGCGGCCCTGGACGGCGACACGGACATCGCCCGGGCCCGCCACCTGGCCTGCGATTTCCTCGACGGCGTCCGGGCCGACCACGGCCTGCCCGTCTCGCAGCGCGCCATGGACCTCACCCAGCTGGTGGTCAGCGAGCTGGTCACCAACGCCCGCAAGTACGCCCCCGGCCCGGTGCTGCTGGACCTGCGCGTCATCACCGGCGACATGGTCGAAGTGGCGGTGTGGGACTCCGATCCGGTCCTGCCGACCGCCAGGGCCGCGGACGCCGGCCGGGTGGGACAGCACGGTCTGGAGATCGTCATGGCCGTCGCCCGGGAGTTCAGGGCGCAGCGCGAGCCGGTCGGCAAACGCATCACCGTCCGCCTCGCCCTGGTCGACGGCCCCAGCGGCGCCGTCTCCGGGCACCGTCCCGCGTAGCACGACCGGTCGGTCCGGCTTCCCGGTCGGTCCGGCTTCCCGGCCGGGCGCGGCGGGCGCCTGCCGGGTGTCGCGCGGCCGGCTACGACGCGGCTTCCGTGTACCGCCAGAGGCGCTCGGCGCCGTCGGGGTCCGGGGCATGGGCGGCGACGCCGTCCCCGCTGCCGTCCTCGGTGACCGGTGCCTCCTGGTTGTCCTCGAAACAGCGGCCGGAGACACCCTCGACCAGTGGCGAGGCCGCGAGGAGGACGCTCGTCGCGGCCCCCTGCCCAGGCGTTTTGTAGAACGGCTGTTCAATGCGGTCGCCGTGCTCGTCCGCGCCGCCCATGGCTTGCAGGGTGGGCAGGTCCAGGTGGCGCTGCGGGCCGGTGTTGATCCACCCGGGCATGACCGCGTTGGCGCTGATGCCGTCGTCGGCCCACCTCCGTGCTCGGCGCGAACGTGATCGCCGGGCACCTCGCGGTCGTCCTGCTCATCGACATCATCCGTCACCACCTCGCCCGGCACGCGGACGGGGAAGGCCGGCTGCACGGGCTGAACGACCCCGTGGTCGGCGCGGCCCTGCGGGCCATGCACGCCGATCCGGCGCGCCGCTGGACGGTGCGGCTCCTCGCGGAGGCCGCACACGTGTCACGTTCCACTCTCGCCGCGCGTTTCAAGTCCGTCGTCGGCCGGGGGCCGCTGGAGCACCTCACGCGGTGGCGCATCGAACTGGCGGCACATCGCCTCGCAGCCACCGGACAGACCGTCGCGGTCATCGCGAACGCCGTCGGCTACGGCTCCGAAGCGGCCCTCGCCCACGCCTTCAAGCGGGAATTGGGCACCCCCCCCCGGGCAGTTACCGCAAGCAGGCCCGCGGGCCCGGAGGACGGTGAACCGTCCGCCGACGCACCCGAGTCGGGGGCGACCCGCCGGGTCCCGGCACCGGTGTCAAGGCGGGCCGGGACCGGCTGGTTCGGGGCATCGGGTGACGACGAAGGATCACGGGGAAGAAGTGACGGCAACCGATGGGAGGTTGCCGTGGACGATGGAGATCTGGAGTTGGGCGAGCTTCTGGCCGCTGCCGAGAGTGCGCCGCCCGGAGGGTCGGTCGACGTGGTCGCGCGCAACCTGCAGAAGAGGTTCGGCGCGCGGCACGTGTCCTTCCTGTTCGTCGACCTCATCGGTCAGCGGCTGGCCCGGCTGTCCGCGGCCGCCGGGGGCGACGTCGCGGGCTTCGCGGAACCGATCGCCCTGCGGGGCAGCGTCTACGACGGCGTCCTGCAGAGCCAGCGCCAGCACGTGGAGCCGGACGGCCGGGGCGGACAGCGCGTCATCACACCGGTCACCAACCGCGGCGACTGCATCGGCGTGCTGGAGGTCGTCCTGCGGCGCGCCGACGACGGTGTGCTGCGCAAGGTCGGCGAGGCCGCGCACCTGCTGGCCTACATCATCGTCACGGACCGCCGTTTCACGGACCTGTACCACCTGGGCCGGCGCACCACGCCCACCAGCCTGGCGGCGGAGATCCAGCACCAGCTGCTGCCCTCGGCTCCGTGCTGCGAGGCCGACCGGTTCACGCTCGCCGCGGGGCTGGTCCCGGCCGACGACATCGGCGGCGACACCTACGACTACACCCTCGAGCGCGACACCCTGCACCTGTCCATCACCGACGCCATGGGGCACGACACCGACTCCGCGCTGCTGGCCACCGTACTGGTCAGCGCACTGCGCCGGGCCCGCAGACGCGGCTGCGACGCCCTGCTGCAGGCCAACGAGGCGCACCAGGCCCTGCTGGAACAGGGCCGCGGCCTGGCCACCGGACAACTGCTGTGCGTCGATCTCGACACCGGCGACTGCGAACTGGTCAACGCCGGACACCCCCGACCGCTGCGCCTGCGCGACGGCACGGTGGAAGAGGTGGAGCTCGGCGTCAACCTCCCGTTCGGAGTGGTGGCGCCCACCCCCTACCGCCTGCAGAAGCTGGACCTGCGCCCCGGGGACCGGCTGGTCCTGCTCACCGACGGCATGCAGGAGCGCCGCGCCGCGGCCGTCGACCTGGCCGCCGTCATCGGCGACACCCGCGACCTGCACCCCAGAGAGACCGTCAGAGCCTTGACCAGCAGAGTGCTGGCCGCCTGTCACGGCGAGCTCAGCGACGACGCCACCGTGATGGTCCTGGACTGGCACGGCGACCCAGCGCGATGACCGGGCCCTTCCCGTGGGCGCCCCGCGTCCCGGGCGCCGGCCCGGGCGGCCGGGATCCCCGCCCGGCCGCCGGGCACGACACGCCCTCGCCCCGGGCCGCCGGGGAACCCGCGGGCCGCGGCCCGGCGGGGGCGAGTCCCCGCCGGGCGGCTCACTTCCCGTCGCCGCCCCGCAGGTGCAGCGAGCGCAGGACCGCCTCGAGGGCGAAGCGGTGGTCGGGGTCGGCGATGCGGTCGCCGAGGCGGGCGTCCAGGTTCCGCAGGCGGTAGCGGACCGTCTGGGCGTGCACGCCGAGGATCTCGCCGACCTGCTCCGCGGTGGCCCGGGTGGAGACGTGCACGCGCAGGGTTTCCACGAGCCGGTCCCGCCGGCTGGCGGGCAGTTCGTCGAGGGGCGCCAGTTCCCTGGCCGCCACCTGGGACATCAGGGGCGGGTCGGACAGCAGCCAGAGCGTCACCAGGTGGTCCTCGCAGCGGATCAGGGGAGTGTCGGGCAGGACTCCCTCGTCGACGAGCTGCAGCACCCGCCGGGCCCAGCGGATGGAGTCGGCCGCCTGGTCCAGCGGCACGGTCAGGCCCACCGCGGCGTGCGTGCCGGCCAGCGCCGTCTCCAGCATGGCCAGGCGCTGCGGGGTCAAGGGGCCCGGCAGGAGCAGGTGCGGCTGGGGGATGTCCAGGTCCGCCAGGACGTCCCCGGCCAGCCCCGCCTCCAGGTGGTCGGGGACCGGTGAGCGCAGTGCGACCAGGGTGACTTCGGCCGGCAGTTGCCAGGCGGCCGCCTCGCACAGTTCCGTGACGGTCGACTGGGACAGCGGCGGAGCGGCGAGGATCAGGTGCAGCAACTGCCGCCGCAGCGCGGAGACCTCGGAGGCGGCCCGCGACTGGACCTCGACGTAACCCTCGCGGGAGATCGCCTCGAGTTCCTCGACATAGGCGAACAAGGCGTCGGCGAAGGCGAGGATGACGGTGGGGGAGAGGTGGTAGTGCCGGCCCATGGCCTTGGCGCGGCGCAGCGCGACACGTGCGCCGAGCCGGTACGCGCCCTGCAACGTGTCCAGTTCGCGTCCCTCGTAGGCTTCCACGCGGCCGAACTTGCGCAGCAGCTCGTCGCGGAGTGCCGAGTCCTTGCCCGGTTCGGCCACTCGGTCCACGAAGGCGGCCAGCGCCTGTTCGACACCCTGCCGGATGGCGTCCGCGTTGGGCCCGTTGAGCAGGCGCCCGTACACCGGGTAGGCGCGGATGACCTCCAGCCGTATCTCTCTCATGAGCCCGGGTAATTCCGGTCTTATGAGAGCGGCGAACTCCTTGGGCAGGGGGTCGAGTGGTTCTCCGAGCTCCGGTGGCCTCATGGTTGAAGGCATGAGTCTGGTCGTCCCTCGCTCTCGACGCGCCCGGCGGGGAGACCGGCCGGTGCCACCCGTCCCGAGGAGGGGCGACGCCGGCCGGCCGTCAGGTGCCTGTCCGTGTGAAGGTGAAGTTAATTCAACTCCTTCGGTTTGCACACGAGTCGTGCACACATTGGTGCGGTGGGACGGCCGAGGTCGGCCGGGACGGCTGATACTCGCCGGTGTTCGGCCATTACTTGACGGCGGAGTGCCAGTCCCGGGCGAGCACCTTGCCCGCGTCGGGCGCGGCGGTGCCGGGAGCCGTCAGGCCGGCCAGGTAGGTCCGGGTGTCGTTGAGCGTGAGGCTGTTCTTCCCGGCGGCCGAGGGCAGTCCGGTCTTGGCGTTGACCGCCGCGTCGATCAGGCCGAGCAGTCCCAGGCCGCAGCCGCTGGCGCCGGGCACCGCGAAGCTGCTGTCGTTCTGGGCCGATCCGGTGAGGTCGATGCGGCTCATCTCGCCGTCGTCGGTGACGGTGCCGTCGCCCTTGAAGAAAGACAGGCCGAACTCGGGGTAGGTGAGGTTCTTCGGACGCAGGACGATCGGACTGGACTTGGTGCCGATGTAGCAGTTGCTCCCGAGGAACGGGTTCTGCAGGTGGATGCGGACCGGGAGGGAGACGATCGGCTGGTCGGTGAGGACGCCCGCGCTCTGGTCGAAGTCGGAGGGCGCGCCGACCGACTCCACGGTCGCCGTGATCTTGTTGAGGGTGCTGTTGGTGATCTGATCGCAGATGGCCGAGACCGCGGGGATGTTGCTCGGGCACATCAGGCCCAGCAGACCGCCGGGCACGGTCGCGGAGTCGGCGATGATCGCGCCGGCGGACGGGGCCACCACGGTGCTGGTGCCGTCGGAGTTCTGTACGACCCCCATCTGCAGGTCGGTCCGGCCGGTGACCACGGTGGTCTTGCCCAGGGTCATGGTGCCGTTCGGCGAGGTGGACACCACGCACTGCGGGGTCTGCGCCAGGCCGTCCGCGGCCAGCATCGCGCCCGCGTCGACCGGACAGCGGGTGAACGGCGCCCACTGGCCGTTCAGTTGCGCGGTCGCGGCGGTCGCCGTGCCCGTGGACACGAAGGCGCCGAGGGCGGTGCCGAGGGCGGTGACGGTCGTGGCGGCGAGTCTGGCGCGGCGGGAGAACCGGTTCATCGGGTGGCCTTCCGTGAGAGTCCTGTGGGATGGGGGGTGCTCAGCGCTCCGGGACGGGGATCTTCAGCGGCTGGAGGTCCGCGGTGCACTCGTCGGGGTTCGGCTGCGCCTGGCTGCACGTCTGGCCCTGGATCTGCTTGACGTAGTTGCCGGGGCCGGAGACGCTCGCCGTGAGCAGGGGGTCGAGGTCCTCGCCGCCCGTGCCGCAGCCGGTGAAGGCGGGGATGGTCGCTTCGCCGGTGAGCGGGCCGCCGGAGGTGAGCAGGTAGCCGGTGGCCGGTTCGCCGAGCGCCTGCTCGCCCCTGCCGTGCAGGACCAGGTGGTCGCCCGGATGCTTCTTGGGCTCCGGGTCGGGGGAGCTGAGCGATGTACGGGTCCGGCAGTCGGGGCCGACGTCCAGCCGGGTTCCGTTGACCTCCAGGTCGGTGACCCGGAGCACCAGCGGGACCCGGATGTAGGTGTCCGTGCCGGTGAAGAAGGTCGTCATGTCCATCCGGCCGAGGGCGTCCAGGGTCAGGGGGCCCGTCTGCTCCAGCACCATGGTGGCCGTCGTCGGGGTGAAGCCGAAGGTCAGGAAGGTGGCCTTGAACGGCGGGGTCCGCCTGCCGCCCTGGTAGGAGAGCTGGCCCTCGGAGTGCTGGGTGATGAGGGCGGCGCTGCCGTCCGGGGTCATCTCGAACCCCGTCTCGCCCTGCTCGACCAACGTGCACGACAACGGGATCAGCGCCGCGCCGTTCTGCTTGGTCACGTTGGAGTAGCCGGTGATGTACGCGTTCAGCGACATCGCCGTGGCGGGGTGCTGGGCGTCGTAGCGGCACGGTGGGGCGTCCCGGTCGGGAGCGGAGTCGGGGGTGCTCTCGGCGACCTTCGGGGCCTGCTCGGGCCGCGGGTCCGCGGGCCGCTGCGACGGGCCGCCGGTCGGTGACGGGGAGGGTGTGCCGGAGCCGGACGGTGAACCGCTCGGTTCGGGCGACCGGGATCCGACCGCGACGGTGGCCAGCAGCCCGTGGCCAGGGGCGTCCTGGTCGAGGGCGCATTCGACGGTGAGCGGGGCGGGGGTGGCGCCGGTGCCGTCGGTCGGGCTCACGGCCAGGTCGATGGCCAGGCTCCGGGCGGAGAGCGTCAGGTCGCCGGCGCTCCGCGCGGTCACCGACGGGACGTCGCCCGTCGCGGTCAGGGTGAGCGGTCCCGGACCGGGGACGGCGACCGGCTGTGCGGTGCCGCGCCAGGTCGCCTCGGCCGTGGCGTCGTTCTGCGCCACGCCGACGGTGAGGCGGGTCGCGGCGCGTACCTCGGCCGCCTGCGGCGCCTTGAGGTCCGCCACCGCCTCGGCGGGCAGTTCCACCGTGGTGGTGACGTCCGCGGGACGGATCGCCTGGCGGGGCTCCACCCGGTCGGGGACGGCCGCCGAGACCCGTACCGTCGCCTGCCGCTGTCCGGACGGGAAGGCGCAGAGGTAGGTGAGGGCGGTGTCGACCTGCTGGGTGTCCGCGGTGGCGAGCGCCGCCGGGACCATCGCGGCGAGCACGACGAACGCGGCGGTCGTCGCGGTCCTCACACGGACCCGGGGGGTCCGCCGGGCGGTGGCACGAGGGCCTGTCATCTACTGCTCCGCTCGATTTCCGTTTCTCGGGGGCTCGGGCTCGGACCGGCCGCAACCGCCCGGCCGGGACGGTCCGGCCGGGCGGTCGCGAGCGGGTGCGGAGCCTTACGGGTTGGAGCCGACGATCTTCGGGATGGTGGTGGTGCCGGTGACCTTGACGGCGTAGTTGCCCTTGAAGGTCGGCTTGGTGGAGGTCGTGACCACCGTGCCGCAGCCGGTGGCCGAGGTGACGGACAGCTCACCGGAGACGCTGTTGACCGCCAGGATGCCGGTGGAGTTGGTGTACGTGCCCGAGGCCGTGCCCTTGACGGTGAACGCACAGGCGCCGGCGGTCACCTTGGCCTGGACGTTGCCCACGTAGCCCGTGGTGACGCCGGTCGTGGGGTTGTAGTCCTTGGCGACGACGGTCCAGGGGGTGGTCGCCACGGTGGTGACGTTGCCCAGGACGCTGGTGCACGGCGACGCGCTGGTACCGAAGTTGATGGCGTTGATGGAGGCGACCGTCGCGGGGTTGCCGGTGGCGCTCGCCATGGTGCCCGAGGCCGAGGACGTCGTGCACGTCATCGGGAGGTTGGCGGTCAGCACGATGTTCCCGCTGTTGGTCGCCGTGAAGTTGGCCGGGGACGGGGTGACGGTCCACACCGTGGAGGCGTTGGCGGAGGCGGGGGCGACGGCGATTCCGAACGCGGCCGCACCCGCGCCCGCCACCACGGCGAATGTTCTGAGGGTCTTCTTCATGGCTCTGGGACACTCCTTGGATTGACCGGCAGAGGTGGGCCGCGACGGAACTGACGGAGGGTGGGAGCAGGCGGCCCGCGGCTCGAATGCATCGACCGCGAGCATTGACGTTACTTGCGGGAAACTTGTCCGAACAATGCCGCCGACCATGATTCTTTGAAAAGGGCAACCACCTGTTCGCCCGGTGAGCAGCCCGCGCCACCGCTTAGTCATCCGTTGCCAAGGAAGGCGCCGCCGTCCGCCGGTCCGCCGACCACGCGGAAGGGGCCGGGGAGCGTCTCCCACCTGCTGCACAGGGCCGTCCATGCGCACCTCATGACAATTCTCGGCCCGAGATTTATACGCCCGCTGACAGGTCGTCTACGGCCGGACGGCATATCGCGGAAAACTCGGGATCCACTATTGCCCGCCGGGTTACCCGGCCGTAACGTGCCGGGGTGCAGCACTGATCTCCGAATCGGCGGTCCCCTGCCGGCCGGAGATGCGACGGACGTCCGGCCCCTGCCCTCCTTCAGGGCCGTCCGCTCGTCGGCAGGGCCCCGCGGATCCAGCCCCCGGAGACGCGCGGCCCTGCTCTGTCGTCAGGAGACAAGGTCCCGGACGGCACTTTGTCTGCACGGTGACAAAGTCCGGGAGGGCAACGGAAATCCGGTGCTGTGCCTGTTGCCAGACAACCGCGCACCGGCTTAACGTGCGCGCACCCCGGTGCGCACTGACCCGTCCTTGTCGGAGGTGATATGGGAATCGAAGTGGTGGTCGAGGGCCTGACCAAGTCATTCGGCAGGCAGAACATCTGGCAGGATGTGACCCTCACGCTTCCGGCCGGTGAAGTCAGTGTCATGCTCGGCCCGTCCGGTACCGGAAAGACAGTGTTTCTGAAGTCGCTCATCGGGCTCCTCAAACCTGACCGCGGCCGTGTCCTCATCAATGGGGTGGACATGGTGAACAGTCCGGAGCGCGACATTTACGAGACCCGGAAACTCTTCGGGCTGATGTTCCAGGACGGGGCCCTTTTCGGCTCCATGTCCCTTTTCGACAACATCGCCTTTCCGCTGCGCGAGCACACGCGCAAGAAGGAATCCGAGATCCGCCGCATCGTCATGGAGCGGATCGAGGTGGTCGGCCTCCTGGGCGCCGAGCGCAAGCTGCCGGGCGAGATCAGCGGCGGCATGCGCAAGCGGGCCGGCCTGGCCCGCGCCCTCGTGCTCGACCCGCAGATCATCCTGTGCGACGAGCCGGACTCCGGGCTCGACCCGGTGCGCACCGCCTACCTCTCCCAGCTGCTGATCGACCTGAACGCGCAGATCGACGCGACGATGCTGATCGTCACCCACAATCTCGACATCGCCGCCACGGTCCCCGACAACATGGGCATGCTCTTCCGCCGCGAACTGGTCACCTTCGGCCCGCGCGAGGTCCTGCTCACCAGTGAGGAACCGGTCGTCGCGCAGTTCCTCGCCGGCCGTCGGGAGGGGCCCATCGGGATGTCGGAGGAGAAGGACGCCGCGGCCCTGGCCGCCGAGGCCGCCGACCCGCGCGCCGCGCGAGCGGCCGGGCCCCGCGAGATAGTGCCGCAACTGGAGCCGTCCCCCGGCCTCCCGCCGCGCCGGGCCGTCGCCCGGCGCCGTGAACGCGTCCTGGGCATGCTGGACCGGCTGCCGCCCGCGGCCCGCACGGCCATCGAGCGCACCTACGCCACGCCCGGCGGCGCTCCCGTCCTGCCGCTGCCCGCGACCGGGAGCGGCTCATGATCACCGGTGCGCTGCGGCAGACCGGACGGCTCTTCGCACTCGCCGCCGAGGTCAGCCGGGCGGTCTTCAAACGCCCTTTCCAGTTCAGGGAGTTCGTCGAGCAGTTCTGGTTCCTCGCCAGCGTGACGATCCTGCCCGCCGCGCTCGTCTCGATCCCCTTCGGCGCCGTGATCGCCCTTCAGGTCGGCTCGCTCACCCAGCAACTGGGCGCGCAGTCGTTCACCGGAGGGGCCAGCGTGCTCGCCGTCGTCCAGCAGGCGAGCCCGCTCATCGTGGCCCTGCTGATCTCCGGCGCCGGCGGCTCCGCCATCTGCGCCGACCTGGGCTCGCGCACCATCCGCGAGGAACTGGACGCGATGGAGGTCATGGGCGTCTCGCCCGTGCAGCGCCTGGTGGTGCCGAGGGTCCTGGCCGCCATGGGCGTGGCCGTGCTGCTCAACGGGCTGGTCTCCGTGGTCGGCATCCTCGGCGGCTACTTCTTCAACGTCTACCTGCAGGACGGCACCCCCGGCGCCTACCTGTCCAGCTTCTCCTCGCTCGCCCAGCTGCCCGACCTCTACGTCAGTGAACTCAAGGCGCTGGTCTTCGGGTTCATCGCGGGCATCGTCGCCGCCTACCGCGGCCTCAATCCGCGCGGCGGTCCCAAGGGCGTCGGCGACGCCGTCAACCAGTCCGTCGTCATCACCTTCCTCCTGCTCTTCTTCGTCAACATGGTGATCACCAGCGTCTACCTCCAGATCGTCCCGCCGAAGGGAGGCTGAGGGCCCGTGGCCTCCCCGCTCGTATGGCTCGACCGCTCCGGCGAACGCCTGATCTTCTACGTCCGCTCCGTGCTCTGGGTGCCGCGCACCCTGCGCCGCTACCTCAAGGAGGTGCGCCGGCTGCTGTCCGAGGTCGCCTTCGGCAGCGGCGGCCTCGGTGTCATCGGCGGCACCATCGGCGTGATGATCGGGATGACGCTCTTCACCGGGACCGTCGTCGGACTCCAGGGCTACGCGGCCCTGGACCAGATCGGCACCGCGGCGTTCACCGGCTTCGTCTCCGCCTACTTCAACACACGTGAGATCGCGCCCCTCGTCTCCGGGCTCGCCCTCTCCGCGACCGTCGGGGCCGGCTTCACCGCCCAGCTCGGCGCCATGCGCATCAACGAGGAGGTCGACGCCCTGGAGGCCATGGGCATCCGCTCCCTGCCCTATCTGGTCACCACCCGCATCATCGCCGGGGTGGTCGCGATCGTCCCGCTCTACGCGATCGGGCTGCTCTCCTCCTACCTGGCGTCCCGCACCGTGACGGTGATGTTCAAGGGCCAGTCCCGCGGCACCTACGACCACTACTTCAACCTGTTCCTGTCACCCACGGACGTGCTGCTGTCCGTGCTGAAGGTGCTGATCTTCAGCGTGATCGTGATCATCGCCCACTGCTACCACGGCTTCCACGCCACCGGCGGACCGGCCGGCGTCGGCGTCGCGGTGGGCCGGTCGGTGCGCAACGCCATCGTGCTGATCTCCGTGACCGACTTCTTCCTGTCGCTGGCCCTGTGGGGCGCCACCACGACCGTGAAGGTGGCGGGGTGAGATGATCAGTCCAAGAGGCGAGAAACTGCGGCGCAGGCTCGCGGGCGTGGTGTTCCTGACCGTGCCCGTCCTGCTGATCTGGCTGGCGGTCGCCGTCTACGACAAGACGTTCACCGACACCTCTCCGGTGGTGGTGGAGACCGGCGCCGTCGGAAACGAGATGCACCTGGGCGCCGAGGTGAAGGTGCGCGGCGTCGTCGTCGGCGAGGTCCGCGCCATCGACCCCACCGTGAACGGCGCCCGGCTCACCCTGGCCCTGCGCCCCGGCGCCCTCGCCCGCATCCCGGCCGACGTCAGCGCGCAGATGCTGCCCACCACCCTGTTCGGCGAGCGCTTCGTCGCCCTCGTCCCGCCCGCGCACCCCTCCGGCCGGTCGCTGGCCGCCGGCGACACCATCCCGCAGGACCGCTCCGCCAACGCCGTCGAACTGCAGCAGGTCCTCGACAACGTGCTGCCGATGCTCACCGCCGTCCAGCCGCAGAAACTCTCCGCCACCCTGTCCGCCGTCTCCCGGGCGCTCTCGGGACGCGGCGCCCGGCTCGGCGACACCCTCAGCCAACTCGACGCCCACCTGCGCAGGTTCAACCCCGAACTGCCCACCCTCAACCGCGACCTGAAAGAACTCGTGAAGGTCAGCCACCTCTACGCCGACGCAGCGCCCGACATCGTCACGGCACTCACCGACTTCACCACCACCAGCCGCACCCTGGCGGAGAAGGACGGCGAGCTGGCCTCCACCCTCGGCGCCACCACGGCCACCGCCCAGGACGTCACCGCCTTCCTGCGGCAGAACAAGGACAACATCATCCGGCTCGGCGCCGCCTCCAAGCCGACCCTGCGACTGCTCGCCGAGTACTCCTCGTCCTTCCCCTGCACCCTGCGGACCCTCGCCGAGTTCGTGCCCCGGATGGACCAGGCGCTGGGCAAGGGCACCGACCGCCCCGGCCTGCACGTCGACGTCACCACCGTGCCCTCGCGCGGCGCCTACGTCGCCGGCCGGGACACCCCGGTCTACGACGCCTCCGGCGGCCCGCACTGCTACCCGGTGCCCTACCTGGGCGTACCCGCCGCGCCGGCCGCGCAGACGCCGGCCACCGCCGGCCAGAACCTCGGGCCGGCCAACTCCGCGCAGGAGAACCAGCTCGTCAACGAACTGCTCGCACCGGCCACCGGCGAACAGCCCGGCGACCTGCCGGACTGGAGCAGCCTGCTCGCCGGTCCCGCGCTGCGCGGGACGGAGGTGACCCTGGGATGAGGATCCGCGACCGCGCGGGGAAGAACCCCGACGAGGCCTACCCGGGCCGCCGCCCGCTGACCGGACCCCTGCTGAAGTCGCTCGTCTTCGTGGTGGTGACCGCGCTGGCCACCACCGTGCTCGGCCTGAGCGTCGCCAACACCGGCGTCGGAGACGGAACCCGTTCCTACAAGGCCCTGTTCACAGACGTCACCGGCCTCGTCGACGGCGACAGCGTGCGCGTCTCGGGGGTGAAGGTCGGCGAGGTCACCGACGTACGCGTCGTCGACCGGCGCACCGCCCAGGTGACCTTCGCCGTCCGCGAGGGCCGGACCCTGCCCCGCTCGACGACCGCCGCCGTGAAGTACCTCAACATGGTCGGCCAGCGCTACCTCGCCCTCGACCGCGGCAGCGGAGACCTCACCGGCACCCTCGAATCCGGCGACACCATCCCGCTCGACCGCACCGCACCCGCCCTGGACCTGACCCTGCTCTTCAACGGCTTCAAGCCGCTGTTCGAGGGACTCTCCCCGAAGGACGTCAACGAGCTCGCCGGCTCCATCGTCCAGGTCCTCCAGGGCGAGGGCGGCACCGTCGACAGCCTGATCCGGCACATCGGCTCGCTCAGCACGACGGTCGCCGCCAAGGACAAGGTGATCGGCGAGGTGGTGCGGAACCTCGACACGGTCCTGACCACCCTCAACGACCGCGAGGACGGATTCGACGACCTGGTCGACACCCTCCGCCGGCTCGTCAGCGGCTTCAACGACGACCGCAAGCCCCTGGGCCGGGCCGTCGCCGCGATGGGCGACCTGACCACCGTCACCGCCGGCCTCCTCCAGGACGGACGCGAGCCCCTCAAGCAGGACATCCGCGAACTGGGCAGGCTCTCCGACAACCTCGGCGACGCGACCGGGCAGCTCGAGAACTTCCTGGCCAAGAGCCCCGCCAAGATGACCGCCCTGGCCCGCCTGTCCTCCTACGGATCCTGGTTCAACCTCTACCTCTGCGAGGCCCGGGTGAGCGGAGTGAGCACCTCCGACGGCTCCAAGGCGCCGACCGGCATCGACGTCACGGAACCGAGGTGCGGCGCATGACCCTCCTGCTGCGGCCCGATCGCCGCACCGACGTCCGCGCCACCCGGACCGGACGCCCGGGCCGGCCGCGTCTGAAGCCCGTCAAGGAACGCGACCCCATCGCCGTCGCCCTCGTCGGCCTGCTCCTGCTGGTCCTGCTGACCGTCTTCGCCTACAACGCCGACCGGCTGCCCCTGATCGGCGGCGGCACCACCTACAGCGCCGACTTCAGCGAAGCGGCCGGCCTGGACGAGGGCGACGAGGTGCGCGTCGCCGGTGTGAAGGTCGGCAGGGTCACCGGGGTGGCCCTCGACGGCGACAAGGTCAAGGTCACCTTCGAGACCGAGGGCGCCTGGATCGGCGACCGGACCACCGCGGCCATCGCCATCAAGACCCTGCTCGGCGACAAGTACCTGGCCCTGGACCCGCTCGGCGGCGACCGCCAGGACCCCGGCAGCCGCATCCCGCTGACCCGCACCACCTCGCCGTACGACGTCACGCAGGCGTTCGAGGACCTCGGCTCCACCGTCGACGCCATCGACACCCGGCAGCTCGCCGAGAGCTTCGAGACGATCTCGCAGACCTTCAAGGACTCGCCGCCCGACGTGCGCAACGCCGCCACCGGCCTGTCCGCCCTGTCGCGGACCGTCTCCGAACGCGACCAGGAGCTGTCCCGGCTCCTCCAGGGCAGCGAGCGGTTCACCAAGACACTCCAGGACAAGAAGTCCAGCTTCGAGAGGCTGATCGAGGACGGCGGCTCCCTGCTCGGCGAGCTCGAGGACCGGCGCGACGCCATCCGGGCCCTGCTCACCGGCAGCAGGGCGCTCGCCACCCAGCTCAGCGGCGTGATCGAGGACAACGACAAGCAACTCGGCCCCACCCTCAAGGCACTCGGCCGGGTCACCGACGTCCTGGAGAAGAACAGCACCCAGCTCGACCGGACCCTGGCCCTGGTCGGCCCCTACTACCGCCTCGTCGGCAACACCCTCGGCAGCGGGCGGTGGTTCGACAGCTACCTGTGCGGAGTCGTGCCCCGCACCTACCTGCCCGCCCAGTCCCAGCCCAAGACCGGATGCATGCCGCCGAAGCAGTCGGCGCAGGTCCAGGGGAGCGGTGAGTGATGACCAGACGCGGAAGACTCCTCCCGGCGCGCGGGCGCGCGGGGCGCCCCCCGAGAACCGGGCGCGCCAGACTCCTCCCGGCGACCAGGCGCGGAAGGCTCCTGGCCGGCGCCCTCGCCCTGGTGGTGGTCGCCGCCGGCCTGGCCGTCGCCCGGACCCTGGACTCCACCGGCACCCGCCTGACCGCCTACTTCGACCGCGCCGTCGGCATCTACGCAGGCTCCGACCTGCGCATCCTCGGAGTGCGCGTCGGCGAGGTCGGCTCGGTCCACCCGCAGGGCACCCGGGTGCGGGTCGAACTCCTCCTCGACGACGGGGTGCGGGTGCCCAAGGGCGCACGGGCCGTGATCGTGGCGCCGAGCGTCGTCGCCGACCGGTTCGTGCAGCTCACCCCCGCCTACCACGACGGGCCCGTCCTCGGCGACGGCGATGTGCTGCCCGTCTCCCGCAACCGAACCCCCGTCGAGATCGACCAGCTCTACGCCTCAATCACCGACCTCAGCAAGGCGCTCGGCCCCGACGGCGCCAACTCCACCGGCGCCCTGTCCGACCTGCTGCGGACCGGAGCCGCCAACCTCGACGGCAACGGCGCGGCCATCGGCGACAGCATCGAGCAGTTCGGCAAGGCCGCCAAGACCCTCAACGGCTCCAGCGACTCCCTGTTCGCCACGCTCAGCCGGCTCCAGACCTTCACCACCATGCTGAAGGACAAGGACGCCGACGTACGCACCGCCCAACAACGCCTGGACACGGTCGTCAGCTTCCTCGCCGACAACAAGGACGACCTGGCCGGCGCCCTGCGGCAACTCGGCACGGCCCTCGCCCAGGTCAAACAGTTCATCAAGGACAACCGCGGCGAGCTGAAGAAGAACGTCGACAAACTCGTGCCGATCACCCAGACCCTCGTCCGGCAGCGGGCCTCGCTCGCCGAGGCACTGGACGTGGCGCCCCTGGCCGCGAGCAATGTGGTGGGCGCCTACGACACCGACACCCGCACCCTCGACGGCCGCGCCAACCTCAACGAGATCAGCATGGGCGGACCGCTGCTGCCGCTGCCGGCCACCGGCGGCGCGGCGACCTCCGGAAAGGGGGCGCGGTGAAGCGCCGCACACGACGGCTCCAGGAGGCGCCCGCGCCCGGGGAGCCGACCGCGCAGGACACGCAGGCGCCGGGCCCACCGGATGCCGGTGAGCCCGGTGCCTCCCGCCCGCGGCGGGCGGCGGCCGTGAGACGCGGCCTGCTCACCGGCGGGGCGGCCGTCGGCACCTCGGCGGGCGGCCTGCTCGCCCTCGCCGTGGGGTTCGCCCTGGCGCTCGGCGCGTTCACCCTCACCGTCCCCCATTTCGACGGGATCGAGGACCTGCCGCTGCCCGGCGGCGCCGACCTGGGCCCCCACCCCTACACCGTCACCGCCGAACTCGACGACGTGCTCAGCCTGGTCCCACAGGCCGCGGTCAAGGTCAACGACGTCGCCGTCGGACGGGTCACCGCCATCCACCTCGACGGCTGGCAGGCGCGCGTCACCATGAGGATCAACGGGAACGTGCGGCTGCCCGCCGACGCCGGCGCCCGGCTGGAACAGTCCAGCCTGCTCGGCGAGAAGTACGTCCAGCTCGTCGCGCCCGCCAAGGACACCGGCACCGCGCGGCTCGGCGACGGCAGCCTCATCCCGATCGCCCGGACCGGCCGCAACACCGAGGTCGAGGAGGTGTTCGGCGCGCTGTCCCTGCTGCTCAACGGCGGCGGCGTCAACCAGCTCAAGACCATCACCCGGGAACTGAACGCCGCCCTCGGCGGCCGCGAGAGCGAGGTGCGCTCCACGCTCGAACGGGTCAACACCCTCGTCACCGACCTCGACGACCACCGCGGCGACATCACCGACGCCCTCGACGCCGTCAACCGGCTCTCCGCGACCCTGGCCGGCCGCAAGGACGACGTACGGACCGTCCTCACCGACCTCTCGCCCGGCTTGAAGACCCTGGACGAGCAACGCGGCGCCCTGCTCACCATGCTGCGCTCCCTCGACACGCTGTCCGGCGTCGCCGTCTCCACCATCAACGCCGGCAAGCAGGACATGGTCGCCGACCTCAAGGCCATCGCGCCCACCCTGAGGGCCCTCGCCGACGCGGGCACCGACCTGCCCGACTCGCTCCAGGCGCTGCTGACCTACCCCTTCACCGACGAGGTGCTGAACGGCGTCAAGGGCGACTACCTCAACGTGTACCTGAACATGGCCGCCACGCCCGGAACCCGGATCATCCCGCCACTGGTGCCGCAGGCCACGGCCTCGCCGTCCGGCTCCGCGGCGGCCGGCGGACAGGGCGCGGCCGCCGAGGGCGGCCCGGCGAAGAACGGCCCGGCGAAGAAGGACGCTGACAAGGGCTCGCAGAAGGGCGGCCCGGCGCGGCGGGCGGGCGGGTCCGGCCCGTCCGCCGGGGCCTCCCCGTCGGCCCCGCTGCCGCTGCCGCTGCCGTCGGTCTCCGTCCCGGTCCAGAACGGAGACGACGCCCGATGATCACCCTCGCCGTACGGCTGAAGAACCTCGCCTTCCTGGTCATCGCCGTGCTCGTCCTCGCCTTCGTCGGCATCCGCTACGCCGACCTCGGCCGCTGGATCGGGGTCGCCGACTACTACACCGTCGACGTCCGACTCCCCCGGACCGGCGGGCTGTTCACCCACTCCGACGTCACCTACCGAGGGGTGTCGGTGGGCCGGGTCGGCCCGATCGAACTCACCGCCGACGGGGTGGTGGCCGAACTGCGCATCAAGAAGTCCGCCCCGCGCATCCCCGCCGACACCCGGGCCGTGGTGGCGGGGCTGTCCGCGGTCGGCGAGCAGTACATCGACTTGCGGCCGCAGAGCGACGACGGCCCCCACCTCACCGACGGAGACCGCATCGAACAGGCCGACACCCAGGTGCCCGCACCCGTCACCGACGTCCTCACCAGCGTGAACGACCTCACGCGGTCGGTGCCGCTGGACGACCTGCGCACCGTCGTCGACGAGTTGGGCAAGTCCTTCGAGGGCCACGACGACGACCTCCAGGTGCTGCTGGACAACGGCAGCGCCTTCGTCCAGGCCGCCGACCGCGCCCTGCCGTCCACCACCCGGCTGATCACCGACGGCGAGACGGTGCTGCGCACCCAGGCCGAGGAGGGACAGGCCGTCCGCGACTTCGCCACCGGCGCCAGGCGACTCGCCCGCACCCTCAAGGACTCCGACTCCGACCTGCGCGAGCTGCTCACCGTCACCCCCGACGCGGCCACCCAGGTCAGCGGCGTCCTGCGCGACCTCGACCCCGCTCTGGGCGTGGTCCTCGCCAACCTCCTGACCACCTCCGAGATCGCCGTCACCCGCCAGCACGGCATCGAGGAACTCCTCGTGAAATACCCGGCGGCCGTCTCCGCCGGCGCCACCGCCGTGGACGGAGGGAAAGTGCACCTCGGCATGGCCGTCACCTTCTTCCAGCCTCTGCCGTGCACCGCCGGATACGGCGGCACCCGCTACCGCAACGGACTCGACCTCGGCACCGCGCCCGCCCTCAACACCCGGGCGTCCTGCACCGCTTCGGCCGCGGGCGGAACGAACGTACGGGGCTCGGCGAACGCCCCGGGCGGCGGCGGGGTGCCCGAGCCGGCCAAGCCGGCGTCCCTGCCCTCGGGCAGCGGCTCCGCGGCCGGGACCACGTCCGCCACCACGTCACTGCCGGGGGCGCTCGCCCTGCCGGACGCGGGCGAAGGCTCCCCGGCCGGCCTGGCGGGCCTGCTGGCTCCGGCCGCGGAGGGCGCCCGATGAGGCGGGCCCGCGTCCTCACCGGCGCGGCGCTCGTCCTGGCGCTGGGATTCTGCGGCACCGGCGCGTGGACGTACGCCCAGGCCCGCGGCGACGACTCGCTCGCCTACGGCCGTGCACGCGACCGGGCGCTCGCCGACGGGCGCGCCGCCATCGCCGTGCTGACCACCCTCGACGCCTCCTCCCGGCAGCACGCCCAGGCCGGCATCCGGTCCTGGAGCGCGGCCTCGACCGGTCCGCTGCGGGACGAACTGGCCCGCACCGAGCCCAGGACGGGCGCCTCGGCGCGCGGCACGGTCACCGAGGCCGCCGTCACCGCCCTGGACACCCGCTCCGGCACGGCGAAGCTCATCGCGACCGTACGCGTGGACGTCACACCCGCCGGGACGAAGACACCCACCACGGACCGCAAACGCCTGGAGGCGGTCCTGGAGCGTACGGGCGACGGCCGGTGGAAGGTCAGGGCACTGGACGCGGTACCGCTCGCCGGGACGGCACAGGAGGACGACGGCCGATGACACGGCTGCTGCGCAGGGACAGGACACGCCGAGACACCACCGCACCGGCGGACGGGGCCGCCCAGCCCGCCCCGGAGTCCGATGCGCGGGACTCGCCCGCCGAGTCCCGCGGGGGCGACCGTCCGGACTCGGGGCCGGGTGCCGAGGACCCGACTTCCGAGTCCCGCGGGGGCGACGGTTCGGGGTCGGGTGCGGAGGACTCGTCCGTCGAGTCCCGCGGGGACGACGGCTCGGGGTCGGGTGAGGGGGACTCGCCCGCCGAGTCCCGCGGGGGCGTCGATCCGGGCCCGGGGACGGATGCCGAGGACCCGGCTTCCGAGTCCCGCGGCGACGGCCCCGGGCCGGGGCCGGGCGGGGGCGGCTCCCGGGCGGAGTCCGCCGGTGACGCCCCGGACCCGGGCCCGGACTCCGGCGGGACCGGCCCGGGGGAGGAGGCGACCGGGCCTCGGCCGTCGCGCGGGCGGCTGCGGGCGATCGCCCTCGCCGGACTCGCCGTGGTGCTCGTCCTCGCCGGCTGCGGATTCCTCTACGGCGCCCACCGGTTGAGATCGGCACCGTCGGCCGGGAACCACGCGCTGACCGACACCGAGGCCACCACCCGGGTCGCGGGTGACATCGGAGAAGACCTCGCCCGTGTCTTCTCGTACACGCCGGACGGCCTCGACGCCACCGAGCGCTCGGCGCGCTCCGTCCTCACCGGACGGGCGGCACGCCAGTACACCCAACTGCTCGACCGGATCCGCGCGGACGTCACCGAGCAGGGCGTCACCCTCAGCACCCAGGCGGTGCGCACCGGGGTGATCCGGCTCGACGGCGACGACGCACGGCTGCTGGTCTTCCTCGACCAGGTCTCGCGCCGCGGCAAGGGGGCCGGCACCTCCGCCGCGGCCCAGCTCACGGTCACCGCGCACCGGGAGGACGGCCAGTGGCGGATCGTCGACATCACCACCCGCTGAACGTGCGCGGGAGACGGGAGACACCCATGGAACGCACGGCCCGTCGGCTCGCCGGGCCCCGGTCCCTGCCGGCCGTGATCCTCGCCCTCGTCCTGGTCGCGGGCGGATTCGCGGCCTGGACCGGCTGGGACTGGTACGCGGCGGCCCATGACGACTCGGCGGCGTACGCGGTCCAGCGGGACCGGGCACTGGCCGCGGGTGAACAGGCCGTCCAGAACCTGAACACCCTCGACCACGACAGCCTCGACCGCGGCCTCGATCTGTGGGAGTCCTCGACCACCGGTGAGCTGCACGACCAGCTCGTCTCCGGTCGCAAGGAGTTCGCCGCGCAGGTCAAGACCGCGAAGACGGTCACCACGGCCCGGGTGCTCTCCGGCGCCGTCACCGAACTCGACGACCGCGCGGGCCGGGCCCGGGTGCTCGTCGCGCTGCGGGTGACCGTGAAGGCGCCGGGCGGCAGGAGCACCGACAAGGACAGCCGGATGCTCGGTGAACTGACCCGCACCGGTGGCCGGTGGAAGCTGAGCGCCCTGGGCCAGGCACCCGTCGGCGGCACATCGGCCGGCTGAGCCGGCGGTGCCCGCGGGAGCGGGCAGTACGAGAGGACCACACGATGCCCACGACCCGTCACCACATCAACCGCCAGCGGCGCCGCCAGGCCCGCGAGGCCGGTCCTTCCGGCCTGGCCGTACTGCCCGCCCCCACCCCCGGGTCCCCGGCCCCCGGCCGCCCCTCGACCACCCGTGCGCGGCGGCAGGAGCCCGAGGAGACGGAGACGGCGACCGGGCCGCGGAGCGCGCGGACGGCGACGCCGCCAAGGAGTGCGGAGCGGGCGGACGCCGCGGAGGCGGCGCCGCGCCGAAGGACGATCCGCCGGCCGAACCGTTCAGCGGGCCTGGCACTGCTGTGTCTGCTGACCCTCGTCCTCGGCGGCTTCGCCGGCTGGGCGCACGCTCGCGCCCAGAACCTGCGCGACGATCCCGCGGTACGCAACACCGCCCTGAGCGACGCCGCTCGCACGAGCGAGATCAAGGGCCAGACGGAGAAGGCCGTCGCCGCGCTCTTCTCCTACGACCACGCCAACCCCGGCGCCTACGAGAAGGCCGCCGAGACCCTCCTCACGGGGAAGGCGGTCGCCCAGCACAAGGCCCTGCTCGACACCGTCCGCGCCCGCGCCGACCAGCAGAAGGCGGTCATCACCACCACCGTCACCGACAGCGCGGTCGAGCGCATCGACGGGGACCGGGCCCGGGTCCTCGTCTACGCCGACCAGAGCAGCGTCAGCACCGCCGGGACCAAGCCCTCCGCGGGCAGGGAGGGCAAGCAGGCGGCCCAGGACGAAGGCACCTACGCCGGAGCCATGTTCGCCGTCGACGTCCTGCGCCGCGACGGGCACTGGCTCGTCTCCGGCATCGACACCTTCGGCCGCTGACGCCGGCCGGGCGGTACCGGACGCAGCCGCGCACAGCCGCACCCGACCCCACCGACAGGAAGTGACAGCCATGCCCGCACGCCGCGTACGACGTCTGCACGCCCGGTCCCGACGGGGCCTGCGGACCACCGCCATCGCCGTGGCGGCCGTGGCGGCCCTCACCGCCTCGCAGGCGCCCGGCCTGCCGGCGGCGGCCAGGAGCGAGGCCGGCGCACCGCCCGCCGACGGGGAGCACCCGCCGCCCCCGGTGGTTCCCGACGCCGGATCGGCCCCGCCCGGTGACGGCTCGTACCACACCGAACTGCCGCCGCTGACCACCAGGGGCGGGCCACTGACGCAGCGTCAGGTCACGGCCGCCCGCGCCGAGTCCGGCGTCCCGGCCACCGTGCTGCGCGCCTACCGTGCGGCGGAGCGGTCCGTCGCCCGCACGGACCCGGGCTGCCGGCTGCCCTGGCAACTGCTCGCCGCGATCGGGAAGGTGGAGTCCGGCCAGGCGCGCGGCGGCGCGGTCGACGCACAGGGCACGACCCTGGGGCGGATCACGGGTCCCGCGCTCGACGGGCGGGGCTTCGCGCTGGTCCGGGACACCGACGGCGGCCGCGACGACGGCGACACGGTGTACGACCGGGCGGTGGGGCCCATGCAGTTCCTGCCGTCGACCTGGGCCCGATGGGGCGTCGACGGCAACGGCGACGGCCGCGCCGACCCGAACAACGTCTTCGACGCGGCACTCGCGGCCGGGCACTACCTGTGCGCCGGGAACCGGGACCTGGGCCGGGCCGCGGACCTGGACGCGGCGATCCTCAGCTACAACGACTCGCGCGCCTACCTGGACCTGGTGCGGTACTGGCTGGACTTCTACCGCAGGGGCGTGCACAGCGTGCCCGACGGCAAGGGCGTCATCCCGAAGTCCCCGGGCGCGGGCGGCGACGCCCCGGCCACGAAGCCCGCCGACGACAAGGACGGCGGCAAGGACGGCGGCGGGATCGTCATCGGCCCCGATCCCGGAACCTCCGCTCCCGGCGCCCCGGCTCCGTCCTCCCCGTCGGCGACGCCCACCGCCGGACCCACCAGGAAGCCCGTCCCGTCGCCCACCGGCGGCTCGTCGGCTCCGGAGCCGTCCAGGTCCCCGACCGGGACACCGGCGCCCGGCGGTTCGCCGACGCCGGACCCGACCGGCTCGCCGACACCGACACCGACCGGCTCGCCGTCCGCCCCGGCCTGCCCGTCCCCCTCGGCGAGCCCCTCCGCGGACCCGGCCGGCCGGCCCGCCACCGGCTCCGCGACCCCGGGCGAGGAACCGACCGACGCCCCGGGCTGCCCGACGGGCGAGGAGACGCCGTCCTGAGCGGGGCGGACGCGGAGAGCTTCCGGACGCCACCCGGGGAAGCGGGGACCGGAACCCGGACCTGACCCGGCCGGGCCATGGCCCGCGCCGGGGGCTCCGGCTCGACCGGGACCTCCCGCGACCGCCGTCGTCCGTTCTCGGCACCAGGGCCCCGGCCGGCTCGCCCCGGCCGGGACCCGGCAGCGGCATCCGCACGCCCTCACGGCGTCGACGCCGGGTGACGAGGGCCACGGGGAGGGGCGCCCCCGGCTCGTATACCCGCGTTTGCAATTAACAGTCGTCTGCAATTATTGTTGACGCTCGTAAGGCGCTTGCGCAATGTCGCCCTCGCGGTAACGCCTTCGTCCGGACCGCCTCCCAGGCCCTCCGGCCGACGACCCCGAGCAGCCCTGTGCGCGGACCGGCGGTGGCCGGCCCGAGCGGGCCACTTCCTGCTCGGTCCTGCCGCCGGGGCGGCACCGAAGAAAGGACCCCCTGATGATCTCCGTGCCGAACGTGACGCTCAACAACGGCGTGACCATGCCGCAGTTGGGCTTCGGCGTCTTCCAGGTCCCCGACGAGGCGACCACCGCCGCGGTCGCCGGCGCCCTGGAGGCCGGCTACCGCAGCATCGACACCGCGGCGATCTACGGCAACGAGCGCGGCGTCGGCCGGGCCATCGCCGCCTCCGGGCTGCCCCGCGAGGAGCTGTTCGTCACGACCAAGCTGTGGAACGAGGAGCAGGGGCACGACCGGGCCCTGGCCGCCTTCGACGCCTCCCTGGACAAGCTCGGCCTCGACCACGTCGACCTCTACCTCATCCACTGGCCCACCCCGGCCCGCGACCTGTACGTGGAGACCTACCGGGCGCTGGAGAAGATCCTGGCCGGCGGGCGGGCCCGCGCCATCGGCGTCTCGAACTTCCAGATCGCCCACCTGCGGCGGCTCCTGGAGAACACGGGCATCACCCCGGCGGTCAACCAGGTCGAGCTGCACCCCGGCCTCCAGCAGACCGCGCTGCGCGCCTTCCACGCCGAGCACGGCATCGCCACCGAGGCCTGGAGCCCGCTGGCCCAGGGCGCGGTCCTCGGGGACGAGACGATCGCGGGAGTGGCCGAGGCCCATGGCGTGACCCCGGCGCAGGTCGTGCTGCGCTGGCACCTGCAGAGCGGCAACATCGTGATCCCCAAGTCCGTCACCCCCGACCGCATCCGGCAGAACCTCGACGTCTTCGGCTTCGAGCTCACCGACGCCGACATGAGCGCCCTCGCGGGTCTCGACCGGGGGCTGCGCACCGGCCCGGACCCCGACACCCTCAACTGACCCCGGACCCCGCCGCGTGCCCGCGCCGCCACCGGCGGCGATGCCCGCCACGGCGGCTGTCCCGCCGCCCTGCGCGGACCTCCCCGACACCCGGGGGGCACGTCCTCGCCCGCTCGCTCGCACCGGTGGGCGGCACGCCCCGACGCGGCGGGGCGCTCGAGTGCGGGCCCGGCTCGATGGCAGCCGGCGGGGTGCGGTGGCCGCGGTCGGGGCCGTCGCGCCCGCGGCCGGCGTGTCACCCGTCCGCGCCGATCTTCTGGATGACCGAGTCCGTGATCTCCGCCAGTATGGCGATCTGGCCGGGGGTGAGGTGGTCCAGGAAGAGGCGCCGGACATCGGCGACGTGCTGTGGCGCGGCGGCCGACATGGCCGCACGGCCGGTCGGGGTGACCGTCACGTACGACCCGCGCCGGTCGTCGGCACACTCCTCACGAGCGACGATGCCCCGCTTCACCATGCGTGCCAGGTGGTGCGACACCCTGCTCTTCTCCCACCCGAGGACGTCCGCGAGTTCCAGGACGCGCAGGCGGGCGTCGGGGATGCGGGTCAGCTCGGCCAGGACGGTGTAGTCGGCCGCGGACAGTCCGAACTCGTTCTGCAGCGACCGGCCGGTCTGGTTCACCAGCAGATCGTGCATCCGCAACATACCGCGCCACGCCCGTTCCTCGACCGGGGACAGCCAGCGGGGTGATTCACTCATGAGTCCACCCTATGAGAAGGTTGACGCTTCAGTCATCTCGCGGGTTTCCCGCTCCGTACGTGCGTGAGCCGGGGCGCCGCCGGATGGCCGCGCGGGCGCGCCGGAGCCGGTCGACGGCCGCGTCCGGACCGCTCGCCGGGAGGGGCCTACGGCTCCGTGTCGAGGCGGGCCGGGGAGGACGGCTCGCCGCCGACTCCCTTGCCGTGACTCCGAGGGGCGGGGAACGGCGTCGCTCCGGGGGCGGAGTGCCACGTGGTGGGCCGGTGTCGGGCGAGCCCGGTACCGGGCCGGTGCGCCGCCGGGCCGGGGCCGCGGGTGTGCGGGCGGTCCCGGCCGCCGCCGGGCGGGTTCCCGATGGGGGATCAGACCTGGTTGGCGCCGCCGTCGACGTAGAGCTCGGTGCCGGTGACGAAGCTGGACTCCTCGGTGGCGAGGAAGAGGGCGACGGAGGCGACCTCCTCGGGCCGGCCCATGCGCCCGAGGGGGACGGTGGCGGCGAGCGTGTCGCGCAGTTGTGCGGCTTGTTCGTCGTCGGGGGCGAGCCCGTTCAGGCCGGGGGTGGTGATGGGGCCGGGGGCGATGGTGTTGACGCGGATGCCGCGGCCGCGCAGCTCGTTGGCCCAGGTGCGGGAGAAGGAGCGTACGGCGGCCTTGGAGGCGCCGTAGACACCGAACGCCTCGTTGCCGACGGTGGCCGCGGTGGAGCCGGTGAGGATGACCGAGGCGCCGTCGTTGAGCAGCGGGAGGGCCTTCTGGACGGTGAACAGGACGCCCTTGACGTTGGTGTCGAAGGTGGTGTCGAAGTGTTCCTCGGTGACCTGTTCGAGGGTGGCGAACTCGCCTCCGCCGGCGTTGGCGAACAACACGTCGATGCGGCGCTGTTGTTCGGCGACCGTGGCGTAGAGGCGGTCGAGGTCCGCCAGGTCGGCGCTGTCGGCCCGCACGGCGGTCACCGACCCGCCGATCTGCTCGATCGCCTGGTCGAGGGCTTCCTCGCGGCGTCCGGTGATGAAGACGTGGGCGCCCTCCTCGGCGAACCTGCGGGCCGCGGCCAGTCCGATGCCGCTGGTGCCGCCCGTGACCACGGCCGTCTTGCCGTCGAGCTGTCCCATGAGTGTCTCCTCGGGTCGGGGTGGCCCGGAGGCCACCTTTTTGTTCAACGCTCAATCACTGTAGCCCTGGGTAGGTGACACGTCAACTAAATCCGTCGCGCTCGCGGGCACCGGTCCGTCCGGCGCCCCGCCGTCCCGGCTCGGCCCGGGACGGCGACCGTGACGTGGCGGACGGACCGGTCTGCGCAGGCGCGTTCAGGCCTCTGCCGTGGGGAGCCGTGGTCCCCGCTGCGCCGCCGCGGCGCCCGCGCGGTGGGTGGGTGAGGCTTGCGGCGGGTGGGGCCCGGCGATGCCGTGAACAGCTCACGCCGGTGCGTAAAACGGCCCGCCCGCGCTGAGCGGTTCGCCGAGCGACACGGTCCCGGACGTTGTGACGGCGGCGCGAACCGGTCGGGACCGGGACCGTCACCGGCCCATTTCTCACCGGCGGTGAAATCTCGCGGATAATGAATCGTACGGCTGTGCGGAAATAGCCGTCATGGTGTCTTCCCGGCTCGTCGGGCCGGCGGGGCAGAGGCCGTCAGGACCCCGAGATTTCCACGGTGAGCAGGGGAATCACCTGATTCGACCTCACTCCTCGATTCCCTTCCGTCCCTCGGGAATCTCCGGTTCTCACAAGGAGGAGTCGGGCAAGCCGAAATTCCGTCATGCGGTCCGGTCGGCGTTTTCAGGACTTTGTCTGCGGAGCGAACCGGGAAATCGTTTCCGCATCTCTACCATCGCAAGCTATGACCGACATTCCACGGGACAACTCCGCCACCCGTGCGCGCTGGCAGACCTGTCTCAGGCTCGCCCGTGAACTCCTCCTCGTGGGGCCGGACGGCAAGGACCTCAAGCTCGACTACCTCCACACCCTGATAGACACCGGTCGCCTCGGCCCGACTCAGCACCCGCGCAAGAAGATCCTCGTCGTCGGCGCCGGCATCACCGGACTCGTCGCGGGCCGCCTGCTCAAGGACGCCGGCCACGACGTCACCATCCTCGAGGCCAACGCCAGCCGTGTCGGCGGACGCATCAAGACCTTCCGCACCACCAAGCACCACCAGCCCTTCGACGACCCGGCCCAGTACGCCGAGGCCGGAGCCATGCGGCTGCCCGACTTCCACCCGCTCGTCCTGGCCCTCGTCGACAAACTGGGGCTCGGCCGCCGCCAGTTCTACAACGTGGACGTGGACCCCGCCACCGGCAGCGGCCCCGAGGTCCCCGTGCCACCGGTGACGTACACCTCCTTCACCGGCCGGACCTGGACCTACGGCGACGACAGCCCCGACTTCCGCGAACCCGACAAGCGCGGCAACTCCTGGATACGCGCCAATCGCGTCCAGGTACGGCGCGCCGCCTACACCGCCGGTCCCGAACCGGTCAACGAGGGCTTCCACCTCACCGACGACGAGGTCCGCGCCCCCGTCGTGAAGATGGTCGACGACGCGCTCGAGAGGGTGCGCGACTACTACTCCGACGTCGTCGACGGCCGGCGCGTCAACAAGCCGTTCGACGCATGGGTCGAGGGCTGGGCCCGGGTGATCCGCGACTTCGACGGCTGCTCGATGGGCGGCTTCCTGCGCGACCACGCCGGGCTGAGCGACGAGGCGATCGAGGCCGTCGGAACCCTCGAGAACATGTCCTCACGGCTCTACCTCTCCTTCTTCCACGGCTTCCTGAGCCGCAGCGACATCAACCCCGCCGTCCGCTACTGGGAGATACCGGGCGGCAGTTGGCGTCTGCCGCACGCCCTCCACCAGGGCCTGCGCGAGGAGGTGCGGCTCGGGCACCGCATGATCCGCCTCGAGTACCACGACCCCAGCCGCGACGCCGACCCCGAGGGCACCGGCGCCGTCGGGCCCGGCGGATGGGGCGTGGCCGTCCGGACCGTCGCCGAGAACGACCCGCAGGCGCCGCCGCGCCGGTGGACCGCGGACCTGGCGATCGTCACCATCCCGTTCTCCGCCCTGCGCTTCGTGGAGATCGTCCCCTCGATGTCCTACAAGAAGCGCCGCGCCGTCATCGAGACCCACTACGACCAGGCGACCAAGGTGCTGCTGGAGTTCAGCCACCGGTGGTGGGAGTTCACCGAGGACGACTGGCGCGACGAACTCGAGGGCATCGCACCGGGCCTGCACGAGTACTACCGGGTGAGCGGCGAGACGGACACCGCCGCCGTGCCCACCCTCCCCGATGCGGGGGCCGGACTGCTCGGCGCCGCGGTCAAGGACAGCGGCGTCACCGAGGAGATGCGGCGGCTCGACAGCTCCCTGCCGCTGCGCGGCCCCGCCGTCCGCCCCGCCACCCACTGCTTCGGAGGGGGCTCCGCCGCCGACAACCCCAACCGCTTCATGTACTACCCCTCGCACCGCGTCGAGGGCAGCACCGGCGGTGTCGTCCTCGCCTCGTACTGCTGGTCCGACGACGCCGCGCGCTGGGACTCGATGCCGAAGGCGGAGCGCTACGTCTACGCCCTGCGCAATCTCCAGGCCCTGCACGGCCGGCGCATCGAGGTGTTCTTCACCGGCCGGGGCGCCACCCAGAGCTGGGCCCGCGACCCGTACGCCTTCGGTGAGGCGGCCATCTACACCGCGCACCAGATGACCAGCTTCCACCTGGACGTCTCCCGGCCCGAGGGCCCCGTGCACTTCGCGGGCGAGCACACCTCCCTCAAGCACGCCTGGGTCGAAGGCGCCCTGGAGAGCGCCGTGCGCGCCGCCACCGCCGTCCACCAGGCCCCGCCGGTCACCACACCCGGTCCGAACCAGAAGGAGGGGTGCTCATGACCGAGATCACTCCCGAATGCACCGTCGCCCGCTACCTGGCCCTGCGCCTGGCCGAACTGGGCATCACCCACCTGTTCGGCGTCCCCGGCAACCACCTGGGCCCGTTCCTGACCACCCTGCGCGACGAGGGCGACATCGAGTGGGTCGGCACCCCCACCGAGGGAGGCGCGGGCCAGGCCGCCGACGCCTACGCCCGCATCCACGGCATCGGCGCGGCCGCGGTCACCTACAGCGTCGGCGCGTTCAACCTGCTCAACGCCTGCGGCGGCGCCTACGTGGAGCAGGTCCCGCTCGTCGCCGTCAACGCCTCCCCGCCCTACGAGCAGTGGCAGAACTACCGTGCCGTCGGCCTGCTCACCTCGCACATGAGCCCCCGCCCGGAGAGCAACCTGGACGTCTACCGGCAGGTCACGGTGGACGCGCAGGTCATCTCCCACCCGGGCCTGGCCGCCGGACAGATCGACGCCGCGCTCACCGCGTGCCTCTCCGAGCGCAGGCCGGTCTACCTGGAGGTCATGGAAGACCTGTGGGACGAGCCCTGTGCCGAGCCGCAGGAGCCGATCGTCCGCCGCGAGCGGCCGTTCAGCGCGCGCAACCAGTCCATGCTGGAGAACGCCGTGAACGCTGTCCTCACCCTGATCGAGGAGCACCCCGGCCCGGACGGCAGGCCCCGCCCGATCGTGTGGGCCGGCGAGGAGATCGACCGGTTCCGCCTCGGCGGGCAGCTCACCGACCTGGCGGAGGCCACCGGCGTGCCGTTCTGCACCACCGTCGGCGCCAAGGCCGTCGTCGACGAGGACCTGCCGCAGTTCCACGGCGTCTACAACGGCGGGGCGAGCCATCCGGACGTGCGCGAGATCTTCCGCGACTGGGCCACCTGCCGGATCGGGCTCGGCGCCTGGTCCACCTCGAAGAACCTCGGCGGCGAGCAGAGCGTCGGCGCCGACTGGGTGATGGCCGCCAACGGCGGCGTGAGCGTCGGCACCTCCTACTTCCCCGACGTCCAGCTCCAGCAGTTGCTGCCCGCCCTCACGGACGCCCTGGTGAAGACCTACGGCTCCGACGGCCTGGCCGCCGACTACTACGCCGAGGCCCACGCCCATGCCGAGGCGCACTCCCGCCCCGGAGCGCTCGGCGCCCGCCCCGCCGACCTGGCGGAGCACCGCGCCTCGCTGCGCACCGGCGGCCCGCGGCCGCGGCACGCCGAACGGCTCACCTACGACGGCGTGTTCGACCGGATCAACCAGTTCCTGGGTCACGAGAGCCGGCAGGAGTGGACGGTCGTCTCCGACGCCGCGTTCTCACTCATCGGTTCGATGAACCTGTCGCTGCCCGCGGGCGGATTCCTGTCGCAGGTCAGCTGGCTGTCCATCGGCTGGTCGGTCGGCGCGGCCACCGGCGCCGCGCTCGCCCCCGAGCGCGGGCGCGCCCGCCCGATGGTGTTCGTCGGCGACGGCGCCTTCCAGGAGACCTGTCAGGAGATCTCCACCCACACCAGGCTCGGGCTGCGGTCGGTGGTGTTCGTCATGGACAACGGACACCTGTACGGCATCGAGCAGATGCTGGTGCACCCGGCCTACTACGCCGAGCGGGGTCACGCCGACCCGGACTCCCCTGCGGACGGCGCGGACTTCTACAACGTCCTCCACCCGTGGCACTACGACCGCCTGGCGGCCGTCTTCGCCGGCAGTGGGACCCCGGCCAACGGGGTCAGCATCGCGCACCCCGCTGAGCTGGACGACCTGCTCGCCCGCCTCACCGACCCGACCGACCCGGTCAACGCCGGACCGCTCCTGGTCCGGGTCCGCCTGCACCGGCACGACTACCCGCGAGCGATGGCGTACAAGGTGCCGAAGCCGTAAGCCCGGCAGCCGAAAGCCCGATAGCCGGAAGTCCCGGAACCGGAAGTCCCGGAACCGGAAGTCCCGGAACCGAGACGCACGCAGCCGAAAGTCCGTATGCGAAGGGGGCTGGAAATGTCCGATCTCAACGTTCTGATCGCGTTCGACGCGGCCACGATCGTCGAGCAGTATCCCAACGCGTCCAGGAATCCCGACGCGCCGACGTACGTCGACCAGAGCCTCATCTACATGACGACGCGTCACGACCACATCGTCGGCACGTCGGGAGCCGAGCTGAACCTCCGGGCCGAACCCGGGGACTCCATCAGGTGGCGGGAGACGACGCTGTCGCTCGGCAGCGACTACAAGGCCCTGCTGTACAGGTATGTGAGCAGCGACAACGAACACCTGCTCATCAGGACGCCGGAGATCGAGGTGATCGACGGAATCTATCCGATGCCGAAGGAGGGGACCGAGGGGCGGCCGGAATTCGTGACGCAGAACTACCAGGATCATTACTGGCGAACGACCGTCCGGAGGGCCGGCAAGGTCGTCTACCACTTCTACTTCCAGATCCTGGACCGCCATCGGCAATTGAAGGGGTATTTCCAGTGGGACCCCTTCATCACCATCGAGAATTCCTGACGGCCCTCGGCGCGTCGTGAGGGCGGCGGCCGGCCCGGCCGCCGCCCGGTACGCCGGCCCCCGGCCGGGCGATGCGGGAGCCGGGGGCAGCGAACCCGCGGTGGACGGAGATCGTCCGACGCGCGAAGCGGCACACGAACCGCTCGGCCACCGCGTCCCCGGCTCCGACCACCATCGCCCCGTGCCCGGGTCGCTTCCCCCAGCCCTCGGACTCTTCCCCGACCCGCTGCGCTGCCCGACGAGCCGCACGCGCCGCCTGCCCGCTGCCCGCGGCGCCTGCCCGCTGACGGCGGCGCCTGCCCGCTGACGGCGGCGTACTGCGCTGTGCGGCGGGCCGTACCTCCGCGACGTAGCCCGCCGCGGCCGCGTCGGCCTCCTGACGGGCACGCGCGTCGCAGGTGGGCGGCCGACGACTCCGGCGAGGGCCGCCCGCCTGCCGTCGTGGTCACTCGGGGTCCGGCCCATGACGGGGCAGATTCCGCCCCACGTGCCGGGCGATCTCCGGGCCCCGCGACTCGGCCGGGGCAGGCCGCGAGCGACGCCGGACGCGTGGTGCGGAACCGGCCCATGACCGTGGCGGCGTGCGCCCCTGTGCCCATGACGTCCAGGGCCGTCGTCGAACGCCGCCCGTCAGCTGCCGCCGCGCCCACACGCTGGACGGCCCGGCTCCGGCCCTTCGACACAATGCGCCCCCATGTCAAGCAGCGACGCGCCGTGAGTCTCCGCCGGTACGCCCACGCAAAGGGTGACCAGGCATCAGGAAATCACCTTGAAGGCCCAATGCCCAGTCAATTACTCATATAACCAGTTCATTTGACGTCGTATCAGTTCA
>NZ_JBIBUK010000027.1:84036-110343 GCF_043079345.1 Streptomyces sp. NPDC015220 | reverse complement strand
CGACATCGTCGCCGGGCAGGGCCGCAGCATCGCGGAGATCTTCGTCGACGACGGTGAGAGCGCCTTCCGGGCCCTGGAGAAGCAGGCGGTGCGGGTGGCGCTCGCCGGGCACGAGGGTGTCCTCGCGCTCGGCGGCGGCGCCGTCCTCGACGCCGGCACCCGGGCCCTGCTCGCCGGACTGCCCGTGGTCTACCTGTCGATGGACGTCGAGGAGGCCGTCCGGCGCACCGGCCTGAACGTGGCCCGCCCGCTGCTGGCCGTCAACCCGCGCAAGCAGTGGCGCGAGCTGATGGAGGCACGCCGGCACCTGTACGAGGAGGTCGCCACCGCCGTCGTACCGACCGACGGCCGCACCCCCGAAGAAGTCGCCCAAGCCGTCCTCGACGCAGTGGAGTTGAAACAAGCATGACCGAGGCAGTGACGCGGATCCACGTCGGCGGCACCGCGGGCGCCGACCCCTACGACGTCCTGGTGGGCCGTCAGCTCCTCGGCGAGCTGGCGGGGCTGATCGGCGAGCAGGCCCACCGGGTCGCCGTCGTCCACCCGGAGGCGCTCGCCGAGACCGGTGAGGCGCTCCGCGCCGACCTGGCCGACCAGGGCTACGAGGCCATCGCCATCCAGGTGCCGAACGCGGAGGAGGCCAAGACCGCCGAGGTCGCCGCCTACTGCTGGAAGGCGCTCGGCCAGTCCGGCTTCACCCGCTCCGACGTCATCGTCGGCGTGGGCGGCGGGGCGACCACCGACCTCGCCGGCTTCGTGGCCGCGACCTGGCTGCGCGGCGTGCGCTGGGTCGCCGTCCCGACCACCGTGCTGGCCATGGTGGACGCGGCCGTCGGCGGCAAGACCGGCATCAACACCGCCGAGGGCAAGAACCTCGTGGGCGCCTTCCACCCGCCCGCGGGCGTGCTGTGCGACCTGGCGGCGCTGGACTCCCTCCCGGTCAACGACTACGTCTCCGGGCTCGCCGAGGTCATCAAGGCCGGCTTCATCGCCGACCCGGTGATCCTGGAACTCGTGGAGTCCGACCCCGAGGCCGCCCGCACCCCGGCCGGCCCGCACACCGCCGAGCTCATCGAGCGCTCGATCCGGGTGAAGGCCGAGGTCGTCTCCTCCGACCTGAAGGAGTCCGGCCTGCGGGAGATCCTCAACTACGGCCACACGCTGGGCCACGCCATCGAGAAGAACGAGCGCTACAAGTGGCGGCACGGCGCGGCCGTCGCGGTCGGCATGCACTTCGCCGCCGAACTGGGCCGTCTCGCGGGCCGGCTGGACGACGCGACCGCCGACCGCCACCGCACCGTCCTGGAGTCGGTGGGCCTGCCCCTGCACTACCGCTACGACCAGTGGCCCAAGCTGCTGGAGACCATGAAGGTGGACAAGAAGTCCCGCGGCAACCTGCTGCGCTTCATCGTGCTCGACGGCCTCGCCAGGCCCACCGTCCTGGAGGGCCCGGACCCGGCCGTGCTGCTGGCCGCCTACGGCGAGGTGGGGCAGTAGGTCCCGTCGGGTGCCGTCCGCCCGATTCGCCTTGTGGCGACGGCACTTCGAGCCGGCCCCGGCCGTTCACCAGATGGCGGCCGGGGACGGTACCGTTCGGTGAGGAGCGGGGGTTCGGGCCCGCCGCCAGCGCCCATTTCCTTGTACGAGACGGAGTGGCACCGGATGCAGCACGCAGTGGGTTCTCCGCTGCCGCCGCCCCACCAGCCGGGGCACGGACCGGCCGCGGGCTGGTCGCCGGCCGCACATCACCCGGGTTCCTACCCCCCGCACCCGCACCAGGGCTCCGCCCCCGTGCCCCCACCGCCCCCCGCGCCGGGCCGTCCCGGTGTGCGGCCGCCGGCGCCCCCGGCCGGGCCGGCCATGGTCCCGGGGCCGCCCCCGCCGGACGCCACCGGGCACGTCCGGCTGCCGCCCGGCGCTCCGGTCGCGATGCCCAGCGCCCCTCCCGCCCAGAGCCTGCCCGACCCGACCACCACCACCCTGGCGGTGCTGCTCATCGGACCGGCGGGCGCCGGCAAGACGAGCGTCGCCAAGCACTGGGCCGAGCACCGGCGGGTGCCCACCGCGCACATCAGCCTGGACGACGTCCGCGAGTGGGTCCGTTCCGGCTTCGCCAACCCGCAGTCGGGGTGGAACGACAGCTCCGAGGCGCAGTACCGCCTCGCCCGCCGCACCTGCGGATTCGCCGCGCGCAACTTCCTGGCCAACGGGATCTCGTGCATCCTCGACGACGCCGTCTTCCCCGACCGCCCGGTCGTCGGCCTCGGCGGCTGGAAACGGCACGTCGGGCCGGGTCTGCTCCCGGTCGTCCTCCTGCCCGGCCTGGACGTCGTCCTGGAGCGCAACGCCGAGCGCACCGGCAACCGCCGGCTCACCGACGAGGAGGTCGCCCGCATCCACGGCCGCATGGCCGGCTGGTACGGATCGGGCCTGCCCATCATCGACAACTCCCAGCTCGACATACCCACCACCGCCCGCCTCCTGGACGAGGTCCTCTCCCGAGCGATGGCCAGCCCCCCGCAGTGGTGACCGGACCGGCGCGGGGCCGCCCCGTCCCGGCCGCGCGCCCCCGCCCGTTCCGACGGCGATCGCCCGCCCGCCGCTGGGAGCGCGGGCGCGGCCACCCCCACTCGGCCTCTCCCGAACGGCGATTTCCGGCCACCGCTCTTACGCTCGGTTCATGTCAGAGGTGTACGCGGCCCGCCGAACCCGGCTACGGGAGCGCTGCAACGCGGGCGGCAGCGCGGCGGCGCTGGTGACTCGTCCCGCCAATGTGCGGTACCTCGCGGGAGCAGCCCCGCACGGTGCCGTCCTGCTCCTCGGAAGGCGCGAGGACCTGCTGGTGTGCCAGGACCCGCCGGAGGACCGGCCCGGCGAGGGGCGCCCCGACGAGAACCTGCGGGTGCGGGTACTGCCCCAGGCCGGCGACCCGGCGGTCGCCGCCGGCGGCCTCGCGCAGGCCCAGGACGCCGACTCGCTCGCCGTCGAGGAGCACCACCTCACCGTGGCCCGGCACCGCGCACTCGCCTCGGTGACGCCCCGGCTGCGCCTGACCGACCTGGGCAGCGCGGTCGAACAGCTCAGGGTCGTCAAGGACGAGGAGGAGATCTCCTGCCTGAGGATCGGCGCCGAGATCGCCGACCAGGCCCTGGGCGAACTCCTCGAGTCCATCCTGGTCGGCCGCACCGAGCGGCACCTCGCCCTGGAACTGGAGCGGCGGCTCGTCGACCACGGCGCCGACGGCCCCGCCTTCCCGACCTCCGTGGCCACCGGCCCGAACTCCGGCCGCCGCGGCCACCGGCCCACCGACCGGCGGGTCGAGGAGGGGGACTTCCTCTCCGTCTGCCTGGGCGCCGCGTACCGCGGCTACCGCTGCGAGATCGGTCGCACGTTCGTGATCGGAACGTCGCCGGCGGACTGGCAGATCCAGCTCTACGAGCTGGTCTTCGCCGCCCAGCGGGCGGGGCGGGAGGCGCTGACGCCCGGCGCGGCCTACCGCGACGTGGACCGTGCCGCGCGGCAGGTCCTGGACTCCGCCGGGTTCGCGGAGGGCCTGCAGTCCCTCACCGGGCACGGGGTGGGACTCGAAATCGACGAGGACCCGCAGTTGGCTCCCGCGGCCATGGGTAAACTGGACGCTTGCGTGCCGGTCACCGTCGAGCCCGGGGTCCACCTCCCGGGCCGGGGCGGCGTCCGGATCGATGACACGCTCGTCGTACGCCCCGAGGCGGACGGCGGACCCGAGCTACTCACCATCACGACCAAGGAGCTGCTCGCACTATAGGCAGGTGCGTGCCCCCGGGGTCGTCCACGTCAGTCCAGGAGATTCCGCAACCGTGGCTTCCACGAACGACCTCAAGAACGGCATGGTGCTCAAGCTCGAAGGCGGCCAGCTCTGGTCCGTCGTCGAGTTCCAGCACGTCAAGCCCGGCAAGGGCCCGGCCTTCGTGCGCACCAAGCTCAAGAACGTGCTGTCCGGCAAGGTCGTCGACAAGACCTTCAACGCCGGCGTCAAGGTCGAGACGGCCACCGTCGACAAGCGCGACATGCAGTACTCGTACAAGGACGGCGAGTACTTCGTCTTCATGGACATGGAGACCTACGACCAGCTGCACATCGACCCGAAGGCCGTCGGCGACGCCGCGAACTTCCTGATCGAGGGCTTCACCGCCGTCGTCGCCCAGCACGAGGGCGAGGTGCTCTTCGTCGAGCTGCCCGCCGCCGTCGAACTCGTCATCGCCGAGACCGAGCCCGGCGTCCAGGGCGACCGCTCCACCGGCGGCACCAAGCCCGCCACGCTGGAGACCGGCCACCAGATCCAGGTCCCGCTCTTCATCACCACCGGTGAGAAGATCAAGGTCGACACCCGCACCAGCGACTACCTCGGCCGGGTGAACAGCTAACCGTGGCTGCCCGCAACACGGCCCGCAAGCGCGCCTTCCAGATCCTCTTCGAGGGCGACCAGCGAGGCGCCGACGTCCTCACGGTCCTCGCGGACTGGATCAGGCTGTCCCGGTCCGACACCCGGCAGCCGCCGGTCAGCGAGTACACGATGCAGCTGGTCGAGGGGTACGCCGAGCACGCCAGGCGGATCGACGAGCTCATCGCGCAGTACGCGGTCGGCTGGACGCTCGACCGCATGCCGGTCGTCGACCGCAACATCCTGCGGCTCGGCGCGTACGAGCTGATCTGGGTCGACGAGACCCCGGACGCCGTCGTGCTGGACGAGATGGTGCAGCTGGCGAAGGAGTTCTCCACGGACGAGTCGCCCTCGTTCGTCAACGGCCTGCTCGGTCGGCTCAAGGACCTCAAGCCCACGCTGCGCCGCGACGCGAGCAACGAGGCCTGAGCGCCGCCCGGGGCACGCCCACGCGACAGGGCCCGCAGCGTCACCGCTGCGGGCCCTGTCGCGTCCCGTCCGCCCCCTGCTGCCCCGGCGCCGGTTCAGGCCCGCAGAAAGCCGCCGGGGTGGCCGGAACCGTGTAGTTCCGGCCACCCCGGCGGCACGTTTCTGCTGATGTCTGCCGTGACCTGTCGGACCGGCGGGACTCAGCTCTCCTCGTGGGCCGCCACGGCGCGGCGGGCGTCCGCGTCCAGCACGCCCCAGCTGATGAGCTGCTCGGTCAGGACCGAGGGCGACTGGTCGTAGATGACGGCGAGCGTGCGCAGGTCGTCCTGGCGGATCGAGAGCACCTTGCCGTTGTAGTCACCGCGCTGGGACTGGATGGTCGCCGCGTACCGCTGCAGCGGGCCCGCCTTCTCGGCCGGCACCGTGGCCAGCCGCTCCAGGTCCAGGACCAGCTTCGGCGGGGGCTCGGCGGCCCCGCCCGGGGTGGTGCCCGGCAGCAGCTCCTGCACCGGGACTCCGTAGAAATCCGCCAGCTCGGCAAGGCGCTGCACGGTCACGGCACGGTCGCCGCGCTCGTACGAGCCGACCACGACCGCCTTCCAGCGTCCCTGGCTCTTCTCCTCGACACCGTGGAGGGAAAGGCCCTGCTGGGTGCGGATGGCCCGGAGCTTGGCCCCGAGCTGTTTGGCGTATTCGCTGGACATATGGCTCCCCGGAACACTGTGTCGACGCGGCTGGGAGGGATTCCGTGCCGCGCGGCTGGTAACTCACTGTGAGGTTACGCAGCGTTACTCTGCCGCGTCAAGCCGAACGGTCCACCCCGCCCCTTCCGTGCCACCGGCGACCGGTTACGCCGAAGGGGTGACAGGAGCGGTCCCCGGCACCTGCTACCGTGGATGGCGCAAATCCGACGTCCTTTAAGGTCCGTCCCGTGAGGCGGAGAAGGAGGTCCGTTTCGTATGGACAAGCAGGACACTCACGCGATCGCGCAGACATCCGACGCGCGGCCCGTTCTGGAAGGCCCCGACATCGCTCGGGTGCTGACCCGCATCGCCCACGAGATCGTCGAGCGCGCCAAGGGCGCGGACGACGTGGTGCTCCTCGGCATTCCGACCCGGGGCGTCTTCCTGGCCCAGCGGCTGGCCGCCAAGCTCGAACAGATCACCGAGCGCAAGGTCCCGGTCGGCTCGCTCGACATCACCATGTACCGCGACGACCTGCGCATGCACCCGCCGCGTGCGCTGGCCCGTACCGAGATCCCCGGTGACGGCATCGACGGCCGCCTGGTCGTCCTCGTCGACGACGTGCTCTTCTCCGGCCGTACCATCCGCGCCGCCCTCGACGCCCTGAACGACATCGGGCGCCCCCGCGCGGTGCAGCTCGCCGTCCTCGTCGACCGCGGCCACCGCGAACTGCCGATCCGCGCCGACTACGTCGGCAAGAACCTCCCCACGTCGCTGCGGGAGACGGTCAGGGTCCAGCTCGCCGAGGAGGACGGCCGCGACACCGTGCTGCTCGGCGCCAAGCCGGCCGCCCCGGGCGAGTCGCAGCACTAGCCCACGCGCGCGCGCCCCGCAGCACGTCCCGCGCGGGCGCCTGCGCGCGCCCGCCTGCCCGGCCGTGCCGTCCGGGACAGCCCGGACCCCACGCTTCCCCAATGAACTGCCTTACGGAGCCTGACAGATGCAGCGTCATCTCATCTCGGCCGCCGACCTCACCCGCGACGACGCCGTCCTGATCCTCGACACCGCCGAGGAGATGGCCCGGGTCGCCGACCGGCCGATCAAGAAACTGCCGACCCTGCGCGGCCGCACCGTCGTCAACCTCTTCTTCGAGGACTCCACCCGCACCCGGATCTCCTTCGAGGCCGCCGAGAAGCGGCTCTCCGCGGACGTCATCAACTTCACCGCCAAGGGCTCCAGCGTCTCCAAGGGCGAGTCCCTGAAGGACACCGCGCAGACCCTGGAGGCCATGGGCGTGGACGCCGTGGTCATCCGGCACGGCGCCTCCGGAGCCCCGTACCGCCTGGCCACCTCCGACTGGATCGACGCCGTCGTCATCAACGCCGGCGACGGCACCCACCAGCACCCCACCCAGGCGCTGCTCGACGCCTTCACCATGCGCCGCCGCCTGATCGGCCGGGACGCCGGGCTGGGCCGGGACCTGTCCGGCAAGCGGGTCACGATCGTCGGCGACGTCCTGCACAGCCGGGTCGCCCGCTCCAACGTCGACCTGCTGCACACCCTGGGCGCCGACGTCACCCTGGTCGCCCCGCCCACCCTGCTGCCGATCGGCGTCGGCTCCTGGCCCTGCGAGGTCTCCTACGACCTCGACGCCACGCTGCCCAAGTCGGACGCGGTGATGATGCTCCGGGTCCAGCGCGAGCGCATGAACGCCGCCTTCTTCCCGACCGAGCGCGAGTACTCCCGGCGCTACGGCCTCGACGGCGAGCGCATGGCGAGGATGCCCGAGCACGCCATCGTGATGCACCCCGGCCCGATGGTCCGCGGCATGGAGATCACCGCCGAGGTCGCCGACTCCGGACGCTGCACGGTCGTCGAGCAGGTCGCCAACGGCGTCTCCATCCGGATGGCCGTCCTCTACCTGCTGCTCGGCGGGAACGAACCCGCCGTCACCCACACCCGCCCGCCCGTCGCCCACCACCAGCCCGCCAACGAGCGCTCCGCGCACACCCCCTTCGCGGCCGAGGAGAAGTAAGACAGATGAGCAAGATCCTTATCCGCGGTGCGAAGGTGCTCGGCGGCGAGCCGCAGGACGTCCTGATCGACGGCGCGACGATCGCCGAGGTGGGCGCCGGCATCGACGCCGAGGGCGCCGAGGTCGTCGAGGCCGCCGGCAAGGTGCTCCTGCCGGGCCTGGTCGACCTGCACACCCACCTGCGGGAGCCCGGCCGGGAGGACTCCGAGACCGTCCTCACCGGCACCCGCGCCGCCGCCTCCGGCGGCTACACCGCGGTGTTCGCCATGGCCAACACGTTCCCGGTCGCCGACACCGCCGGCGTCGTCGAGCAGGTCTACCGGCTCGGGCGGGAGCACGGCTACTGCGACGTGCAGCCGATCGGGGCCGTCACCGTCGGCCTGGAGGGCCGCAAGCTCGCCGAGCTGGGCGCCATGCACGAGTCGGCCGCCGGGGTCACCGTCTTCTCCGACGACGGCAAGTGCGTCGACGACGCGGTGATCATGCGCCGCGCCCTGGAGTACGTGAAGGCCTTCGGCGGCGTCGTCGCCCAGCACGCGCAGGAGCCGCGGCTGACCGAGGGCGCCCAGATGAACGAGGGCGTCGTCTCCGCCGAGCTGGGGCTGGGCGGCTGGCCCGCCGTCGCCGAGGAGTCGGTCATCGCCCGCGACGTCCTGCTCGCCGAGCACGTCGGCTCCCGCGTCCACATCTGCCACCTGTCGACGGCCGGCTCGGTCGAGATCGTCCGCTGGGCCAAGTCCCGCGGCATCGACGTCACCGCCGAGGTGACCCCGCACCACCTGCTCCTCACCGAGGAACTGGTGCGCACCTACGACCCGGTCTACAAGGTCAACCCGCCGCTTCGCACCGAGCGGGACGTGCACGCCCTGCGCGAGGCGCTCGCCGACGGCACGATCGACATCGTCGCCACCGACCACGCCCCGCACCCGCACGAGGACAAGGACTGCGAGTGGGCCGCCGCCGCGATGGGGATGGTCGGGCTGGAGACCGCCCTGTCGGTGGTCCAGGAGACCATGGTCGACACCGGTCTGCTGGACTGGGCGGGCGTCGCCGACCGGATGTCCGTCACGCCGGCCAGGATCGGCCGGGCCACCGGGCACGGACGCCCCGTCTCGGCAGGTGAGCCCGCCAACCTCACCCTGGTCGACACGGCATACCGTGGGCGGGTGGACCCCGCGGGCTTCGCCTCGCGCAGCCGCAACACTCCGTACGAGGGACGTGAGCTGCCGGGCCGTGTCACCCACACGTGGCTCCGGGGCAAGGCCACGCTCGTCGACGGGAAGCTCACGTGACACCTGCAACACTGCTCGCAGCCGGGCTCGCGACCGGCACCGCCGCCGACCAGAAATCGGCGACGGTCACCGACTGGGGCGCGCGCGTCGGCTGGCTGGTCGGCCTCGCCCTCTTCGTCGCCCTCGTCTACTGGCTGATGCGCGAGGGCTGGAAGTGGCGCGGCACCCTGCAGAGCGACCTGCCCGAGCTGCCCGGAGTGCCGGACGAGCCCGGCGCGACGAGACTGACGACGACCGGCCGCTACCACGGCTCCACCACCGCCGGTCAGTGGCTGGACCGCATCGTGGCCCACGGTCTGGGCACCCGCAGCCGCGTCGAGCTCACGCTGACCGACTCGGGCCTGCACGCGGTACGCCCCGGGGCGACCGACTTCTTCGTCCCGGCCGCACAGCTGCGCGGGGCCCGGCTCGACAAGGGCATCGCCGGCAAGGTCCTCACCGAGGGCGGCCTGCTGATCGTCACCTGGGCGCACGGCGGGCGGCTGATCGACTCGGGCTTCCGCTCCGACCGGGCGGCCGAGCACACCACATGGGTCGAGGCACTCAACACCATGATCGAAACGAACACCACGGAAGGCGTCGAACGATGACCACCTCCACAAGGGGAACCTCGAGGGTTCCCGCCGTTCTCGTCCTGGAGGACGGCCGGATCTTCCGGGGCCGCGCCTACGGGGCCGTGGGGGAGACGTTCGGCGAGGCCGTGTTCTCCACCGGCATGACCGGCTACCAGGAGACCCTCACCGACCCCTCGTACCACCGCCAGGTCGTCGTGATGACGGCCCCGCACGTCGGCAACACCGGCGTCAACGACGAGGACCCCGAGTCCGGGCGCATCTGGGTCTCCGGCTACGTCGTGCGCGACCCCGCGCGCGTGCCGTCCAACTGGCGCTCCCGGCGCTCCCTGGACGAGGAGCTCGCGGCGCAGGGCGTCGTCGGCATCAGCGGCATCGACACCCGCGCCCTCACCCGCCACCTGCGCGAGCGCGGCGCCATGCGCGTGGGCATCTTCAGCGGCGACGCGATCAAGGACGACGCGGCCCTGCTGGCCCGGGTCCGGGAAGCCCCCGAGATGGTGGGCGCGGACCTGTCCGCCGAGGTCGCCACCGACCAGGCGTACGTCGTCCCGGCGGTCGGCGACAAGAAGTTCACCGTCGCCGCCGTCGACCTCGGCATCAAGGGCATGACCCCGCACCGCATGGCCGAGCGCGGCATCGAGGTGCACGTGCTGCCCGCCACCGCCACGGTCGAGGACGTCTACGCCGTCGGACCCGACGGCGTGTTCTTCTCCAACGGCCCCGGCGACCCGGCCACCGCCGACCACCCCGTCTCCGTGATGCGGGGCGTCCTGGAGCGCGGCACGCCGCTGTTCGGCATCTGCTTCGGCAACCAGATCCTCGGCCGCGCCCTCGGCTTCGGCACCTACAAGCTGAAGTACGGCCACCGCGGCATCAACCAGCCCGTGCAGGACCGTACGACCGGCAAGGTCGAGGTCACCGCGCACAACCACGGCTTCGCCGTCGACGCCCCGACCGACCAGGTCTCCGAGACCCCCTTCGGCCGTGTCGAGGTCTCCCACGTCTGCCTCAATGACAACGTGGTGGAGGGCCTCCAACTGCTCGACAAGCCGGCCTTCAGCGTCCAGTACCACCCCGAAGCGGCAGCCGGCCCGCACGACGCCGCCTACCTGTTCGACCGCTTCGTTTCCCTGATGGAGGGCCAGCGTGCCTAAGCGCACCGATATCCAGTCCGTCCTGGTCATCGGCTCCGGCCCGATCGTCATCGGCCAGGCCGCCGAGTTCGACTACTCCGGCACCCAGGCGTGCCGCGTCCTGAGGTCCGAGGGCCTGCGGGTCGTCCTCGTCAACTCCAACCCCGCGACGATCATGACCGACCCGGAGATCGCCGACGCCACCTACGTCGAGCCGATCACCCCGGAGTTCGTCGAGAAGATCATCGCCAAGGAGCGCCCCGACGCCCTGCTGCCCACCCTGGGCGGCCAGACGGCCCTGAACACCGCCATCGCGCTGCACGAGAACGGCGTCCTGGAGAAGTACGGCGTCGAGCTGATCGGCGCCAACGTGGAGGCCATCCACAAGGGCGAGGACCGCGACCAGTTCAAGGCGGTCGTGGAGGAGGTCCGCAAGAAGATCGGCCACGGCGAGTCCGCCCGCTCGGTCATCTGCCACTCCATGGACGACGTCCTCGCCGGCGTCGACGCGCTCGGCGGCTACCCGGTCGTCGTCCGCCCCTCCTTCACCATGGGCGGCGCCGGCTCCGGCTTCGCGCACGACGAGGAGGAGCTGCGCCGCATCGCCGGCCAGGGCCTCACGCTCTCCCCGACCACCGAGGTGCTCCTGGAGGAGTCCATCCTCGGCTGGAAGGAGTACGAGCTGGAGCTGATGCGCGACAAGAACGACAACGTCGTGGTCGTCTGCTCCATCGAGAACTTCGACCCGATGGGCGTGCACACCGGCGACTCGATCACCGTCGCCCCGGCGATGACGCTGACCGACCGCGAGTACCAGATCCTGCGCGACGTCGGCATCGCGGTCATCCGCGAGGTCGGCGTGGACACCGGCGGCTGCAACATCCAGTTCGCGGTGAACCCGGCCGACGGCCGCGTGATCGTCATCGAGATGAACCCGCGCGTCTCCCGGTCCTCGGCGCTCGCCTCGAAGGCGACCGGCTTCCCGATCGCCAAGATCGCCGCCAAGCTCGCCGTCGGCTACACCCTCGACGAGATCCCGAACGACATCACGCGGGAGACCCCGGCCTCCTTCGAGCCGACCCTCGACTACGTGGTCGTCAAGGCGCCCCGGTTCGCCTTCGAGAAGTTCCCGCAGGCCGACTCCACGCTGACCACCACCATGAAGTCGGTCGGCGAGGCCATGGCCATCGGCCGCAACTTCACCGAGGCCTTCCAGAAGGCGCTGCGCTCGCTGGAGAAGAAGGGCAGCCAGTTCACCTTCGTCGGCGAGCCGGGTGACAAGGGCGAGCTGCTGCGCGAGGCCGTACGGCCCACCGACGGCCGGATCAACACCGTCATGCGGGCCATCCGCGCGGGCGCCGGCCCCGAGGAGGTCTTCGAGTACACGAAGATCGACCCCTGGTTCGTCGACCAGCTCTTCCTGATCAAGGAGATCGCGGACGAGCTGGCCGAGGCACCCGAGCTCACCGCGGACCTGCTCGCCGAGGCCAAGCGGCACGGCTTCTCCGACCAGCAGATCGCCGAGATCCGCGGCCTGCGCGAGGACGTCGTCCGCGAGGTCCGGCACGCGCTCGGCATCCGCCCGGTCTACAAGACGGTGGACACCTGCGCCGCCGAGTTCGCCGCCAGGACGCCGTACTTCTACTCCTCCTACGACGAGGAGACCGAGGTCGCGCCGCGCGAGAAGCCCGCGGTGATCATCCTGGGCTCCGGCCCCAACCGCATCGGACAGGGCATCGAGTTCGACTACTCCTGCGTCCACGCCTCCTTCGCCCTGAGCGACGCCGGGTACGAGACCGTGATGGTCAACTGCAACCCGGAGACCGTCTCCACCGACTACGACACCTCCGACCGGCTCTACTTCGAGCCGCTCACCCTGGAGGACGTCCTGGAGATCGTCCACGCCGAGCGGCAGGCCGGCCCCGTCGCCGGCGTCGTCGTCCAGCTCGGCGGCCAGACCCCGCTGGGGCTGTCCCAGGCCCTGAAGGACAACGGCGTGCCGGTCGTCGGGACGTCCCCCGAGGCGATCCACGCCGCCGAGGACCGCGGCGCCTTCGGCCGGGTGCTCGCGGAGGCGGGCCTGCCCGCCCCCAAGCACGGCACCGCCACCACCTTCGCCCAGGCCAAGACGATCGCCGACGAGATCGGCTACCCGGTCCTCGTGCGGCCGTCGTACGTCCTGGGCGGCCGGGGCATGGAGATCGTGTACGACGAGGCGCGCCTGCAGGCGTACATCGCCGAGTCCACCGAGATCAGCCCCTCCCGCCCGGTGCTCGTCGACCGCTTCCTGGACGACGCCATAGAGATCGACGTCGACGCCCTCTACGACGGCGAGGAGCTCTACCTCGGCGGCGTCATGGAGCACATCGAGGAGGCCGGCATCCACTCCGGCGACTCGGCGTGCGCGCTGCCTCCGATCACGCTCGGCGGGCACGACATCAAGCGGCTGCGCGCCTCCACCGAGGCCATCGCGCGCGGTGTCGGGGTGCGCGGTCTGATCAACATCCAGTTCGCACTGGCCGGCGACATCCTCTACGTCCTGGAGGCCAACCCGCGCGCCTCCCGCACGGTGCCCTTCACCTCGAAGGCGACCGCGGTGCCGCTGGCCAAGGCCGCCGCCCGCATCTCGCTGGGCGCGACCATCGCCGAGCTGCGCGCGGAGGGCCTGCTGCCGAGGAACGGCGACGGCGGCACCATCCCGCTGGACGCGCCGATCTCCGTCAAGGAGGCGGTCATGCCGTGGTCGCGGTTCCGCGACATCCACGGCCGCGGCGTCGACACGGTCCTCGGCCCCGAGATGCGCTCCACCGGCGAGGTCATGGGCATCGACTCCGTCTTCGGCACGGCGTACGCCAAGTCGCAGGCGGGCGCCTACGGTCCGCTGCCCACCAAGGGCCGCGCCTTCATCTCGGTCGCCAACCGGGACAAGCGCTCGGTGATCTTCCCGGCCCGCGAGCTGGTCGCCCACGGCTTCGAACTGCTCGCCACCTCCGGCACCGCCGAGGTGCTCAAGCGCAACGGCATCAACGCCACGATCGTGCGCAAGCAGTCCGAGGGCACCGGCCCGAACGGCGAGAAGACCATCGTCCAGCTCATCCACGACGGGGAGGTCGACCTCATCGTCAACACCCCGTACGGCACCGGTGGCCGCCTCGACGGCTGGGAGATCCGTACGGCGGCCGTGGCCCGGTCCGTGCCGTGCCTGACGACGGTCCAGGCGCTCGCCGCGGCGGTCCAGGGCATCGACGCCCTCAACCACGGCGACGTGGGCGTGCGATCGCTCCAGGAACACGCCGAGTTCCTGACCGCGGCCCGCGACTAGCCAGCAGCCGAAGAGGGGGACACCGGAAACGGTGTCCCCCTCTTCATGAGGTCTCACGAGGACATCCACATGTACAAGCTCTTCTTCCGGCTGGTCTTCCGGCGGATGGACCCGGAAGGCGCCCACCACCTGGCCTTCCGCTGGATCCGCCTCGCCGTCCGGATCCCGGTGCTGCGCACCTTCGCCGCCGCGGTCCTCGCACCCCGCCACCGGGAACTGCGCACCGAGGCCATGGGGCTGCGCATGCACGGCCCGTTCGGGCTCGCGGCCGGCTTCGACAAGAACGCCGTCGCCATCGACGGCATGTCGATGCTGGGCTTCGACCACGTCGAGATCGGCACCGTGACGGGCGAGCCGCAGCCGGGCAACCCCAAGAAGCGGCTGTTCCGGCTCGTCGCGGACCGCGCGCTCGTCAACCGCATGGGCTTCAACAACGAGGGCTCGCTGGCCGTGGCCGCGCGCCTGGCCTCCCGCACGCCCGTGTTCCGGACCGTGGTCGGCGTCAACATCGGCAAGACCAAGGTCGTCCCCGAGGAGGAGGCCGTCGGCGACTACGTGAAGTCCGCCGAGCGCCTGGCGCCGTACGCCGACTACCTCGTCGTCAACGTCTCCTCGCCCAACACGCCCGGCCTGCGCAACCTCCAGGCCACCGAGGCGCTGCGTCCGCTGCTGCGTGCCGTGCGCGAGGCCGCCGACCGGGTGTCGCCGGGGCGCCGCGTGCCGCTGCTGGTCAAGATCGCCCCGGACCTCGCCGACGAGGACGTGGACGCGGTCGCCGACCTCGCCGTGGAGCTCGGCCTGGACGGCGTCATCGCCACGAACACCACCATCGCGCGCGAGGGGCTCGGCCTGAAGTCCGATCCGGCGCTGGTCGGGGAGACCGGGGGCCTGTCCGGGGCACCGCTCAAGGCGCGCTCCCTGGAGGTGCTGCGCCGCCTGTACGCGCGTGTGGGCGACGAGATCACCCTCGTCGGCGTCGGCGGCGTCGAGACCGCCGAGGACGCCTGGCAGCGCATCCTGGCCGGCGCCACGCTGGTCCAGGGCTACAGCGCCTTCATCTACCAGGGCCCGTTCTGGAGCCGCGCGATCCACAAGGGGCTCGCCGCGCGCCTGCGCAACAGCCCGTACGCCACCCTCGCCGACGCGGTCGGCGCCGACGTGAAGAAGGCGGGGACCTCCGCATGAGCCCGATCGAACCCTTCGGCGCCCGGCTGCGCCACGCCATGGACGAGCGCGGCCCGCTGTGCGTCGGCATCGACCCGCACGCGTCCCTGCTCACCGAGTGGGGCCTGAACGACGACGTGGCCGGCCTGGAGCGGTTCAGCCGCACGGTCGTCGAGGCGGTGGCCGACCGGGTCGCCGTGCTCAAGCCGCAGAGCGCCTTCTTCGAGCGCTTCGGCTCGCGCGGCGTCGCGGTGCTGGAGAAGTCGGTGCGGGAGGCGCGGGCGGCCGGGGCGCTGGTCGTCATGGACGCCAAGCGGGGCGACATCGGCTCGACCATGGCCGCCTACGCCGAGACCTTCCTGCACCGGGACGCGCCGCTGTTCTCGGACGCGCTCACCGTCTCGCCCTACCTGGGCTACGGCTCGCTGAAGCCCGCCGTGGAGCTGGCGCGGGCCGGCGGGGCGGGCCTGTTCGTGCTGGCGCTCACCTCCAACCCGGAGGGCGGCGAGGTGCAGCACGCGGTCGGGACCGACGGCCGAGGGGTCGGCGCGACCATGCTCGCACACCTCGCCGAGGAGAACGCGGGACAGCGTCCGATGGGCTCCTTCGGCGCGGTGGTGGGCGCCACGCTCGGCGATCTGTCGTCCTACGACCTGGACATCAACGGGCCGCTCCTCGCGCCCGGGATCGGCGCGCAGGGCGCGACCCCGGCCGACCTCCCGGCCGTCTTCGGCGGCGCGGTGCGCAACGTCGTCCCCAACGTCAGCCGGGGTGTTCTGCGTCACGGTCCCGACGTCGGCGCTCTGCGGGCCGCCGCGGAGCGCTTCGCGGCGGAGATCGGGGCGGCGGTGGGCGCCGGCTGAGCGCCCGAGGGCCCGCCGGAGTCTGGATAGACACCGAAATCCGGGGCAGTATGTCCTAAATGTCTGGCCTTGCAGAGGCTGACCAGGACTTTTCCGCTGTTCTCGCTGACTCTTGGGCCCTCGACCGCTAGTCTCCGTCGAGTGGGGGCACCTCCCACGCCCTCAAGGCAGTGGGGGAGGTCGGGCAGGCGTGTTGCTCGTGGCTCCCCTGGTGTGGGGCGACTAGGTTCCTCACCGGTCCGTATCCGACAGTTCGACATCCGAGGTGACGTAGGCGTGGCTCTTCCGCCCCTTACCCCCGAACAGCGCGCAGCCGCGCTCGAAAAGGCCGCCGCGGCTCGCCGGGAGCGGGCCGAGGTCAAGAATCGACTCAAGCACTCCGGCGCCTCCCTGCACGACGTCATCAAGCAGGGCCAGGAAAACGACGTCATCGGCAAGATGAAGGTGTCCGCCCTCCTTGAGTCGCTTCCGGGCGTGGGCAAGGTCCGCGCCAAGCAGATCATGGAGCGGCTCGGCATCTCCGAGAGCCGTCGTGTGCGCGGCCTCGGCTCCAACCAGATCGCTTCCCTGGAGCGTGAGTTCGGCAGCACCGGTTCCTGAACCCCGGGCGCCGGGGACGCGAGTCCCGGGCGCCCCGGGATTGCTGGAATAATCGCTGCATGGCTGTAACACCCCGGGGGACGACCCCCGTACCCCCGGACGCACGTCCGCGGCTGACCGTGCTCTCCGGCCCCTCCGGGGTCGGCAAGAGCACGGTCGTCGCCCATATGCGCAAGGAACACCCCGAGGTCTGGCTCTCGGTGTCGGCGACCACCCGCAAGCCCCGCCCCGGCGAGCAGCACGGCGTCCACTACTTCTTCGTCACCGACGAGGAGATGGACAAGCTGATCGCCAACGGCGAGCTGCTGGAGTGGGCCGAGTTCGCGGGCAACCGCTACGGCACCCCGCGGGCCGCCGTGCTGGAGCACCTGGAGGCCGGGGTGCCGGTCCTGCTGGAGATCGATCTCCAGGGCGCCCGGCAGGTCCGCGAGTCCATGCCGGAGGGCCGGCTGGTGTTCCTCGCCCCGCCCTCCTGGGAGGAGCTGGTGCGCCGGCTCACCGGCCGGGGGACCGAGCCGCCCGAGGTGATCGAGCGCAGGCTCCAGGCCGCGAAGGTCGAGCTGGCGGCCGAGCCCGAGTTCGACGAGACCCTGGTCAACACCTCCGTCGAGGACGTGGCGCGCGAGCTGCTAGCCTTGATGGACGTCGTGTGATCGTCACTGGTCATGTCGACTGAATCTTTCCCATCCATCGGAAGGTAGAGCGTGTCCTCTTCCATCTCCGCGCCCGAGGGCATCATCAACCCGCCGATCGACGAGCTCCTCGAGGCCACCGACTCGAAGTACAGCCTCGTGATCTACGCGGCCAAGCGCGCCCGTCAGATCAACGCGTACTACTCGCAGCTCGGCGAGGGTCTCCTCGAGTACGTCGGTCCGCTCGTCGACACGCACGTCCACGAGAAGCCGCTCTCCATCGCCCTGCGCGAGATCAACGCGGGACTGCTGACCTCCGAGGCCGTCGAGGGCCCGGGGCAGTAAGTCCGGCGGAACAGCGGTACAGCACATGCGGTAAGTCATATCGACAGACCGCAGTAGGTTTTTCCACAGGCCCGGCAGCGCGACTGTCGGGCCTGTGGTGTGTAGTGGTCCCGTACGCCGACGAACCGAGGCGTACGGGTGTCGAGTGCGGGGAGGCCCGGTGAGCAAGCCCAAGGTCGTGCTGGGGGTCAGTGGCGGCATCGCCGCCTACAAGGCGTGCGAGCTGCTGCGCCGGCTGACCGAGTCCGGACACGACGTCCGTGTGGTGCCGACCGCCTCCGCGCTGCACTTCGTCGGCGCCGCCACCTGGTCCGCGCTGTCCGGCAACCCGGTCGCCACCGAGGTCTGGGACGACGTGCACGAGGTGCCGCACGTCCGCATCGGCCAGCACGCCGACCTGGTGGTCGTCGCCCCGGCCACCGCCGACACGCTCGCCAGGGCGGCCCACGGCCTCGCCGACGACCTGCTGACCAACACCCTGCTCACCGCCCGCTGCCCGGTGGTCTTCGCCCCGGCCATGCACACCGAGATGTGGGAGCACCCGGCCACCCGGGAGAACGTGGCGACGCTGCGCCGCCGCGGCGCCGTCGTCATCGAACCGGCGGTCGGCCGGCTGACCGGCGTCGACACCGGCAAGGGCCGGCTGCCCGACCCGGCGGAGATCTTCGAGGTCTGCCGTCGCGTCCTCGACCGCGGCGTGGCCGATCCGGACCTCGCCGGGCGGCACGTCGTCGTGAGCGCCGGCGGCACCCGCGAGCCCCTCGACCCGGTCCGCTTCCTCGGCAACCGCTCCTCCGGCAAGCAGGGCTACGCCCTGGCGCGCACGGCGGCGGCCCGGGGGGCCAGGGTCACCCTGGTCGCCGCGAACACCGCCCTGCCCGACCCGGCGGGCGTGGACGTCGTCCGGGTCGGGACGGCCGTGCAGCTGCGCGAGGCGGTCCTGAAGGCGGCCGCGGACGCCGACGCGGTGGTCATGGCAGCCGCCGTGGCCGACTTCCGTCCCGTCTCCTACGCCACCGGGAAGATCAAGAAGAAGGACGACCAGGAACCAGAGCCCATCGCCCTGGTACGTAATCCGGACATCCTCGCCGAGATCTCGGCCGACCGGGCGAGGCCCGGACAGGTGATCGTGGGCTTCGCCGCCGAGACCGACGACGTCCTCGCCAACGGGCGCAGGAAGCTGGCGCGCAAGGGCTGCGACCTCCTGGTGGTGAACGAGGTGGGGGAGCGCAGGACCTTCGGTTCGGAGGAGAACGAGGCCGTCGTGCTCGCCGCCGACGGTGGAGAAACCCCAGTTCCGCACGGTCCCAAGGAGGCTCTGGCCGAAACTGTGTGGGACCTGGTGGTCCCCCGGCTCAACTGAATGATCCTTTTGCCCCTCCAACCACGCGAACCCCGCATTTCGCCGCGCGGTGGCTCTGGCCAAGGCCGCCGGGCATTGGGCAGAATGCCCGTGCCGCAGGTCACAGCACTCCCGAGAGGCGAGACAGGTGGGCCGGCGGTTGAACGCGACAGATAAACTGTTTCTCGGACGACCGGGCGCAGCCCCGCGCCGTCCGCCAATGATCAGCCAGCAGCCGCTGCAACCCCAGGGAGCGTTGTGTCCCGTCGCCTGTTCACCTCGGAGTCCGTGACCGAAGGTCACCCCGACAAGATCGCTGACCAGATCAGCGACACCATTCTCGACGCGCTTCTGCGTGAGGACCCGTCCTCCCGGGTCGCCGTGGAGACGCTGATCACCACCGGCCTGGTGCACGTGGCCGGCGAGGTCACGACCAAGACCTACGCGGACATCGCCACCCTGGTCCGCGGCAAGATCCTCGAGATCGGCTACGACTCCTCCAAGAAGGGCTTCGACGGCGCCTCCTGCGGCGTTTCGGTGTCGATCGGCGCGCAGTCCCCGGACATCGCCCAGGGCGTGGACACGGCGTACGAGTCCCGGGTCGAAGGCGACGAGGACGAGCTGGACCGGCAGGGCGCCGGCGACCAGGGCCTGATGTTCGGCTACGCCTCCGACGAGACGCCGACCCTCATGCCGCTGCCCATCTTCCTGGCGCACCGGCTGTCCAAGCGCCTCTCCGACGTCCGCAAGAACGGGACGATCCCCTACCTGCGCCCGGACGGCAAGACGCAGGTCACCATCGAGTACGACGGCGACAAGGCGGTCCGCCTGGACACCGTGGTCGTCTCCTCCCAGCACGCCTCCGACATCGACCTCGAGTCGCTGCTGGCGCCCGACATCCGCGAGTTCGTCGTCGAGCCGGAGCTGAAGGCGCTCCTGGAGGACGGCATCAAGCTGGAGACGGAGGGCTACCGGCTGCTGGTGAACCCCACCGGCCGCTTCGAGGTGGGCGGTCCGATGGGCGACGCCGGGCTGACCGGCCGCAAGATCATCATCGACACCTACGGCGGCATGGCCCGGCACGGCGGCGGCGCCTTCTCCGGCAAGGACCCGTCCAAGGTGGACCGCTCGGCGGCGTACGCGATGCGCTGGGTCGCCAAGAACGTGGTGGCGGCCGGCCTGGCCTCCCGCTGCGAGGTGCAGGTGGCCTACGCGATCGGCAAGGCCGAGCCGGTCGGTCTGTTCGTGGAGACCTTCGGCACCCACAAGGTGGAGCCCGAGAAGATCGAGAAGGCCATCGACGAGGTCTTCGACCTGCGTCCGGCGGCCATCATCCGGGACCTCGACCTGCTCCGCCCGATCTACTCCCAGACCGCCGCCTACGGCCACTTCGGCCGTGAGCTGCCCGACTTCACCTGGGAGCGCACGGACCGCGTGGACGCCCTGCGCGAGGCCGCCGGCCTGCTCTGACAGGTCGCCCGAAGGCTGGTCCGAGGCCCGGTTCCCGCCCGGGAGCCGGGCCTCGTCCGTTCTCCGGCCGGGCCGCCCGCTCCCGTCCGGTCCGGTGGGCGGGGGCGCGCGCCCGTGCGGGGCCGGCCCTCCGCCGGCCTCTGGACGAGCCCGGCCGGCGAGTGGCCCGGGGCCGGTCCCGGCGGGCGTCGGCTGTCAGTGCCGTTTGGCAAGATTGCAAGCGTGAGCAGCGAGAACGGGCCGGAGGACGGCGGGACCGAGGCGGCCCCGCCGGAGCAGCTCGCGCTCATCCGGGAGACCGTCCGCAGGGCCAAGGAGCCCAGGGCCAAGCCGCGGACCTGGCGGGGAGCCGCCCTCGCCGGGGAACTGCCCGTGGCACGGGTCCTGGTCGACAAGGGCGTGCTGCACCTCGACCGGTACTTCGACTACGCCGTGCCCGCCGAGCTGGACGCCGACGCCCAGCCCGGTGTGCGGGTGCGGGTGCGGTTCGGCGCCGGGCGGCACCGGGTCCGCGAGGGCCGCCGCGAGGGCGGCGGGCTCATCGACGGGTTCCTGATCGAGCGCCGGGCCGAGTCCGACTACTCCGGGCCGCTGGCCGCCCTCGCCCAGGTGGTGTCGCCCGAGCCGGTGCTCGGCCCCGAACTGCTCGGGCTGGCCCGCGGTGTCGCCGACCGTTACGCGGGCAGCGTCGCCGACGTGCTCCAGCTCGCCGTGCCGCCCCGCAACGCCCGCGCCGAGCAGCGGCCCTCACCCGCGCCCCTGCCGCCGCCCGAGGCCCCCGCGGCGGGCTCCTGGGCGCGCTACGAGCAGGGGGCCGCGTTCGTCAGGGCGCTGGCCGGGGGCGGCTCGCCACGCGCCGTGTGGAACGCGCTGCCCGGACCCGGGTGGAGCGAGGAGCTGGCCCGGGCCGTCGCCGCCACCCTCGCCTCGGGACGGGGCGCCCTCGTCGTCGTCCCCGACGGACGGGCCGCCGCCCGCGTCGACGCCGCGCTGACCGCCCTGCTGGGCGAGGGACGGCACGCGCTGCTCACCGCCGACGCGGGCCCCGAGAAGCGGTACCGGCAGTGGCTCGCGGTGAGCAGGGGCTCCGTACGGGCGGTCGTCGGGACCCGGGCCGCCATGTTCGCCCCCGTACGGGACCTCGGGCTGGTCGCCCTCTGGGACGACGGGGACGACAGCCACAGCGAACAGCACGCGCCGCAGCCGCACGCGCGGGAGGTGCTGCTGCTGCGCGCCGCGCAGGACCGGTGCGGCTTCCTGCTCGGCGGCTGGAGCTGCACCGTGGAGGCCGCGCAGCTCGTCGAGAGCGGCTGGGCCCGGCCCCTGGTGGCCACCCGGGAGCAGGTGCGGCGCGCGGCGCCGCTGGTGCGCACCGTGGGCGACCGGGACCTCGCCCGGGACGAGGCCGCCCGGGCCGCCCGGCTGCCCTCGCTCGCCTGGCAGGCGGCCCGCGACGGACTGCGGCACGGGCCCGTGCTGGTGCAGGTGCCCCGGCGGGGGTACGTGCCCCGGCTGGCCTGCGTCCAGTGCCGGGCGCCCGCGCGCTGCCGTCACTGCTCGGGGCCCCTCGAGGGGCAGGACGCCACGGTGCTCCGCTGCGACTGGTGCGGACGACGGGAGTCCGAGTGGCACTGCCCGGAGTGCGGCGGGTTCCGGCTGCGCGCTCAGATCGTAGGGGCCCGGCGGACCGCCGAGGAGCTCGGCCGGGCCTTCCCGGCAGTGCCGGTGCGCACCTCGGGGCGCGAGCACGTGCTGGACACGGTGCCGGGCACTCCCGCGCTGGTCGTGAGCACGCCGGGCGCCGAGCCGGTCGCCGAGGGCGGATACGCGGCGGCGCTGCTCCTGGACGGCTGGGCGATGCTGGGCCGGCCCGATCTGCGGGCGGGCGAGGACGCGCTGCGCCGGTGGATCGCCGCCGCCGCCCTGGTACGGCCGCAGGAGGCGGGCGGCACGGTGGTCGTCGTGGCCGAGCCGACCCTGCGGCCCGTGCAGGCACTGGTGCGCTGGGACCCCGTAGGACACGCGGTGCGGGAACTCGCCGAACGGGCCGAACTGGGGTTCCCGCCGGTGTCCCGGATGGCGGCCGTGACGGGGCCGGCGGAGGCGGTCGCGGACTTCCTGCGCGCCGTCGAACTGCCGGCCGACGCCGAGGTGCTGGGGCCCGTGCCGCTGCCGGCCGCGCCGGCCGGACGGCCGCGGAGACCGGGCGCGCCCCCGCCCGGCGAGCACTGGGACCGGGCGCTGATCCGCGTGCCGCCCGGCAGTGGAGCCGCGCTCGCCGCCGCGCTGAAGGCCGCGCAGGCGGCCCGGACGGCCCGGGGGAGCGCCCGGGGGAGCGGAGACCCGGTGCGGGTGCGGATCGACCCCCCGGACATCGGGTGACGGGCCGGCACGTGGCGCGGAGTCGGGCGGCCGGAGGCCCGGGCGCGACGCGCGGCGTGGAGGCGACGTGTTCCGGCAGGCTCGAACACCGGCGCCCTCCCGGGTCCGGGCCGGGAGGGCGTGCCGTCGTCAGGGGTGGGCGTCAGCCGTTGCGCGGACCGGGGAAGGCCGTCGGCCTGACGTCCTCGCGCAGGGAAGGGCTGCCCGCCGTCGGCTGGGTCGGCATGGAGCGGGCCGCGGGGACCGTCGGCACCGCGGGCAGCCCGGCGCCGACGTTGACCGCGCGGGTGCCCGCGGGCTCCGCGATCCGCTCGGCCTCCGCCGCCTGCGCCGCGGCGCGCCGCGCGCCGTAACGCCGGTGCACCGCCTGCTTGGTGACCCCGAGGGCCGAGCCCACGGCGTCCCACGAGAAGCCGAGCGAGCGGTCGAAGTCCACGGCCGCCGTGACCAGGGTCTCGACGCTGTCCCGCAGCTCCTGCGCGAGGCGGACCGTCGGTGCGGGCGCGCGTCCGTAGACGACGAAGCCCGTGGAGGGGCCGGAGCGGCGCGGGCGGTAGACGTTGCCCAACTGGGCGGTGAGCGTGCGCAGTGCGTCCACCTGCCGGCGGACCCGCTCGATGTCCCGCACCAGCAAGTGCAGGCTGGCCCGGGCCTGGGCGTCGTGGGTTGCGTGGTCGGCCATGAACAAGCCTCTCGAACCGGCGTTGAAAGGAACCGGGCCGCGCGAGCGGCCCGCTGTGGTCAACTCTGTCTTGACCAACGCGTTTTCGGTCCGCTGGTCACGGGGTGGGGGCGTAAGGGCATATGCGTACGCCCCCGCGGTCGGCCGGACGACGCGGCGTACGCCCAGGCGTCGAGGCGTATGCGGACCTGTCGGGGCGCACGCCTGCCCACGGGGGCGTACGCCGCCGTGACTCGCCCGGGGCGGCCCGCCGTTCCTGGTCATAGACTGGTGCGCCGCCCGCGTACCCGCCCCGACCGAGAGGCCCGCACCCGCCCATGAAGCTCGTCTTCGCCGGTACCCCCGAGGTCGCCGTTCCCGCCCTGGACGCCCTGATCGCCTCCGGCCGGCACGAGGTCGCCGCCGTCGTCACCCGCCCCGACGCCCCGGCCGGGCGCGGGCGCCGGCTGGTCGCGAGCCCGGTCGCCGAACGGGCGGAGGAGGCCGGGATCGAGGTGCTCAAGCCGGCCAAGCCGCGCGACCCGGAGTTCCAGGAGCGGCTCAGGGAGATCGCCCCGGACTGCTGCCCCGTCGTCGCCTACGGCGCCCTGCTGCCGAGGACCGCCCTGGACATCCCCGCCCACGGCTGGGTCAACCTGCACTTCTCCCTCCTGCCCGCCTGGCGCGGCGCGGCGCCCGTGCAGCACAGCCTCATGGCGGGCGACGAGATCACCGGCGCCTCCACCTTCCTCATCGAGGAGGGCCTGGACTCCGGCCCCGTCTACGGCACCGTCACCGAGGAGATCCGCCCCACCGACACCAGCGGCGACCTGCTCACCCGGCTCGCCCTGGCCGGCGCCGGACTCCTCGCCGCCACCATGGACGGCATCGAGGACGGCGCCCTGAAGGCCGTTCCGCAGCCGGCCGAGGGCGTCACCCTCGCGCCGAAGATCACCGTCGAGGACGCCCGTGTCGACTGGTCCGCCCCCGCCCTGCGCGTGGACCGGGTGGTGCGCGGCTGCACCCCGGCCCCGGGAGCCTGGACGACGTTCCGCGGCGAGCGGCTCAAGCTGATCCAGGTCGCCCCCGTTCCCGGGCGGACCGGTCTGGCCGCGGGCGCGCTCGCCGTCGGCAAGAACAGCGTCCACGCGGGCACCGGCTCCTACGCCGTCGAGCTCAAGTGGGTGCAGGCCCAGGGCAAGAAGCCGATGCGGGCCGCGGACTGGGCGCGCGGAGTCCGCATCGCCGACGGCGAGACCCTCGGGGGCTGACCGGCCGCGTCGCCGCGGGACGTACGCTGGGTGCACAGCGCATCCCCGCACGGCGCACCGCCAGTGTGCGCGGCGCACCCACACATCCGGAGCACCTTTTTCGTGAGCGACACCTCCCGTCGGCCCCGCAAGCCCGCCAAGCCCTACCGCCGGCCCCAGAAGGACCCCGTCCGCATCCTCGCCTTCGAGGCGCTGCGCGCCGTCGACGAACGGGACGCGTACGCGAACCTCGTGCTGCCGCCGCTGCTGCGCAAGGCGCGCGAGGAGAGCGACTTCGACGCGCGGGACGCCGCGCTCGCCACCGAGCTGGTGTACGGCACGCTGCGCCGCCAGGGGACGTACGACGCGATCCTGGCCGCCTGCGTCGACCGGCCGCTCAGGGAGGTCGACCCGCCCGTCCTGGACGTGCTCGCCCTCGGCGCCCACCAGTTGCTCGGCACCCGGATCCCGAGCCACGCCGCCGTCTCCGCCACCGTCGAGCTGGCCCGGGTGGTGCTCGGCGACGGACGGGCCAAGTTCGTCAACGCCGTGCTGCGCAAGGTGGCGCGGGACGACCTCGACGGCTGGCTGGAGAAGGTCGCCCCGCCCTACGAGGAGGACCCCGAGGACCACCTCGCCGTCGTCCACTCGCACCCGCGCTGGATCGTCTCCGCCCTGTGGGACTCCCTCGGCGGCGGCCGCGCGGGGATCGAGGACCTGCTGGAGGCCGACAACGAACGGCCGGAGGTGACCCTGGTCGCCCGGCCCGGCCGATCCGTCCCCGAGGAATTGCTGGACGAGGAGGCCGCGGTGCCGGGCCGCTGGTCGCCGTACGCGGTGCGGCTCACCGAGGGCGGTGAACCGGGCGCCGTGCGGGCCGTCGGGGAGGGCCGGGCCGGCGTCCAGGACGAGGGCAGCCAGCTCGTCGCGCTCGCCCTGGCCAACGCGCCCCTCGACGGCCCCGACGGCAAGTGGCTCGACGGCTGCGCCGGACCCGGCGGCAAGGCGGCGCTGCTCGCCGCTCTGGCCGCCGAACGCGGTGCGGTCCTGCTCGCCTCCGAGAAGCAGCCCCACCGGGCCGGCCTCGTGGCCCGGGCGCTGGCCGGCAACCCCGGCCCCTACCAGGTGATCGCCGCCGACGGGACGCGTCCGCCGTGGCGGCCGGGCAGCTTCGACCGGGTCCTCGTCGACGTGCCGTGCACCGGCCTCGGCGCGCTGCGCCGGCGCCCCGAGGCGCGCTGGCGGCGCCGCCCCGACGACCTGGACGGCTTCGCCCCCCTCCAGCGCGGTCTGCTGCGCACGGCCCTGGAGTCGGTGCGGGTGGGCGGTGTCGTCGGCTACGCCACCTGCTCGCCCCACCTCGCCGAGACCCGGGCGGTCGTCGCCGACCTGCTCAAGCAGTTCCCCGAGACCGAGCTGATCGACGCCAGGCCCCTGCTCCCCGGTGTCCCGGCCCTCGGCGACGGCCCCGACGTCCAGCTCTGGCCGCACCTGCACGGGACCGACGCGATGTACCTGGCCCTCGTCCGCCGGACCGGCTGACCCGCGCGAGGGCTTCGCCGGACCGCCCGGCGGGACCGTCCGCCGCGCGCCCCCCCCCCCCCCCCCCCACCCCCCCCCCCCCCCCCCCCCCCCCCCCCCGCCCCGGCCCCCCCGGGCCCGCCCCGCGCCCCACCGCGGCCGCGAGGGCGACGCCCCGCCCGCCCCGC
>NZ_JBIBUK010000027.1:0-84026 GCF_043079345.1 Streptomyces sp. NPDC015220 | reverse complement strand
CCGCGGCCGCCGCCGGGGGGGCCCGGCGGGGGGGCTGCGCCGCCCCCCCGGGGGGGCCGGCCCGCCGCGCGCCCCCCCCCCCCCGGGGCCCGCCCCCGGGGGGGGGGGGGGCCGCCCCGCGGCGAGGACCGGCCGGGCCGCGCCCGGGGCACGACGGCGACCGCGGCGGGACCGCCCGGCTCCCGGCGCGGTGCGCGCCGCCGGATCACCGCCGGACCGGCCGGGCGCCGTCCCGGGACCGGTCGGTACGCGCCGCCGGACCTGCTCACCGAGGCCGCCGGACCTGCTCACCCGGGCCGCCGGGGCGGGCCGGCCGGGGACCGACGCGAACAACCGTGCCCCGGCATGGCAGTCTTGGGTCATGGCCGCGCAGATCAACCCGAGCATCCTGTCCGCCGACTTCGCCCGCCTCGCCGACGAGGCGAAGGCGGTGGAGGGCGCCGACTGGCTCCACGTCGACGTCATGGACAACCACTTCGTCCCGAACCTCACCCTCGGTGTGCCGGTCGTGGAGTCCCTGGCCAGGGCGACGGACACCCCGCTGGACTGTCACCTGATGATCGAGGACCCCGACCGGTGGGCCCCGCAGTACGTGGAGGCGGGCGCCTCCTCGGTCACCTTCCACGTCGAGGCGGCCGCCGCCCCGGTGCGCCTCGCCCGCGAGATCCGCGCCAAGGGCGCCCGGGCCTCGATGGCGCTCAAGCCCGCCACCCCCATCGAGCCCTACGAGGACCTGCTCCCCGAGCTCGACATGCTGCTGATCATGACGGTGGAGCCGGGCTTCGGCGGCCAGGCGTTCCTCGACATCATGCTGCCCAAGATCCGCCGCACCCGGGAGCTGATCGGCAAGCACGGCCTCCAGCTCTGGCTCCAGGTGGACGGCGGCGTGTCGGCGACGACGATCGAGCGGTGCGCGGAGGCCGGCGCCGACGTCTTCGTCGCCGGGTCGGCGGTCTACGGCGCGCAGGACCCCGCCGAGGCGGTACGTGTACTGCGCACGCAGGCGGAGGCGGCCACCGCCAAGGCATCGTGGGCGTGCGACCACTGAGCGTCAGCTACGTGAACGGCTCTCATCAGGGCTGATCGAGCGCGCCGGATCTGCAAGGATGAACGGCGAATCCAGAGTGTGAACAGCAGTGAGGAGATCGCCGTGTCGGGTATGTCGGCGGGCCGGTCAGCAGTGCGGATGGGACCCGCTGAGCTGGTGCAGGCGGCGGCCATGGCCCGCCGTTTCTACCTCGAGGGCAAATCGAAGATCCAGATCGCCGAGGAGTTCGGCGTCAGCCGCTTCAAGGTGGCCCGGGTCCTGGAGACCGCTCTCGAACGGGATCTCGTGCGCATCGAGATCCGCGTGCCGGCCGAGCTGGACGCCGAGCGCTCCGACGCGCTCCGCGCCCGTTACGGCCTCAGGCACGCCGTCGTGGTCGAGTCCCCGGCCGACGCCGAGGAGACGCCCGACCCCGAGAACCTCGGAGAAGTGGCCGCCGACCTGCTCGGCGAGCTGGTCAACGAGGGGGACGTACTGGGGCTGGCCTGGGGCCGCTCCACCATCCACATGGCGGCGGCCCTGGACCGGCTGCCCCCGTGCACGGTGGTGCAGCTGACCGGCGTGTACGACGCCGGGACCGCCGAGCGCGGCTCGGTGGAGGCCGTCCGCCGGGCCGCCCAGGTGTCCGGCGGCGACGCCCACCCCATCTACGCGCCGATGCTGCTGCCGGACGCGGCCACCGCCGCGGCCCTGCGCAACCAGACCGGGATCGCCCGGGCCTTCGAGTACTTCGACAAGGTCACGGTCGCCTGTGTGTCCATCGGCTCCTGGGAGCCGGGCATCTCCACCGTGCACGACATGCTCAGCGACGAGGAGCGTGCCCACTACGCCTCGCTCGGCGTCGCCGCAGAGATGTCCGCGCACCTCTTCGACGCCGAGGGCCGCCGGATCGGCCGTGACCTGGGCGAGCGGTGCATCACGGTGAAGGCGGACCAGCTCCGCCGCATCCCCGAGGTCGTCGCGATAGCGGGCGGACAGCGCAAGGCCCCGGCGATCGACGCCGTGCTCCGTTCCGGGCTGGTCACCAGCCTGGTCACGGACACCTCGGCCGCCGACTGCCTGATGACGGCCGGGACCACCCCGAAGCCCGCCCTGAACCGGGCGGACCCGGACGGGGTCTGACAGCGGGTTACCGGGGGACGGCCGCGGTGGTGTCTCGTACGCCGCCGCGGTCCGTCCCCCGCGGGCTCACCGGGCCCGTAGTGCTCACCGGGCTCGTCGTCCGCGCGGCCGGGCTCGTCGTCCGCGCGGCCGGTCCGCCGGCCGGGCGGCGGCCTTCCGCGCGCCGGCCCGGCCGCGGGAGCGGGGCGGCCGCGCGGGAGATCCCGCGGCCCCGCGGCCGGCCGGGTCCGGGCGCCGCGCACCCTCTTGGAGGTTCCTCCCAGCAGGCCGTCGACCGGCCTGGATGTTCTGCCGGGAGCCGACGCCGCCCTGGTCATGGGAGAATGAAGTACGTGCTCTTTCCCCCTGGCAGACCTGCCCGGGGGTCACCTCTGATCGACTGGGATGTGCAGCACGTGCGTTTCCTCAACGACATCCAGCCCGCGTACGACCTGACGTACGACGACGTCTTCATGGTGCCGAGCCGCAGCGCGGTCGGCTCGCGTCAGGGCGTGGACCTCAGCTCCCCGGACGGCACGGGCACCACCATCCCGCTGGTCGTCGCCAACATGACCGCCGTCGCCGGCCGCCGCATGGCGGAGACCCTGGCCCGCCGCGGCGGCCTCGTGGTCATCCCGCAGGACATCCCGATCGATGTCGTCACCGACGTGGTCACCTGGGTGAAGGGCCGCCACCACGTCCTGGACACCCCGATCGTGCTGGCCCCGCACCAGACGGTCGCCGACGCCCTGGCCCTGCTGCCCAAGCGCGCGCACAACGCGGGCGTCGTCGTCGACGAGAACCACCGGCCCGTCGGTGTCGTCACCGACCGGGACCTGACCGGCGTCGACCGCTTCACCCAGCTCGAAGTGGTCATGAGCAAGGACCTGCTGCTCCTGGACGCGGACATCGACCCGCGCGAGGCGTTCAACCACCTGGACGCGGCCAACCGCCGCTACGCGCCCGCGGTCGACAAGGACGGCAGGCTCGCCGGCATCCTCACCCGCAAGGGCGCCCTGCGTGCCACGCTCTACACTCCGGCCACCGACGCCGACGGCAGGCTGCGCATAGCCGCCGCCGTCGGCATCAACGGCGACGTGGCGGGCAAGGCCGAGCAACTCCTCGCCGCCGGGGTGGACACCCTCGTCATCGACACCGCGCACGGCCACCAGGAGTCGATGATCGGCGCGATCAAGCTGGTCCGCGACCTCGACCCGCGGGTCCCGATCGTCGCCGGCAACATCGTCTCCGCCGAGGGCGTCAAGGATTTGATCGACGCGGGCGCGGACATCATCAAGGTCGGCGTCGGCCCCGGCGCCATGTGCACCACGCGCATGATGACCGGAGTCGGCCGGCCGCAGTTCTCCGCCGTGCTGGAGTGCGCCGCCGAGGCGAAGAAGTACGGCAAGCACGTGTGGGCCGACGGCGGTGTCCGCCACCCCCGCGACGTGGCCATGGCCCTCGCGGCCGGCGCGTCCAACGTGATGATCGGCTCCTGGTTCGCCGGCACCTACGAGTCGCCGGGCGACCTCCAGCAGGACGCGAACGGCCGCCTCTACAAGGAGTCGTTCGGAATGGCCTCCGCGCGCGCGGTGCGCAACCGCACCTCGGAGGAGTCGGCCTACGACCGCGCCCGCAAGGCGCTGTTCGAGGAGGGCATCTCCACCTCCCGGATGTTCCTCGACCCGGCCCGCCCGGGCGTCGAGGACCTGATCGACTCGATCATCGCGGGCGTCCGCTCCTCCTGCACCTACGCGGGCGCCGCCTCCCTGGAGGAGTTCGCCGAGAAGGCCATCGTCGGCGTCCAGAGCGCGGCCGGCTACGCCGAGGGCAAGCCGTTGCACGCCAGCTGGAGCTGAGGCGCCGGCCGCTCCGCCACGGCCCCCGCTCTCCCCGTCGGGGGAGAGCGGGGGCCGTACGGCGTCGTCGGGCCGGAGCCTCCCGGCTGGGGGCACCGGACCGCACGCCGGCCGGGGCGGCCGGAGGGATGACGCCGGGCCCGGCGTCCGGCCCGGGGATGTCGGGCGGGAGCCGGTCGGGTGGCTGCCGGGCCGGGCATCCGAGGACGGTCCCGCCCGTCCCGCGCGCAACGGTCGAAAGCCCCCACGCAACGAACGGCCGCCCAGCCCGCGGGAACGCAACGATTCTGCGGAGATGCGCAAGGTTGCTGCATTACGCACGTGAAGCGCCGCCTCGTAGGGTCTGCGCTGTACGTGGCGTGGCAGGGACCCCGCTCGGTGGGTCCCACGGGACGAGGCGCCACCGGTCCCTGCCGCTGACAACCCGCAGCGACAAGGAGCCGCGCGTGCTGGACCAAGGCGCACCGCCGCACGACCGCAGAACCACCGTCCCCCCTGCCCGGCTGTCCGCCGGCGCCCGCCTGATGCGGCGCAAGCCGGTGGAACGCCTGGTCGCCGAGGGCGGGCAGGGTGAGGGAGGAAGTCTGCGGCGGTCCCTCGGGCTGTGGCAGCTCACCATGATCAGCATCGGGGCGACCCTCGGCACGGGCATCTTCGTGGTCCTCGGCCAGGCGGTGCCCAAGGCCGGCCCGGCGGTCACCCTCTCCTTCGTGATCGCTGGTCTGACCGCGCTGTTCTCCGCCCTGTCGTACGCCGAACTGGCCGGCACCATCCCGGTCTCCGGGTCCTCCTACTCGTACGCATACGCAACGATGGGCGAGCTGATCGCCTGGGTGTGCGGCTGGTGCCTGCTCCTTGAGTACGGCGTGTCGGTCGCCGCCGTGGCCGTCGGCTGGGGCGAGTACGTCAACGAACTGCTCAAGGGCACCATCGGCGTCACCCTGCCCAACGCCCTGTCCGCGCCCCCCGGCGACGGCGGCGTCTTCAACCTGCCGGCGCTGATCGTCGTCCTGCTGGCCATGGTCTTCCTGATGGGCGGCGCCAAGGAGTCGGCGCGCGCCAACACCGTCATGGTCTGCGTGAAGATCGCCTCGCTGGTGCTGTTCTGCGCCATCGGCGTCCAGGGCTTCCGCTCCGGCAACTACTCCCACTTCATGCCCCTCGGCATGGGCGGCGTCAGTGCGGCGGGCGCGACGCTGTTCTTCTCCTACATCGGCTTCGACGCCGCCTCCACCGCCGGCGAGGAGGCGAGGAACGCCCAGCGGGACCTGCCCCGCGCGATCATGCTGTCGCTGGTCATCGTGACCGCGCTGTACGTCCTCGTCGCCGCCGTCGCCGTGGGCGCCAAGCCCTGGCAGGAGTTCGGCGACGCGCACGCGGCGCTCGCCCAGATCATGCGCGAGGTCACCGGCCAGTCGTTCTGGGGCACCCTGCTGGCCGCCTGCGCGGTCGTCGCCATCGCCAGCGTCGTGCTGACCGTGCTCTACGGCCAGACCCGCATCCTGTTCGCGATGTCCCGGGACGGCCTGGTGCCGAAGGTGTTCTCCCGGGTCCACCCCAGGACCGGGGCGCCCAGGGCCAACACGGTGATCGTGTCCCTGTTCTGCGGCGTGCTGGCCGCCGCCGTCCCACTGGGCGAGCTCGCCGACGCCACCAGCATCGGCACCCTCTTCGCCTTCGCCCTGGTCAACGTGGCCGTCGTGGTGCTGCGCCGGACCCGTCCCGATATGCGCCGCACCTTCCGGGTGCCGCTGTCCCCGGTGGTGCCCGCCGTCGGCTTCTTCCTCTGCGTCTGGATGATGGGCAGCCTGTCCGCCGTCACCTGGGTGGTCTTCGGGATCTGGATGGCGGCCGGGCTCGTGTTCTACTTCGTGTACGGCTACCGCCGTTCCCGACTCGCCTCACCCTCCGAGAAGTGATCCACCGACAGTGCTGAACGATCTCGACGAACGCATCGTGCACGCCCTCGCCGAGGACGCCCGCCGCTCCTACGCGGACATCGGGCAGCTCGTCGGCCTGTCCGCGCCCGCCGTGAAACGGCGCGTGGACCGGCTGCGCGCCACCGGAGCCATCACCGGCTTCACCGTCCGCGTCGACCCGGCCGCGCTCGGCTGGGAGACCGAGGGGTACGTCGAGATCCACTGCCGGCGCAACACCTCCCCGGAGACCATCCAGCGGGGCCTGGAGCGCTACCAGGAGGTCGTGTCCGCGTCCACCGTCACCGGCGACGCGGACGCGATCGCCCAGGTCTTCGCCGCCGACATGCGCCACTTCGAGCGGGTCCTGGAACGCATCGCGGGGGAGCCCTTCGTGGAACGGACCAAGTCCGTCCTGGTCCTCTCCCCGCTGCTGCGCCGCTACTCGTCGGGCTCGCCCACCTGAACCGGTACGGGCTCCGGTAGGACGCCCCGGGTGCCGGGTGCCGGGTGCCGGGTGCCGGGTGCAGGGTGCCGGGGGAGCCAGGGCGGCACCGCGCAGCCGCCGCTCCCCCCTCGACGTGTGTGAACGCCCCCGAGCCCGACACCGGGGCCCCGCCGCCCGAGGCCGAGACCACTGCCGCTCCGGCCGCCGTCATCGGCGCCGCTCATGCTGTTGGCGCCACGCCTGCCATCGGGCCGCGCCCGCCAGGGTTGCCGCGCCCGCCGCCGGGCCACGCGTGCGAACTCCCCGTCGCCCCGCTGCGCCCGGTCCTCCGGGCGCGCTCGCCCTTCCGTGACCGGGGCCCGGCGCGCCGAGCCCCGTCCGGTGACCGCCCGGCCGCGCGCGGGGGCGGAGCACCGGGTGCGTCCCGCCACCGGGGCGGGGTCCAGGGGCGCAACGAATCGCCGTACGCCCGGCCCGGCACGCAACGGATCGCCCGCACAGACGCAACGGTCCCGCCTTGTCCCGCCGACCGGCCGAAACGTACCGTCATTGCGGCCCTCCCACTCCCTTCGCACCTTCCCGAGGACAGTCATGCCGTCGCTGCGCACCGCCCTGCTCCAGAGCTCCGGCCGCCCCGGCTCCGTCGCCGGGAACATCGAGGTCCTCGACGCCGCCGCGGGCCGCGCCGCGGCCGCGGGCGCCGGGCTGCTCATCGCGCCGGAGATGTTCCTGACCGGCTACGCGATCGGGGCGGACACCGCCCGTCTGGCCGAGCCCGCCGACGGCGACTCGGCCGACGCGATCGCGGAACTGGCCTGCCGGCACGGCCTGGCGATCGCCTACGGCTACCCCGAGCGCGACGGCGAGGCCGTCTTCAACTCCGCCCAGCTGATCTCCGCCGACGGCACGCGCCTCGCCAACTACCGCAAGACCCACCTCTTCGGCTGCTTCGAGCGCGACCACTTCGCCCCGGGTGACCGCCCGGTCGTCCAGGCCGAGCTGAACGGCGTCACGGTCGGCGTCGTGATCTGCTACGACGTCGAGTTCCCGGAGAACGTGCGCGCCCACGCCCTCGCCGGCACCGACCTCCTGGTCGTCCCGACGGCGCAGATGCACCCGTTCCAGTTCGTCGCCGAGTCCCTGATCCCGGTGCGGGCCTGGGAGAACCAGATGTACGTGGCGTACGTCAACCGGGTCGGCCGGGAGGGCGAGTTCGAGTTCGTCGGGCTCTCCGTCCTCGCCGGGCCCGACGGGGTCGCCCGCGCCCGGGCGGGACGGGACGAGGAACTGGTCCTCGCCGACGTCGACCCGGCGTTCCTCGCCGCCTCCCGCGAGGCCAACCCGTACCTGAAGGACCGCCGCCCCGACCTCTACGGGGCCCTCGTCTGACGCCCCGTCAGTCCCGCGTCAGCTTCCACCAGTTCTTTCCCGCAAGGAGTCCGTACCCCATGACGTCCACGGTGCCCAACGCCGTCGAGCACGCCGACGAGCAGCAGCCGCCGATCACCATGTTCGGTCCGGACTTCCCCTACGCCTACGACGACTTCCTCACCCACCCGGCGGGTCTGGGCCAGGTGCCGGCGACCGAGCACGGCGCCGAGGTCGCGGTCATCGGCGGCGGACTGTCCGGCGTCGTCGCCGCCTACGAGCTGATGAAGATGGGCCTCAGGCCCGTCGTCTACGAGGCCGACCGGATCGGCGGCCGGCTGCGCACCGTCGGCTTCGAGGGCTGCGACGAGACGCTGACCGCCGAGATGGGCGCCATGCGCTTCCCGCCGTCCTCCACGGCGCTCCAGCACTACATCGACCTGGTGGGCCTTCGGACCCGGCCCTTCCCGAACCCGCTCGCGGAAGCGACTCCGTCCACCGTCGTCGACCTCAAGGGCGAGTCGCACTACGCCGAGTCGGCCGACGACCTGCCGCAGGTCTACCGGGACGTCGCCGACGCCTGGAACAAGTGCCTGGAGGAGGGCGCCGACTTCTCCGACATGAACCGCGCCATGCGCGAGCGGGACGTTCCGCGCATCCGCGAGATCTGGGCGAAGCTGGTCGAGAAGCTCGACAACCAGACCTTCTACGGCTTCCTCTGCGACTCCGAGGCCTTCAAGTCCTTCCGGCACCGTGAGATCTTCGGCCAGGTCGGCTTCGGCACCGGCGGCTGGGACACCGACTTCCCCAACTCCATCCTGGAGATCCTGCGGGTCGTCTACACCGAGGCCGACGACCACCACCGCGGCATCGTCGGCGGCTCCCAGCAACTGCCGCTCCGGCTCTGGGAGCGGGAGCCGGAGAAGATCGTGCACTGGCCGTACGGCACCTCGCTGAGGTCCCTGCACGTGGACGGCGAACCGCGCCCGGCCGTGACCCGGCTGCATCGCACCGCGGGCAACCGCATCACCGTGACGGACGCGGGCGGCGACATCCGCACCTACCGGGCGGCGATCTTCACCGCCCAGTCGTGGATGCTGCTGTCCAAGATCCAGTGCGACGACGAGCTGTTCCCGATCGACCACTGGACGGCGATCGAGCGCACCCACTACATGGAGTCCAGCAAGCTCTTCGTCCCGGTCGACCGGCCGTTCTGGCTCGACAAGGACGAGGAGACCGGGCGGGACGTCATGTCGATGACGCTCACCGACCGGATGACCCGCGGCACCTACCTGCTCGACGACGGCCCGGACAAGCCCGCCGTGATCTGCCTCTCCTACACCTGGTGCGACGACAGCCTCAAGTGGCTGCCGCTGTCCGCGGGCGAGCGGATGGAGGTCATGCTGAAGTCGCTCGGCGAGATCTACCCCAAGGTCGACATCAGGAAGCACATCATCGGCAACCCGGTGACGGTCTCCTGGGAGAACGAGCCCTACTTCATGGGCGCGTTCAAGGCCAACCTGCCCGGCCACTACCGCTACCAGCGGCGCCTGTTCACGCACTTCATGCAGGACCGGCTGCCCGAGGACAAGCGGGGCATCTTCCTGGCCGGCGACGACATCTCCTGGACGGCCGGCTGGGCCGAGGGCGCCGTCCAGACCGCGCTGAACGCGGTCTGGGGAGTCATGCGCCACTTCGGCGGGGCCACCGACGCGACCAACCCCGGCCCGGGCGACGTCTACGACGAGATCGCGCCCGTCGAACTCCCCGAGGACTGACACCCGTCCACGGCGGTCACAGCCCGGCCGCCCGTGCCTTCTCGTACACCTCGGCGGCGACGTCCTTGAGCTCCTGGGCGTCCCGCAGGGTGCTCTGCAGGTCGACCAGGATCTCCGCCATGCCGATCTCCGCGTGGGCGAGGAGGTCCTCGACGATCTGCTCGGCGTCGCCGTGGAAGGGCCGACGGCCGGCGCCCTGGGCCTTGTCCGAGTACCGCGCGTTCGCCCTGAGCACGGTCTCGATGGGCTGCTGCCGGCCGCGCTCGGCGGCCAGGTCCTGCAACGCGTTCCACTGATCGGCGATCTGCTCGACGCCCGTGCCGGTCGGCAGCCAGCCGTCGGCGTGCTCGACGAGCCGCTCCCGCGCCCTGTGGGTGCTCGCCGCCAGCAGGATCGGGATGGGCCGGGCGGGCTTGGGGCCGACCACGGCCGAGTCGATCCGCGTGATTCGGCCGTGGTAGCGCACGGGGTCCGGGCCCCACACAGCCCGGCAGACGTCGATCACCTCGTCCAGCACCCGGCCGCGCTCCTTGATCGGCCGGATGCCCGCGGCCGCGTACTCGTCGAGCGACCAGCCGGTGCCGAAACCGGCGATTACCCGGCCGTCCGCGGCCGCGTCGAGCGAGGCCAGGGCCTTGGCGAGCTGGAACGGCGAGTGCAGCGGCGCGACGAGCACACTGCTGCCCAGACGGACCCGCCCGGTGACCGCCGCGGCCAGGGTGAGCGTCACGAGCGGGTCGGCCACGTGCCGGTAGGAGTCCGGCCAGGGCAGGCCCTCGATGCCGTACAGCCCCTGGCCGGCCGGCTCCGGGAACAGGGCCCGCTCGTACACCCATACGCTGTCATAGCCGATGTCCTCCGCGGCGCAGGCCACGTCGGGCACGTCCTTGCCGAGGTCGTACTGCCGGTTCTGCGGGAGGCCGAGTCCCAGCCGGGTCGCCATGACGGGGTGCTCCTTCGTGATCGTCGGTGTTCATCCGTCAACGTACAGTGACACCTCGGGAGTCCGGGGCCGGTGGGCCCGGGGCGGGCGCGGCGGTTCCCCCGGTCCGCCCCGCGCCGCGTCGCGGACCGGTCCGCGACGCGGTCAGTCCGGCAGCGGGGTGAGCATCATGCGTCCGGCGAAGCCGACCGCCGCGTCCAGCCGCTGGGCGAACTCCTCGGCCACGTCGGGCAGCCGGCGCAGCGCCCACAGGGCGCGCGCGGCCGACCATGCGGCGTCCCGCGCCCGCTCCAGGCTCCAGGCGCCCAGCAGATGGGTGATCGGGTCGGCGACCTGCAGCAGATCGGGACCCGGCATCAGATCCTCGCGCACCCGCTCCTCGAGCGTGGTCAGCAGATCGCCCACGCGCTCGAAATCGCCCTCCAGCTCCGCGGGTTCGCAGGCGAGGGTGCGGCAGGCGTCCACGACGGCGAGCGCCAGGTCGTGGCCGATGTGCGCGTTGACACCCGCCAGCGCGAACTGGAGCGGGCGCACCCCCGGGTGCCGGCGGAACTGGAACAGCGGCCGCCAGCAGGCCGGCGGGCGCCGCCCCTCGGCCGCCGCGTCCACGGCGTGGAGGTACCGCTCGGCGAACCGCAGGTCCAGCGTGGTCGCGGCCCGCGGGTCCGCGAACCGTCCCGCGGCGAGACGGTGGCCGACCGCCTCGGTGACGGCGAGGTAGACGCGGTTGAAGACCGCGACCCCGTCCCGCTCCGGCAGCGCGGCGGCCAGCGCGCGCATCCGGTCGACGGCCTCGTCCACTGTGTCCAGGCGGCGGGTGAGCCGTGCCGATTGCACCATGGGGGCAGGGTCCCAGGCCCGTCGCGCCCAGGGCGCCGACGGGCCCGGCGCTTCCCCGGAACGGGGGACGCGAGCCCGGCCCGACCGGCCCGTGAGGGGCGGACGCGGTACCGTGCCTGGCGACCTGGCGACCTGGCGACCTGGCGACCTGGCGACCTGGCGACCTGGCGACCTGGCGACCTGGCGACCCGGCGACCCGGCGACCCGGCCGGCACCGGTGTCATCGGCCCACCGGCCCAGCCGGTTCGGCAGGGTTCGCAGACCGTGCGTGGGCGTCGGGCCGCCGCGCCGGGGAGCGGTCCGGACGGCCCGCCCGTGTCCTACGGCTCGGCGCGCCGCGGTCCCGCCTTCCCCGGCTCGTCGTACGACGAGGTGCCCTCGTCCAGCAGCGGCCCCTGCCCCTTGAGGTGCGCGGGCGCGAAGGCGCGCAGCGCGTGGTAGCCGGTGATGACGACGATCGTGCCGAGCGCGATGCCGCTGAGGGAGAAGTTGTCGGTGAACTTCATGCTGACGTTGCCGACGCCGATGATGATGCCCGCCGCGGCCGGCACCAGGTTCAGCGGGTTGCGCAGGTCGACCTTGGCGTTGATCCAGATCTGCGCGCCCAGCAGGCCGATCATGCCGTACAGGATGACGGTGATGCCGCCCAGGACCCCGCCCGGGATCGCGGCCACGACCGCGCCGAACTTGGGGCAGACGCCGAACAGCAGCGCGAAGCCGGCCGCGGCCCAGTAGGCGGCGGTGGAGTACACGCGGGTGGCCGCCATCACGCCGATGTTCTCGGAGTAGGTCGTGTTGGGCGGGCCGCCCACCGCGGTCGACAGCACCGAGGCCACACCGTCGGCGGAGATGGCGGTGCCCAGCTTGTCGTCGAGCGGGTCGCCGGTCATCTCGCCGACCGCCTTGACGTGCCCGGCGTTCTCCGCGACCAGCGCGATCACGACCGGCAGCGCCACCAGGATGGCCGACCAGTGGAAGGCCGGGCCGTGGAAGGACGGCAGACCTATCCAGTCGGCCTTGCCGACCCCGGACAGGTCCAGGCGCCAGTGGTCGGTGAGCTTGCCGGACCCGTCCACGGAGTGGATCTTCCCGAAGACCCGGTCGAGGGCCCAGGAGATGCCGTAACCGAAGACCAGGCCCAGGAAGATCGCGATGCGTGACCAGAAACCGCGCAGACAGACCACGGCCAGGCCGGTGAAGAGCATCACCAGCAGGGCCGTCCACTGGTCCTGCGGCCAGTAGGTGGAGGCGGTCACCGGGGCGAGGTTGAAGCCGATCAGCATCACGACCGCGCCGGTGACGATCGGCGGCATCGCGGCGTGGATGATCCGTGCCCCGAAGTGCTGCACGGCGAGGCCGATCAGGAACAGGACGACGCCGACGACGAGGACCGCGCCGGTCACGGTGGCGCTGGTGCCGCCCTGGGCCCGGATGACCGCGGCGACGCCCACGAACGACAGCGAGCAGCCCAGATAGCTGGGGACCCGGCCGCGGGTGGCGAGGAGGAAGATCGCGGTCGCGACGCCCGACATCATGATCGCGAGGTTGGGGTCGAGGCCCATGAGCACGGGGGCCACGAAGGAGGCGCCGAACATGGCCACGACGTGCTGGGCGCCGAGCCCGACCGTGCGGGGCCAGGAGAGCCGTTCGTCGGGCCGGACCACCGCTCCGGGTGCGGGCGTGCGCCCGTCACCGTGCAGTTTCCAGCGCACGCCGAGGTCCATGGTGGGGTTTCGCTTTCTCTGAACGGAAGACTGTCCGAAAACCATTGTCCGGGGTCGTCGGCGATGCTCTGTTCGAGAGGCTGCTGAGCGTCCGCTTAGGATGGCGTCGTCCCACCGCCGCAAGCACGTCCAGGAGCCCCGCCGTGACCGCCGAAGCACCCGCCGCCCCCGCCCTGTCGCACGGCAGGCTGATCTCCGTCGACGTCCACTTCGACGACCTGGACGCGCTCGGCCTGCTGCACAACGCGCGCTACCCGCTGATGGTCGAGCGTGCCTGGGCCGAGCTGTGGAGCGAGCACGGCTTCCGCTTCGAGGGGGACTGGGCCGCCGCCGGCGACGCCTGCAACGCGGTCAAGGAGCTGCGGATCACCTACGAGGCGCCGGTGACCCGGCCGGGCGAGTACGCCGTCCACCTGTGGCTGGAACGGCTCGGCAGGACGGGCCTGACGTACGGGTTCCGGTTCTGTTCCGCCGACGGCGCGGTGACGTACGCGCACGGCGCCCGGGTCCTGGTCCGGCTGGACTCCGGGACGCTGCGCCCCACGCCCTGGAGCGAGGAGTTCAGGGCCGCGGGCCGGGAACTGCTGCGGCCGGCGGACTGACCCGCGGGCGATCCCGGTCACCCGCCCGCAGCACTCCCGCGAAGGCGGCCAGGCCGCACGCCAGCAGGGTCACCAGGCCGAACGACACCACGAGGCTGGTCGCCTGGGCGAGCCCGCCGATCGCGCTCGGCGCGACCAGGCCCGAGGTGTAGGTGATGGTCGCGACACCGGCGATGGCCTGGCTGGGGTTGGGCCCGCTGCGCCCGGCCGCCGCGAAGCACAGCGGTACGACGACCGCGATGCCCAGCCCCATCAGCGCGAACCCGGTCATCGCCACCGCCGGGTGGCCCGCCGCGACGACCAGCAGGCCGCCGAGGACGGCCAGAACGCCCCCGGACCGTACCGTGCGCACGGAGCCGAACCGGTCCACCACCTTGTCGCCGGCGATCCTGGCGACGGCCATGGTGAGGGTGAATCCCGTGGTGCAGGCGGCCGCCAGTCCGGCTGAGGTGTCCAGCTGGTGGCGCAGGTAGACCGCCGACCAGTCCAGGCTGGCGCCCTCGGCGAACACCGCGCAGAACCCGACCGCGCCGATCAGCAGCGCCGACTTCGGCGGCAGCGCGAACCGGGGCGGCGGTTCCTCGTCCTCGGCCGGCTGGAGGTCGAGGACCCAGGTGCAGGCGACGAGGCCCAGCACGGTCAGGACCCCGGCCGCCAGGGCGTGGTGCAGACGGGCGTCCGAGCCCAGGTGCGCGGCGAGCGTGCCGGCCGCCGAGCCGGTCAGGGCGCCCGCGCTCCACAGACCGTGCAGGCCGGACATGATCGAGCGGCCCAGCCGGTTCTCCACCTCCACGCCGAGGGCGTTCATCGCGACGTCCGACATGCCCGCCGAGGCGCCGTAGACGAACAGGGCCAGGCAGAGGGTGAGGAGGTTGGGGGAGAGCGCGGGCAGGACCAGGGACAGCGTCCACAGGGCGAGCAGTCCGCGCAGCGCGGTCCGGGCGCCGAAGCGGTGACTGACGCGGCCTGCCAGCGGCATCGCGACGGACGCGCCGAGCGCGGGGAACGCCAGCGCGAGACCCAGCTGCCCGGCGCTGACCGAGGCGTGCTCCTGGATCCACGGCACGCGGGTCGCGAACGAGCCGGTGACGGCGCCGTGCACGGCGAAGACGGCCGCCACGGCGTACCGGGCGCGCCGCACCTGACGCTGTTCGTAGACCACTGCTGTCATTCTCCGGCCCCTCCTGGGCGCTGGGCCGCGTCGAAGGAGCGGCCGGCGTGCTGACTGCGGCGTAAACTATCAGGGACCCTTCCTGATGGATAGGGGAGATACGGCCGCCCGCGGCGCGGCCCCGCCGATCTGGGAGGATTCCCGGCATGCCCGCATCCCCGAGCACCGCCCGGGCCATCAACGACCGGCTCGCCCTGCGGCTGCTGCAGCAGGAAGGGCCGTTGACGGCAGGGCAGCTGAAGCAGCTCACCGGTCTGTCCCGGCCGACGGTCGCCGACCTGGTCGAACGCCTGACCGTCTCCGGCCTGATCACGGTCGTCGGGGAGTCCGGGGAGCAGCGGCGCGGCCCGAACGCCCGGCTCTACGGGATCGTGTCCGACCGCGCCCACCTGGCCGCCCTCGACATCCGCACCGAGAGCGTCTCGGTGACCGTGACCGACCTCCTCGGCCGGGAGCTGGCCGGGGCGTCCGTGCCGATCGGCGGGGACACCGGGACCGGACCCGCCGTCGAACAGGCGGTCACGCTGGTGGAGCGGGTGGCCAAGGAGGCCGGGGCGGAGCGCCTGCACACGGTCGGCATCGGCGCGCCGGGCCTCATCGACCCGGTCACCGGGGAACTGCGCGACTCCACGGGGCTGCCCGAGTGGCACCGCCGGCTGGTCGCCGCGCTGCAGGAGCGGCTGCCGTCGGCGCGCGTCACCGTCGAGAACGAGACGAACCTCGCTGCGCTGGCCGAGCAGCGCGACGGCGCCGCCCGGGGGCGGGACACCTTCGTCCTGCTCTGGCTCGGCCACGGCACGGGCGCGGCCGTCGTCCTGGACGGCGCGCTGCGTCGCGGCGCCTCCGGCGGAACGGGCGAGATCGGCTTCCTGCCGGTCCCGGGGACGGCCTCGCTGCCCTCGGCGACGGACTGCGCGGGCGGCTTCCACTCGCTCGCCGGAGCGACGGCGGTTGCCGCGCTGGCCCGCGAGCACGGGCTGCCCGAGCCGCCGGCGGCGGGAGCGGAACCGGCCGCGGCGCCGCTGGTGCGGCAGGCGGTGGCCGCGGACACCGCCCGGGCCGGGCGCTTCCTGGACGCCCTCGCCGACCGCCTCGCCCTCGGGGCCGCCTCGGTCGCCGCGGTCCTGGATCCCGGGTGCGTGGTCCTCGGCGGCGAGACCGGGCAGGCCGGCGGCGAGGCGCTCGCCACGCGCGTGGCGGACCGCCTCGCGCGGATGTCGCCGCTGCCCACCGAGGTGCGGGCGAGCACGCTCGGCGGCGGCGCGGTGCTGCGCGGAGCGCTCATCACGGCGCTGGACCGCGCCCAGGACGAGTTGTTCGGCCCGGACGGCGGGCCGGCCCGGCAGGTGTGAGCCGCTCCGGGGAGTGCCGGCCGGCGCCCGGCCTGCCCGGCCTGTTCCGGCCTGTTCCGGCGGGCCCGGCGCGGCGTGGGCTCCGCCCCCGCGCACCGGACTGCCCGGCCGGGCCCGCGGCGTGGCTCCCGAACTCGTGACCGGAGCAAGCCTGTTGACCAGATGGTCTAGTCCTTTTAGGGTCGGACTTCCGCACAGACCGGTCCGGCGGCGGTGACGACGGCCCTTGCCCGCCGCCGGACCTCTCAACCGCTCGCACCGGCGGGAAGGCCGCCGGACGCGGACGACGCGCTGTGAGCGACCCCACACCGGCCGTCCGTATGGACGCCGATCAGGCGTGGCACACTGGCCCTGTACCAGTAGCAGCGCACTCCGGGGTCGGTGAAAGTCCGAACCGGCGGTTACAGTCCGCGACCCGGTCGCTTCCAGCGGCCGGTTGACCAGGTGAAATTCCTGGACCGACGGTTAAAGTCCGGATGGGAGGCAGTGCGCGGCGGGCGAGCATGCACGCGTGCGCGCCGCCGTCTGCGGTCCCGCCGTCATGGCGGGGCCCCGTCCGGCGTCGCCCCGAGTGTTCGTCGTCCGTACCTTCTGTCGTCATCGACAGCCCCGGAGTCCGTGCCCGAAGAGGCAGGAGGACCCGGGAAGTGTTCACCGGAATCGTCGAAGAGCTGGGTGAGGTCACCGCCGTCGAGAACCTCGGCGACGCCGCCCGCTTCCGGCTCCGCGGCCCCGTCGTGACCCAGGGCGCGCGGCACGGCGACTCCATCGCCGTGAACGGGGTCTGTCTCACCGTCGTCGAGCACGCGGGCGAGGAGTTCACCGCCGACGTCATGGCGGAGACCCTGAAACGCTCCAGCCTCGGCGCCCTCGCCGTCGGTTCCCGGGTCAACCTCGAACGCCCCACCGCCGTGGGCGCCCGCCTGGGCGGCCACATCGTCCAGGGCCACGTCGACGGCACCGGCACGGTCCTGGAGCGCACACCGTCCGAGCACTGGGAGATCGTGCGGATCTCGCTCCCGGCCGACCTCGCGCGCTACGTCGTGGAGAAGGGCTCCATCACGGTCGACGGCATCAGCCTCACCGTCGTCGAGGCCGGCTCGGACCACTTCACCGTCAGCCTCATCCCCACCACCCTCGCCCTGACGACGCTCGGTCTCAAGCAGCCCGGCGATCCGGTCAACCTCGAGGTGGACGTCGTCGCCAAGTACGTCGAGCGCCTGCTCGGCGACCGCGCGCGGGAGGCCGGCGAGTGAACTGGCTCAACTCCGAGGCCTTCACCCTCTTCGGCCAGCACATCAAGTGGTCCGACATGATCGGCAACGTCATCGGCCTGATCGGCCTGGCGTTCGGCTGGCGGCGCTCCATATGGAGCTGGCCCACCCAGTTCGTGTCCGGCCTGATCCTCTTCGCCGCCTTCGCCACGGCCCACCTGTCCGGCAGCGCGGGCAAGCAGATCGTGGTCATGGTCGTGGCCGTCTACGGCTGGTGGCAGTGGAACCGCGGCAGGGGCCGGGACGCGGACGGCCACATCGCCGTACGCTTCGCCACCTGGCGCGAACGGGCCGTACTGCTCGGCGGCGCCGCCGTCGGCACGGTCGCCGTCGCCGCCCTGTTCAAGGCCTACCCGTCCCTGTCCTGGGACCCCTGGCCCGACGCCTACATCTTCGTCGGCACCGTCGTCGCCATGTACGCCCAGGCCCGCGGCATGGTCGAGTTCTGGTTCGCCTGGCTCCTCGTCGACGCCGTCGGCGTCCCGCTCAACTTCGCCAACGGCTTCGCCTTCTCCGGCTTCGTCTACGTCGTCTACGGCGCGCTCGTCCTGTGGGGCATGCGCGACTGGTGGCAGCGCTCCCGCCGAAGCCCGCGGCCCGTCCCGGAAGGAGCGCCCGCATGACCGCGGCACCCGTTCTCTACAGCACCGCCCCCGACGCCGAGGACCTCACCCTCGACCCGGTCGAACAGGCCGTCGCCGACATCGCGGCCGGCCGCCCGGTCGTGGTCGTCGACGACGAGGACCGCGAGAACGAGGGCGACCTCGTCGTCGCCGCCGAGAAGGTGACCCCCGAGATCGTCGCCTTCATGATGAGCGAGTGCCGCGGCCTGATCTGCGCCCCCATGGAGGGCGAGGAACTGGACCGGCTCGAACTGCCGCAGATGGTGGAGCAGAACACCGAGTCGATGAAGACCGCCTTCACGGTCTCCGTCGACGCCTCCTCCGCCCACGGAGTCACCACCGGCATCTCCGCCGCCGACCGCGCCACCACCCTGCGACTGCTCGCCGGCGGCACCGCCGAGCCCACCGACCTGGTCCGCCCCGGCCATGTCTTCCCGCTGCGCGCCAGGCCCGGCGGCGTCCTCGCGCGCGACGGCCACACCGAGGCCGCCGTCGACCTCGCCCGGCTCGCCGGACTGCGCCCGGCCGGCGCGATCGTCGAGATCGCCAGCGAGGACGGCCGGATGCTGCGCCTGCCCGAGCTGATCGTCTTCGCCCGCGAGCACGGCCTGACGATCATCTCCATCGAGTCCCTGGTCGCCCACCGGCGCTCCCTGGAGCTCCCGGCCCCGCCCGACCGGCGGGAACTCGCGTCCGAGCCCACCGTGCGCCGTGAGGCCGAGGTCCGCCTGCCCACCGCGCACGGCACCTTCACGGCGTACGGCTACCGCTCCACCGTCGACGGCGTCGAGCACGTCGCGCTGGTCCACGGCGAGCTCGGGGACGGCGAGGACGTCCTGGTCCGCGTCCACTCCGAGTGCCTGACCGGCGACGTCTTCGGCTCCCAGCGCTGCGACTGCGGCCCCCAGCTGGACGCCTCCCTGGAACGCATCCGGAGCGAGGGCAGGGGAGTGGTGGTCTACCTGCGCGGCCACGAGGGACGCGGCATCGGACTGATGTCCAAGCTGCGGGCCTACGAGCTCCAGGAACGGGGCCGCGACACCCTCGACGCCAACCTCGAACTCGGCCTGCCCGCCGACGCCCGCGACTACGGCGCCGGCGCGCGGATCCTGCGGGACCTCGGCGTGCGCGGCGTCCGCCTGATGACCAACAACCCCGACAAGACCGACGCGCTGCTGCGTCACGGCATCAAGGTCACGGGCCGCGAGCCGATGCCCGTCCAGGCCGGGGAGCACAACCTCCGCTACCTGCGCACCAAGCGGGACCGGATGGGCCACGACCTGCCCTGGCTGGACACGCCCGCCGTGTCCACCTGCGGCAACCAGTAAGTACCAGGAACCGAGGAGATACGTGAGCGGCAAGGGTGCACCGGAACTGTCCGTCCGGAACGTCGGGGACCTCAGGGTCGCCGTCATCGCGGCGCAGTGGCACGAGAAGGTGATGGACGCACTGGTGGACGGCGCCCTGCGCGCCCTGCACGAACTGGGGATCGACGAACCCACCCTGCTCAGGGTGCCCGGCAGCTTCGAGCTCCCGGTGGTGGCCAAGGCGCTGGCGGGCCGCGGCTACGACGCGATCGTCGCCCTCGGCGTTGTCATCCGCGGCGGCACCCCGCACTTCGACTACGTCTGCCAGGGCGTCACGCAGGGCCTGACCCAGGTCTCGGTCGAGACCGGGGTGCCCGTCGGCTTCGGCGTGCTCACCTGTGACACCGAGGAGCAGGCCCTGGACCGGGCCGGCCTCGAGGGCTCCACCGAGGACAAGGGCCACGAGGCGGTCACCGCGGCGGTGGCGACCGCGGCCACGCTGCGTTCAGTATCCGAACCCTGGCGGTGAGCGGAGCGCGACAGCGGCTAGGGTGGGGACCACCATGTCCAAGAAGACGTTCGAGGAGCTCTTCGCCGAGCTCCAGCACAAGGCCGCCGACGGCGACCCCGCCACCTCCCGCACCGCCGAGCTGGTCGGCAAGGGAGTGCACGCCATCGGCAAGAAGGTCGTCGAAGAGGCCGCCGAGGTCTGGATGGCCGCCGAGTACGAGGGCAAGGAGGCGGCCGCCGAGGAGATCTCGCAGCTGCTGTACCACGTCCAGGTGATGATGGTCGCCCGCGGCATCTCCCTGGACGACGTCTACGCCCACCTCTGAGCACCAGCAACCCCCCGCACCGTCCGCACGAACGAAGGAAGCCGACCTCATGCTGCGCATCGCCGTCCCCAACAAGGGTTCACTCTCCGGCCCTGCGGCGGACATGCTGCATGAGGCCGGCTACCAGCAGCGCCGCGAGTCCAAGGAGCTGCGGATCGTCGACCCGGAGAACGAGGTCGAGTTCTTCTACCTCCGCCCCCGCGACATCGCGATCTACGTCTCCTCCGGCCGCCTCGACATCGGCATCACCGGCCGCGACCTGCTCGTCGACTCCGGCGCCAACGCCGAGGAGATCCTCCCGCTGGGCTTCGCCCGCTCCACCTTCCGCTACGCCACCAAGCCCGGCACCGCCGCCGGCGTCGCGGACCTGAACGGCATGACGGTCGCCACCTCCTACGAGGGCATCGTCGCCAAGCACCTCGCCGACAACGGCGTCGACGCCTCCGTGGTCCACCTCGACGGCGCCGTGGAGACCGCCGTCGAACTCGGTGTCGCCGAGGTCATCGCCGACGTCGTCGAGACCGGCACCTCCCTGCGCAACGCCGGCCTGGAGGTCATCGGCGAACCCATCATGAAGTCCGAGGCCGTCGTGATCCGCCGTACCGGCGCCGACGCCGAGGACCCCAAGGTGCAGCAGTTCCTGCGGCGCCTCCAGGGCGTCCTGGTGGCCCGGACCTACGTGATGATGGATTACGACTGCCGGGTCGAGCAGCTGGAGAAGGCCGTGGCCCTGACCCCCGGCCTGGAGTCCCCGACCGTCTCCCCGCTGCACAACGAGGGCTGGGTCGCCGTACGCGCCATGGTCCCGGCCAAGGAGGCCCAGCGGATCATGGACGACCTGTACGCCATCGGCGCCCGCGCCATCCTGACCACGGCCATTCACGCCTGCCGTCTGTAAGGGGCACCGAGAGATGTCCGACCTGCCCGAGCTTCCCGTCACCTTCCGGCCGGGACACACCCGTGTGGTATTGCTCACGGCCGGCGCCGCGATCTTCGTGGTGATCGCCGCCGTCGCCGTGCTGCTGGATCCGCTCACCCCCGGGGAGCGCGTCAGCTTCGTCTTCACCGGCGCGCTCCTGTTCGGAGTGCTGCTGATGCTCGCCCGGCCCAAGGTGGTCGCCGACGACTCCGGCGTCACCGTCGTCAACATCGCCTCGAAGCGTCACCTGGAGTGGCCGGAGATCCTCCAGGTGAACCTGCGTCCCGGCGATCCGTGGGTCTTCCTCAACCTGAGCGACGGCACCAGCCTGCCCGCGCTGGGCATCCAGCCGGGCATCGCCAAACAGCGTGCCATCGCCGATGCCCGCGCCCTGCGCGCCCTCGTGGAGGCCCGTTCCATCCGCGACCCCGAGCCCTCTCCGGGTGAACCCAGGGGCTGAGTCGGGGGCGTCCTCACTGACGCACCGGGCCGGGTCTTGACTAATCTGTTGGCGGAGGCGTTTTTCGCTGCGCCTCCGCCCCTGAGCCCCGACCGGTGCCAGGGGCTCCTGCTACCCGAGGAGTGACTCCCCCCGGCGATGGACGGATCGTCCTGCAGTACCTGCGCCGCCCCCTGCCGACATAGCGCGCACCGCCACACCGCGGTTCCCGCGCACGCGGAGGCGGCGGCATCATGACCATCCCCCTGCTGCTCCTGGCAGCGGCCTTCCTGCTCATCCTGGCCAACGGCTTCTTCGTCGCGGCCGAATTCGGTCTGGTGACCGTCGAACGCGCGGAGGCCGAGAAGGCCGCCGCCGACGGCGACAAACGGGCCCGTACGGTCGTCGAGTCGCTCGGCGAGCTGTCCTTCCAGCTCTCCGGCACCCAGCTCGGCATCACCATCACCTCCCTCGTCGTCGGCATGCTCGCCGAGCCCGCGCTCGCCGAGCTGCTGCGCGGCCCCCTCACCGCCGTCGGCATCCCCCGGGGCGCCGTCTCCGGCGTCGCCGTGGTCGTGGGCATGCTGCTCGCCTCGGCCGCGCAGATGGTGATCGGCGAGCTCGTACCCAAGAACTGGGCGGTCTCCCGGCCGTTGCAGGTCGCGCGTTTCGTCGCCGGCCCGCAGCACGTCTTCTCGCGCCTGTTCCGCCCGGTGATCGCCGCGCTGAACACGGTGGCCAACCGGCTGGTGCGCGCCCTAGGCGTCGAACCCGCCGAGGAACTGGCCTCCGCCCGCTCCCCCGGCGAGCTGGTCTCACTGGCCCGCCACTCTGCCCTGGCCGGCGCCCTGGAGCAGGACACGGCCGACCTGTTCGTCCGGACCCTGTCCCTGGGCGAGCTGACCGCACAGCACGTCATGACCCCGCGGGTGAAGGTCAGCGCCCTGCAGTTCTCGGCGACCGCCGAGGACGTGGTCAATCTGACCCGCGCCACCGGCCTGTCCCGTTTCCCCGTCTACCAGGAGAAGATCGACGAGGTCGTCGGCATGGCCCACCTGAAGGACGCCCTCGCGGTCCCGGCGCACGAGCGGCTGCGCACCCCGGTGGGCCGCATCGCCCGCCCGGCCCTGCTGGTCCCCGAGACCCTGCCGGTGCAGCCGCTGCTCGCCCAGCTGCGCAGCGAGCAGCCCATCGCGGTCGTCGTCGACGAGTACGGCGGGACGGCCGGTGTCGTCACCCTGGAGGACATCGTCGAGGAACTCGTCGGCGAGGTCCGCGACGAGCACGACGCCAAGGACGCGCCCGAGCTGGCCCCGGCCCCGCCGGAGGACGGCCACCCCGCCTGGGACGTCGACGGCGGCTGCCGTGTCGACCTCCTCAAGCGCATCGGACTCGACGTGCCCGAGGGCCCGTACGAGACCGTCGCCGGGCTGGTGGCCGACCTGCTCGGCCGTATCCCGGCCCCCGGCGACCGGGCCGAGCTGCCCGGCTGGCGGCTGTCCGTGCGCCAGGTCGGGCACTACCGCGCGGAGCGGGTCCGGCTGGTCCGGACGGCCTTGGCGGACGACGTGGTCGAGGCCGTGGCGGAGGCCGCCCGATGAGCGTGCTCCAACTGGTCCTCGCCGCGATGCTCGTGCTCGTCAACGGTTTCTTCGTCGGCGCCGAGTTCGCGCTCGTGTCGGTCCGTCGCAGCCAGATCGAACCGCTCGGCACCGCCCGTGCCCGTCAGGTGCTCTACGGACTGCAGCGGCTGCCGCAGATGATGGCCGCCGCCCAGTTCGGCATCACCGTCTGCTCGCTGACCCTGGGCGCCGTCGCCGAACCCACGGTGGCGCATCTGCTCGAACCGCTGTTCGCCTGGATGCGCCTGCCCGACGGCATGGTCCACCCGCTCGGCTACGTCATCGCGCTCGCCGCCGTGGTCTTCTTCCACCTGGTCATCGGTGAGATGGTGCCGAAGAACCTGGCGATGGCCGCGCCGGAGAAGGCGGCGCTCTGGCTCAGCCCCGGGCTGGTCGCCTTCGCCCGGGTGTGCAGGCCCGTCACCGTGGCGCTCGGGGCCTGCGCCCAGGGCGTCCTGCGGCTCTTCCGGGTCGAGCCCAAGGACGAGGTCGAGGCCGTCTTCACCAGTGTGCAGCTGGGCCGTCTGGTGGAGGACTCCGGACAGGCGGGCCTGCTGGACCCCGAGGAGCAGGAGCGGCTGGAGGACGCCCTGGAGCTTGGCTCCCGCCGGGTCCTCGACGTGCTGCTGCCCCGGGAGAGCCTGGTGACGGTCCGCCCGTCGGTCACCCCCGGCGAGATCGTCGCCCTCACCGCCCGCACCGGGTACTCCCGCTTTCCGGTCGCCGCCGAGAACGGCGCCTTCATGGGCTTCCTGCACGTGAAGGACGTCCTGGACGCGGAGGACTCCGACCGGGCGGTGCCGCAGCGGATATGGCGTCCGATGCCGACGCTCAGGTCCGAGCTGCCGCTGGACGACGCCCTGACGGTCATGCGCCGGGCCGCCACCCACCTGGCCCAGGTGGCGGACGCCTCCGGCCGGGTGCTGGGCCTGGTCGCCCTGGAGGACGTCCTGGAACTCCTCGTGGGCGAGGTCCGCGACCCCGCCCACCGGATCGCCACGGAGGTCCGGCTGACGGAACCCCGGGGGAGCGGCGAGGCGGAGGAGGTGCTGGCCACCTGAGCCGGTGACCGTGGGCCCGCCCGAGCCTTCGCGGCGGGTTTGCGGTCCGTTCCGGCCCGTGGACCGGGGGCCCGGCCGCGGACCGTCCGAGCCAGGGCGGGCCCCGGCCCCCCGGTCCGCGGCCGCGGGGCCCTGGGCCCGTCACGGCGCCGACGGGCGCGGGGCCGTGACCGGTCACGGGGCCGACGGATCGTGGGGCCCCCGCCCCGACAGCACCTCCCCGTACGCCTGCATCAGGTCCGGCAGCCGCAGCGTCGCCAGGTCGTCCCGGGTCAGCGCGCCGGGGTACGTCGACAGCCGCAGATCCCGGTACGCGCAGCTCTTCTCGTACAGCGTCCGCAGGAACCGCCCGTTGCCCAGCTCGTCGATCCAGTCCTGGTCGACCACGTGTCCGGCGATCGAACGCAGCTCGTCGAGCGCCTCGTCGTCCCACCCGTCACCGTTCTCCGCGGCCAGTACCTTGCCGATCTCGGTGAGCTCCACGGGACGGTACGAGGGGAAGTCCACCCGGGTGGTGAACCGGGACGACAGCCCGGGGTTGGCGGCGAGCAGGCGGTCCATGCCCTCCGGATAGCCGGCGAGGATCACCACGAGGTGGTCGCGGTTGTCCTCGGCCCGCTTCAGCAGCACCTGCAGCGCTTCGTCGCCGTAGGCGTCGCCCTTGCCGTATCCGGAGTTGGACAGGGAGTAGGCCTCGTCGACGAAGAGGACCCCGCCGATCGCCGAGTCGATGAGCTCGTTGGCCTTGACCGCGGTCTGCCCCAGGTACTCGCCGACCAGATCGGCCCGCTGGGCCTCCACCAGATGGTCGCCGCCGAGCAGCCCCAGCGCGTAGAAGACCCGGCCGAGGATACGGGCGACGGTGGTCTTGCCGGTGCCCGAGGGACCGGAGAAGACGAAGTGCCGCTTCGGCGGCTGCACCGGCAGCCCCTGACCGGCCCGCAACCGGGCCATGTTCAACTGCGCGGACAGCGCCTTGACCTGGCGCTTCACCGGTTCCAGACCGACCATGCGCTCAAGCTCGGCGAGCGCCTCCTCGAGTAACGCCGGGTCCGTGGGCCCGCTGGGCAGCGGCCCGGCCGCGGCCGAGGCCCGCTCGCGCACCGCCGGATCGGCGACCGGCGGGAACGGCCCGGCGGGCGGGAGGTCGCTCTCGCCGCCGAGTTTCAGATCCCGGCCCTCGGTGCCGAAGAGCGGGTCCAGGACGTCCGGGCCGTCCACGGCGTCCTGGCCGGCTCCGGTGAGCGCGATCGCCGCGAGGCCCGCCGTGTCGTCGTAGCCGTCTCCCTCGGCTATCGCCGCCAGCCGCGCCGAGGTGTCCATGAAGGCCGGGTCGACCCGGTGCACCGCGCGGTACAGGGGCAGCGCTGCGGCGCTGCGGCCGGTGCCCTCGTGCGCCCTGGCCAGCCAGTACCGCAGCTCCTTGCGCTGCGGCTGCTCGCTGCGGCACCGCATCAGCGCGGCCGCCAGCAGCGGCTCGGCCTGCCCGTACATCTCCAGCCGGACCCGGGCCATGCCGCCGAACAGGCCGGCCTCGATGCCCAGCATCGGGTCGTCGACCAGCGGGTCGGTGTGCCGCACCAACTGCTCCCAGTCCTTGACCAGATAGGCGCGGCAGGCGTGCAGGAACCGCACCTGGGAGTCGGCGTCCACGGGCGGCAGCCCGGCCAGCGCCCGGTCGAGCTCGGGCACGTGCCGTCCGTCCAGCCAGTGCGAGGCGTGCGCGAGCAGCAGGTCGCGAGGGCTCTCCAGCACGGGCTGCACCCACCAGCCCAGCCAGTACCAGGAGTTGAGGGTGCGGCGGTGCCGGGCACGCTGTTCGCCGAAGCGGTCCCGGTGCCGGAACATCCTGAGCAGCGCGGTCGTCGTGTCGACGCGCAGCGCGTGCAGCCCGAGCCAGCCGTCGGCCATGCCGGGATCCATCCGCACGGCGGCCCGGAACTCCTCCTCCGCCTGCGGATAAGCGCCCATCGTGTAGGCGTCGACGCCTCGCAGCCAGGCGAGGTCGGCCGGGGCCTGCGGGCCCTGCGCGCCGAAATCCATCACGTCCCCCACAAACCGTGCCCCCGTAGGTTCGCCGCCGGACCGTCGCCCGGCGGCTGCCTCTGGTCGAACCGCTGTGCCGCGGACCGGAGTTGCAGGTGCGCGAAGCTGCCGTTCGAAGGTCGCACCGAGGGCATCGTACCCGTGGGGACGCCGCCCGCCGTAGGGTGCCGCAGGGGGCGTTCGGCGAGGCGGGAGCAGAGGGGGCGCACCCCTCGTGGTCACCCACTGTGAGCGAACGGCGTCACATGGCGTCCGGAAAACGGACCGAGGGCAGAACGAAGCCCCCGGTCACGGGGGAACAACCGGGGGCTTCGCGTCTGCGGGCGGTCCTCGACGACCGCACATTGAGAACGTAAGACCTGTACGGCCCCCGGGTCAAGCAGAGTTGGGCCACTGTGCCGTGTTCCCCGACGGGGATCTTCACGAGTTCAGCACTTTGCCGACGGCCCATCACGGTGAGTGACTTTCCGGTCGGTCTCCCGGGTCACGGCAGGCCCTGGCAGCACCTCGTACCCCGCTGCCGTCTGCCGCACCAGGAGATCGGCGAAGGGCCGGGACGGGTCGGCGGCGAAGTGCCGACGTTCCGCCGCCACCCACCCGGTCCAGAACTCCCGCTGCTCCGCTCCGTCCCGGGCCCGTCCCCGCGCCCAGGACTCCTCGCGCGGCAGTTCCATCCACAGCAGCCGCGCCAGGTGCGGGCGCAGTGCCCGGCGGCCGGCCCCGACGCCCTCGACGAGGATCACGGGTGCGGGCGGCAGCGCGCGCGGGCGGCCGAAGCGCCGGGTGCGCCAGTCGTAGGGGGAGTAGTGTGCGCTCGCGCCGCGGGCGAGCGGCTCGATCACCTCAGTGAGCAGCCGGCCGTCCCAGGCGAACAGCTCCTCGTGGCTCGCGACGTCGTCCAGGCGCAGCACGGGGGCGCCGTCGAGTGCCGCTGCCAGCCGCGCGGTGAACGTGGACTTCCCGGAGCCCGCGTGCCCGTCGACGCCGACCAGACGGGCGGGACCGCAGGACGGCGGCAGTCGGCGGAGCTGGGCGGCGAGGGCGCGGATGGCGGTTCCCGGAGTGCGTGTGCTGGGCTGGCGGCGTATATCGCGGGAACATTCTAGTGGCCGCCCGCGCGGGAGCACCCGACGGCCGGAATCGGTGCCGATTCGAACCATCCGGTGAGTGCCGTCGGCCCTGTCAATACCGGCGCCGTTCGGCCGGTGAACATGTCGAAATCGGCGTTCCGGTTGGGTCCGGTGCTGAGTAAAGTGCCTCGAGCGCAACCATGAGGTGCCGTACGGGGACGGACGGGGGAAGATGGCCGCCGGGTTGTTCGAAGGGCAGTACGTCTGGCATCCGGCGGCGGACGACCGGGTGCTCGGGAGCGTGTGCGTCGATGTCCGGGCCGGCCGCTGGGCGAGTGCCCGGGCGGCCCTCGCCGAGACCCGCGGCGACTTCCCGCTGCGGGCCCACCGCTCCCTGGTGCTGGCCTCGGAGGCGGCCGATTCCGACCTCGCCGAACGCTGGCTGGCCGAGGAGCCGGCGCCCGAGGCCGCGTTGCTGTGGGCCCGGGTGGCGGTGCTCCGGGCGCTGCGCGCGGCCGACGCCCACGACGGACGGGCCGAGCCGCTGGAGCGGATAGCGCTGTCCGCCTGCGAGCGCGCCTCCGCGACGGACCCCGCCGACCCCACGCCCTGGGTCGCCAAGCTGGCCATGGCCCGGCTGCACCGCCTGCGCGAGCCCGCGCCGCAGGGCCTGCTCACCGCACCGCCGGGGCCCTGGCGGCTGTTCGCGCACATCCTGTCCCTGGACCCGTGGCACCGCGAGGCCCACCATCGTTTTCTGGCCTTCTTCTTCACCCGGTACGGCGGCTCGGTCAACGCGGCCTGGGACGTCGCCGCCTTCCTCGGCCAGCGCGCGCCCGCCGACTCCGCGCTGCGGCTGTTGCCGCTGGTCGCCCTGGTGGAGAGCTACGATCCCGCGCGGCTGCTCGCCGACCGGGTCTGGGAGCAGCCCCAGTGGCGCTCCACCGCCCTCGCGATCCACCACAACTGGCTGCCCACGGTGGCCGGTTACCGCTTCACCCCGGTGCTCGACCTGGCCTACCTCGCGCACGCGCTGGTGCAGGCCGGGCGGGAGAGCGAGGCCCGTGAGGCCCTCGGCGCCATGGGGCCCTACGCCTCTCGGATGCCGTGGTGCGTCTTCGGCGACCCCGTCGAGCAGCTCTCCCGGGCCCGGCGCGCCTGCGGCCTGCCCGTGCCCCCGTCGCCCTGACTGCGCACGCCGCGCCGGGCCCCGACCACGCAGCCCCCACGAGAGAAAGGCCGAACCGTGTCGCAACGGAGACCCCTCCCGCGTGTCAAGACCCCCGCCGGAGCCCACCGGGCCCACGGTCGGACGGACCCGGGAGCGCTCGACGACGACGCGACCCTGCACGCCATGGGCTACCCGAGAAAACTGACCCGGCGCTTCAAGGCGTTCGACAACTTCGCGATCTCCTTCACCATCATCAATGTCCTCTCGGGTATTTTCTCGTCCTTCGGCTTCGGGATGAACGCGGGCGGTCCGCGCATTCTCGTCTTCGGCTGGATAGGCGTCTCAGTGATGGTCCTTTTCGTCGGGGCGGCCATGGCGGAAGTCGCCTCCGCCTATCCGACGAGCGGGGCGCTGTATTTCTCGGCGGGGAAACTCGCCAGACGGCACAAGGGCGCCTGGTCCTGGTTCACGGGCTGGCTGAACTTCGTCGGTCAGATCGGCGGCACCGCCGCCACCGGCTACGCGGCCGCCACCTTCGTCCAGGCCCTGGTCGCCCTGCAATGGCCGTCCTACCGGCCGACCGCCCATCAGACGGTGCTGATCACCGCGCTGATCATCGTGCTCCAGGGGCTGGCCAACACCTACACCGTCCAACTGGTCGCCGTCCTCAACCGGATCTCCGTGTGGTGGCTGCTGATCGGACTCGTGGTGATCGTGACCGCGCTGACCGTCATGCCCGACCAGCACCGCTCGGCCTCCTTCGTCACACATTTCGCGAACAACACCGGTTTCACCAGCGGGCTTTACGGCGGCATGCTCGGTCTGCTGGTCACCAGTTGGACCTTCACCGGGTTCGACGGCAGCTTCCACATGTCCGAGGAAACGGTCCGGGCGACCGTCAACGCGCCCAAGGGCATCACCCGTGCCATCGGCTGGTCCGCGCTCACCGGACTGGTCCTCATGCTCGCCCTCGTGGTCAGCATCCGTGACTACGACGGAGTGGCCCACTCGGCGGCGCCGCCCGTCCAGATCCTCATCGACGCCCTCGGCGAGGGCACCGCGAAGGCACTGCTGCTGATCGTGATCGGGGCCATGCTCTTCTGCGGCCTGGCCAACCTGACCAGCAACACCCGGCAGATCTTCGCCTTCTCCCGGGACGGCGCCATGCCCGGCTCCCGCTGGTGGCACTCGGTCTCCCCGCGCACCCGCACCCCCGTCAAGGCGGTTTGGCTCGCGGTGGCCTGCTCACTGGCCCTGGTGCTGCCCGGCTGGTGGTCGCACACGGCCTTCACCGCCATCGTCAGCGTCAACGTCGTCGGGCTCTTCCTCGCCTACGCGGTGCCGATCCTGCTCCGGCTGCGGCTCGGCGACGAGTTCCGGCCAGGCCCCTGGCACCTGGGCCGCTGGGGCCGGCCGGTCGGCGTGGTGGCGGTCACCTGGATCGTGCTCAGCAGCGTGCTGTTCATGCTGCCGCAGGCCGCGCCGCTCACCGTCGACTCCTTCAACTACGCCCCCGTCGCGCTGGCCGCGGTCCTGCTCGTGGCGACGGTGTGGTGGTTCGCCGCCGCCCGCCGCCGCTTCCAGGGACCGGTGAGCTACGGACGCCCGGACGAGGTCGCCGCGATGGACCTCATCTGACCCGCCGACCCCGGCGGCCCTGCCCGGGGCGCCCCCGCATGAGGGTCGCGGCGGTGGCGCAGGCGCAGGTCATGCCAGTGGTGGAGACCAATATTGGTGGGCGTGGCGTGTGTCGTAGTGCTGGCAGGAGCCGGTCGCCGCGGCCATAGTGGGCGCAGCGCCGTGCACGGACCCGCCATCCGCCCCGACTCGGACACCCGGGGGTCACCCACCCATGAGCAGATCCGAACAGCCGTCCCGCAGAACCGTCCTGACCGCCGCGGTGGCCCTCGCCGTGACGGGCAGTACGGCACCGGCGGCCGCCGCCGGCGCCCGGGGCGGGCGGACGACGCCCGCCCGCCCGGTCGACTACCGGGCCTGGACCACGTACACCGACTGGCGCGGCGGAGCCCTCCAGGGAACCCGAGCGGTCGCGGGAGCGCGTCCCGCCCTGGAGATCGCCGCACCGGCCGGCACCACCGGCTACACCGACCCGCACACCGGCGCCACCGCCGCCTGGGAGTACGCCACCTGGACCGGCCCGGTCCACCGGCTGCCCGTGCCGGCCACCGAGGCGATCGCCTCCTGGAACGCGCACACCCCGTCCGGCACCTGGCTCCAGGTGGAACTGCGGGGGACGTACTCCGACGGCACCGACTCCCCCTGGTACGTGATGGGCCGCTGGGCCGCCGGCGACGAGGACATCAGGCGCACCTCCGTCGACGGTCAGGGCGACGGCCGGAGCACGATCTGGACGGACACCTTCTCCGTCGACGATCCGGCCTCCGGCCTGCGCCTGGCCGCGTACCGGCTGCGGCTCACCCTGTACCGGCGGCCCGGCACCCGGCTCACTCCGACCGTCTGGCGGGCCGGCGCCATGGGCTCCGACGTCCCCGACCGCTTCACCGTCCCCGCCGTCCCGCCGGGCGGTCCGGGCTGGGAACTGGCCGTGCCCCGGTACTCGCAGGAGATCCACGCCGGTCAGTACCCCCAGTACGACAACGGCGGCGAGGCCTGGTGCAGCCCCACCTCCTCGCAGATGGTCATCGAGTACTGGGGCGGCCGGCTCACCTCCGAGCAGCTGTCCTGGGTCGACCCGTCCTACGCCGACCCGCAGGTGTGCCACGCGGCCCGCTCCACCTACGACCACCAGTACTCGGGCTGCGGCAACTGGCCGTTCAACGCGGCCTACGCGGCGACCTTCAAGGACCTCCAGGGCGTGGTCACCCGGCTCGGTTCGCTCACCGACCTGGAGACGCTGATCGCGGCCGGCATCCCGGTCATCACGTCCCAGTCCTTCCTCAGGACCGAGCTGACCGGCGCCGGTTACGGCACCTCCGGCCATCTGATGACGGTCATCGGCTTCACCGCGGACGGCGACGTCGTCGCGGGCGACCCGGCCTCGCCGAGCGACGAAGCGGTCCGGCGCGTGTACCCGCGCCGGGAGTTCGAGAACATCTGGCTCAGGACCAAGCGGTACAACGCCTCCGGTAAGGTCGCCTCCGGCAGCGGCGGCGTCTGCTACCTCTACTTCCCGGCGCATCCCGCGCCCCACCAGCGCCGGGCGCTCGCGGCGGTGGGCGTGCGCTGACCGGGGCCGGCCGCACGGGGCGCGGGCGGCGGTCGCACGCGGGCACCGGAGCCGCCGGTAGAGGGGCGGCCCTCCTGTGACCAAGCTCTCCGCCGCGCGCGCCCGCACCCGTGGCAGGGTGGACGGCGGGGCGCGGCGGAAGCGCCGCGGCGGGGGAGGCCGCCCCGCACATCCGGCCGGCCCGCCCGGCCCGTACGTCCGACCACTGCGAGAGACCATGACCGCTCACTCGGCCACCGCCCCCCACGCCCCCGCCCGTGTCCGCACCGGCGGCCCTCAGGACGACGGCGACGGCCCCAAGATCCTCGAGCACGTCCTCGGCTGGACCCTGGTGGTGGTGGTCGCGATGCTCGTCACCCAGCTCGGCCTGCTCTGACCTGACCCGTACCGGACCCGCCGTACCGCGGTCGTCCGGCCGCCGGCCGGGCACCGGGCCCGAACTGATGTCCAGTCAGCGGCGCGGGACCGGCATCCGAGGCGCTCCGCGTTCCCCGGCGGGGACCTGCGGCCGGGCGTGAGGCTTTCGGCGATCGGAGGCCCGCCGCGCCGAACTGGCGGTCGGTTGACGCCGGTCGCCCGCCGACGACCAGGACGGCGCGCTGTCCCCGGACGACGTCGTCCGGCTGGTCCGGGCCGCCCACCGCACCGTCGTCAGCCGCGGCGTCGGCTTCGGCGCCGAGGTCCACGCGGTCCGCGACGGTGTGCGCGGGGCGATCCTCGCGGCCGTCGCGGAGGGCGGCCGCGGACGTACCGCCGTCGCGTCCGCCCGCCCGCGCGGGCCCGCTCGCCCGAGTACGCGGCGCCGAGGGCGCCGCTCCCGACCGGAGCGCCCGCCCCGAACGCACCCGCCGGACCATGGACGATCCGCCGGCCGAGTCCCCGGAGGGACGCGCCGCGCGCAGCCGGTGCGCCGGGCCCGGCGCGTCCGGCCTCCGCACGCCCCCGGGACGGCCGGGCGAACCGGGTGAACCGGACAGTCGCCGCGGCCGTGGGCCGTGGTGGCCGGAGGTGTCGGCCCTTTCTTGAAGTAAGCGGTCGTTAACCGGTGACTCCATGCCTCCGATCGGGCATACTCACAGCGCACAGCCGCTGGTCAGCCGCTTCCGCGACCCGGGAGTGCGAGCATCGAGCGGCCCGAGGAAGACTCCGGCGGAGCCGCCCCACCCAAGGCGCACGTCCGCCAGTGCCCGACAGGGAGGAGAGCGTCGCCATGCCCGACCGCGCCCCGCAGCCGGTGGACCGGCAACTGCCCACGGACGAGGCCCGGGACCTGATCTCGCTCGTCCGCGACATCGCGCAGCACGAGATCGCCCCGAAAGCGGCCGAGGAGGAGGACGCCGGGCGCTTCCCGCGCGAGGTCTTCACCCTGCTCTCCCGCTCCGGACTGCTCGGCCTGCCCTACGACTCCGAGTGCGGCGGCGGCGACCAGCCGTACGAGGTCTACCTCCAGGTCCTGGAGGAACTGGCCGCGGCGCGTCTCACCGTCGGTCTCGGCGTCAGCGTGCACACCCTGGCCGCCTACGGCCTCGCCACCTACGGCACCAAGGAGCAGCGGCTCGAACACCTGCCGGCGATGCTCGGCGGCGGCCTGCTCGGCGCCTACGCCCTCTCCGAGCCGGCCTCCGGCTCCGACGCCGCCTCACTGCGCACCAAGGCGGTGCGGGACGGCGACGACTGGGTGATCACCGGTACCAAGTCCTGGATCACCCACGGCGGGATCGCCGACTTCTACACGGTCATGGCGCGCACCGGCGGCGAGGGACCGCGCGGGATCACCGCGTTCCTGGTACCCGGCGACGCCGAGGGGCTGAGCGCCGCGGCACCGGAGAGGAAGATGGGCCTCAAGGGCTCGCCGACCGCGCAGATCCACCTCGACGGAGTGCGGATCGCCGACGCCCGCAGGATCGGTGAGCAGGGACAGGGCTTCGCCATCGCGCTGTCCGCGCTCGACTCCGGACGGCTGGGCATCGCGGCGTGCGCGATCGGCGTCGCCCAGGCGGCGCTCGACGAGGCGACCGCCTACGCCACCGACCGGCGGCAGTTCGGGCGGCCGATCGCCGACTTCCAGGGCCTGCGCTTCATGCTCGCCGACATGGCGACGCAGATCGAGGCGGGCCGCGCCCTCTACCTGGCGGCGGCGAGGCTGCGCGACGCGGGCCGGCCGTTCGGGCGGCAGGCGGCGATGGCCAAGCTGTTCTGCACGGACACGGCGATGAAGGCGACCACCGACGCCGTCCAGATCCTCGGCGGATACGGCTACACCGCGGACTTCCCGGCCGAGCGCTACATGCGCGAGGCCAAGGTGCTGCAGATCGTCGAGGGCACCAACCAGATCCAGCGGATGGTCATCGCCCGTCACGTCGCGGGTCCCGAGACCCGCTGAACTGCCCGAGACCGAGGAAGGGCGCCGAGAGCCGGACCCACTCCGGGTCGTGGCGCCCCGGCAGGGTGCGGCCCCGGTCGGCCCAGGCCCGCACCAGATCACGGTAGATCGGCGGGTCCGCGGAGTGCGGCGGCACGGACGGAAACGCTGCCGCGGGCGGCGGCACGAAGATACGACGCCGACGCCCGGCCGCCGGCTCGATGGGGGTCATACCCGGGCAACGCGGCGCCGGGCGGGCAGGTCACCGGGCCACGGAATCGAGCGTGAGTCCAGCGGTGTCCGCCCCCCGCGCCCCTGGGGCCGCCTTCGGACGGCTTCCGCACCGGCCGCGCCACCGCAGGACCCGGACCGGGCCGGGACCCGGCGCGGGGCCGACCGGCCGCCGTACCCCGGTACCGCACCACGGCGGCCTGCGTGCCGTGGCGCGGGTGCGGCAGACGGAAGGAGCCGGTCAGGCGGCGTGCCGGCGCATCGCCGGCACGCGGATCGGGCGCGAGCCCGGGCCGCCGACGTGCGAGAAGGGCTGCATCCGCCAGTCGAGCCCCTGGGGGAGCGTCAACAGCAGGGCGGTGTCCTGCTCCTGGGGCTCCACGGACTCGTCGGCGGGCCGGGCCTCGGCGGCGCCGCGGCCCGTTCCGGCGCAGACCGTGAGCCCGAAGGGGTTCCACGGGGAGGCGCACAGCGCGTGCTCCGGCAGCACCTCCTCGTCCGCGAGCAGGGCGATGGGCTGCGCGCAGTCCGGGCAGATCACCCGGTACATCTCGAAGGTGTCGTAGGCGTCGAGTTCCTCGCCGTCGAAGTCGTCGGGTTCGACGCCCTCCGGCTCGGGTTCGAGGATCGGCTGCTGTCGCTTGGACACAGAACGACCAGGGCGCTTGAGACTCTGCATGGGATTCTCCCCCTAAGGCTGGGCCGTGAAGGCGCTGCGGCCTCGACCACAGCAAGCACTTCCCGTCCGCCCTCGGCGGTAATCACGAGAACATCACGGAGCGCCCGCTGAGAGTGTGGCGTTGGTCACACGACGTTCACAAGGGTCCGCGGCGACTGATTTGTCCCCCCGTGCCGCTCGCCCGCCGCTCCCGTCACCGGCCCGAACGGGACATGACCTGGGCCGCCGAGGTATCCGAGGAGATCACCGCACTGTAGGTTCTTGCGCCATGGAGGAGCTGGACCGACAAATCGTGCAGCTGCTCGTCAAGGACGGGCGGATGAGCTACACCGACCTGGGCAAGGCCACGGGCCTGTCCACGTCGGCCGTGCACCAGAGGGTGCGGCGGCTGGAGCAGCGCGGCGTCATCCGCGGCTACGCCGCGGTCGTCGACCCCGAGGCGGTGGGGCTGCCCATGACCGCCTTCATCTCGGTCAAACCCTTCGACCCGAGCGCGCCCGACGACATCGCCGACCGTCTGGCCGGCGTCCCCGAGATCGAGGCCTGCCACAGCGTGGCCGGCGACGAGAACTACATCCTCAAGGTGCGCGTGGCCACCCCGCACGAGCTGGAGGAACTCCTGGCCCGGCTGCGCACCCTGGCGGGAGTGTCGACCCGCACGACGGTGGTCCTGTCCACGCCGTACGAGGCCCGGCCGCCCCGCATCTGACCGGACGGCGCCGGCGCGGCGGCCGCCCCGGCCGCCGCGCGGTGCCGACGGGCGTCCGCCCGCCGGGGGAGCGGCTCGGGAGGATCGCTGCGCCGGGCCCGTCCCCGCCGCCCTGCCTGTCGGCCCGCTCGGGCGAGGCGGGAGACTGGTGTTTATGAGTGAGCGCACCGCCGAACCGCAGACCGTCCTTCTCCGCCGCGGCGAGGTCCACAGTCCCGCCGACCCGTTCGCGACCGCGATGGTCGTGGAGGCGGGGCAAGTCGCCTGGGTCGGCTCGGAGGGGGCGGCCGACGCCTTCGCGGACGGCGTCGACGAGGTGGTCGACCTGGACGGCGCCCTCGTCACCCCGGCGTTCACCGACGCGCACGTGCACGCCACCGCCACCGGCCTCGCGCTCACCGGTCTCGACCTGTCCGACGCCCCCTCCCTGGAGGCGGCCCTGGCCCGGGTACGGGAGTTCGCCGCCGCCCGTCCGGACGACAGGGTCCTGCTGGGCCACGGCTGGGACGCCGCCCGCTGGCCCGGCGGCCGCCCGCCGACCCGTGCGGAACTCGACGAGGCCACCGGCGGCCGCCCGCTCTACCTCAGCCGGATCGACGTGCACTCCGCGGTCGTCACCACGTCCCTGCTCGACCTGGTGCCCACCGTCCCGGGGGCCGGCGACGGCCCGTTGACCGCCGGCGCCCACCACGCGGTGCGCGCCGCCGCGTTCGGCGCGGTCACCGCCGCCCAGCGCGCCCGGGCCCAGCGGGCCGCGCTCGCCCACGCCGCCTCCCTGGGCATCGGCTCCCTGCACGAGTGCGGCGGTCCGGACATCTCCTCGGAGGACGACTTCACGGGCCTGCTGCGCCTGGCCGGCGCGGAGCCCGGCCCCCGGGTCGTCGGCTACTGGGCGGAGCAGGACGTCGACAAGGCCCGTGAACTGGGCGCGGTGGGCGCCGCCGGAGACCTGTTCGTCGACGGCTCCATCGGCTCGCACACCGCCTGCCTGCACACGCCGTACGCCGACGCCGAGCACACCGGCACCGCCTATCTGGACGCCGCCGCCGTCGCCGCCCACGTGGTCGCCTGCACCGAGGCGGGCCTGCAGGCCGGCTTCCACGCCATCGGCGACGCGGCCGTGACCGCCGTGGTCGAGGGTGTGCGCGCCGCCGCCGAGAAGGCCGGGCTCGCTCGCGTCCGCGCCGCCCGGCACCGCGTCGAGCACGCCGAGATGCTCACCCCGGAGACCGTCGCGGCCTTCGCCGAGCTGGGCCTGACGGCGTCCGTGCAACCGGCGTTCGACGCCCTGTGGGGCGGCGAGGACGGCATGTACGCGCGGCGTCTGGGCGCCGAGCGGGCCCGCACGCTGAACCCCTTCGCGGCCCTGCTGCGCACCGGCGTGCCGCTCGCCTTCGGCTCCGACAGCCCGGTCACGCCGCTGGACCCGTGGGGCACGGTCCGCGCCGCCGCCTTCCACCGCACCCCCGAGCACCGCGTCTCCGTCCGCGCCGCCTTCACCGCGCACACGCGCGGCGGCTGGCGGGCGGTAGGGCGGGACGACGCGGGCGTCCTCGTGCCCGGCGCGCCCGCGGACTACGCCGTGTGGCGCACCGACGAGCTCGTCGTGCAGGCCCCCGACGACCGGGTGGCCCGCTGGTCCACCGACCCGCGCTCCGGCACCCCGGGGCTGCCCGACCTCGCCCCGGGCCGTGACCTGCCCGTCTGCCTGCGGACCGTGGTGGGCGGCCGGACCGTCTTCGTACGGCCGGGCGAGTGATCTCCAGGGGCGGCACGGCGGCGGTCACCGCCCGCCGCCCCGTCGCGCGACCTGGGCATCCTCCGCGCCCGCCGGCCGGCGGTGGTCGCCGGGGCGGCTCGGCAGGCTGTTTGACAGGCGGCGGCGCAGGGCCGGTAGGTTCTGCCGGGTCCACCACCGGACGCCCGACCGGGGAACCTCCGTGCCCGCGTCGCAGCGCCGCTGGGTCAGGGACGGTGTGCCGCACCGGCGTCACCGTCGCTGGGAGCCAGGCTCAGCGTCCGCGTCGGCGGGGGAACGTTCCGGACGGTCGGCGAGGTGTGACCCGGGTGGGGCCCGGCCGCTCAGTAGACAACGGCTTCAGGCCGATCCGCAGCCAGCGGGTCCCAGGTCGGCCCGAAGGGCGCCGGGCCCCCACCCGCAGACCGGCGGCTCCCACGGCGCCTCGCGCGCACGCCGGTCTCCGCACATCCCAAAAGGGCGTTCTTACCCCGCTCTTGCCGAAACGACACCGCGGTACGCACGTAGCGTGGCGTCCCCGCAGGCGGTGGCCACTATGGTGGTCCTCTGCGTACGGACATGAAGGGGCAGTAGTGAACCACGGCGACGGCACCCCCGCTGCGGGTGCCCAGGAGAGGCGGTTCGGTCCGCTCGGCACGGCGTTGGTGATCATTCCGACCTACAACGAGGCGGAGAACATCAAGACGATCGTGGGCCGAGTGCGCGCGGCCGTCCCCGAGGCACACGTCCTCGTGGCCGACGACAACAGCCCCGACGGCACGGGCAAGCTCGCCGACGAGCTGGCCGCCGAGGACGAGCGGGTCCACGTACTGCACCGCAAGGGCAAGGAGGGCCTCGGCGCCGCCTATCTGGCGGGCTTCCGCTGGGGCCTGGAGCACGACTACGGCGTGCTGGTGGAGATGGACGCCGACGGCTCCCACCAGCCGGAGGAACTGCCCCGGCTGCTGACCGCGCTCAAGAGCGCCGACCTGGTGCTCGGCTCCCGCTGGGTGCCGGGCGGGCGCGTGGTGAACTGGCCCAAGTCCCGGGAGTTCATCTCCCGCGGCGGCAGCCTGTACTCGCGCCTCGCCCTCGACCTGCCGCTGCGCGACATCACCGGCGGCTACCGCGCCTTCCGCCGGGAGACGCTTCAGGGCCTGGGCCTGGACGAGGTCGCCTCGCAGGGCTACTGCTTCCAGGTCGACCTGGCCCGCCGCGCGGTGAAGGCCGGATACCACGTCGTCGAGGTTCCGATCACCTTCGTGGAGCGCGAACTCGGCGACTCCAAGATGAGCCGCGACATCCTCGTGGAGGCGCTGTGGCGGGTCACCGCCTGGGGCGCCGGCGAGAGGGTGACCAGGATCACCGGCCGGGGCGGCAAGCCGCAGGGGTAGCTCTTATCCGGTGCTGAGCCGCGCCCAGGCACACTGGAAGCATGACGACAGGCGCTCCGACCTCCCCGTACTCCGCCCGGCCACGGCGTTCCCGGCTCCGCAGGTTCCTGCCGCTGGGCCTCGCGGCCTGGCTGGTCCTGGAGATCTGGCTGCTGACTTGGGTCGCGGGCGCGGCCGGCGGGGGCACGGTCTTCCTGTTGCTGCTCGCCGCGCTCGTGCTGGGCGCGGTGGTGATCAAGCGGGCCGGCCGCCGCGCCTTCCAGAACCTCAACGAAGCGCTGCAGCGCGGTGGCACACCGTCCGCACGCCGCGGTGGCAACGGCCTCATGATGCTGGGCGGTCTGCTGCTGATGATCCCCGGCGTGATCTCGGACGCGGTGGGCCTGCTCCTGCTGCTCCCGCCGGTCCAGCGGGCCGTCGGCCGCTTCGCGGAGCGCAGGCTCCGTGCGGCCGTCCCCGACACGCTGGGCGACGCCTTCCAGCAGGTCCGCATCCACCGCCCCGACGGCAAGGTCGTTCCGGGCGAGGTGATCAGGGACGACGAGCCGGGCGGCGCGCCCCGCGAGCAGCGCCCGCCGCTGACCCGGTGAGCACGGCCGGCCCGTCCGGGGACGCCCCGCGGAAGGGCGCCGGGAGGGTGCCCGTACGAGGCCGACGGGGGCCGGACGGCGGTCCGGCCCCCGGCCGCCCGTGACGGCGCCCCGTGACCTGCCCGCGTACGCGGAACGGCGACCTCCCGCGTACGGAACGGCGGCCTCCCGAATACGGAAAGGGGAACGGGCGCCGTACGTGTATCACGTACGGCGCCCGTTCCCCACTCGCGTGCGCTGCGATCGGGCCGGAGCCCCGCGGGACTACGCGCTCTTGCGGCTGTCCCGAGGATGGACGGCGATGTTCATCGCACCGGAGCGCAGCACGGCGAGGCGCTCCTCGAGGACCTCTTCGAGCTCCTCACGGGTGCGCCGCTCCATCAGCATGTCCCAGTGCGTACGCGCCGGCTTGGCCTTCTTCTCCTCCGGACCGTCGCCGTCCACCAGGAGTGCCGGGGCCCCGCAGACCTTGCACTCCCACTCCGGCGGGATCTCCGCCTCGACCGAGAAGGGCATCTCGAACCGGTGCCCCTTCTCGCATGCGTACTCCACGGCCTGGCGCGGAGCCAAGTCGATACCGCGGTCCGTCTCGTAGCTGGTCACCACGAGGCGCGTGCCGCGAAGAGCTCGCTCACTCATGAATCGTGCCTCCCGGGCTTGTCGCCCACAGGACAGGTGTCGCTGTCGTCGTCATCCGGTCAACGTCCGGTCGGCGGTAAAGATTCCCGTTCCGATGTCCCGTTCCGGGTCATGTGTCGCCGTCGTAGCCGCAGCCTTGTCAACCAGTGCAGTACCCACCAGCGCCCGCTTTGTCACATCTGCAACCAGATGTCACCCAGCGTTTCGGCATCTTTGACGCGCAGTAACGGTACGCCTGGCAGGCCAAACGCGTACACTACCGCCCTTTCGCCTGGAGTGCTAAATCCGCTCGGAGGCCGGGCTGCCCGCGCCCCGGATCGCCCGCCCCGCCGGGACCCGTCCGAGCGGCGCGAAACCGATCGCGAGGACACCCGGGCGGGGGCTCAGACCCAGACGCCCCGCTCCTCCATGACCTTGCGCAAGGTGTCGATGTGATCGGTCATGATGCCGTCGACGCCGAGGTCCAGGAGCCGGTGCATCGGCTCCGGCTCGTTGATCGTCCACACGTGCACCTGCAGTCCGCGCGCGTGCGCCGCGCGGACGAACAACCGGTCGACCACCGGGATGCCCGACTGCGAGACCGGCACCTGCGCGGCGACGGCCGACCCGCGCAGCGCCGCGGGCGCCCCCCACGAGCGCAGCCGCAGCCCCAGCACCCCGCGCGTTCCGTACGACGTCGCCAGGCGCGGTCCGGCCAGCCGCTGGGCCCGGGCCGCACGGGCCTCGGAGAACGAGCCGACGCACACCCGCCCCCAGGCGTCCATGCGCTCGATCACCTCCAGCAGCGGCAGCAGCGCGGGCTCCGCCTTGACGTCGACGTTCCAGCGCACCTCGGGGAAGGTCTCCAGCAGCTCCTCGAAGAGCGGCACCGGCTCACGGCCCGCCACGCGCGCCTGCCGTACCCGCGCCCAGGGCAGATCCGCGATCCGGCCCGAGCCGTCGGTCACCCGGTCCAGGGTCGCGTCGTGGAAGGCGACGAGCCGGCCGTCCGCCGTGGCGTGCACATCGGTCTCGATGTACCGGTAGCCGAGGCCGACCGCGCGCCGGAACTGCGCCACGGTGTTCTCCGGGCCGTCGCCGGCCCCGCCGCGATGCGCGAACGGAATGGGCCCCGGATGGTCGAGGTACGGGTGCCGTACGAGCGTGGTCACGGACGCAGTATCACTCTTTCGGGTGACTCGATGGCAACGGCCGGGCCGCCGCCGGCCACCGCCGGAACGGCGAACAGGCGCAGGAAGACCTGGGCCAGCGGGCCGATCGACACGGCGTACAGCAGGGTGCCGACGCCGACGGTGCCGCCGAGGGCGAAACCGGTGACGACGACCGCCACCTCGACGGCCGTGCGCATCAGGCGGACCGAGCGTCCGGTGCGCCGGTGCAGCCCGGTCATCAGCCCGTCACGCGGCCCGGCCCCGAACCGGGCGGCTATGTAGAGGCCGGTGGCCGCCCCGTTGAGCACGACGCCCGCCAGCAGCAGCGGGACGCGGACGGCCAGGGCGCGCGCGTCGGGCAGCACCGCGAGGGCGCCGTCCATCGCGACGCCGACCACGAGGACGTTGGAGACCGTGCCGAGGCCGGGCCGCTGACGCAGCGGGATCCACAGCAGCAGCACCGCCGCGCCCACGGCGACCGACACGGCGCCGATGGTCAGCCCGGTGAGCTCCGCCAGGCCCTGGTGCAGCACGTTCCAGGGCTCCAGGCCGAGGCCCGCCTCGACCAGGAGCCCGGAACTGACGCCGTACAGCACGAGGCCGGCGTAGAGCTGGATCAGTCGCCGTCCGAGACGGTCCCGTTTGGACAAGGTGTCCCCCTGGTGGTGGAAGTGGCCTGGCCCATGACACCCTGTGGCTTGGGATGGAAAACCATCCAGGGCCAATTCGGGGAAGGTGGACTGGTAGTCATGGCGCAGTGGACCTCGGCGATGGGCGCCGCTCAGCTCGCCCGGCTGCTCAACTCCCAGCAGGGCCGCCCGGCGGGCCCCGGCACCCGCCGCCCGCCCGCGTACCGCGCGCTCGCCGACGGCATCCGGTTGCTCGTCCTGGAGGGCCGCCTCCCGGTGGCCGCCCGGCTGCCGGCGGAGCGGGAGCTGGCCCTGTCCCTGTCCGTCAGCCGCACCACGGTCGCCGCCGCCTACGAGGCGCTGCGCACCGAGGGCTTCCTGGAGTCCCGGCGCGGGGCGGGCAGCTGGACCGCGGTACCGGCCGGGAACCCGCTGCCCGCGAGGGGGCTCGAACCGCTGCCGCCGGAGGCGCTGGGCTCGATGATCGATCTCGGCACCGCAGCCCTGCCCGCCCCGGAGCCGTGGCTCACCCGGGCCGTGCAGGGGGCGCTGGAGGAGCTGCCGCCCTACGCCCACACGCACGGCGACTACCCGGCCGGCCTGCCCGCCCTGCGGTCGATGATCGCGGAGCGGTACACCGCGCGCGGTATCCCCACCATGGCCGAGCAGATCATGGTGACGACGGGTGCCATGGGCGCCATCGACGCCATCTGTCACCTCTTCGGCGGCCGTGGCGAGCGCATCGCCGTCGAGTCGCCGTCGTACGCCAACATCCTCCAGCTGATGCGGGAGGCGGGCGCCCGGCTGGTGCCGGTGGCGATGGCCGAGGGACTCGCCGGGTGGGACCTGGACCGCTGGCGCCAGGTGCTGCGGGAGGCCGCGCCCCGGATCGCCTACGTGGTGGCCGACTTCCACAACCCGACCGGTGCGCTCGCGGACGAGGACCAGCGGCGCCGCCTGGTGGAGGCGGCCAGGTCGGCCGGGACGGTGCTCGTCGTCGACGAGACGATGAGCGAGCTGTACCTGGAGCCGGACCTCGGGATGCCGAGGCGCGTGTGCGGCTTCGACCCGGCGGGCTCCACCGTCATCACCGTCGGCTCCGCGAGCAAGGCCTTCTGGGCCGGGATGCGCATCGGCTGGGTGCGGGCCGCGCCCGACGTGATCCGCAGCCTGGTCGCCGCCCGGGCCTACGCCGACCTCGGCACCCCCGTGCTGGAGCAGCTCGCCGTGAACTGGCTGTTCAGCACCGGCGGCTGGGAGCAGGCGGTGCAGGTGCGGCGGGGCCAGGCCCGCGACAACCGGGACGCGCTGGTCGCGGCCGTGCGGCGCGAGCTGCCCGACTGGGAGTTCGAGGTTCCGCGGGGCGGCCTCACTCTCTGGGTCCGCACGGGCGGGCTGTCGGGGTCCCGTATCGCGGAGGCGGGCGAGCGTGTGGGCGTGCGCGTGCCGTCCGGGCCGCGCTTCGGCGTCGACGGCGCCTTCGAGGGGTACGTCCGGCTGCCCTTCACCGTCGCCGGAGCCGTGGCCGAGGAGGCGGCGACGCGACTGGCGGCGGCGGCGCGGCTGGTGGAGAGCGGGGCGCCGGTCGGCGGCGAGTCGCCGCGCACCTTCGTCGCCTAGTAGCGGTCGCCGGCCCCGCTCAGGAGGGCTCGGCCACGGCCGCCTCCGTGGGGTCCGGCACGGCCTCCGTGGGCTCCGGCACGGTCTCCCCGTCCGCCGGAGTGGTCTTCGGCGGCAGGAGGTCCCGCACCGCCTTGCGCAGCGCGGCGCTCGTCGAGTCGTCGTACGGGTCGGGCGTCGCCGGCACCTGGAGCCGGTGCACCGCCCCGGTGCCCAGCCGGGCGTAGCCGCGGCCGACCGGGACGGCCGGGAGCGGCGTGGTGTGCGGCGGCGCCCCCAGCACCGCCTTGAGCTGCTCCGCCGTCGCGGGGCCCAGCACCACCCGGGCGCGCGTGTGCTGCCGCAGCGCGTCGCTGAGCGCGTCCGCGCAGTCGAACTGCTCGGCCACCACGACCGTCACGTTCACCGCGCGACCGTGTCGCAGCGGCACCTGGAGCAGCGCCTGCGGGTCCTTGCGGCCGTCCGCCGCGGCGAGGTGCGTGAACGCGGTCGGCCGGTCGAGCAGGAGCCACAGCGGACGCCTGGTGTCGTCCGGCGGCGGCTGGCCGGCCTGCCGCGCGCGGTTGACGGCGATCAGCCGGCGTTCGGTCTCGGTGGCCGCCCACTCCAGGCTCGCCAGCACCCCGGTCAGCCCGCACTCGACCGCGAGGACCCCGTCGCGGCCGGTCAGACAGGCGTACTCGCCGGTGCCCCCGCCGTCGACGATGACCAGGTCGCCGTGCTGGAGGGCCTGCAGCGCCACGGAGCGCAGCAGCGTGGAGGTGCCGCTGCCCGGCTGGCCCAGGGCCAGCAGGTGCGGCTCGGTGGAGCGCAGCCCGGTGCGCCAGACGACCGGTGGCGCGTCGCGCTGTTCCGTCCCGTAGGTGAGGGGCAGTGTGCGCTGCACCTCGCTGGGGTCGGTGAAGCCCAGCACGGTCTCGCCCGGGGCGGTGACGAAGCGCTGCGCGGGGACGCCGGTGGGCAGCGGGGCCAGTGCGGTGAAGGCGAGCTCGTTGTCCTCCTCGTTCCAGGCGAAGAGGTACTCGCGGCCGCGGCCGGCCTTGGCGGTCAGCAGGTGCTCGATGCGCGCGCGGGACTCCGGCTCGCCGTCGGTGAAGTACGCCGGGTACCGGATCAGCAGGTGGGAGACGCGGCCGGAGTCGTCGAATTCGTGGGAGAGGAAGGCCTTCTCCCACGCCCCGCCGTGCGCGTACAGCGGCGCCGGATCCTCGGCGGCGGAGAAGTACGGCACCAGGGCCTCGTAGAGCGACGCCAGGCGCTGGACGTGGGACTCGTCGGGGCCGTCCGGCTCGGACGGGGTGCGGTCCCGGCCCTGCCAGGCCGCCGCCGCCGTCACCACGACGGCGGCCAGCAGCGGACCGTACGGCATCACGGCCACGACCAGGAACAGCGAGGCCACCATGAACAACAGGGGCCCGCGCCGGTCCTTCGGGGTCTGCGCCCACCCGCGCCGGCCGGCCGCGGCGAGCCGGCGCAGCCCGCGGGCGATGGTGATCAGCGGGTGGAGGACGTCCGTGGCGCTGTCGGCCGCCGTCCGGGCCAGCTCCCGGCTCCGGGCGAGCTGCGCGCTGCCTGTGCTCAGAATGCGGGGGAGGGGGCGCCGGGCCACTGCTGCCTCCTGTGGGTACGGGCGGGCGATGGGATGCTTGTCCGGACGGCGCCGGCCGAAGGCCTCGGGCCGGGCGGCGTCAGAACCTCATACCGCCGAGCAGGCTGGCCAGGCTCTCGCCACCGGCTCTGATGCTCGGGGCGACGGCCGTGCTGGCGAGGTAGAAGCCGAACATGGTGGACACGCACGCGTGCGAGGGCTTCAGCCCGTCCTTGCGGAAGAAGACGAAGCCGATGACGCCGAACAGGACGACGCCTGAGATGGAGAGGATCATGTGAATCTCCTGGTGTCGAAGGGGGACAGTCACCCTGAGTCCTTCCAGGATCACAGCATGTATCCATATGACAAAAGGTGCAACTGAGTGAAATCCGCCTGATTTCCCTCGCCCGGCGCAGTCGACGGGCGTGGCGGTCGGACGGCCCGGCCGTGCGGGGGGAGGGCCGAAGTGATCTTCACCCCCGGCGCGCCGGGTCATGTGCCGGGTAAGCCAGTACCCTGGCGATTCACCCGTACGGCGCAGCCGAGCGCGCCGCCGTACGCTTGCTCCCCGAAGTCCCTGAGCAGTACCTCCCGGGCACCGCGCTCCCCAGCGGTGTCCGGAGCGACGAGCAGTACCCCAGCAGTCACCGAAACAGTCCCCAACGCTCGTAGTGAGAGGCGGTCCGGCCGATGAGTGAAGCCCCCGACCCCGAGGTCGTGGAGCTGGCGACCAAGATCTTCGATCTGGCCCGGCAGGGGCCGGCCGACGCCCTCGTCGCGTACGTCGACGCGGGCGTCCCGGCCAACCTCACCAATGACCGCGGCGACTCCCTCGTGATGCTCGCCGCCTACCACGGCCACGCCGACGCCGTCCGCGCCCTGCTGGCCCGCGGAGCCGACGCCGACCGCGTCAACGACCGGGGGCAGACACCCCTCGCCGGAGCGGTCTTCAAGGACGAGCGGGACGTCATCGAGGCCCTGCTGGAGGCCGGCGCGGACCCGTCCGCGGGCACCCCGTCGGCCCTGGACACGGCCCGCATGTTCGGCCGGACCGAGCTGCTCCGCCTGTTCGGCGAGCAGTGACACCACGGGCCGTGAGCAGCTGAAACGGCCCGCTGACCAGGAACGACACACACAACGGGGGAGGCGGTACGGGGCCGCCGGAAATTTCGGTCGCGGCAGCGCAGACGCCGGGTCATCATGACGTCGTGGTTCACGGACACGACGGATGGGCAGGTGTTGCCGCACCGCGTGGACCGTGATGCGGTCCGCATGGGCCACCGACGAGAGGCAGAGGAAGATGGTCTACAGCAAGCAAGAGACGGCGGGCGCTCCGACGTGTTGTCACGCGGCCAGGTAGTGCGTGTTCCCCGGTTGCGTCGACGCTTGATGTGAGGCTGTTTCCCATGTTCGATCCGGTCATAGCGCCCAGCGGCACGCTGCTCGGCCTGCTCCAGCGGGGCCGCGGCGACGGCACACTCCACGCGCTCACCGCGCCGCGCACCGAGGCGCTCGCGGCACTCGACCACTGCGTGCTGCGCGACCCGCGCCACGACTGGCAGGTGGAGAACCGCTCCCTCTACTACGCCCGTCTCTACCTCGACCTGAACGGCGAACTGGACGCGATCGAGGCGCACCTCTTCGACCCCGAGGACGCCCTCGACACCGACGAGTCCCGCACCGGACTCGCCCTCGCCGTCCTCGGGCACCTCGCCTCCTACGGCAGACGGGACGCGCTCGCCCTGCTGCGCGGATACGCCGCCCGCGGCTCCAACTGGGCGTGGGCGCTCGACGAACTGGCGCTGCGCGACGACGACGCCGGGCTGCGCGCCCTCGCCGCACCCGTCCTCGCCCGCTTCACCACCGACGCCGAGGGCGAGGCCGAACTGGCCGCCGCCGTGCGCGACGCCTTCGAGCCGCGGCCGTGGCGGCTGTGGGCCGAGGACCCGCGCGAGTCGATCGCCACGCGGGTGCGCGCCGCCCACGAGGCCGGCTGCTTCGACCGCTGGCAGCGGCAGATGCGCCCCACCGGACCCCGCCCGGGCTGGAGCGTGCAAGCCGTGTTCGACTGGGCCCAGCAGGGCCTGGACCGCGGTGCCGCCCTCCACGTCCCGGCCGCCCGCTGTCTCACCGCCGTGGCCGGCCCCGAGGACCGGCCCGAGATCCTCCGGGCCGCCCGGAGCGGGCTCGACGGCGCCCGCTGCACCGCCCTGCGCTACCTCGCCGACGGCAACGACCCCGACATCCTCGGCCTGATCGAGTCGGCGGTGTCCGACGGCTCGGCCGTCGTGGTCGAGGCCGCCGTGGACGCCTTCGAACGCATGCGCAGTGTCGCGGCCGTCGACCGGGCCCGCGGCTGGGCCGGCCGCCCCGACCGGCTGGGTGCGGCCGCCGGACGCATGCTGGCCTGCCGCGGCGGAGCCCGGGACCGCGAACTCGTCCTCGCCGCCCTGCGGGAGGCCGTGCGGGCCGAGGGACCCGACGCCGCCACCCTGTGGACCCTGGTCGACGGCGCCGGACGCCTCGGCATCGGCTGCGCCGCGCCCGTCCTGCGCCACGTCTACCGCGAGACCGCCTCCTCCCAGCTCCGCCATCGCGCCGCCCGCGCGCTGGCCGCCACCGATCCCTCCTTCGCCGCCGGGTTCGCCGTCGAGTGCCTGTGGGACTGCGAGGAGAGCACCCGCGAACTCGCCGCCCGGTACGCCGAGACCGGCGACACCAGGGTCGTCGAGCAACTGCGCCGGCTCGCCGCCGACCCGGCCGAGGAGGCCGAGGTGCAGACCGCCGTGCGCAGCCGGATCGGGCCGGACGCGCCCGCCGTGTGAACACCGGTGGCCCGCGGGCCGGGAGCGCGTGGTCCGCGGGCCCGCCCGGCCGGACCGCCCCGACGGCCAGGGGGCGTTCCGTGCCGGGAGGGACCGACGTCCGTGTTCCCCGTCGGGTGCGCCGCGCACCCGGGGCCTGCCGGACCCGGCCGGCGCACCGCCCACGCCCTCGACGTCCGTACGGCGTACCCGTGCTCACGCGTCGTCCGCCCCACCGGGTCCGCCGACCGTGAGTGCGCGCCGGCCGGCGCGCGATGTCGTGTGCGCGCGGCGGGACCGGCGAGTGGGGGCACGCGCGCGTGCCGCCCGCTTCGGCCGGACCGGCTCCGTGATGGCCTTCCTCGCCGCCCGCCGCCCGCCGCCCGCCGCCCGCCGCCCGCCGCCCGCCGCCCGCCGCGTTCCGGTCCCGACCGGCGGTGCCCCGAGCGCCCGGCGCCCCGAGCGCCCGGCGGCTCTCAGCGGCGCCGCACCGTCACGAAGCGGACCGGGGTGCCCGGGGCCGCCTGGGCGGCCGCCGGGAGGTCGGCGGCGCGGACCACTCCGACCACCGGGTAGCCCCCCGTGGTCGGGTGGTCGGCGAGGAAGACCACCGGGCGGCCGTCGGGCGGGACCTGGACCGCGCCCAGGACCATCCCCTCGCTGGGCAGTTCGCCGGGCCGGGCCCGCTCCAGAGCGGGTCCCTCGGTGCGCAGGCCGATGCGGTTGCTCGCCGACGACACCCGGTACCGACGCGTGGTGAGGACCCGCAGGGCCCGCGCCGTGAACCAGTCGTCGCGCGGTCCGAGGACGACGCGCAGCACCAGCTCGGCCGGCGGTCGCGGCTGCGGGGCGACGTCCACCCGCGCGCAGGGCCCGGCCGGCCGCCCCACCGGGAGCACCATGCCGTCGGCGAGCGGCGCGGGGCCGAGCCCGGACAGCAGGTCGGTGGCGCGGCTGCCCAGCACCGGCTCGACGGCGATCCCGCCGGCGACGGCGACGTAGCCGCGTACCCCGTGGACGGCCGCGCCCACCTCCAGCAGCGCCCCCGCCGGGACCCGTACCGGCGCTCCCCAGGCGGCCGGTCGGCCGTCCAGCGAGACCGGGCAGGGCGCGCCCCCGACCGCCACGACCACCTCGGAACGGGGGCGCAGCGCGCAGCCGTTGAGCGTGGTCTCCAGGACGGCGGCCCCGCGCGGGTTGCCGACCAGCCGGTTGACCAGCGCGGCGGCGGGCGCGTCCAGCGTTCCGGAGCGGGGCACCCCGAGATGCGCGTACCCGGGACGTCCCTCGTCCTGGACGGTGGTCAGCGCCCCGGCGCGTACGACGGCGAGCGCACGGTCCGTCACGGCGCCTCCACCGGCCCTTCCCGCCCCGCCGGTCGGGCCGGCTCCCCGGGCCCCCGCCGCCCCGGCGATCCCGGCCCGCCCTCCTCCTCCGGCTCCTTTGCCCCGGGCCCCGGCGGCTCCTGGGGGACGAAGCGCACACGCGTGCCCGGGGACAGCAGTGCGGCGGGCACGCGCGCGTGGTCCCACAGCACCGCGTCGGTGGTGCCGATCAGCTGCCAGCCGCCCGGCGACGAGCGCGGGTAGACGCCCGTGTACGGCCCCGCCAGCGCCACCGCGCCGGCCGGGACCGAGGTGCGCGGGGTGGCGCGGCGCGGCACATGACGGCACTTCGGCAGGCCGGTGAGGTAGCCGAAGCCGGGCGCGAACCCGCAGAAGGCGACCCGGAACTCGGTCGCCGCGTGGATGCGGGCGACCTCCCGCTCGGCGACGCCCCAGTGCCCGGCCACGACGGCGAGGTCCGGGCCGTCGTAGCGCACCGGCAGTTCCACCACCCGCTCCTCCTGCGGCGGTGCGGGCGGCACCCGCCAGGCGGCCAGTTCGCGGGCCACCCGGTCCGGTTCCGCGAGGCCGTCCAGGAGGACCGTGCGGGCCGCCGGCACGACCTCCTCCACCGTCAGCAGGCCCTCGGCGCGGCGGCGCAGCAGCTCCGCGTGCAGGGCCTGCGCCTCCTCACCGGAGGAGACCTCCACGAGCAGCGCGCCCGCGCCGGCCGGCAGCACCCTCACGCGAAGGCCTCCACCCGTACGCCCGCCGCCACCAGGCGTTCCCGCACCCGCCGGGCCAGCTCCACCGCACCCGGCGTGTCCCCGTGCAGGCACAGCGAGCGGGCCGCGACCTCGATGGGCGACCCGTCGTGCGAGAGGACCGTCCCCGAGCGTGCCAGGCCCACCGAACGCTCCACGACCGCCTCCGGATCGGCGATCACCGCGCCGTCCTGGCCGCGCGGCACGAGCGTGCCCTCGTCGGTGTAGGCCCGGTCCGCGAACGCCTCCGTGACCGCCGGCAGTCCGGCCTTCGCGGCCAGTTCCAGCAGCCTCGAGCCGGGCAGTCCGAGCACCGGCAGCGCGGCGTCGGCGAGCAGCACCCCCTCGACGACCGCGCCCGCCTGCTCCTCGTCGCGCACCACCCGGTTGTAGAGGGCGCCGTGCGGCTTGACGTACGACACGCGGGTGCCGGCCGCCCGGGCGAAGACCTGCAGGGCGCCGATCTGGTAGGCGACCTCGGCCGCCAGTTCGGCGGGCGGCACGTCCATCGCGCGCCGCCCGAACCCGGCGAGGTCCCGGTAGGAGACCTGCGCGCCGATCCGCACGCCCCGTTCGGCCGCCAGTCGGCACACCCGCCGCATGGTGACCGCGTCCCCGGCGTGGAAGCCGCACGCCACGTTGGCGCTGGTGACGACGGACAGCAACTGCTCGTCGTCGGTCAGCCGCCAGCGGCCGAAGCCCTCACCGAGGTCGGCGTTCAGGTCGATCGAGGTCATGGATGGCTCGCGTTTCTCCTCAGGCCACGCGGTACTGCTCGTCGCGGGCGTCGGTCAGGAACATCTGCCCCGGTGCGTGGGTGATGGCGAACGGCGGCCGGGAGGCCATCACCGCCGCCTGCGGGGTCACCCCGCACGCCCAGAACACCGGGATGTCGTCCGGCTCGGCGTCCACCGGGTCGCCGAAGTCGGGGCGGCCGAGGTCGGCGATGCCCAGACCGGACGGGTCGCCGCAGTGCACCGGGCCGCCGTGCACCGCAGGGAGCAGGCTGCTCTCCCGGATCGCCGCCGACAGGTGCTCGGGCGGCACCGGACGCATGGACACGACCATCGGACCGTGGAGCCGGCCGGCCGGCCGGCACTGGCGGCCCGTCACGTACATCGGCACGTTGCGGCCCTGCTCGACGTGGCGGATCGGGACGCCCGCCGACACCAGGGCCCACTCGAAGGTGAAGCTGCAGCCGATCAGGAACGTCACCAGGTCATCGCGCCACTGACCGCGCACATCGGTCGGCTCCGCCACCAGCTCGCCGTGCCGCCACACCCGGTACCTCGGCAGATCGGTGCGCAGGTCCGCGCCCTGTGCGAGGACGGTCGAGGACGAACCGGCGTCGGTCACGTCGAGGACCGGGCAGGGCTTCGGATTGCGCTGACAGAACAGCAGCATGTCGTACGCCCAGTCGGCCGGAACGGAGATCAGGTTCACCTGGGTGTGCCCCGCGGCCACCCCGGCCGTGGGGCCCGTCAGCCCCTCCCGGAAGCGCTCCCGGGCCGCGCGGGGGCTCCACGCGTGCGCCCGCTCGTCGACGAGGGCCACCGGGCGGTCGCCCGCGGGCGTCCCCGGGCGGCCGTCGGTGCCGGCGCCGGTGCCGGAACGCTCCCCGGCGCCGGCCCCGGTCCGGTGCTGCGCGGGGGGCTCGGGGCGGTGGTGGGGGAGGGCCGCGGGGCGGTGGTCCGCGGCGGCCGGAAGGCGGTGGTCGTCCGTGGCGTCCGTGCTGCTCATGCGAGTTCCCTCCCGCGGGTCTCGGGCAGTCCCAGCAGCGCCAGGGCCGCGATGCCGTAGCCGATCGCCCCGAAGACCAGTGCGCCGCCCACACCCCAGCCGTCGGCCAGGAAGCCCACCAGGGTGGGGAAGACGGCGCCCACGGCGCGGCCGGTGTTGTACGTGAAGCCCTGACCGGTGCCGCGCAGCGCCGTCGGGTACAGCTCGCTCAGGTAGGAGCCGAAGCCGCTGAAGATCGCCGACATGCAGAAGCCGAGCGGGAAGCCCAGCACCAGGAGCAGGGTGCCGGCGCCGCTCGGGATGTGGGCGTACACCAGGACGCAGACGGCCGACAGCAGCGCGAAGAGCCAGATGTTGCGCCGCCGGCCCAGCCGGTCGGTGAGGTGACCGCCGGTCAGGTAGCCGGCGAAGGCGCCCGAGATCAGGAACGTCAGGTACGCGCCCGTCCCGACCACCGACAGCCCCCGCTCCGACTTCAGGTACGTCGGCACCCAGGTCGCCAGCGTGTAGTAGCCGCCCTGCACACCGGTGGAGAGCAGGCTCGCGCAGAGCGTGGTGCGCAGCAGGCCCGGCGACCCGGCCGTGCCCGGCCTGAAGAGGGCCGCGAACGAGCCCCGCTCCGCGCTCTGTTCCCGCGCCGCCGTAGCCTCCGGCGCGTCGTGCACGCGGCGCCGCATCCACACCACCAGCAGCGCCGGCAGCGCGCCGGTCCAGAACATCACGCGCCAGGCCCAGTCGTCGTCGGCGACGGAGAACACCAGTGTGTAGACCACCGCGGCGAGCGCCCACCCGACGGCCCAGGAGCTCTGGACCGCGCCGAGGGTGCGGCCCCGGTGCCGCGCGCTCGCGTACTCGGCGACCAGGACCGCGCCGACGGCCCACTCGCCGCCGAATCCGAGGCCCTGCAGGGCGCGGAAGACCAGCAGCGTCCCGTAGTCGGGCGCGAAGCCGCAGGCGACCGTGAACACCGCGTACGTGACCACCGTGATCATCAGCGCGCGGACCCGGCCGATCCGGTCCGCGACCACGCCGGCCACGGCGCCGCCGATCGCCGAGACGACCAGGGTGACCGTGGTGAACAGGCCGGTCCGGCCGCTGTCCAGGTCGAAGTACGCGGCCAGCGCGACCATGCTCAGCGGCAGCGTGAAGTAGTCGTAGGAATCCAGCGCATAGCCGCCGAACGCGCCCGCGAAGGCCCGGCGGCCACGCGGGTCCAGCGCTCGCAGCCAGCCCAGCGTGCCGTCGTCGACGGCGTGTTCGGCGGGTCCGGCCCGGCGGTCTGATGCCAGGGCCTTCGGTGGAGGGGGCGTGCTCATGGGCACCTCGCAGATGAGGGACGGAGGGTGCTGGGAGTGAGCCGTGCCGTGCCGTGCGGTGCTGTGTCGTGCCGTGCCGTGCCGTGCGGTGCTGTGCCGTGCGGTGCTGTGCGGTGCGGTTTCGCGCCGTGCGCGGGCCGCGGTTCCGCGCCGACGTCGTGCGGGGACGGAGCGGTGCCGTGCGCAGCAAGGTAGAGGATCGTTGAACGATCCTTCAATACCCCTGTTGTCTCGTCCTCGTGTCTGCGGTTGAATTCCGGGCATGGCAGAGCAGCCGGCGCCACTGGCCGACGACCGTGCCCTGCTGGGCCGCACCAGCACGGCCGAGCGGGTCTCGGACATCCTCAGAAGCCGCATCGCCGAGGGCTACTTCCCGCCCGGCACCCGGCTGTCGGAGGACAGCATCGGCGGGGCGCTCGGCGTCTCCCGCAACACCCTGCGCGAGGCGTTCCGCCTGCTCACGCACGAGCGGCTGCTCGTCCACGAGTTGAACCGCGGGGTCTTCGTGCGGGTGCTGGCCGTGGAGGACGTCGAGGACATCTACCGCACCCGCCGTCTCGTCGAGTGCGCCGTCGTACGGGGCCTCGGCGAGCCGCCGTACGCGCTGGCCGGCCTGGCCGGCGCCGTCGCCGAGGGCCGGCGGTCCGCGCGCGAGGGCGACTGGAAAGGGCTGGGCACCGCCAACATCCACTTCCACCGTGAACTGGTCGCGCTCGCGGGCAGCGACCGCACCGACGAACTGATGCGCAGCGTCTTCGCCGAACTGCGCCTCGCCTTCCACGTCGTGGACGACCCGAGGAGACTGCACGAGCCCTACCTCAGCCGCAACGAGCAGATCCTGGGGGCCCTTTCGGCGGGGCGGCGGCGCGAGGCGGAGGAACTGCTCGCCGTCTACCTCGACGACTCCCTGGCGAAGGTCGTCGAGGTGTACCGGCGACGGGTGGGCGAGGAGGCATAGCCGCCCGGACCGCCCGGACCGCCCGGACCGCCCGGACCGCCCGGACCGCCCGGACCGCCCCGACCACCCGGACTTCCCGGCCCTCCCCGACCGCCCGGCCCGACGGGCGAGTCGGGCGCGCCGGCCATCCCGGACGCGCCGCGCTCACCGGCGTGACGGTCGCACGTACCGGCGTGCCGTGCGTACCGGCCGTGCGTACCGGTGTGACGGCCGCGCGGGCCGGTGCGGCGGCTGCCGGGCGTCCGCGGGGCCGAGGGCGACGGCCGCCGTCGCGGCGCCCGCGGCAGCGGGTCCGGAAGTGGCCGCGGCGGCGCTTCCGGCGGCGCCGGGCAGGACGGCCGCTGCCGCTGCCGCTGCCGCTGTCGCGGAGGCGGGGGAGGGGCAACGGAGGCGGGGCAGGGGCGGTGGCGGGCCGTGCCGCCGGGGGTGCGTCTGTGCCGTTTGGGTCGTTGTCGGACCGAGGACCTAGTCTGTGCACCGTGACTTCGCCTGCATCGACGGACAGCGTTCCGCCCCAGCTCAGCGCGGGGCCGCGCCCCGCCACGGGCCCGGCCGCCGACGAGGGGCTGGCGCGGCGGCTGCGCGCGCTCGCCTGCACGGCGCCGCTGCACGACCTCGACGCCCGCAAGGCGAACCTCGCGGGCGAGTACTCGGTGTACGGCATGGCGGAGATCGCACTCGCCGGTATCGACCTCGTCACACTGAACATGGACTTCGACACCGGCGCCGACCACGACCAGATCGTGGCCCGGCTCGTCCCGCGCGTCGCCGCCCAGGCCCCGCGAAGGCCGGCCGCCGAGCACGAGCGGGTGGCGCGCTGGGTCCTGGAGAACCTGATCAACGTCGGCAGCGTCGACCGCGGCTTCCGCGCGGTGTACGGCACCTTCGCCCCGGACGGCACGTATGTGCGCCGGGACTACGACTTCAAGCTGATCGAGGAGGTGCCGGGCCCCGGCGGCAGCGTCTACCTGCGCACCACGGACGAGGCGGTCAACGTCCTCGTGGGCGCCCTCGACACCGACGTCACCAGCGCCCAGATCGCCGCCGAGGTCAAGCTCGAGGTGCTCATCAACCGCGGTCGCCTCGCCGACGCCCAGCTCGCCGCCGAGCAGGCGCGCTACCGGACCGTGCAGTACTCCGAGACCCTGCGCCGGGCCCTGGAGGCCACCCGCCGCAACGTCCGCGCGGTGGACTGGCTGAGCGCCGTACCGGACATGATCGCCGAGGCCCTGGACCACGTCGCCGACCGGTACCGGCACGAGAACGCGATCCTGACCAACATCCGCAAGGCACGTGACGAGACCGAGGAGCCCGAGCACAAACGGCGCGCCGCCGAGCTCGTCGACATCGTCAAGGACTGCATCCGCAGGCACACGCAGTTGCAGTCCCGGCTGCTGGAGGCCGGCCCCCTCTTCCGCGCCGAACAGGACCGGCAGGCCTTCGCCACCCCCCTGACCACCTCCGGCACGGACCTCTACGGCCATCTGCTCGCCCCCGCGCTCCCGTTGCCGCTGGAGCAGGCGATCCGGGTCACGGACGCCTTCTTCGCGCACGGGACCGGGCTGCGCACGCCGGTGTCCGTCCGGGTCGGGGACCTCGTCGACATCCTGCTGACGCCGCCCGTGGAGCGCGAGCACCTCGGTGCCGAGATGCCCGAACCGGACCTGATCGCCACGCCGGACGACAGCCGGTTCAGCGAGGAGCAGCTGGCCGCCGCCATGGAGCTGCTCGACCTGCCGGCCGACGCGCCGCGGCGGCTGTCGGGGCTGCTCGCCGAGGCCCGCCGCGGGGACGCCGACCTCCCGTACCTGGTCGCGCTGCTCGCCGTGCACGCGGCCAGCCCGCCGGTCGGCACCGCCTACCGGCAGGGCGAGGAGAAGCTCCTGTTCGCCGTGGACGACGGCACCGAGCTGGACGACCCCGAGTTCGGCGGCGCCGACCTCATCGTCGGCACGGCGCTGCTGGACGCGGCCGGGATGGCCGCCGACCGGACGGAGGCGGCGTGAGCCCCCGCCGGAGCCGAGGCGGCGTGAGCCCCGGCCGGAGCCGCACCCCGGACCGGACCGGCGCCCCCGCACCGGCCGGCCCGCCCCCGCAAGCCGGCCCGCGACCACACATCGGCCCGCCGACACAGGGCGGCACACACGCACCAGACCGCGGCCGCGCGCAGCACCGCGACCGTGAGCACCACCGCGACAAGGAGTCCCGACCGTGACCGAGCACGTCGACCGGAGTGAGCCGGAAGCCGGCGGCACGCCCACCGCTGCCGGCGTCACGCCCGCCGACGCAGCCGACGCGGCCCGGCTCGTCGCCTTCGGACTGCAGCCCAAGCTTCAGCCCGCGCGGGACCAGGAATACGCCGAGCTGCTGCGCCGCCACCGCGAGGACCCGGCCTTCGCCCGGCTCGCGGACGCGGTCGCCGCCGGGCTCGGGCTGGTCGTCCTGGAGGTGTCGCCGCGCGCGGGGATGGCGGTGACCGCCGCCGAGGACTCTGTGTTCGCCGTCCGCATGGGCGACTACGCGCGTCGTGCCGCCGCCGACTCCGGCGACCGTTTCCTGCACGGACTCGCCCACCTCGCCGCGGCCGCACTGGCCTTCCCGCGGCCCGAGGACCTCGCCGACGACGGCTACATCGGACGCGTCACCGTCAACGGCGTCGACGCCTTCGTCCGCCAGGCCTGCCGCCGTCTGGAGGAGCGCGCCGAGGAACGGGGCGAGAACACCGACCCGGCCACCGACGCGCCGGGCCTGGAAGCCGCCTGGCGGATCTGGGCCAGGCGCAGCGCGACCGGCGCCACCAAGGACGCGCGGCGTCCCGCCGCCTCGACCACCGGCATCGTGGCGAAGGCCCTGGCCTTCCTCACCGACTCCGGCTTCCTCCAGCGCACGGGCGAGGAGAGCGGCGGCACCTACCGCACCACGGCCCGCTACCAGCTCCAGGTGCGCGACATGGCGGGCGGCGCCGCCATGGCCGAACTCCTCGACCTGGGCGTCGTTCCCGTCACCGACGGCACGCCGAGCCTGCTGCCCGCCGAGGAGAGCGACGACCTGGAACTGGTGGCCGACGCCGGGCTGCCGTTCCACGCGCCCACCCAGTCCTGAACCCTCCGAACTGCACGAAGACTGACGAGAGTCCGCCATGTACGAGCTGTCCCGGGTCCGCCTCTACTCCATCGGGCCCGCCGGTGCGCGCTACGCCGACACCGTGCTTGACCTGCGGGGAGTGGGCGAACCGGTGCCCGATCCCGCGCCCATGCAGGCGGAGTTCTTCCAGGACGAGCCGGTCGGCCCGCCACGCCGCCCCGCGCCCGCCGGAGTGCTCTTCCTGGAGAACGGCGGCGGCAAGTCGGTCCTGCTCAAGCTGATCTTCTCCGTGATGCTGCCCGGCCACCGCAACACCCTCGGCGGCGCCAGCTCCGGTGTGCTGCGCAAGTTCCTGCTCGCCGACGACTGCGGCCACGTGGCGCTGGAGTGGCAGCACGTGCAGACCGGCGAGTGCGTGGTCGTGGGCAAGGCGAGCGAGTGGCGCGGCCGCCAGGTCTCCAACGACCCCCGCAAGTTCGCCGAGGCCTGGTACTCCTTCCGGCCCGGCCCGGGCCTCACCCTGGACAACCTCCCGGTCGCCGAGGCCACCGCCGTACGACCGCCCGCCGAGGGCGTCTCGGGCGCCCGGGGCCGGCGCCGCACCATGAAGGGCTTCAGGGACGCGCTCACCGAGGCGGGCAAGGTCTACCCGCACCTGGAGGTGCACTGGGAGGAGATCCACGACCGGTGGATCGAACACCTCGGCGACCTCGGTCTCGACCCCGAACTCTTCCGCTACCAGCGGGAGATGAACGCCGACGAGGGCGAGGCGGCGGGCCTGTTCGCGGTGAAGAAGGACTCCGACTTCACCGACCTGCTGCTGCGCGCCGTCACCGACACCCGCGACACCGACGGACTCGCCGATCTGGTCAGCGGCTTCGGCGACAAGCTGGGCCGGCGCTCCGAGCTGATCGCCGAACGCGACTTCACCGCCGGGTCGGTCGACCTGCTCGGCCGGATCGTCGAAGCCGCCCAGGCCCGCACCCGCGCCCGCGACATCCACACCGGAGCCGAACGCCGCACGCGCACGCTGGCCCGACGGCTCTCCGCCCGGGCGGTGCGCGAACGGGTACGGGCCGCGGACCTCGCCCAGCGCGTCACCGCGGCGGCCCACGCCGTCACCCACTCCGAGGGCGGCCGCGAGCGCAGCGCGCTGATCGCCGCCGAACTCGCCTACCGGCACGCCTCGCTGGCGCTGGCCGCCGCCGAGAAGTCCGCCGCCGCGCAGAAGCGGGAGCTCGCCGACGCGCGCACGCTGCACTCCGCCTGGCAGGCGGCCGAGGCCGTGCTGCGCCACCGTGCCGCCGCGGACCGCGTCACCCGGGTCGCCGCCGCGATCCAGGAGGCCGAACGGGACGCCGCCCCGGCCCTCGCCGCGCGGGCCAAGGCGGCCGTGGACCTCGTACGGGCCCTGCACGCCGCCGCGGAGCGAGCCGAAGCCCTCGCCAACGAGGGCGAGGAACGGTCCGCGCTGTTGCAGGAGGCCGGCGAGACGGCGCACCGGGACGCCACCGCGGCCGCCACCGAGGCGCAGCGGGCCCGCAGCGAGGCGGGCCACCTGCGCCAGCGGCTGACCGAGGTCGAGCAGGAGACCGCCGAGGCGGTGCGCGCCGGCTGGCTGGACGACAGCGCACCCGACGCCGACCCGGCGCGCGCGGCCCTGGCCGCCAGCGACGCCGAGAAGACCGCCGTCGCAGCCTGGGACCAGGCCCGCGAGATCTCCCGCAAGGCCACGGAACACGCCCGCGAGGCCGCCTCGGCCGAGTCCCGCGCGGAACTCACCGCGGCCCGCGCCGCCGACGCCTTCGCCGCGGCACAGCGCGGGTACGAGGCCGAGCGGCGCACCGCCGACGCACTGGCCGGGGAGGAACGGCTCGCCGAACTGCTGAGCCTGCCGGGCGCCGCCCCGGCGGCGCGGCCCGGAGTGCCGGCCCCGCGGTCGGGGGCCGACGACACGTCGGGCGGCGCCGGGAGCACGACGGCCGGCGGGGCCACGCGCGGCCGGACGGGCGGGTCCGGCGGCATCGCGCGCCCCCGCTCCGAGGGCCCCCTCACGGCGGAGGACCTGGACCGTTTCGCCGAAGAACTGCGTGAACTCCTCGACACCGCGGTCTCCTCCGCCGAGCGCCACCTGTTCGAACTGCGCACCGCCGCCGCCGACGACGCGCGCATCCTCGGCGCGCTCGGCGACGGCGGTCTGCTGCCGCCCGGCCCCGACGTCCTGGCCACCGTCGAGTTCCTCGGCGAACACGGCATCCCGGCGCTGCCCGGCTGGCGCTACCTCGCCCAGGCCGTCGACCCGGCCGACCACACGCGGGTGCTCGCCGCCCGCCCCGAACTGGTCGACGGTGTGATCATCACCGACCCGGGCACGCACGCCCGGGCCCGCGAGGTTCTGGCCGAGGCGGCCCTGCTGCCCCGGTCGGCCGTGGCCGTCGGCACCGCCGCGGCGCTCCTCGCCCCCACCCCGGCCGCGGACTCCACGGCGGCCGACGTCTTCCTCGTACCGCCGAACCCGGCCATGCACGACGAGTTCGCCGCCGACGAGGAGCGCCAGGCGCTGCGCGCCCGGGCGACCGAGCGCGACGAGGAGATCCACCGCCTCGCCGCCCGGCTCGGCAAGGACCGCGAGCTGGCCGCCCGGCTCGCCTCCTGGCGCGCCGGCTGCCCCGCCGGGCGGCTCGTCGAACTGGCCGGCGCGGCCCGCGACGCCCACACGTTCGCCGAGGAGGCCGAGGCCGAGCTGGCCGGGGCACGGACCGAGCGCGCCGAGGCCGAGGAGACCGCCGCCGAGGCCGCACAGGTGCGCGACGAACGGCAGGAGGCCGCGCAGCGGGCCCGCCGTGCCGCCGACGCCCTCGCCGGGCTCGCCTTCCGGCTGCGCGAGCGTGCCGGCTGGCAGGTCAGGCTGCGCGAACTCGCCGACGAGGCCACCGAGTCCGAGGCCCGCGCCCAGGCCTGCCTGGAACGTGCCCGGGCGGCGGACGAGGACCGGCGCGCCGCGCAGCGCGCCGCCGACGACGCCCGCCGGACCGCTCGCGCGCTGCGCGCCGAGCGCTCCGAGATCGCCGGCGCCCCCGACGACGTGCCCGAGGCCGACGGCGACGAGCCCAAGGCGTCCCTGCCCGCCCTCCGTGAGGCCTACCGGGCCGCCTCCCAGGTGTACGAGAAGGTCGGCGTCGGCGCCGACCTGCGCGCCGAACAGGCGCGCGCGGAGAGCGACGAGAGCGCGGCCCGTGCCGAACTGGACCGGCTCAGCAACAAGGTCCGCACCCGGGCCGAACAGCTGCTCCAGGCGCCGGACGGCTCCGACGGTCCGTCCCGGCAGGCCGCCGCGGCACGGGCCGAGGAATTGGTGCAGCTCCTGGAGACCCGCATGTCCTCCGCGAGCGAACAGCTCGGTCGGCTGCGCGGCGAGGCCGAGCGCCTCGCCCCCGAGGACGGCGAGGCGCACACCCAACTGCCCGGGGAACTGCTCCCGCGCGACGCCGAGCACGCGCAGGCCCTGCTGCGCACCGCCACCGCCGAACTCGCCTCTCGCGCCGAGGCGTTGAGCCAGGCCCGGGAGGCTCACGCCGAGCTGCTGGCGGACCACCGCGCCGCCGAGGACGCGGCGGGCGGCTTCGACGAGATCGCCGCCATGCTCCGCGACCTGCTGCGCGAGCACACGTCGGAGGAGGAGCAGGAGGAGCCGGAGCCGTACCCGGGAAGCCCGGAGGCGGCCCGGCAGGCCGCCGCCGAGGCCCGCCGCTCGCTGCGCGGCTGCGCCGCGGACCTGTCCGCCGCCGAGGCCGCCGTGCGCGAGGCCGGCGACGTCCTCGTCCGGCACGCCAACTCCACCCGCTACGAACAGGTACGCACCCCCGCCCGGCAGCAGATCCGCGAGCTTCCCGCCTCAGCCCTGCCCGAGCACGCCCAGAAGTGGGCCGACGCGTTCGCGCCCCGGCTGCGGGTCCTCACCGACGAACTGGCGCAGCTGGAGCGCAACCGCGACTCGATCGTGGACCGGCTGCGCGGCCTCGTGGAGTCCGCCCTCGCCACGCTCCGGTCCGCCCAGCGCCTCTCCCGGCTTCCCGAGGGTCTCGGCGAGTGGTCCGGGCAGGAGTTCCTGCGCATCCGTTTCGAGGAGCCCGACCAGGCGACGCTCACCGAGCGGCTGGGCGAGGTCATCGACGAGGCCACCCGGGCCGCCGTGAAGAAGAACTCCGACCTGCGCCGCGACGGCATGTCCCTGCTGCTGCGCGGGGTGGCCGCCGCGCTCCAGCCCAGGGGCGTCGCCGTGGAGATCCTCAAGCCGGACGCGGTGCTGCGCGCCGAACGCGTCCCGGTCGGACAGATGGGCGACGTCTTCTCCGGCGGACAACTGCTCACCGCGGCCATCGCCCTGTACTGCACCATGGCGGCCCTCCGGAGCAACGACCGGGGCCGCGAAAGGCACCGCCACGCGGGCACGCTGTTCCTGGACAACCCCATCGGCCGCGCCAACGCCACGTATCTGCTGGAACTCCAGCGGGCCGTGTCCGACGCGCTCGGTGTCCAGCTCCTCTACACCACCGGCCTGTTCGACACGACGGCGCTGGCGGAGTTCCCGCTGGTCATCCGGCTGCGCAACGACGCGGACCTGAGGGCCGGACTGAAGTACATCAGCGTGGAGGAGCACCTGAGGCCGGGGCTGCCGCGTCAGACGCCCACCGGAGAAGCCGGGCACAGCGAGATCACGGCGACCCGGATGTTCCGGAAACCGGCGCCGAGCACCCCGTAGCCGCGGGGCGGGGCACCGCGGGCCGGTGACGGCCACTCGTGCGGTTCCCCGCCCCCGTGCGCAGGCTCCGTACGCGCCCGGCGGCGCGCCGGGCGACAGACCCTACGGGTGCGAGAGCTGTCCCGCGCCGCCCCGTCGGCGAGTTCGCTCCTGCGTGCGCTCGGCCGCCCGCTCCTCCCGCCGGCTCCGGCGCCGCTCGCGCCGCAGGGCCCGCGCCGTGCTGTTCGGCGCCGAGACCACGCCGTCGCGCTGGTTCCACACCTGGCGGGTCACCCACACGTCGAGCGCCGCCCAGGTGGCCACCACCGTGCTGGCCACGCCGCTGAGAACCATGGGGAAGGCCAGCCAGGAGCCGGCCATGGTGCACAGGAACGCCACCACGGCCTGTATGAGCGTCACGGCGATGATCAGCACCGCACGCACCGCCGCCTCACGCACGGGATCCGGCAGCCGCCGCCGCCGTGCGGGCTCCTCGATCCACAACGGCCGGTAGTAGGGCTGCTCGGCCCGATCACCGCCGTACGCAGCCGCCGGCCGCCCGCGGGTCCGCCCGGCGACGCCCCCGACCTCCGGAGTGTCGTATTCCGGTGCCGTCGACGTCCGCCGTGCCGCCGTCGCCCCCGTCGTACCGCTGCCGGCGGCCCTCTCGCGCCGCTCCGCCGTGTTCATCAACCTGTCACTCCCCACCGCCACCAGACCGCTCGCCCCGGCGTCCGAAGAACCGGCTCCCCAGTGGGCTGCCCGGCTTGCGCTGCTTTACGCCGCCCGGGTGCGGGACGCGGCTCCAGTGGCCCATTCCGCCCCCATGTCCCATGAAGAAGGACGAACAAGACGGCGTGAAGATTCCCGGGAGACGAAAGATATCGGCCAACCGGCCGGGCCGCCCGGCCCGTTCCGGCGCGTCCGCCACCTCCGTATTCCGGGCAGCCATCTCCCGCCATGCCCGGACAACTCGCCATCTCTCGCCGTCGGAGCGGAACTTCGGCTTCCGTTCGCTTCTTCGAGTTCCCTGTGAGTCGGTAGTAGGCTCGCGCCGTTTGTTGACGCACATGCGCACCCCCGGCCGGCGGGGGTCGAGCTGGGGGAGGCCATGCGCTTTCGCGGGAAGTCCATCCGCCGGAAGATCGTGGCGCTGCTTCTCGTGCCGCTGCTGTCCCTGACCGCGATCTGGGCCTTCGCCACCGTACTCACCGGACGGCAGGCGACCCAGCTGTTCAACGCCTCCTCCGTGGTGGAGAAGATCGCCTATCCCACCGAGGAGGCCGTCCGCGCCCTCCAGCAGGAGCGCCGCCAGACCCTCGTCCACCTGGCCGATCCGCGCGCCGCCGACGGGACGGCCGCCCTTCGGCGCAGCCGGAGCGCCACCGACGAGGCCATCGCCGAACTCCGCCGCAACGCGACGGACCCGGACGTCCGCGACGCGACGGGCGCCGGCACCGACGGGCGGCTGGCCGCCGCACTGGACGCCTTCGACGGCATCGGCCCGCTGCGGCGCAGCGTCGAGGACGGCACCGTCCGCCGTGCCCAGGCGCTCGACCTCTACAACCGCCTGGTCGACCCCTGCTACGTCCTGCTCACCAACCTCCACGTCGTCGACGACGTGAACCTGGACAAGCAGTACCGGGCCCTGGTCAACCTCTCGCGGGCCCGCGAGCTCCTCTCCCGCGAGGACGCGCTGCTCGGCTCCTCCCTGGTCGTCGGCGCGCTCACCCGCGACGAGAGCCGGGACATCGCCGGACTCGTGGCACAGCGGTCCCTGTTGTACGACGTCAGCCTGCCGCTGCTGCCGGCCGCCGAACGCGGCCGCTACCAGCGCTTCTGGGCGAACGCCGTCTCCGCGCCGCTGCGCGTGGCCGAACAGGCCACCGCCTCGACCGTGTCCGGCGTGCCCAGCGGGGTGACCGCCAGGAGCTGGGACACCGCCGCCGGCGCTGCCCTGAGCCGTCTCGGCACCCTCGACGACCGGGCCAACGACCGCTACCAGGACCGCGTCCGGCCCGTCGCGATACGTGTCATCCTCCAGGCCGCCGTCGCGGGCGTCCTCGGCCTGATCGCCGTGCTCCTCTCCCTCTTCCTGTCCGTGCGCATCGGTCGCGGACTCATCCGCGACCTGCGGCAGCTGCGCCTGGAGGCCCACGAGGCGTCCGGCGTCCGCCTGCCCGGCGTGATGCGCCGCCTGTCGGCCGGGGAACAGGTCGACGTGGAGACCGAGGTGCCACGCCTCGAATACGACAGGAACGAGATCGGCGAGGTCGGCCAGGCCCTCAACACCCTGCAACGGGCCGCCGTCGAGGCCGCGGTGAAACAGGCCGAACTGCGGGCCGGCGTCTCCGAGGTCTTCGTCAACCTCGCCCGCCGCAGCCAGGTCCTGCTGCACAAGCAGCTCACCCTCCTCGACACCATGGAACGCCGGACCGAGGACACCGAGGAACTCGCCGACCTCTTCCGCCTCGACCACCTGACCACCCGCATGCGCCGGCACGCCGAGGGCCTGGTGATCCTCTCCGGCGCCGCCCCGTCCCGGCAGTGGCGCAAACCCGTGCAGCTGATGGACGTCGTACGCGCCGCCGTCGCCGAGGTCGAGGACTACGAACGCGTGGAGGTCCGCCGGCTGCCACGCGTCGCCCTCACCGGCCCCGCCGTCGCCGACCTCACCCATCTGATCGCCGAACTCCTGGAGAACGCGACGGTGTTCTCCCCGCCGCACACCGCGGTGCAGGTGGTCGGCGAGCACGTCGCCAACGGTTTCACGCTGGAGATCCACGACCGCGGACTGGGCATGTCCGCCGAGTCGTTGCTGGACGCCAATCTCCGGCTCGCCGAGACGCCCGAGTTCGAACTCTCCGACACCGACCGGCTCGGACTGTTCGTGATCAGCCGGCTCGCCCAGCGGCAGCACGTCCGCGTCTCGCTCCAGCCGTCCCCGTACGGTGGCACCACCGCGGTCGTCTTCCTCCCCGACGCGCTGCTCACGGACGACGTCCCCGACACCAACGGCGTCGGGTTCCGCCTGGACAGGGAGCCGGCCGGCCGGGAGGACAAGCACCGGAGCGCCCTGTCCCCGACGGCCGGACAGCTCCCGGGCCTGCCGGTCTCGGTGCTGGACGGGCCGGTGGAGCTGGAGGCGCCGGTCGGCCTGGGCGCCCTCGAGGCGTTCCCGGGCGCGCTCGACGACGAGGACGGCGAACGCGGCGGACTGTTCCGGACACGTCGCTCCCCGGCCCGGCCGCAGACGGACGAGGCGATGCCCCACCACTTCGCCGAACAGCGGCCGGGCGGCGCGCCGCAGGCCCCGCAGGAGCGCGCCGGCGCGGACGACGACAACGGTCCGGTACCGCTGCCCCGGCGCCGGACGCCCAAGCTGGTCAGCTCCCACGGGCGTCCGGTCACCGGACAGCGGGCCCGGCGGGACAGGAAGGACGGCACGGCCGCGGCCGGCCCCGGCCGGCCGGAACCGGACCCCGCGGCCCCGCCGCCGACGCGCCGCCGAGGCGGGACGCCTCCGGGACCGGCAGCCGACGCGGCGGACCGCGCCACCGGCCCGACCGGCCACCCCGCGGCGGCCCGGGCCGACGGCACGACGACGCGGCAGCCGCCCGCCCTGCCGCAGCGCACCCGCAGGGCCGCGCTCGCCGCCGGCCGTACCGACGGCACGGGCACGGACGACTCGGGCACGGACGACTCGGGCACGGACGGCACAGGTACGGCCGAAGCGCCCGGCTCCCCGGCCCCCGACGGTGCGCTGCCCCGCCGGGTGCGGCAGGCGAGCCTCGCACCGCAGCTCAAGAAGACTCCCGCGCGGCGCGCCGGGGACGGGATGGACCCCGCCGACCGGGACGCCGACGAGGTGCGCAGCCGGATGGCCTCGCTGCAGCGGGGCTGGCGGCGCGGCCGTGAGGAGAACGCCGCGGGCGACGACGCCCGCGACGGCACCACAGCACAAGGAACGACAGAGGGGGACGGTCGATGACCGCACCGAAGGCGACGAGCCGCACCGCGACCGACAAGAGGCAGCTCAACTGGCTCCTCGACGACCTCGTGGACCGGGTCGCGAGCATCCGCAAGGCCGTCGTGCTCTCCGGGGACGGACTGGCGACCGGCGTGTCCAAGGAACTGACCCGGGAGGACAGCGAACACCTGGCAGCCGTCGCCTCCGGCTTCCACAGCCTCGCCAAGGGCGTGGGCCGGCACTTCGAGGCCGGCAGCGTCCGGCAGACCGTGGTCGAACTGGACGACGCCTTCCTGTTCGTGACCGCCGCCGGCGACGGCAGCTGTCTGGCCGTTCTGTCCGACGCCGACTCCGACGTCGGCCAGGTCGCCTACGAGATGACGCTCCTCGTCAAGCGGGTCGGTGTGCATCTGGGCGCCGCTCCGCGCACCGACCTGCCCTCCGGCGGGTAGTGGGATGACATGAGTGGAGACGGTCAGGCAGGAAGCCACTGGTTCGACGACGACGCCGGACCGGTGGTCCGCCCGTACGCCATGACGCGGGGCCGCACCAGCCATGCGGCCCAGCACCGCCTCGACCTGATCGCGGTCGTCGTCACGGAGCCCCACGTGGACGATCCGGAGGTGGACCACTCGCTCTCCCCGGAACACGTGGACATCGTCGAACTGTGCCGAGCCACCCCGCAGTCGGTCGCCGAGCTCGCCGCGGAACTCGATCTGCCCGTCGGCGTCGTGCGGGTCCTCATCGGCGACCTCGTCGACGAGGAGTACGTCCACGTGAGCCGTCCGGTGCCGCCGGCCGAGCTGCCGGACGAGAGTATCCTGCGCGACGTGATCAACGGCCTGCGGGCGCTGTGAGCGGCGCGGAAGCGGAGTAGCGACGTGACCGGCTGGCAGTTCTGGGTCGACCGGGGCGGCACCTTCACGGACGTCGTCGCGCGACGCCCCGACGGCCGCCTGCTCACCCGCAAGCTGCTGTCCGACGACCCCGCCCGGTACGCCGACGCGGCCGTCGCCGGAGTCCGGGAACTGCTCGCCGGGTCCGCCGAACCCGTCGAGTCCGTCCGCATGGGCACCACGGTGGCCACCAACGCGCTGCTGGAACGACGAGGAGAGCGCACCCTCCTCGTCGTCACCCGCGGCTTCCGTGACGCCCTGCGCATCGCCTACCAGAACCGACCGCACATCTTCGCCCGCCGCATCGATCTGCCCGAACTGCTGCACGAACGCGTCGTCGAGGTGGACGAGCGCATCGCCGCCGACGGCACCGTCCTGCGCGCCCCCGACCTGGACTCCCTCGCCGTCTCCCTGCAAGAGGCGTACGACGACGGGATCCGCGCGGTCGCCGTGCTCTGCCTGCACAGTCATCTGCACCCCGCGCACGAACGCGCCGTCGGTGAGCTGGCCGCGCGCATCGGCTTCCCGCAGATCTCGCTGTCCAGCGAGGTCAGCCCGCTGATGAAACTCGTCCCGCGCGGGGACACCGCCGTGGCCGACGCCTACCTCTCGCCCGTGCTGCGCCGCTACGTGCGGCACGTCGCCGACGACCTGCGCGGCGTACGGCTGATGTTCATGCAGTCCAACGGCGGGCTCACCGAAGCCGGACGGTTCCGGGGCAAGGACGCCGTCCTGTCCGGGCCGGCCGGCGGCATCGTCGGCATGGCCCGCATGTCCGCACTCGCCGGGTACGAACGGGTCATCGGCTTCGACATGGGCGGCACCTCCACCGACGTCTCCCACTTCGCGGGCGCGTACGAGCGTGCCTCCACCACACTGATCGCGGGCGTCCGGCTGCGGGCGCCCATGCTGGACATCCACACGGTGGCCGCCGGCGGCGGCTCCGTCCTGCACTTCGACGGCTCCCGGTACCGGGTCGGACCCGACTCGGCCGGAGCCCGTCCGGGACCGGCCTGCTACCGGGGCGGCGGACCGCTCACCGTCACCGACGCCAACGTCATGCTCGGCCGCATCCAGCCGGACCACTTCCCGGCGGTCTTCGGACCCGGCGGCGACCAGCCCCTCGACCGGGAACTCGTCCGCGAGCGCTTCACCGCCCGCGCCCGCCGGATCCGCGAGCGGACCGGCGACGACCGCACGCCCGAGCAGGTCGCCGAGGGCTATCTGCGGATCGCCGTCGCCAACATCGCCGGCGCCGTCAAGCGCATCTCCGTGCAGAAGGGGCACGACGTCACCCGCTACGCCCTCACTACCTTCGGCGGTGCGGGCGGCCAGCACGCGTGCATGGTCGCCGACTCGCTCGGCATCCGCACCGTCCTCGTCCCGCCCATGGCGGGCCTGCTGTCCGCGCTCGGCATCGGCCTCGCCGACACCACGGCCATGCGCGAACAATCCGTCGAAGCACCACTGGAACCGTCCGCCATGCCGGGCGTCACCAGGACCGCCGACGACCTGGAGGCCGCCGCCCGCGCCGAACTGCGCGCCGAGGACGTCCCCGAGGAGCAGGTCCGCGTCAGCCGGCGCGCCCGGCTCCGCTACGACGGCACGGACACCACCCTCACCGTCGAGCTCACCGAGCCCGGCGCCATGAAGCGCGCCTTCGAAGAACTCCACCGCCGCACGTACTCCTTCACGCTCCGGCGCCCCGTCGTGGTCGAAGCCCTCTCCGTGGAAGCCACCGGCATCACCCGGCCCCCCGATCTCTCCGCCCTCGCCCCGTACCGGCCCGCCCGCGCGGGCCGGCCCGCCGCCCCGGTCGCCGTCCGGCTGCACACCGGCGGCGCCTGGCGGGACGTACCGCTGCGCCACCGCGAGGACCTGCCCCCCGGCGGCGCCGTCACCGGCCCGGCGATCATCACCGAGCCCGGCGCGACGACCGTCGTCGACGACGGCTGGCGGGCAACGGCCACCGACGACGGGCACCTGCTGGTGGAACGCACCGCGATCACGCGGAGCTCCGATGTCGGCACGGAGGTCGACCCGGTGCTGCTCGAGGTGTTCAACAACCTCTTCATGTCCATCGCCGAGCAGATGGGCGCCCGGCTGCGGTCCACCGCCCAGTCGGTCAACATCAAGGAACGCCTCGACTTCTCCTGCGCCCTGTTCGACCCGGACGGGAACCTGGTGGCCAACGCCCCGCACATCCCCGTCCACCTGGGCTCGATGGGCACCAGCGTCAAGGAGGTCGTCCGGCGCCGCGGCGCCCGGATGCGGCCGGGCGACACCTACGCGGTAAACGACCCGTACCACGGCGGCACACACCTGCCGGACATCACCGTCATCACCCCGGTCTTCGGCACCGGGGACACCCACGGTGACCGGGTCCTCTTCCACGTCGCCTCGCGCGGCCACCACGCCGAGATCGGCGGCATCGCCCCGGGCTCCATGCCCGCGCACAGCCGCACCATCGACGAGGAGGGCGTGCTCCTCGACAACTGGCTGCTCGCCGAGGACGGCCACCTGCACGAGAAGGAGACCCACCGCCTCCTGACCTCGGGTCCGTACCCGTCGCGCGATCCCGACACCAACCTCGCCGACCTGCGCGCCCAGATCGCCGCCAACCAGAAGGGCGTCGACGAGATCGCCCGCATGATCGGGGAGTTCGGCCTCGACGCCGTCCAGGCCTACATGCGGCACGTGCAGGACAACGCCGAGGAGGCCGTCCGCCGGGTCATCGACGTCCTGGACGACGGCGAGTGCGCCTACGAGACCGACTCGGGCGCCGTGATCCGCGTCCGGGTCCGGGTGGACCGTGCGCGGCGGTCGGCGACGATCGACTTCACCGGGACCGCGCCGCAGTCGGCCACCAACCTCAACGCGCCGCTCTCCGTCGTCGACGCCGCCGTCCTGTACGTCTTCCGCACCCTGGTCGCCGACGACATCCCGCTCAACGACGGTTGCCTGCGCCCCCTGCGGATCGTCGTCCCGGCCGGCTCCATGCTCAGCCCCGCACCACCGGCCGCCGTCGTCGCGGGCAACGTCGAGACCTCCCAGGCACTCACCGGCGCCCTGTACGCGGCGCTCGGCGTCCAGGCGGAGGGTTCCGGGACGATGAACAACATCACCTTCGGCAACGAGCGCCACCAGTACTACGAGACCGTCGCCTCGGGCTCCGGAGCGGGCGACGGCTTCCCCGGCGCGAGCGCCGTGCAGACCCACATGACCAACTCCCGGCTCACCGACCCGGAAGTCCTGGAGTGGCGGCTGCCGGTGCGGCTGGAGGAGTTCGGGCTGCGGCACGGCAGCGGTGGCGCCGGCCGCTGGCCCGGCGGCGACGGCGCGGTCCGCCGCATCCGGTTCCTCGAACCCATGACCGTCTCCATCCTGTCCCAGCACCGCAGGATCCCGCCGTACGGCATGTCCGGCGGCGGGCCCGGGGCGTTGGGCACGGGCCGGGTGGAGCGTGCGGACGGCACGGTCGTCCACCTCGGCGGAAGCGACACCGCGGACGTCGGCCCCGGCGACGTGCTCGTCGTCGAGACCCCCGGCGGCGGTGGCTACGGACCACCGCCGTCCGACCCATCGAGCAGGAGAAGTGATCGATGATCTTCGGGCGTTCCCAGCGCGGCAAGCCCCCGGTCGAGCCCGTCACGCTCAAGATCCTGGTGGCCGGCGGCTTCGGCGTGGGCAAGACGACCCTCGTCGGCGCGGTCAGCGAGATCAGGCCGCTGCGCACCGAGGAGCTGCTCACCGAGGCGGGCCGTCCGGTCGACGACCTCAGCGGGGTGGAGGGCAAGCACACCACCACGGTGGCCATGGACTTCGGCCGCATCACGCTGCGCGAGGACCTGGTGCTGTACCTCTTCGGCACTCCCGGCCAGGAGCGGTTCTGGTTCATGTGGGACGAACTGTCCGAGGGCGCGCTCGGCGCCGTCGTGCTCGCCGACACACGCCGCCTGGAGGACTCCTTCGCCGCGATCGACTACTTCGAGCGGCGCTCCATCCCCTTCCTCGTCGGCGTCAACTGCTTCGAGGGCGCCGCCCGCTACCCGGCGGAGGACGTCCGCCGGGCCCTCGACCTCGACGCCGGCGTCCCGGTGCTGCTGTGCGACGCCCGCGACCGCGAGTCGGTCAAGGAGGTGCTCGTCGGGGTCGTCCGGCACGCGAGGGCGCACACCGCGGACCGCCGCAGGACCGTCACCACCTGACGGGCCACCGGCGGTCGCGGCGGTGCGGCCGCCGTCGCCGCCGAGCCGTCCGCACGCCCCGTGCCGCCGCCGGCCCGGGGCCGGAGCCGTGGCCCCGCGGCACACGCGGGACACGGCCGCGGCGCGCGCCCGCCCCATGCCGTGCCGCACGCGCGCGTGGGGCACCAAGCGGTCGGCGCGCCTGCCGCCGTACCGCGGTCCGCGGGCCGTACGGCCGGAACACGCTCCTCACGAGAGGTCCTGGTCCTCGCCCTCCAGCCAGCCGAGGCTCCGCTCCACTGCCTTGCGCCAGTCGCGGTGCCGGCGGTCGCGGACCGAGGCATCCATCGAGGGGGTCCACTCGGCGTCCTTCCGCCAGTGCGACTTGAGCTCGTCGAGGTCGTTCCACACACCGGTGGCGAGCCCCGCCGCGTAGGCCGCGCCCAGGCAGGTGGTCTCGGAGACCTCGGGGCGGATCACCGGGACGTCCAGCACGTCCGCCTGGTGCTGCATGAGCAGGTCGTTCTTCGTCATGCCGCCGTCGACCTTCAGGGTCGTCAGCCGCACCCCGGAGTCCTGGTACATCGCGTCCACCACCTCGCGCGTCTGCCAGCTGGTCGCCTCCAGCACCGCCCGCGCGAGGTGGGCCTTGGTGACGTAGCGGGTGAGGCCGGTGATCACTCCGCGCGCGTCCGAACGCCAGTACGGTGCGAACAGGCCGGAGAAGGCGGGCACGATGTACGCGCCGCCGTTGTCCTCGACACTCGCCGCCAACGGCTCGATCTCGTCCGCCGTGCGGATGATGCCGAGCTGGTCGCGGAACCACTGCACCAGCGCGCCCGTGACGGCGATGGCTCCCTCCAGGCAGTAGACCGGCGCCTCGCCACCGATCCTGTACCCCACGGTGGTGAGCAGACCGTTCTTCGAGGGCACCGGCCGGCCGCCGGTGTTCAGCAGCAGGAAGCTGCCGGTGCCGTAGGTGTTCTTGGCGTCCCCCACCTCGTAGCAGGCCTGTCCGAACACGGCCGCCTGCTGGTCGCCCAGGGCAGAGGCCACCGGCACGCCCGCCAACTGCCCCACGGCCTTCCCGTACACCTCGGAGGAGGACCTGATCTCCGGCAGGACGGCCTCGGGAACGTTCATGGCGGACAGGAGCGACCGCTCCCACTGGAGGGTCTTGAGGTCCATCAGCATGGTGCGGCCGGCGTTGGTGACGTCGGTGACGTGTCGTCCGCCGTCCGTGCCGCCGGTCAGATTCCAGATCAGCCAGGAGTCGATGGTGCCGAAGGCGATCTCCCCGCGCTCGGCCCGCTCGCGCAGGCCGGGGACGTCGTCCAGCAGCCAGGCCGCCTTCGGCCCGGAGAAGTAGCCGGCGAGCGGCAGGCCGGTCTGCCCGCGGAAACGATCCTGCCCGTCGGAGCCGCCCAGCTCGTCGCAGAGCGCCGCGGTGCGGGTGTCCTGCCAGACGATCGCGTTGTGCACCGGCTTGCCGGTCGCCCGGTCCCACAGGACGGTCGTCTCCCGCTGGTTGGTGATGCCGAGGGCGCTGATCTGATCGGCGCGCAGCCCGGCCTTGGCCGTCGCGCCCGCGACCACTGCCTGCACCTTCGACCAGATCTCGGTGGCGTCGTGCTCCACCCAGCCCGGCCTGGGGAAGATCTGGCGGTGTTCGCGCTGGTCGACGGAGACGATGGAGCCGCTGTGGTCGAAGACGATGCAGCGGCTCGAAGTGGTGCCCTGGTCGATCGCGGCCACGTACTTCTCGGCGTTGTCCGTCATGGCTGCCCCCTGGTGACGAGGGTCGGAGGGCGTTCCAGGCCGACGCCCACGAGCGCCCCCGCGACCGGCGGAAACGGTGTGCGGGCCCGGGCCGCGGGTCCGGTGGGGCGCACGGCCGGATCTCCGGGGGCGGCGACGGAGAGGAGGCCGAGGCCCGGGGCCGGCGGGGCTCCGGGATCCCACTGGTGTCATTTTGTCCTACACCGAGGGCAATCTGCGCGGGATGAGCCGGGGCCCGGACCCGTCGGCCGGGCGCGGCGAGACCGGCCCGCCCGGTGTCCGGGAGACCGCCCGCGCCACCGACGCTCCCGCGCCGACCCGGGAGACGACGGGTCTCACGGCGATCGTCGAGGGCATCGTCCTGCTCGGCCGGTCCGCACCCGGCGACGCCCCGCGGAACCTCGGCCGCCGAGCGGGCCGCACACCATCCGCGGCCGCGTCCGGCGGACCGGCGCCGAGCGTGCCGCCGTCGCGGCCGGACCGCCTCCCTCACCCGGCCTGGCCGACCGGCGCCGTCCGCCCGCGGCGGATCTCGTGGCCCGCCCGGCCCGCCCGCCCGACGACCCAGCCGGCCCCGCGCAGGGCCTTCGCGGCCTGCTTCAGCGGTACCAGACAGGCGGCCGCCCGCCGGTGGTCGGGCACGCTGCCCGCCGCGCAGACGACCGTGGCCAGGGAGAGGGTGACCGGACGGCCACCCGCCGACCAGGGCGCGTCCAGCACCTGGGCGGCCAGCGGATCAAGCGCCTCCGGATCCGCCAGCACCAGGAAGTCGTCACCGCCGATGTGCGCCACCCGGGTGGTCCCGGTCGCCGCGCGCCGCAGCGCCCGCCCCACGGAGCGGATCAACTCGTCACCCGCCGCGAACCCGGCACCGTCGTTGACCCGCTTGAAGTGGTCGATGTCCAGCCAGCTCAGGCTGAACGCGCGTCCTTCGCCGATCCACCGGTCCACCTCGCCCGTGACGGCGTCCGAGCCGGGCAGCCGGGTCAGGGGGTTGAGTCCCGCCGCCTCCTCGACCCGGGACTCGGCCAGCGCCCGTACGAGGTCGTCCGGCCGCACCACGCCCACGCACCGCCCATGCCGGTCGACGACCGCGACATCGTCCGAGGTGCGGTCCCGGCCGCCGGTCGCCACCACGTCCAGCACCTCCCAGGCCGAGGCGTCCAGGGGCACCGTGCGCGGCGGGTCGCCCAGCCTGGCGGCCGGCCGGTCGGCGTACAGGGCATGGCCGAAGCGCCCGGACATCAGCAGCAGGAAACGCGAGCGCTGCAGCGAGCGCAGCGGCGTCCCCCGGGCGTCCACGAGCAGGACGCCCGACACGTCGGGCGACCCGGTCAGCAGCGCCCGCACCCGGCCCGCCGGGACGTCGGCCGGCAGCAGGGCGGCAGGACGCAGGAACTCCCGCACCGACGGTCCCGAGCGCGGCGTCGGCACGGTCTCGGGGGCGCGCGGCGGGACGTACACGTCCGCGGCGGGCAGCCGGGCGGGCGGCGCGAACAGCTCGCCCTGCGCCAGCTGCGCGCCGGCCGACAGCGCCACCGCGCACTGCCGTTCCGTCTCGACGCCCTCCACGGCCAGCAGCGCCCCCAGTTGTTCGCACAGCGTGCGCATCGCCCGCACCGCCGCCGGCCGTGCCAGCAGCGAGGCGTCGAGCTTCATCAGGTCCGGGGCGAGGTCGGTGAGCAGCCGCAACGGCACGTCCCCGTCGCCGACGCCGTCCGCACCGATCCGGAAACCCTGCCCGCGCACCACGGCGACCGCTTCCATCAGCGCCCGCTGGGGCACGTGCGTGTACGGCGGCACCACGTCGATCGTCACCTCCCACGGCAGCCGCCCCACCGCCCGGACGGCGTCGTGCAGCGGACCGAGGCCACCGAGGTCGGCGAGCGTGCCGGCGAACACGTTGAGGTGCAGGGGCAGCAGGGTCTCCGCGCGGGCCGCCGCGCGGAGCGCGGACACCGCCAGCCGGGCGTCGAGCCCGGGATCGCGGCGGGCCTCGGCCAGGACGTCGCCGGTCTCCGGCCGGGCCAGGACCTCCAGGGCCGTGACCCCGCCGGTGGCCAGATTGACCACTGGCTGGAAGGCGAAGCGCAGGGTATCCGTCCAGTAACGCACGGGAGCATGATGGCCCCGCCCGCGTACGCCGGGGCCGAGTTCATGAGGTGTTCACGCAGGATCCCCGGCCGGTCACACCGCGTATGCGAAAGGAATTCCGGTTCCCCCGCGCGGCCGTCGTCGCCGCCCTTCCCCTCGTCTCCCGGAAGTCCCTCCCAGTGGGCGGCGGGCGCCGAGCCGTCCGACCGAAGACGGTCACCTTTCGATCGGATACAGTCCGCGCGTGTCCGAAAATCAGCATCCGACCGCCAACTGCGCAGCCGGTTCCCACTGTTCGAGTTGCGGAGCGCCCTACGGAGAGGGCATCTCCGGCTGGCCCCGCACCTGCCCGGCCTGCGGGACCGCGGCCTACCGCAACCCGCTGCCGGTCGCGGTGGCCCTCCAGCCCGTCTACGACACCGAGGGCACCGCCCTGGTCGTGATCACCCGGGCCATCGCCCCCGCGCGCGGGGGCACCGCGCTGCCGGGCGGCTACCTGGACGACCGTGAGGACTGGCGGCACGCCGTGGTCCGTGAACTCAGGGAGGAGACGGGCATCGACGCGGCGAGCCGCGACGTGCGGCTCATCGACGCCATGAGCGCGCCCGACGGCCACCTGCTGCTCTTCGGCCTGCTCCCGGAACGCCCGGCCGAGGCCCTGCCGCAGCCGGTGGCCACGGCCGAGACCTCGGGCCGGCACCTGCTGCGCGGGCCCGAGGAACTCGCGTTCCCGCTGCACACCCTGGCCGTACGCGCCTGGTTCGAGGGCCGGTATGTCTGAGCTCAGCCCGCGGCCGTTCCACGCACCCGCACCGGGCGGGACGGCACGCCCGTACCGTCCTCCCGCTCGCACTCCACGACCACCCGCCGGCCCTGCCGACGCACCGCATAGCGCTCGAACTCCGGTTCGTCCCAGCCGTCGCCGGAGTCCGGCACCACCAGCCCGCCCCCGGCCCGCCCCGGGGCGGGCGCCCACACCTCCAGCTCCACGGCCCCCTGGTCTCCCAGTACGGGAATCACGGCGCCCGCACGCGCGAACACCGGAATCCGCGCCTGCGGAGCGTCGACGAGCACCTGTCCCGGCCCCTCGTACGCCCGCCCCGTCGCCGTGTCGTACCAGCGGCCCCGCGGCAGCCGCACCACCCGCCGTTCCACCCCGGGCTCCAGCACCGGCGCCACCAGCAGGCCGTCGCCGAGCAGGAACGCGTCCTCGCAGTCGCGCAGGGCACGGTCCTCCGGCGCGCCCCACCACACCGGCCGGACATAGGGCGCCCCCGTACGCCGCGCCAGATGCGCCAGTGTGACGAAGTACGGCAGCAGACGCCGGCGCTCGACGAGCGCCGCCCGCGCGTGCCGCAGCACCTCCGCTCCGAACTCCCACGGCTCCCGGTGCCCCGCCCGCGGGCCCGCGTGCGTCCGGAACAGCGGCAGGTACGAGGCCAACTGGAACCAGCGCAGATACAGCTCCGGCGAGGGAGCGCCGTCCAACCCGCCGACGTCCGGTCCCGAATAGGGCACCCCGGACAGACCCAGCCCCAGCACCAGCGACAGCGACGCCCGCAGCCCCGGCCAGCCCGTGGCCACGTCGCCCGACCATGCCCCGCCGTAGCGCTGCATCCCGGCCCAGCCCGAACGGGAGAGGACGAACGGCCTCTCCCCGGGCTCCAGTTCGCACAACCCCTCGTACCCGGCCCGGGCCATGCACAGCCCGTACACGTTGTGCGCCTCGCGATGGTCGCCGCCCCGGCCCTCCAGACAGTGGCGGGCGGACCGGGGCAGCGTCGTCTCGCCGAAGGCCGCGAAGGAGGTCGGCTCGTTCATGTCGTGCCAGAAGCCGGCGAACCCCTGCGCCAGCCGCTCCTCGTGGAGCCCGCCCCACCACCGCCGCACCCGCGGGTGCGTGAAGTCCGGGAAGACCGCCTCCCCGGGCCGGCCGACGCCCCGCACGAGACCGCCCGGGACGTCCCGCACGAAGGCGTCCCCGGCCGCGCCGGCCCGGTACACGGCGTTGTCCGGCGTGGCGCGCACCGCGGGATCGACGATCGACACCAGCCGGATCCCGTCCCGGCGCAGCTCCTCGGCCAGCACCGGCAGCTTGGGGAAGCGGTCCTGGTCGACGGTGAACACCTGGTGGGCGTCGAAGTGGTCGCTGTCCAGGTGGACGGCGTCCAGGGGCAGACCGTTCTCGTGATGGCCCGCGACGATCCGCCGCATCTCCTGCTCGCCGCCGAAACCCGACCGGGCGTGGTGGTGGCCGAGGGCCCAGGCCGGCGGCAGCGCCGCCGCCCCGGTGAGCGAGGCCCAGGCGTGCGCCACGCGCGCGGGAGTGCCGACGACCACCCAGCAGCGCAGCGGCCCTCCGTCCATCCTGAGCTCACTCGTCCCCGCCCGGTCATGATCCGAGCCGGCGCCCTCCACGCCCTCCCGCAGCGTGACGGCGCCGTCCCAGGAGTTGTCGTGGAACACCAGGTGCGTGCCCGCGTCCGCGACGACCAACTGGACGGGCATGGTGATGTACAGCGGGTCGTCATCGGGCCCGAACGCGCGACCGGGATCGGTGTTCCACAGGCGGTAGGTGCCGTCGCGCAGCCGTGGCCCCGACGCCCGCCCGCCCAGGCCGAAGAACCGGGCGTCGGCGGCCACCTCCGAGCGCTGCGTCCAGCGCGCGGGACCGCCGCCGGCCGTCGGCTCCCACCACCGCGGCGGCAGGTCTCGGCGCAGCGGTACGCCACCCGGCGTGCACACCTCCACCGCGCCGTGCCGCGAGACGGTGACCGTGACCCGCTCGGCCACCACCCGCCAGCCGCCCTCCTTGTCCGGCTCCAGCACCGCACGGGGGTCCGGCTCCGGACAGGGGCCGGCGAGCGCGTACGACGGCTCGGGACCCGCACCGTCCCAGCCCCAGAAGACGGCGCCGTTCACGGCCACCAGAACGCGCAGCTCCGAGCGGCTGAACCGCACGACACCGCCCCCCGGCCCGGGCCGCGCGTCGCGCACCACGCCGGGCACCCGCGCGCGTTCGGCCCCCCGGGCCGGCAGGCCCTTCGCATCGGCGCGCCGCCTGCGCCAGGCGGCCCGTACGGTACGCAGCCCCTGGGCCGCCCCCGAAGAACCGACCGCCTTCACCGAACACACCAGGTCACGAGCTTCCATGCCGCTCACCCTGCCATCGACGGGACGGCGCGGGTGTGTCGTTCAACTGCCGTTCACCCAGGCCCGGGCCACATCTTCACGCCACGGACTATGTGGGGCGAGCCCTGGTGCGGGAGTCGATCACGTGGCATCGTCCCTGTCAGCCGCGTCACGCGCACACCCCAGCACGTGCGCGGACCGACGCACACGACGCGCACAGTCCGGGAGCCGCCATGTCGACCGTGAACCCCCTGCCGCTCTGGCAGCCCGATCCGCAGCGGATCGCCCAGGCACAGATCACGAAGTTCCAGGCCTGGGCGGCCGAGCACCACGGAGCGCCGGCCCAGGGCGGATACCCGGCCCTGCACCGCTGGTCCGTCGAACAGCTGGAAGCCTTCTGGCAAGCGGTCACCGAGTGGTTCGACGTACGCTTCTCGACCCCGTACACCCGGGTGCTGGGCGACCGTTCGATGCCGGGGGCCCAGTGGTTCCCGGGCGCGACCCTGAACTACGCCGAACACGCGCTGCGCGCGGCCGGGGCCCGCGCGGACGAGCCCGCCCTCCTGCACATCGACGAGACGCACGAACCGCACCCCGTGACCTGGTCCGAGCTGCGCCGCCAGGTGGGCTCCCTGGCGGCCGAACTCCGTGCCCTCGGTGTGCGCCCGGGGGACCGCGTCAGCGGCTACCTGCCGAACATCCCCCAGGCCGTCGTCGCCCTGCTGGCCACGGCCGCCGTGGGCGCCGTCTGGACGTCCTGCGCCCCCGACTTCGGCGCCCGCAGCGTCCTGGACCGCTTCCAGCAGGTGGAACCGGTCGTCCTCTTCACCGTCGACGGATACCGCTACGGCGGCAAGGAGCACGACCGCCGCGACGTCGTCGCCCGGCTGCGCGAGGAACTGCCCACCCTGCGCGCCGTCGTGCACATCCCCCTGCTCGGCACCGCGGCCCCCGAGGGCGCGCTGGAGTGGGTGACCCTGACCTCCGCCGACGTGGAGCCCGTCTTCGAACAGGTGCCGTTCGACCACCCCCTGTGGGTGCTCTACTCCTCGGGCACCACCGGTCTGCCCAAGGCGATCGTGCAGTCCCAGGGCGGCATCCTGGTCGAGCACCTCAAGCAGATCGGCCTGCACTGCGACCTCGGTCCGGCGGACCGGTTCTTCTGGTACACGTCGACCGGCTGGATGATGTGGAACTTCCTCGTCTCCGGACTGCTGACCGGTACGACGGTCGTGCTGTACGACGGCAGCCCCGGCCACCCCGACACCGGCGCCCAGTGGCGGGTCGCCGAACGCACCGGAGCCACCCTGTTCGGCACCTCCGCGGCGTACGTCATGGCCTGCCGCAAGGCCGAGGTGCACCCGGCCCGCGACTTCGACCTGTCCACGGTCCGGTGCGTCGCCACCACCGGTTCGCCACTGCCGCCCGACGGCTTCCGCTGGCTGCGCGACGAGGTCCGCGACGACCTGTGGATCGCCTCCGTCAGCGGCGGCACCGACGTGTGCTCCTGCTTCGCGGGAGCCGTACCGACCCTCCCGGTCCACATCGGCGAACTGCAGGCGCCCTGCCTCGGCACGGACCTGCGGTCCTGGGACCCGGACGGCGCACCGCTCGTCGACGAGGTCGGCGAACTCGTGGTCACCAACCCCATGCCGTCGATGCCGATCCAGTTCTGGAACGACCCGGACGGCAGCCGCTACCACGACAGCTACTTCGCCATGTACCCCGGCGTGTGGCGGCACGGGGACTGGATCACACTCACCTCCCGCGGCTCGGTGGTCATCCACGGCCGCTCCGACTCCACGCTCAACCGCCAGGGCGTGCGGATGGGGTCCGCCGACATCTACGAAGCCGTCGAAAAACTTCCCGAGATCAAGGAAAGCCTCGTCATCGGCGTCGAACAGCCCGACGGCGGCTACTGGATGCCCCTCTTCGTCCACCTGACCCCCGGCGCCGCCCTCGACGACGCGCTCCTGGACCGGATCAAGCGGACCATCCGGGAACAGCTCTCGCCGCGCCACGTCCCGGACGAGGTCGTCGAGGTACCGGGCATCCCGCACACCCTCACCGGCAAGCGCATCGAGGTCCCGGTCAAACGCCTTCTCCAGGGCACCCCCCTGGAGAAGGCCGTCAACCCCGGCTCCGTCGACGACCTCGACCTCCTGCGGTTCTACGAGGACCTGGCCCGCAAGCGCGCCTGAGCAGGCCGCTCGGCCACCGCGGCCGGCCCCGGACCCCCGCCGAGCACGGCGGCGACGTCCGGGGCCGGCCGTGCCGTCGACGGAGATCCGCACGCCCGGCTGCGAGGACAGCCGGAACCGCCCGCCCGACGCCGCTCACCCGGGCCCCCGCCGCCCCCGGCTCCCGCGCGCCGCGCCCGGACCCGGTCCGCACCGTCGCGGCACCGGCCCCCTCACCGTCACCGCGACCACGGCCCCGCCGGTGTCCGGCGCCGGCGACGCGCCCACCTGTCTCGACCAGCACCGCACCGTCCGCGAACGCCGCGCCCGCCCCGTTGTCAGTGCCCCCGGTTACTGTGAGTGAGCATTGATCGACCCCTGCGCGCAGGGGGCAACACCATGGGGGAAGACATGGCGCACACCGACGACCACACGATGCGACGCGTCCTGCGCCGGGAGATCGCCGGCACCATCGGCCTGCTCACCGACGAACAGGACTTCCGCGCCATGCGGCGCTACCGCAGCTTCACCTTCGACGACCACACCACCTACCTCCAGCAGGTCGAAGCACTCCTCAGGACCAGGGCCGCGCTGGGCGGACACACCACGGTGGCCCTCTTCGACCCCGAGGAATACGCCGAGTACTGCGCGGACACCGGCCTCGAACCCGACGCCCCGGCCAGCCGCGCCCGCTTCACCGCCGAGATCGGGACCACCGGAGCGACCCTCCCCTACGACGGCCGGCCCCTGGCCGAACTCGTCCCGGCCCTCGTCGACGAGGCCGTCCGCCAGGCCACCTGGGAGTACGCCTCCACACTTCTCACCCGTCTGGGTCCCTGCGCCACCTGCGGGGAGGACATGGGCCGCGCCGCCTTCGCCAGGGCCGCGGGCCTTCTCGCCCGCATCCTCGACACGGCCCCACCGGGCAGCCGGCACCTGGTGTGCAGCGCCTCGACCACGCCGGAATCCCTGGTCGCCGTCCTCCACGCGGACGACGAGGAGGGCGGTGTCACCCGGCTGGAAGAGGCCGAGGCCCTCGAATTCACCACGGTCCTGGCCCTCGGCATCGCCACCCGCAGCCCCGGCGGCCTCGTCATGCGCACCACCGCGACGGGCGTCCCCGACCGGGTGTACGGATGGCGGCTGCGCGCCGACGGCCTGGAGCCCCTCACCGCGGGCGAGGTCTTCGACGCCTACTGCACCGACGCGGAATCGGGCGACCTCATCGCACCGGAATCCGGCGTCGACTACTGCGTCCCGCCCGACCTCGGCGAGGAAGGGCCGGAGCCGCGGCACCGGCACTGAACGCGCGAAGGGGCGCCTCACCTGCGGGTGAAGCGCCCCTCGCAGGCCGGCCGGGGAAGGGCCGGCGGCCGGATCACTCCCCGGACAGCACTGCCTGAGCGGCCTGCCGGGCCTCCTCGGCGCTGTCCGCCGCGCGCGCCGCCGCCGCCGCACGCTCGCACTGCGCCAGCGTGTACTTGGCCAGCGTCGCCCGGACATAGGGCAGCGAAGCCGCACCCATCGAAAGGGAGGTGACACCGAGACCGGTCAGCACACACGCGAGCAGCGGGTCCGAGGCGGCCTCACCGCAGACACCACAGCTCTTGCCCTCGGCCCCGGCCGCCTCTGCCGCCATCGCGACCAGGTCCAGCAGCGCTGGCTGCCACGGGTCCTGGAGCCGGGACACCGCGCCCACCTGCCGGTCGGCGGCGAAGGTGTACTGCGCGAGGTCGTTGGTACCCAGCGACAGGAACTCGACCTCCCGCAGCACCGAGCGCGCCCGCAGCGCGGCGGACGGGATCTCGACCATCGCGCCGAACTTCGCGTGCAGCCCCGCCGCGCGGCAGGCGTCCGCGAAGGCCTTGGCGTCCGCCCGGTCCGCCACCATGGGAGCCATGACCTCGAGGTGGACCGGCAGTCCCTCGGCCGCCTTGGCGAGCGCCGTCAGCTGCGTGCGGAGCACCTCCGGGTGGTCGAGCAGCGTCCGCAGACCGCGTACGCCGAGGGCGGGGTTCGGCTCGTCGGCCGGCGTCAGGAAGTCGAGCGGCTTGTCCGCGCCCGCGTCCAGCACCCGCACGACGACACGGCCCTCGGGGAAGGCCTCCAGCACCTGCCGGTAGGCCTCGACCTGCTTCTCCTCGGACGGCGCGTTCTCGTTGTCGTCCAGGAAGAGGAACTCGGTCCGGAAGAGGCCCACGCCCTCCGCCCCGGCCTCGACCGCCGCCGCCACGTCCGCGGGACCGCCGATGTTGGCGAGCAGCGGCATCCGGTGCCCGTCGGAGGTGGCGCCCGGGCCCGTCGACTCGGCCAGCGCGGCCTTCCGCTCGGCGGCCGCGGCCTCGAGCTCGGCCTTCTTCTCGTCCCCGGGGTTGACGAAGATCTCACCGGTGCTGCCGTCCACGGCGATCACCGTGCCCTCGGCCAGCTCGCCGGCGCCGGGCAGCGCGACGACGGCCGGCACCCCGAGCGCCCGCGCCAGGATCGCGCTGTGGCTCGTCGGCCCGCCCTCCTCGGTGACGAAGCCCAGGACGAGCGTCGGGTCCAGCAGCGCCGTGTCGGCGGGCGCCAGGTCACGGGCGACCAGGACGTACGGCCGGTCGCTGTCCGGCACACCCGGCATGGGTACCCCGAGCAGGCGCGCGACGATGCGGTTCCGCACGTCGTCGAGGTCGGCCACCCGGCCGGCGAGGTACTCGCCCGCACCGGCCAGCAGATCCCGGTAGGCGGCGAAGGCGTCGTAGACGGCGCGCTCGGCGGTGCTGCCGACGGCGATGCGCCGGTCCACGTCCGCGATCAGCTCGGGGTCCTGCGCCATCAGGGCCTGCGCCTCGAGCACCGCCTGGGCCTCGCCCCCCGCCAGATTGCCGCGCGCCGTCAGGTCGGCCGCCACAGCCTCCACGGCCTGCCGGGCCCGCCCCTGCTCGCGCTCCGCCTCCTGTGCCGGTATCTGCTTGGCGGGCGGTTCCAGCACCGCCGTGCCCATGTGGCGAACCTCGCCGATCGCCACCCCGTGGCTCACGCCGACGCCTCGCAGCGTTGTGTCCATCTCACCCGTCTCCGTTAGTGCGGCGGCTGCGCCGCCGCGGTGGTCGTTCTGGTCGCCGTGCCGCGCACGGCGGTGTGTCACTCCCAGGCGAACAGGCTGTCGCCGGCCTTCACATCGCCGCTGTCACGGAGATCGGAGAGGGATTCGGCGGTGGCCTCGAGGGCCACGACCGGGCAGACGGGGGACTTGCCGGCGGTCTCGACGGCGGCGGGGTTCCAGCGCACCACGGCCTGGCCGCGCGTCACCCTGTCGCCCTTGGCGACGAGCAGCTCGAAGCCCTCGCCGTTGAGCTGCACGGTGTCGATGCCGAGGTGGGTGAGCACCCCGTGCCCCTGGTCGTCGACCACGACGAACGCGTGGGGGTGCAGCGAGACGATGACACCGTCCACGGGCGCGACCGCTTCGGAGGGCTCACGTACGGGGTCGATCGCGGTGCCCGGGCCGACCATGGCGCCGGAGAAGACCGGATCCGGCACGGCGGCGAGTCCGATGGCGCGTCCGGCGAGCGGGGACGTCACGGTGGTCATGGGAAGCCTCCCAGGGGTGGAGATTCGATGGGCCGCCAGTGCTTGTCCCGGACGGCGCACTGTGCAGCAGGGTATGTCACGGTAAGTACCGGTTCCGGGCGAGAGCTTACGACAGCTCCGATTGGTGGTCTAGACCACCAAACCAATGGATTTGCACCCGCTCGGGCGACCCATGTAGAGTCTTACTCCTGCCGGGGACGAGCGACGTGAACAGCGTGCCCGCCCGGTAGCACCCAACTTGTCAGAGACAGATCCTATCTCGGGATCGCCTTCCGCATGTCTGCGGGACGGTGGTCAGGGGGACCGGAAAAGCCTGATAGAGTTTGGATCACCGAAGGGAAGCGCCCGGAGGAAAGCCCGAGAGGGTGAGTACGAAGGAAGCGTCCGTTCCTTGAGAACTCAACAGCGTGCCAAAAGTCAACGC